>DATLQI010000001.1:0-11863 GCA_035535295.1 Solirubrobacterales bacterium
GTTGCCCTGTACCGCGGCCTGCCATATGACCTTCCGCTTGGCATCAGCCTCTATGAGGAACGCTTCGCGAGCCCGATCCAGACCAGCTCGGTTCCCGCCGATCGCCGCGACTCGGTGACCGGGCACGAGCTTCGCTCCCGCGCCGACGCCGTCGGGTCCTGGCGCGGGCCGCGAAGGTGCTGGCGCTGCTGGTCGTGCTGGGAGCGGTCGCGTTCGGCGCTTGGTGGGGCAACCGCCAGATCTGGTTCCTCGGCACCGACGATGGCGGCAGGGTGGCGCTCTACCGGGGGCTGCCCTATGACCTGCCGCTCGGCGTCAGCCTCTATGACGAGCGCTACGCGAGCCCGATCCAGACCAGCTCGGTGCCCGCCGACCGCCGCGACTCGGTGACCGGGCACGAGCTTCGCTCCCGCGCCGACGCGGTCTCGCTGATCGAGGACCTGCAGCGCCAGCAGGGCGTGCCGTGAGCGCGAGGGGTACCCGCAACCGCGAGCTGATCGCGCTGATCCCGGTGGCGCTGCTGCTGACCGCCGGCTTCGCCGCCGTCTTCATCCAGGAGGGAAGCAACCAGCTCGGCAACCTCAGCCTCGTCTACGGCGGCTACTTCCTGGCGATCTGTCTCGCCACCCACCTCTACCTTCGGGCCCGGCTGCCCTACGCCGACCCCTACCTGTTCCCGCTGATGGCGCTGCTGGCCGCTTTCGGCCTGGTGATCCTCTATCGCATCAACGATGAGCTGGCGCGCGACCAGGCGTCCCTGTTCGTGCTCGGCCTGGTCCTCTTCGTCTTGACGATCGAGTTCCTGCGCGACTACGAGGTGTTGGAGCGCTACCGCTATCTGATCGCGACCCTGGGGATCGCGCTGCTGCTGGCGCCGCGGCTTCCCGGGATCGGCCAGCAGGTCAACGGCGCATACCTGGGGGTGCAGATCGGCCCGATCTCCTTCCAGCCGGCCGAGTTCGCGAAGATCTGCATCGTCATCTTCCTGGCCAGCTACCTGCGCGAGCACCGCGAGGTGCTGATCGTGGGGGCGAGGCGGGTGGCTGGCGTCACTCTGCCGCCGCTGAAGCACTTCGGGCCGCTGCTGGTGATCTGGGGCGCCTCGATGTTCATGCTCGTCTACATCCGCGACCTCGGCAGCTCGCTGATGTTCTACGCCGCCTTCCTCTCCCTGCTCTACGTCGCCACCGGCCGCTTTTCGTTCGTGGTGATCGGAATGGCCCTGTTTCTGGTCGGCGCCTGGTTCTTCGCCAACGCCGTGCCGCACGTGCACGACCGCGTCGACGTCTGGCTTGACCCCTACCAGCATCCTCAGCAGAGCGGCTACCAGGTGCTGCAATCGATCTTCGCCCAGGCCGACGGCGGGCTGTTCGGGCAGGGGTTCGGGCAATCGCTGCTCTACATCCCCGGCAGCCATCCACCGGTGGCGCTGTTGCCGGCCGCGCAGACGGACACCATCTACGCGCTGATCGTCGATGAGGTGGGGCTGTTCGGCGCCTCGGCGGTCTGCCTGATCTACCTGCTGATCGCCGCGCGCGGCTTCAAGACCGCGATCATCGCCTCGGACGGCTTCTCAAAGCTGCTCGCGACCGGGCTGACCGCGGTCTTCGCGATCCAGGCCTTCGTGATCATCGGCGGCGTCACCCGGGTGATCCCGCTGACCGGCGTCACCCTCCCTTTGATCAGCTACGGCGGCAGCTCGATCGTCGCCAACTTCGTCCTGCTGGCGCTGCTGCTCTTGGTCTCCGACCGGGCCCGCCGTGAGGCGGTCGAACCGGCCGGGCGAGCGGTTGCTCTGGGAGCCGCGGCGTGAACCGCCAGATCGTCAAATTGTTCGCCTTCATCGTCGTCCTCTTCGGGGTGCTGATCGGGTTCACGTCCTACTGGTCGGTCTTCGAGGCCGACGCGCTGAAAGAAAAAAACGCCAACAAGCGGCCGCTGTTCGAGCAGCAGCAGATCCCCCGCGGCCGCATCCTCGCCGCCGACGGGACGCTGATCGCGAAGTCGGTGCCGAAGGGGAAGGGCGCCGGCAAACGTTACGTGCGGCGCTACCCCGAAGGCTCGCTCTTCGGCCACCCGATCGGCTACAGCTTCGTCAGGTACGGCGACTCCGAGTTCGAGCAGTTCCACAACGAGGAACTGATCGGCGAAGACTCCGAATTCGTCTCGATCGCCGACGAGCTGCTCGGCCACGCCCAGGAAGGCAACGACATCGTCACCAACATCGACACCGAAGCGCAGCGACTGGCCTTGGGCGAGCTCGAGGAAGCCGGTTACGGTGCCGTCGTCGCGCTCGATCCCAAGACCGGCGCCGTTCAGGTGATGGCCTCGAACGCCCCCTATGACCCGAACCGCGTTCCCTACGACTTCGAAAAGTGGAACTCGGACGACATCGAAACGCCGCTGCTGAACCGGGCGACGCAGGGTCGCTACCCGCCAGGCTCGACCTTCAAGGTGGTGACCGCGGCGGCGGGACTCGACAGCGGCGTGATCACCCCGGAAACGACGATCGACGCCCCCGGCACCCTCGAAGTCGAAGGGACCCCGCTGCAGAACGACTTCAACCAGGACTTCTTCGGTGCCACCCTCGACACTGCCCTGACCAACTCGGTCAACACCTGGTTCGGCCAGCTCGGTCAACAGCTCGGCAACGACACCCTGTTCGAATACATGGAACGGTTCGGCTTCAACGCCAAGCCGGCAATCGACCTGCCCGAAGAAGAGGTCCTGGCGAGCGGGGTCTACGACATCGAAAACGACAAGCTCCTGCGCGCCAACGATCCGGTCGACCTCGCCCGGGTCGCGATCGGCCAGGAGCGGCTGCTGGCGACGCCGCTGCAGATGGCGCAGGTGGCGGCGGCGGTCGCCAACGGCGGCAAGCTGATGAAGCCGCAGATCTGGAAGCGGGTGATCGACCCCGACGGCCGCACCGTCGAGACCATGGACCCCTCCGTCTACAGCGAGGCGGTCAGCGAGGAGACGGCGGAAGAGCTGACGACGGCGATGGAAGGCGTGGTCACCGAAGGAACGGGAACCAACGCGCAGATCCCCGGCGTCGCCGTGGCCGGCAAGACCGGCACCGCGGAAACGCCGGGCAACCTGGCCTGCGGTGGCGGCGCCGAAGAAAACCAGGCCTGGTTCATCGGCTTCGCGCCGGCCGACGACCCCCAGACCGCAATCGCGGTCTCGATCGAGTGCACCCCGGAATTCGGCGGCGACGTCGCTGCCCCGATCTTCCGCGACGTCGCGGAACAAATCCTGAACGGAGAATGAGGAACATTGGCTGAGGTCAGCGAGGGAAGCATCGTCGACAACCGCTACCGGGTCCTGCGCCGGATCGGCAGCGGTGGCATGGCCGACGTCTGGCTGGCCGAGGACACGCACCTTCAGCGACAGGTGGCGCTGAAGGTCCTGCACCGTCGCTACCTGCAGGACGCCGAGTTCGTCGGGCGCTTCCAGCGCGAGGCCGAGCACGCGGCCGGGCTCCAGCACCCGAACATCGTCGCCGTCTTCGATCGCGGTTCCGACGGCGACGTCAACTACATCGCGATGCGCTACGTGCAGGGGCCGACCCTGAAGGAGCTGATCGACCGCGGCCTCAGCCCCGACCAGGCGGTGGCGCTGGTTCGGCAGGTGCTGGAGGGCGCCCGCTTCGCCCACCGCAACGGGATCGTTCACCGCGACCTGAAGCCGCAGAACGTGATCGTCGACGAAGAGGGCAAAGCGGTCGTCACCGACTTCGGCATCGCCCGCGCCGGCATCTCCGACATCACCCAGACCGGCTCGGTGATGGGGACCCCGCAGTACCTCTCGCCCGAGCAGGCGCAGGGCTTCGAGGTGACGCCGGTCTCAGACCTCTACTCGATCGGGGTGATCCTCTACGAGGCGCTGACCCGGCGCGTCCCCTTCGAGGCCGACAGCGCCGTCGCGGTGGCGATGAAGCAGGTCTCCGAGGTTCCGCAGCGGCCGAGTTCGATCAACCCGGCCGTCTCGCCGGCGCTCGACGCGGTGGTGATGCGGGCGCTGGAGAAGGAACCCGGACAGCGCTTCCAGAGCGCCGACGCCTTCATCGCCGCCCTCGACGCGGCGCTGAAAGACCCCGGCGTCGCCCAGAACACGGCAGCCTTCGCGGCCGCGCCGCCGATCGTCGGGGTCCCCGAGGAGGAGGCGCTGGAGGACGAGCGCCGGCGCAACTGGTGGCTCTGGGGACTGCTCGTCGCCGCGATCGTGATTGGGATCCTCGTCGGCCTGGCGCTGACCCGCGACACCTCGACCCGGGTCCCGAACGTGACCGGCAACCAGCTCGGGGTGGCGATCACGCTGCTCGAGCAGGACGGCTTCAGCGTCGGCGACGTGATCCGGGTCGAGCGCGAAGCGCCGGCGAACGAAGTGCTCGAGCAGGACCCCGCCGCCTCGCCGCCCGCCGACCAGGCCTCCGAAGACTGCGCCTTCATCACCTTCTTCTGCTCGAAGCCGGAAGTGACGCTGACCGTCAGCGCCGGCCCCGGCAGCGCCAAGGTGCCCTCGGTCGCCGGCGAAGGGGAGGCGGCGGCGACGCGGAAGCTGGAGGCCGCTGGCTTCGACGTCGGCGTCGAACGGGTCAACTCCGACTCGGTCGAACCCGGCGTGGTGATCCGCACCGAACCCGGTGGCGGCAACACCGCGACCAAGGGGTCCACGGTGACCCTCTCCGTCTCCCGCGGGCCGAAGCTGATCAAGGTCCCGGTCCTGGTCGGGGCGAAGCGCGAAGTGGCGGTGCAGCGACTGCGCAGCAGCGGCCTCGAAGCGAGCATCTCCGAAGAGGAAAGCGATGAACCGAAGGGCCAGGTGATCCGCCAGTCGCCGGATGCGGGCAGCCGGGTCGAACCGGGCTCGACGGTGGCGATCGTCGTCTCCAGCGGCGAAGAAGCCGAAGAAGAAGCCAAGGTCCCGAACGTGATCGGCAAGGAACGGCGGCAGGCGGTCGAAGAAATCCGCGCCGCCGGCCTCACCCCCAACGTCGAAGAAGAAGAAACGCCGGTCCAGGGCAAAATCGGCCGGGTGATCGACCAGTTCCCGCCCCCTGGCCAGGAACTCGAACCGGGGGCGACGGTGACGATCACCGTCGGCAAGGCAATCGTCAGCGCTTCGGAAGAAGAAGGCGAAGAAGAATGAGGGTCGCGGTCCTCTCGGGCGGCCGCTCCTCCGAGCATGAGGTCTCGCTGCGCTCGGGCGCCGCGGTCGCCCGCGGCCTCCGCGAGGCAGGGCACGAGGCGGTCGAGGTGACGATCGGCCGCGACGGCGGCTGGACCGCTGCGGGCGGCACGGTGGAGCTGGTCCCGGGCGGCGGCCTGCTCGGCGCCGATGCGGTCTTCCCGGCCCTGCACGGCGCCTTCGGCGAGGACGGCAGCATCCAGGGCCTGCTCGAGTGGCTAGAGGTTCCCTACGTCGGCTCCGACGTGCTGGCCTCGGCGATCTGCATGGACAAGCTGACGCTGAAGCGGCTCTTCGCCGCCCACGGGGTGCCGCAGGTGGAGTTCACCGCGGTCGAGGGCAACGACTGGTGGGGCCGCTGCGAGCAAATGGGCCTACCGCTCTGGGTCAAGCCCTCGCGGATGGGATCCAGCGTCGGCATCAGCCGGGTCGAGAAGCTGGACGAGCTCGACGCCGCGGTCGAGTTGGCGCTGCGCCACGACCCGCGGGTGATCGTCGAGGGAAACGCTTCCGGCCGCGAGGTCGAGTGCTCGGTCCTCGGCAACGCCGAGCCAGAGGCCTCGCTGCCGGGGGAGATCGTCGCCCAAGGGGTCTGGTACGACTTCGAGGCGAAGTACACCGAGGGCGGGATGGAGCTGCGTGTTCCCGCCCCGATCGGCGAGGAGGCAGTCGCCCGGGTCCGCGAGCTCGCCGTCTCGGTCTTCACCCTCGCCGGCTGCTCCGGCCTCGCCCGCTGCGACTTCTTCGTCGAGCCCGACGGAGCGGTTCTCGTCAACGAGATCAACACGATGCCGGGGTTCACCGACACCAGCGTTTACGCCAAGCTCTTCGAGGTAACCGGAATCGACTACCCCGCCCTCTGCGACCGCCTCGTTGGGCTGGCGGTCGAGCGCCATCGTGAGGCGCGTTCCTTCGAGTTTTAGGGATTAGCAAGCCAGATCAGCGGGTACCGAGAAGGAACCAGTCAGTGGTTCATGCAGTGAAAACGCCCTGGAGGGCGAACAAGTGACGACTGGATTAGAAGGGATACATGCAGAGCCCGCGAGCGGGGCGGACGAGTGCGTCGCCGGCGCCTCGACCGCCGACGTGCTGCGGCTGCTCAGCGCCGGTGCCACCGGGGCGATCCTGATGGCCCTCGGCGAAGGGCCGCTGCGGACGAAGTCGCTGACCGAGCAGGTCCCGGGCTACGCGCCGCGGACGATCTACCGCTACGCGAACAAACTGGCCGAACTGGACGTGGTCGAGCGCGAAGAGGAGCCGGGCGTCCCTTCGAGGGTCACCCACACCCTCAGCGACCCCTGCGGAACCGAGCTCTACGAACTCGTCAACCGCTTCGCCGATGCTTCGCTGACGCGGCTCCCCGACGGCCGCATCGACGCCCACGCCTGGGCCTCGCTGGGGCTGCTGGCGGACCTCTGGGAAGCCGGG
Source organism: Solirubrobacterales bacterium (assembly GCA_035535295.1). Taxonomy (GTDB): domain Bacteria; phylum Actinomycetota; class Thermoleophilia; order Solirubrobacterales; family 70-9; genus VAYN01. Next base: position 6,622 of record DATLQI010000001.1, read on the forward strand.
ATGGTCGAGGAGCTGGCCTGCGGCGGCCGCTCGCCGACCGAATTGGCGCAAGGTGACCACGGTCTCAGCTACCACCAGGTCAACCGCCGCGCCGGCCTCTTCAAGGCGGGCGGGCTGCTGACCGAGTGGCAGGGAACCGGCCGTCGCCGCTGCTACGGGCTGACGGAGAAAACCCGTCGCAAGATGGGCCTGGTCGTCGGCGTCGCCCGCTGGCGCCACCACCACGTCGTCGACGAGGGCGAAGAAGGGATGTCGGCGACCGAAATGGCCACCGCCCTGCGGACGACCTTGCCGCTGATCGAGCTTCCCGACCACAAGGGCAAGTGCCTGCAGCTGAGCGTGCTCGAGGAGGAGGGCGCCCCCGGCGCCGAAGGCCAATCGGTCTGGGCCGAGGTCGAAGGCGACGGCAGCGTCCACAGCTGCGCCGAGGCGCCGACGGACCCGAGCGCCTGGGGTCGGGGCAAAGTTGCCGCTTGGATCCCGGTGCTGATGGACGGCAAGACCGACAAGGTGCTGGTCGGCGGCGAGGAGAGCCTGGTCGGCGACGCCCTCGACGGTCTCTACGAGATTCTCTGGAGCCCGGCTCCCTTTTAACCGATCTCCGGGGTCAGTAAGCGGTGTTGCGGCAGCGCGGTCGCGGCAGCGACTTGTAGCGCGGGGCAGCGCCGCGGTTCCAGAGGGCGCTGTCGATTTGGGCAGGAGAGAGAGCGTCCGCGGTTGCGGCAGCGAGCAGCTCGACCGCGTGGATCGCGGCGGCCCGAAGCTCGACCTCCTGCGGCGAGCCATGCGGGAGCAGTTCTTCAGCTTCGATCGCGGCGGTCAGCTGGGGGTCCAGTCGCAGTACACCGTCGACGCGCAGCACGTGCGGCACGAGGTTGTCGGCGAAGGCGGTGAGGCGCTCGCTTCCGGGGAGCCTGGCGACTCCGGTGCGCTCGAGGTCGGCGGCGGTGAGCTGGGCGCGCTTGTAGAAGGGGACCTCGCGCCCCTCGTAGGAGGAGGCGTCGGCGAAGGCGTCCCAGGCGGAGAAGCGGCTCGCCAGTTCGGGGATCGACTTGACCCATTCGACCACATCCAGGTAGCGACCGCGATGATCGGCGAGGAGGTGAGCGCCGACGTCGCGCAGGGCCGCCGCGAAGTCGGCCATCAGCGGATGGCCCGGATCCTGTCCCACCACCTCGGCGATCTCGCCGGCGTCGACGGCCGCCAGCTCCTCCGCGCTCCAGGGGCCCTCGGCCTCGAAGCGGGCTCGCACGCCGGCAGCCATCGTCCCGTAGCCGCTGAGCCCGGTCCGCTTGCGGATCGTCGGCCACCAGCCGGAGCCGAAGTTGATCGCGTTCATGCAGATCGCGAAGGCGGCGGCGGTTTCCGGATCGCCTGCGGCCGGCGCCTCCGACGGAACCTCGTCGCCCGCGTCCCGCACCAGCCCCAGCGCGTACCCCTCGATCTCGCTGTCCTCGATGCGGACGTACCGCGCCCGCTCGATCACCCAGGCACAGGCCGCACGGACTTCGTCGGGGAGGGAGACTGAGGGCATGAGCCAGTCAGAGATACACGTTCGCCAGGCGACGGCGGAGGACGCCGCCGCGATCGCCCGCCTCCTGCACGACTTCAACCTCGAGTACTCCGAACCGACCCCCGGCGTCGAGACGCTGACCGAGCACGTCGGCCGCCTTCAGGAGGAAAGCGAGATCGTCGTCTTCTTGGCCGGTGACGGGCCCGACGGCCTCTCCCTCTTCCGCTTCCGCCCTTCCCTCTGGACCGGCGAGCCGGAAACCCACCTTGAGGAGCTCTACGTGATCCCATCCCTGCGCGGCCACGGCATCGGCCGCCGTCTCCTCGAAGCGACGATCGAGTTCGCCCGTGCCGCCGGTGCCACCGGCATCGACCTCAACACCGGCGAGTCCGACACCGCCGCCCGCAACCTCTACGAGAGCATGGGTTTCACCAACAAAGAAGGCGGCCCCGACGGCCCCTCGATGCTCTTCTACGAGCGCGAGATCTGAGCCGTCAGCTCCGCGAAGCCGATCCCGGGCGGTGGCTCGACCCGCTCGGGGCAAAACAGGTGAGCGAGGAGCTCGACGCCGTCGACCAGGCGGGGGCCGGGGCGGGAGAAGGTCGAGGCGGCGTCTACCGCGAAGAGCCGGCGCGCTCCTAACGAGTCGAGGCGCTCGCAGTGCTCCAGTGCCTGCGCTTTCGAGTCCTCGAGGTACCAGCCGCAGGGCATCGCGACGACGACGTCAGGATCGAGGCCCTGCAACTGGCCCCACTCGACCTGCGGTGACTTCTGGCCGGTTTTGCCGGCTACGTCCTCGCCGCCCGCCATCTCGATCATCTCCGGCACCCAATGGCCACCGAGGAATGGAGGGTCGAGCCACTCGAGGGCGAGGACCCGGGGGCAAGGTGCTCCGGCAACCGCGGTTCGCACCCACTCCAGCCGCGCTTCCAATTGGGCGCGGGCGGTCGCCGCGTGGTCGGCGATACCGGCCGCCTCGCCGAGCCGGGCCACGTCCTCCAGCACCTCGCCGAGCGTGCTCGGATCCTGCTGCAGCACCCGTGGCTGTCCCGGCAGCCGTGCCGCCAACGTGATCACGTCCTCATAGGAGACGGCGCAGACCTCGCAGACCGCTTGGGTGACGATCAGGTCGGGCTCGAGCTGCGCTAATCGCTCCTCGTCGAGCGTGTAGAGCGCGCGGCCTTCGCCCACCACTTCCTTCACGGCCGCATCGATCTCGCCGGCGTCGAGGCCGGCCGGCAGGACCGTCGCCGTCAACTGCGGCAGTTCGGCCGCCGCCGCCGGGTAATCGCACTCGTGGGTGACGCCGACGACGTCCCCGCCGAGGCCGAGCGCGAAGAGCATCTCGGTCGCGGAGGGGACGAGGCTGGCGATTCTCATGCGACGACTATTTCAAGGAATCCGCGATGGCGATTACGATTTTGGGTTATGTCGATAGTTGACGAGAACCTGATCGCGGAGGCGGGCCGCCGCTTGGCCGCGGCTGCCCCTGATGCGCAGGTGATTCTGTTTGGTTCTCACGCGCGAGGAGAAGGCAGTTCAAAAAGTGACATCGACTTCCTCGTAGTCGAGCCGGAAGTCGCCAACGAGGCCGAGGAGTCTGTTCGCCTCCATCGCACGCTGCGCGATCTGCGGGTCCCGGCCGATGTCATCGTCGTCAGTCGCGAGTACGCCGAGCGCTGGCGCGAGGTACGTGGCGGCCTCGTCCATGCAGCCTTTTCGCAGGGCCGAGTTCTGGCTTGATGAGTTCTGTGCCGGACCTGCCCGGCGATCTTCTCGCGCTTGCACGTGAGGACCTTGCCGCTGCGGAGGCGCGTTGGATAGAGCAGAGCGAGTGTCAGACGCGCCTGTTGGATTCCGTGCCCAGCAGGCGATAGAGAAGGCGCTGAAGGCAGCTATCGCGAGTCGAGATCAAGAGTTTCCCTTCACCCACGATCTCGGGCTCCTTTTGCAGCTTTGTCAGGACGCCGGCCTTCAGGTGCCCGCCGCTCTTGGTGAAGCTGATCGTCTTACGCCGTATGCGGCGGCGATTCGTTACGGCCTCGGCGATCCCGGTGCGGTTGCTACCCAGGATGCCCTGCGCTGGGCCTCGGTCGCCATCGGCTGGGTCGAAGGCGAGCTCCAACCAAATCCTTGATCGCACTCGTGGGTGACGCCGACGACGTCCCCGCCGAGGCCGAGCGCGAAGAGCATCTCGGTCGCGGAGGGAACGAGGCTGGCGATTCTCATGAGACAACTATCTCACCGCCGCCAGCGTGCTCCGTTTGCCCCGCCCGCCCCTGGGTATGGTCAAGATAGTTTGCGGTTAACCCTCCCGCAAGCTGCTACTAACTTATAGGTAGAAACCAGTCCTGAAGGAGACTCCCCATGCGTCGCAGCCTCTCCCTGTCCCTCCTCCTCATCGCCCTGCTCGCCGTCTTCGCCGCCCCGGCCCGAGCCGACCTGCCGGTGATCTGGAACGGCGTCTACGGCTACGCCCACACCAGCCCCACGGCCAGCCCGCCCGGGGCCAACGATTGGACCTGCAAACCGACGGCCGCCCATCCGCGCCCGGTCGTTCTCGTCCACGGCACCTTCGCCGACATGTCGAACAGCTGGCAGGCGATCTCGCCGCTGCTGAAGAACAACGGCTACTGCGTCTTCGCCCTCAACTACGGCTCCTACGCCGGCAGCGGCGCGATCGGCGTCTACGGCACCGGCGAGATCCGCAACTCGGCGGCCGAACTGAATGCCTTCGTCGACAAAGTCCGGGCCGCGACCGGCGCCGCCGAGGTCGACATCGTCGGCCACTCCCAGGGCGGGATGATGCCGCGCTGGTACCTCAAGTTCCTCGGCGGGGCGGCAGAGGTCCACACCCTCGTCGGGCTCTCACCCTCCAACCACGGCACCACGGTTGACGGGATCGGCCTCCTCGCCCGCTTCTTCCCCGGCGGCGAACAGTTCACCGGCGCCCTCTGCCCGGCCTGCGAGGAGCAGATCGTCGGCTCGGACTTCCTCGCCGAGCTGAACAGCGGCGGCGACACCGTGCCCGGGGTCGAATACACGGTGATCCAGACCCGCTACGACCAGGTCGTCACCCCGTACACCTCGGCCTTCCTCTCAGGGCCGAACGTGAAAAACATCCTCCTGCAGAACCAGTGCATCCTCGACCTCGGCGACCACCTCTCGATGCCCTACGACCACATCGTCGGGGCCGACGTGCTCACCGCGCTCGACCCGCTGCACCCGCGCGGGTTCTTCTGCACCCCGATCGCCCCGACGGCCGGCGGCTGAGGGAACGGGAACAGCGCGGGAAAAAGCGCGGCTACGCCGCACCGTTCCCGTTGCTCTCCCCGCGGTAGGGCCCCGGCTTCGGCCGGGGCTTGCCGCCGGGGAAGGCGAGGCGCAGGATCGTCCGCTGCACCATCCCCAGCTGCTGGCTGAAGGGGCCGGTGTTGTACGGGAGGCCGTAGCGTTCGCAGACCGCCTTCACCTGGGGGGCGATCTCGGCGTAGCGGCTGCTCGGCATGTCCGGGAAGAGGTGGTGCTCCACCTGATAGCCGAGGTTGCCGCTGATCACGTGGAACAGCGCGCTGCCCTCGATGTTCGCCGAGCCCAGGAGCTGCCGGACATAGAACGCACCGCGCGTCTCATCGGCGACCTCCTCCTCGGTGAAGGTGTAGGTCTGGTCGGGGAAGTGCCCGCAGAAGATGATCATGTAGGCCCAAACGTTGCGCACGACGTTCGCGG
>DATLQI010000002.1:0-19902 GCA_035535295.1 Solirubrobacterales bacterium
GCGCGTCTGGCTGCGGGAGATGATCGAGACCGGCGCCCACCGCCAGCCGCTCTCCAAGGAGGAGCGCCGCGGACTGCTGCAGCGCCTGATCGAGGTATTCCAGTTCGAACGCTTCCTCGAGAAGGCCTACCTGGGCCAGAAGATGTTCTCGATCGATGGCCTGGACGCGATCGTGCCGATGCTCGACGAGATCGCCACCCTGGCACAGCGCGCCGGCGCCGAGGAAGTCGTGTTCGGGATGGCCCACCGCGGGCGCCTCAGCGTGCTTGCGCATACGCTGGGCCGCTCGCTGGAGTCGATCTTCGCCGAGTTCGAGGGCTCGAAGGCGATCGAGGCCGTAAAGGCGGTGGCGGCGATCCCGCATGGCGGAACCGGCGACGTCAAGTACCACTACGGCCACGTCGGCAGCTTCACGACACCCGATGGCAAGGAGATCGAGGTCGGGCTCTACCCGAACCCGAGTCACCTGGAGTTCGTCGATCCCGTCGTCACCGGCGCCGCCCGGGCGTCGCAGAGCGTGCGCGAGGGAGCCGAGCTCAACCACGATCCCCGGATCGCCCTCCCGGTGCTGCTGCATGGCGACGCTGCGTTCCCCGCCCAGGGCGTGGTCTCCGAGACCCTCAACCTCCAGTCGCTGCCCGGCTACACGACCGGCGGCACCGTCCACATCATCCAGAACAACCAAGTCGGCTTCACCACCGATCCCCAGGAGGCACGCTCGACGCCGTACGCGGCCGACATGGCGAAGGGCTTCAACGTGCCGATCGTGCACGTCAACGCCGACGACGTCGAAGCCTGCATCGCGGCGGTCCGCCTCGCGATGGCCTACCGGGAGCGCTGGGGACGTGACGTCGTCATCGACCTGATCGGCTACCGCCGCTTCGGCCACAACGAGACCGACGAGCCCGCCTACACGCAGCCGACGATGGCTGCGAAGATCAAGAGCCACCCCCCGGTCTCGGAGATCTACTCCGAGAAGCTGATCGAAGAGGGGACGGTCTCGGCCGAGGAGGTCGGGAAAAGCTCCGACGAGCGCCACAGCGAGATGTCCGCGGCGCTGAAAGGGCTGCGGCAGAAGATGGAGGCGGGCGAGTACGAGGACCCGACCGTCACCGGCGCCACCACCCAGACCGGCGAACTGCTCGACCGCACCGCCAGTCCGCCGGTTCACACCGCGGTCGAGGCGGAGAAGCTGCGGGCGATCAACGAGGCGCTGCTGAAGACGCCGGAGGGCTTCAACGTCCACCGCAAGCTGCGCCGCCCGCTCTCGCGCCGGACCGAGGCACTGGAGCACGGCAGTATCGACTTCGGCCAAGCCGAGGCGCTGGCCTTCGGGACGCTGCTGACCGAGGGCGTCCACATTCGCCTCACCGGCCAGGACACCGAGCGCGGCACCTTCTCCCACCGCCACCTCGTCCTCCACGACGAGAACACCGGCCTCGAGTACACGCCGATGCAGCACCTCGAGGACGCCTCCGCCCCCTTCGAGCTCTACAACAGCCCGCTCTCGGAGATCGCCTGCCTCGGCTTCGAGTACGGCTACTCGGCGGCGAGCCCGAGCGCGCTGGTCCTCTGGGAGGCCCAGTTCGGCGACTTCGCCAACGCCGCCCAGGTGATCATCGACAGCTTCATCGTCTCCGGCGAGTCGAAGTGGGGCCAGACCAGCCGGTTGACGCTGTTGCTCCCGCACGGGTACGAGGGCTCGGGGCCGGAGCACTCGAGCGCCCGGATCGAGCGCTTCCTCGCGCTCGGCGCCGAGGGGAACATCCGCATCGCCAACCCGACCACCGCCGCCCAGTACTTCCACCTGCTGCGCCGTCAGGCGCTGATCAAGAAGCCGAGGCCGCTGATCGTCTTCACCCCGAAGGGGCTGCTGCGACTGGAGCGGGCCGCCACCACCCTCGACGAACTGACCGAAGGCGAACTGCGGTTCATCCTCGACGACCCCACCGCGGAGGAGCGGCGGGAGAAGGTCGAGCGCTTGGTGCTCTGTACCGGCAAGGTCTACTTCGACATGGACGACAACGAGCGGCGGCAGGCGGCCGAGAACGTCGCCATCGCCCGGGTCGAGGTCCTCTACCCCTTCGCCAAGGAACAGCTGGAGCGTGTCATCGGCTCCTACCCGAACCTGAAGGAGATCGCCTGGGTCCAGGAGGAGCCGCGCAACATGGGCGCCTGGAAGGTGATGTCGCGACGGATGCCGGACATCCTGCCCGAGGGCGTCGCCCTCACCTACATCGGCCGCCAGGGGCGGGCCAGCCCGGGCGAGGGTTACTCCGGCGCCCACGCGCGCGAGCAGGAACGGATCGTGCTCACCGCGCTGACGCCCGGAACCTGAGCCGATGGCCCGCAAGCCGTTCGAAAAGCCCGTCCCGGGCGAGCTGTTCGTCTGGGTCAAGCGCCTCTCCTGGGTGGAGCTGGCGATCTTCGCCGGACTGCTCCTCTTCTGGCTGCTGCCGGGGTTCGAAACCGAGACGATGATCTTCGGCTGGGCTCACGGCCTTGGCTTCATCGCCCTGTGCGTGCTGATTTGGGTCGCCTGCATCCGCAAGCAGGCCCCTTACACCCTCCTTGCCGCCACCCTTACCCCGGTCGGCCCGGTGGGCAGCGTGATCGGGATCGAGTTGATCGAGCGGAAGGGCTGGGGTATACGTGTACAAGCAAGTTCCGAAGTAACCGCCACGGAAAGTGAGCAGAACCGGCCTAAAGCGCTTGATTCCGCTTGACCGAGGCTGATCGAGGCTGTATAGCTAAACGCTGACTGTTCCTCAGGGCAGTCCCGCCAGGGGGAACGGCCGCGTCGGCATCCCTCCCTGGCTACCGACGCGCAGGTGCAGTGAGGGTCGCGCGGACCCCCCTGCCTCCCGCGGCCCCGCTGCGCCTACCCTTTGAGCTTGCGCAGCACAGTCTGCAAGATACCGCCGTTTATGAAGTAGGTGACCTCATTCGGCGTGTCCAAACGGACCGTCGCCTCGAAGGTCTTCTCGACTCCATCGTCACTGCAAGCGGTAACAGTCACGGTCTTCGCTTGACCGTTTTCGAGGTCGCCGACGTCGAAGCTCTCAGCCCCGGTAAGCCCCAGGGACTCGACGTTCTCGCCCTCGGCGAACTGCAGCGGCAGCACCCCCATCCCGATCAGGTTGGAGCGGTGGATGCGCTCGTAGCTCTCGGCGATCACCGCCCGCACCCCGAGCAGTTTCGTTCCCTTCGCCGCCCAGTCGCGCGAGGATCCGGAGCCATACTCCTTCCCGGCTAGTACGACGAGGGGCACGTTTTCGCTTGCGTACTGCATCGCGGCGTCGTAGATCGTCGTCTCCTCGCCGTCGGGAAAGTGGCGGGTATAGCCACCGGCGCGATCGACCAATCGGTTGCGGAGGCGGATGTTGGCGAAGGTGCCGCGGATCATCACCTCGTGGTTGCCGCGCCGCGAGCCGTAGGAGTTGAAGTCCTTCACCTCCACCCCCTGCTCAGTCAGCCAACGACCGGCGGGGCCGTCGCGTTTGATCGCCCCGGCGGGTGAGATGTGGTCGGTGGTGATCGAGTCGCCGAGCAGGGCGAGAGCACGGGCGCTGGCGATCGGAGAAACACCCGGGGCCGCGGCCGGCATCGCTTCGAAGAAGCTGGGGCGGCGGACGTAGGTGGAGTCGGGCCAGGTGTAACGGTCACCGGAGGGAACCTCGACCGCGTTCCACATCTCGTCGCCGGAGAAGACCTCGGCGTAGTTGCGCTTGAACATCTCCGATTCGACCGCGGTTCCGACCACCTGTTTGACCTCCACGGTGTCGGGCCAAACGTCGCGCAAAAATACGGGCGCTCCATCCTGACCCTCGCCGAGCGGCTCGTTGGCGAGGTCGATGTCCATGCGCCCGGCGAGCGCGTAGGCGACCACCAACGGCGGGCTCGCCAGGTAGTTCGCCTTCACGTCCTGGTTGATCCGTCCCTCGAAGTTGCGGTTGCCGGAAAGGACCGAGCAGACTGCCAGGTCCTTCTCGGCGACCGCGTCGGAGATCTCCGGCGCCAACGGACCGGAGTTGCCGATGCAGGTGGTACAGCCGTAGCCGACCAGGTTGAACTGAAGGGCGTCGAGGTACTGGGTCAGGCCGGCACGCTCGAGGTAATCGGTGACGACGGTTGAACCGGGAGCGAGCGAGGTCTTCACCCAGGGCTTGCGCTGCAGACCGCGTTCGACGGCGTTGCGAGCGAGCAGGCCGGCGCCGACCATCACGCTCGGGTTCGAGGTGTTGGTGCAGCTGGTGATCGCGGCGATGACGACGCGGCCGTGGTCGAGTTCGACCTCGGTCCCGTCGGCAAGCGTCACCTCGATCGCGTCGTTCGTTCGCTTTGGCGCCGTCGCCGTCGCGCTCACGGCCTGCCGCGGCTTGCCGTTCTCGTCGTCGTGGTCCTCGGCCGGGGGGTCCGAAGCCGGGAACGACTCTTCGATCGCCTCGTCGCGGCCATTGCCCATCTGCTCGGCGGCGTCGGGGTCGAACTCGCCCATCGCCTCGAGGAAGGCCTCCTTCGCCTGCGCTAGCGGCACCCGGTCCTGCGGTCGTTTCGGCCCGGCCAGGCTCGGTTCGACGTCGCCGAGGTCTAGCTCGAGCAGGTCGGAGAAAGTCGGGTCCGGCGTCGACTCGTCGTGGAACATCCCCTGCTCGCGGGCGTAGGCGTCGACCAGCTCGATCGTCTCGGTCGGGCGGCCGGTGAGGTCGAGGTAGCGGAGAGTCTCGGCGTCGACCGGGAAGATCGCGCAGGTCGAGCCGAACTCCGGCGACATGTTGCCGAGGGTGGCGCGGTCGGCGAGGCCCAGGGTCGGCAGGCCGGGCCCGAAGAACTCGACGAACTTGGAGACGACGCCGCGCTCGCGCAGCATCTCGGTCACGGTGAGGACGAGGTCGGTCGCGGTCGCCCCCTCCGGCAGCTCGGCCGAGAGCCTGAAGCCGACGACCTGCGGCAGCAGCATCGAGATCGGCTGGCCCAGCATCGCCGCCTCGGCCTCGATCCCGCCGACGCCCCAGCCGAGGACGCCGAGCCCGTTGACCATCGTCGTGTGGGAGTCGGTGCCGACGAGGGTGTCGGGGTAGGCCTGCAGGGCACCGCCGTTCTCGCGGCTGTAGACGACCTGGGAGAGGTACTCGAGGTTGACCTGGTGGCAGATCCCGGTCGCCGGCGGGACGACGCGGAAGTTGTCGAAGGAATGCTGCCCCCACTTGAGGAACGAGTAGCGCTCGCGGTTGCGCTCGAAGTCGTGCTCGGCGTTGACCGCGAAGGCGCGCTCGTTGCCGAAGGCGTCGACCTGGACCTAGTGGTCGATCACCAGGTCGACGTCGACCAGCGGGTTGATCGCCGCGGGATCGCCGCCGATCTCCTCCATCGCGTCGCGCATCGCCGCCAGGTCGACGACGGCGGGGACGCCGGTGAAGTCCTGCATGAGGACGCGGGCGGGCTGGAAGGGGATCTCGGCGCTCGGCGTGGCCGCAGCGTCCCAGGAGGCGATCGCCTCGACGTCGGCGGCGCTGACCGAGGTGCCGTCCTCGAGGCGCAGCACGTTCTCGAGCAGGACCTTGATCGAGTAGGGGAGGTGGGTTACGTCGAAGCGGTCTTGGAGGGCATCGAGGCGGTAAATCTCGAACTCTTTGCCGCCTACCTGCAGGGTCGATCGGGCGCCGAAGGAATTGGTGGTCACGGGTTCATCCTAGGAAAACGGAGGTGGGGGCGAGTCGGGCATCCCTCGCCCGGACAAAAGCCGGCCTAATTAGGCCGGCTTTTTGAGTATCCGCCCGTTCGAGGGATGCCCGACTCGCTGATTCAGCGCTTGTCGGAGCTGTGACCGGAGGCGATGTCTTTGGCCGCCTTCTGGCCCGCGCTGCCGCTTTGGGCTTTGACGCTGAGGGAAGGGCTGACTAGGGCTAGGTGGGCTCCCGCTCGTTGGGGGAGGGGGGCGACAGTTATCTCGACCTTGTTGCGCTCGATGGCCTTCACCGTTGCTGCTCCGACTTGCTCGGGGGTGGAGGTGCCCATGCCGGGGGGTGGCTTGGCGCCGGCATCGGCGAACATGCCGGCTTCGCGGATGAAGCCGGGGGAGACGATCGAGACGCCTACTCCGCGGGGGTTGAGGTCGCTGCGCAGTCCCAGGGCGAAGCCGCGGAGGCCGAACTTGGTCGCGTTGTAGATCGAGCTGCGGGGGCTGGCGGCCTTGCCGGAGAGGGAGGCGACGAAGACGAGGTGGCCCGAACCGGCCTCGAGCATCGCCGGGTAGAGCGCCTGGGCCATCAGCATCGGCGCCTCGAGATTGACGCGCAGAGCGCGCTTGACCTCCTCGGCGCTGAACTCGTCCAGCTTGCCGGCACCGGGAAGGCCGGCGTTGGCGATGAGGATCTCGGTGCCGGTGGCTTCGGCGGCGAGGCGCTCGGCGACGTCGGGCTCGGCGAGGTCGGCGGGGAGGACGGAATGGCCGCTGCCGGGCAGCTCCGCGGCCATCTGCTCCAGTGCCTCACGGTTGCGGGCGCTGAGCGTGAGGACCGCGCCGCGCTCGGCCAGAGCCGCTGCGATCGCCCTTCCCAGGCCTCCCGTGGCCCCCGTGAGGAGCGCTTTGCGGCCCGAAAGGTTCATCCCAGGCCGCAAGCTACCAGCCGAGACGTCGAACAGATTCTCCATGGGAGCGGGATCTTCGACCGAATATTTGCGTTTTGTGAGCGACACGCCGTCCAATCGGCTACACTGCCCGCGTTCGATAACCGGAACGCCGAATCCCCAGCGCAAAGGGCGCATGGGGAGCGGGGGAACCAAGTTTCCGGGGCTAACCCACCAGGTCCAAGGTGGGGGCGCAAGCTCCTTTCGCGCCAGCCCGACAGCTAACCCCGTAGGCCGACGAAGGAGAATCGGTTTGCGCCACAACTTCAGGTTGGCTGGGCTTGCGTTCGTCGTCGCCCTCTTCGCCACCGCTTTCATCGCCCCGGCTGGCGCCTCCGCAGGCTGCACGACCGGCGGCATGTCCCCGGCCGAAGTCGACGTCTGCACCCCGACCGCGAAGGCGAAGCTGCTGGCGAACGGGATGCTGATCCCGCCGAAAAGCGCTCCCGCCCGGGTCAAGAAGGTGATCGCCGCGGCGAACAAGATCCGCAGCAAACCGTACGTCTGGGGCGGCGGCCACGCCCGCTGGTGGGACCGCGGCTACGACTGCTCCGGCGCCGTCTCCTTCGCCCTCCACGGCGGCAAATTCCTCGAAAGCCCCCTCCCCTCCGGCCCGATGATGAAGTGGGCCGAAGAAGGCGAGGGTCGCTGGATCACCACCTACGCCAACGCCGGCCACGCCTACGCCGTGATCGCCGGCTTCCGCTGGGACACCTCCGGCGACAGCGGCGGCGAAACCGGCCCCCGCTGGCACGCCGACCTGCGCGACAACGTCGGCTTCGTCGCCCGTCACCCGGCCGGGTACTAGAAGCGGCCGGTAAGGATCAGGCGCGGGTACATCCGCGCCTCCGCTAAAGGATCTCAGTGCGTAATTGAGCACCTATACGGTGCTCAATCCACCTTTCGATTCCGCGCTCGGGCCCAGGCCATCAGTGCCGCATCGACAAAAGGGGTCTTGCCGTCGGTGTAGGCCTCGCGGTCTTCGCGGTACCTGCTCGCCAGCTCGCGCTTGAGCGTCGCGTAGCGCTCGGCCAGCCCCGGGTCCTCCCGCAGCCGATCGCGGAGGGCGAGCTCGTCCCTAAAGCGCTGGAAGTCGTGCGGGACCAGGTGCAGGTGGTGCGTGCGATGCGCTTGGTCCGGCTTGCAGAACCAGTGCATCTCCTCCGGCAGGTAGGGCGCGTGGACATAGCCGAGCTCCGCCAATGGCCCGAAACAAGCCCGCGCCGTCTCCAGGTCCCGAACCCCGACGAGGATGTCGATGATCGGCTTCGCCTCCAACCCCGACACCGCCGTGCTCCCCACATGATGTATCCCACCCGGCGCCCACTCCCCGATCGCCCCCGCCAGCAAGGCCCGCTCCTGCTCGAACCGAGCAGGCCAACCCGGATCAGGTGGCACCAGACGAATCGGCTCATCACCAGCCATCAGGCTTAAGCAACCACAAACCCAACCGGGTCGTGTGTCAGGGAGGGTCCGGTGGGGGTGGCTGGGTACTCAGCATGGAGCCGCGCCGCGCCGCCCGAGGCGCCAGCCAATCCACGTCCCTCGCGGCGGAGGTGCTCCCAGCCACCCCCACCGGACCCTCCCCCACCCCCACGCACCCGTACTCCACTGCGGCTAAGACTCGCCGTCCACTTTGTTCTTGCAATCCGCACCGTCGCGGATAACGTCACGGGCATAGACACTGCAGCTGCTGACATTCGTCTCTCGGGCCTCACCAAGTACTACGGGGAGGTGGCGGCGGTCGCGGGGATCGACCTGGAGATCGCGCGGGGGGAGTTCTTCACGATGTTGGGGCCGTCGGGCTCGGGGAAGACGACGACGCTGCGGATGATCGCCGGGTTCGAGGACCCGACCGACGGGACGATCGAGCTGGCGGGCGAGGACGTCAGCGGGGTGCCGCCGTACGACCGGGCGGTCAACACGGTCTTCCAGGACTACGCCCTCTTCCCGCACATGAGCGTCGGCGAGAACGTCGCCTACGGAATGAAGGTCGCCGGGGTCGCCAAGGCCGAGCGGGCGCAGCGGCGCGACGAGGCGCTGGAGATGGTCCGTCTTCCCGGCTACGCCGACCGCAAGCCGGGCGAGTTGTCGGGCGGCCAGCGTCAGCGCGTCGCCCTCGCCAGGGCGATCGTCAACCGGCCCAAGGTCCTGCTCCTCGACGAGCCGCTCGGGGCCCTCGACCTGAAGCTGCGCGAGGAGATGCAGACCGAGTTGAAGACGATCCAGGGCGAGGTCGGGATCACCTTCGTCTACGTCACCCACGACCAGGACGAGGCGCTGACGATGAGCGACCGCATCGCCGTCTTCAACGGCGGCCGGATCGAGCAGGTGGCATCGCCGCTGGAGCTCTACGAGCGCCCGGCGAACGAGTTCGTCGCCGGCTTCGTCGGCGTCTCCAACCTGCTCGAGCGCGACGGCGAGCGGATCACGATCCGCCCCGAGAAGATCGAGCTGCTGGCGCCGGGCGCCGCGACCGACGGCCTCCACACGGAGACCGGCCGGGTCGTCGACGTCGCCTACGCCGGCATGGTCACCCGCTTCACGGTTCAGCTGGACACCGGGGAGAAGCTCCAGCTCGTCAGACAGAACGTGGAGAGCGCGTCTTCAGGCGCGTTGCCAGGGCAGGGAAACGAGGTCCTAGTCGGGTGGCGTCCGGAGCACGCGGCCGCCGTCGGCGGGAAGTCAACCAAACAGGAGGTAGCACCATCATGAGGAGAAGGGATGGCAACCCCGCCCGCACGGCGTGGCTCGTCGTTGCCGGCCTGGTCGTGTTCATGCTCGCGCTCGCCGGCTGCGGCGGCGGTAGCGACGACACCACCGGCGGTGGCAGCAGCAGCGAAGCACTGCAGAAGCTCGGTAAAGGCGAGGGCGAAGTCTCGCTGATCTCCTGGGCCGGCTACGTCGAACCCGACTGGAGCAAACCGTTCGAACAGAAAACCGGCTGCAAAGTCAACAACAAGGAAGCCGGCACCTCGGACGAAATGGTCGAGCTGATGAAAACCGGGCAGTACGACGGCGTCTCGGCCTCCGGCAACGCCACCGCCCGGCTCGTCGCCGCTGGCCTCGTCGCTCCGGTCAACACCGATCTAGTTCCCAACTACGCGACGGTCTTCAGCGACCTCAAGGACCAGCCGTACAACACCTTCGAAGACGTCAACTACGGGATCCCGCACGGCCGCGGCGCCAACCTGCTGATGTGGAACGGCAACGACGTCAAACCCGCTCCGAACTCTTGGAACGTGACGCTCGACCCCAAAGTCGCTTCGAAATTCAAAGGCAAGATCAGCCAGTACGACGATCCGATGTCGATCGCCGAAGCTGCGGTCTACCTGAAGACCCATGAGCCGGATCTGGGGATCGAAAACCCCTACGAGCTGAACGAAGAACAGTTCGACGCGGCGGTCGGCCTGCTGGAAGAACAGAAGCCGCTGGTCGGCGAATACTGGTCCGAAGCCGCCAAGCAGATCTCCGCCTACGCGGGGGGCGATGTCCAAGTCGGCACCACCTGGCAGTACCAGTACTTCGCGCTGAAGGAAGAAGGCGTGCCGGTGCAGGCCAGCCCGGCGAGCCAGGGCTTCCTGCCGAAGGAGGGTGCGACCGGCTGGTCGGACACCTGGATGATCGCCAAGGACGCCAAACATCCCAACTGCATGTACGAGTGGATGAACTGGATCATCGAACCGAAAGTCAACGCGGAAGTCGCCGAATGGTTCGGCGAGGCACCGGCCCAGGAACTCGCCTGCAAAGAGACGGCGAACAAGAACTTCTGCGCCGAATACCACGCCGAAGAACCGGATTTCTGGAACCGCGTCTACTACTGGGAAACCCCGCTGGCGGACTGCGGCAACGGCGAAGAAAGCTGCATGGACTACAACGACTGGGTCAAAGCCTGGACGACGATCAAAGGCTGAGGAAGAGTCTCTAGCCGATGGCATCTGAAGCGGTCGCGGAGAGGAGGTCGGCGGGCCATCGGCTCGCCGACCTCTTCCACGGCCGCGAGCGCCTGCAGGTAGGGGCGCTGCTGGCCGGCCCGGTGGGCTGGCTGGTGATCGGCTACCTCGGCTCGCTGGCGCTGCTGCTGGTCGCCGCCTTCTGGTCGGTCGACCCGCTGAGCGGGGCGACGATCAAGGAATTCACCCTCGAGAACTTCGAATCGCTGGTCAACGAACCGGTCTACCGCGACATCGTCTGGCGGACGGTCCGGACCGCGCTGCTGGTCACGCTCACCGACGCGGTGATCGCCTTCCCGATCGCCTTCTACATGGCGAAGCTGGCGAGCCGTCGCGGCAAGGCGCTGCTGGTGATCGGGATCCTCCTGCCGCTGTGGTCGAGCTACCTGGTCAAGGTCTACGCCTGGCGGACGCTGCTCTCGGCCAACGGAGCGATCAACTGGGCGCTCGACCCGATCGGGTTGCACGGCCCCGGCTACGGAATGACCGCGGTCTGGCTGGTGATGAGCTACCTCTGGCTCCCGTACATGATCCTGCCGATCTACGCCGGTCTGGAGCGGATTCCGAACTCGCTGATCAGCGCCTCCGAGGACCTCGGCGCCTCCCCCTTCACGACCTTCCGCCGGGTGATCCTGCCGCTCAGCTTCCCGGCCGTCGTCGCCGGCTCGATCTTCACCTTCTCGCTGACGCTGGGCGACTACATCACCCCGCGCCTGGTCTCCAACGACCAGTTCATCGGCAACGTCATCTTCAGCAACGTCGCCAACAACCAGCCGTTCGCCGCCGCCCTCGCGATCGTCCCGATCGTGGTCACCATCGCCTACCTCCTGGTCGCCCGCCGGCTGGGAGCCTTCGAGCACGTGTAGGTGACGGGATGAGGCTTTCGAGACGCTCGGAATGGCTCTTGCGGACCGCCGTGGCGGTCGGGCTCGCCTTCATCTACGTGCCGCTGGTCGTGATCGTGATCTACGCCTTCAACTCGAGCAAGATCCTCGAGTGGCCGCCGCCCGGCTTCACCACCCACTGGTTCAGCCAGGCGTTCAAGGACGAGGCGGCGCGCGAAGCCTTCGTCACCTCCATTAAGGCCGGGATCGCCGCCAGCACGATCGCTTTGGTCCTCGGCACCCTCGCCTCGATCGCCGTCGCCCGCCATCGGTTCTTCGGGCGGGAGACGATCTCCTTCCTGGTGATCCTGCCGATCGCCCTGCCGGGGATCGTCACCGGCGTCGCGATCTCCAACACCTTCACCCAGGTGCTCGACGTCCCGCTCAGCCTCTTCACGGTGATCGTCGGCCACGCCACCTTCTGCATCGTCATCGTCTACAACAACGCCGTCGCCCGCCTCCGCCGCCTCTCCGGCTCCTTCGAGGAGGCCTCGGCCGACCTCGGCGCCCACACCTGGCAGACCTTCCGCTACGTCACCTTCCCCGGCATGCGCAGCGCCCTGATCGCCGGCGGCCTGCTCGCCTTCGCCCTCTCCTTCGACGAGATCATCGTCACCAACTTCACGATCGGCGCCGGCGAACAGACCCTGCCGATCTGGATCTACTCCAACCTCTTCCGCCCCCACGAACTCCCCATAGTCAACGCCGTCGCCGTCCTCGTGATCCTGATCTCGATCGTCCCCGTCTACCTCGCCCACCGCCTCGGCGCCGAGGAGGGCGGCGCCACTGGCGGCCGCGGAGCCGGCGGTGGCGTCGAGACCGAGGCCATCGCCGTCCCTTAAACCAGTCGGCGTTCGTCCTTTGTCCGCCCACAGGACTAGGAAGGACGAACGCCCTGTTGAGAAAGTGTCACGACTGCCGATAGTCGGAAGTGGACTCGACTCGCCTACTGGTGCCTCTGGCCATCTTCTGCGTCGTGTTCGTCGTCGCGCTCTGGCAGCTCAGACGGGATCAGCGGCAAGGGATCGACCCCGAGGTGACTGTGGCAAGGTTCAATCGCAGGGCGGTGCGGCACGGAAGCACGATCGGCTTTGCCGTTGCCGTTTTCATCCTGCTCGCCGGTGCGGCCGAGGGAAACCTCGTCATCATCATCGGCGGCATCGGTTTGATCGCCTTTCAAATCTGGCGTCGTTCACTCGTCTAGCCGGTACCTCGCTCATCGGGAGGGGCCGGTGGGGGTCCCGGCGTACTCAGCATGGAGCCGCGGCGCCACGGTTCGAGGCGTCAGCAAGTTCCGCTTCTCGCGGCGGAGGTGCTCGCCGGGACCCCCACCGGCCCCTCCCCCACGCCCGCTACAGCGGGATATTCCCGTGCTTGCGCTTCGGCTGGTCGACGCGCTTGGTCTGCAGCATGCGCAGGGCGCGGATCAGCTTCGGGCGGGTCTGGCGGGGCTCGATGACGTCGTCGATGTAGCCGCGCTCCGCCGCCGAGTAGGGGTTGGCGAAGTGGGCTTTGTAGTCGTCGATCAGTTTCTGGCGGCGCTCGTCGGGGGTCGGCGAGTTGGCGATGTCTTTGCGGTAGATGATGTTGACGGCGCCCTCGGGGCCCATGACGGCGACCTCGGCGGTCGGCCAGGCGACGTTGTAGTCGGCCAGCATGTGCTTGGAGTTCATGACGTCGTAGGCGCCGCCGTAGGCCTTGCGGGTGACGACCGTGAGCTTCGGCACCGTCGCCTCGGTGAAGGCGTAGAGCAGCTTGGCGCCGTGGCGGATGATCCCGTTCCACTCCTGGTCGGTGCCGGGGAGGAAGCCGGGCACGTCGGTGAAGGTCAGGATCGGGATGTTGTAGCAATCGCAGGTGCGCACGAACCGGGCCGCCTTCTCCGAGGCCTCGATGTCGAGCACCCCGGCAAGGAAGGCGGGCTGGTTGCCGACGATCCCGATCGGATAGCCGTCGAGGCGGGAGAAGCCGCAGACGATGTTTTTCGCGAAGTGCTCGTGGACCTCGAAGAACTCCTCGTCGTCGACGACCCGGGCGATCACGTCGCGCATGTCGTAGGGCTTCTGCGGGTCGTCGGGGACCAGCGTGTCGAGCTCGGTGTCTTCGCGCTCGGGGTCGTCGCTCGGGGAAAAACGCGGCGGCGCCTCGAGGTTGTTCGAGGGCAGGAAGCTCATCAGGTAGCGCACGTCCTCGAGGCAGCTCTCCTCGTCCTCGGAGGCGAAGTGGGCGACGCCGGACTTCGAGTTGTGGCTCATCGCGCCGCCGAGCTCCTCGAACTCGACTTCCTCACCGGTCACGGTTTTGATCACTTCCGGGCCGGTGATGAACATGTGCGAGGTCTCTTTGACCATGAAGATGAAGTCGGTCATCGCCGGCGAGTAGACGGCGCCGCCGGCGCAGGGACCCATGATCAGGCTGATCTGCGGGATCACGCCCGAGCACTGGACGTTGCGGACGAAGACGTCGCCGTAGGCGCCGAGGGAGACGACCCCCTCCTGGATCCGGGCGCCGCCGGAGTCGTTGATCCCGATCACCGGCGCCCCGACCTGGGCGGCCAGGTCCATCACCTTGCACATCTTCTCCGACATCACCTCGCCGAGGCTGCCGCCGAAGACGGTGAAGTCCTGGCTGAAGACGAAGACGGTGCGGCCGTCGATCGTCCCGTGGCCGGTGACGACGGCGTCGCCCCAGGGCCGGTTTTTCTGCATCTCGAAGTCGTAGGTGCGGTGGCGGACGAAGGTGTCGAGCTCCTCGAAGGAGCCGGGGTCGAGCAGCTTCTCGATCCGCTCGCGGGCGGTCATCTTGCCCTTCGCGTGCTGCTTCTCGACCGCGGCCTCGGAGGCCGAGTGGACCGCCGCCTCGCGCAGCTCGCGCAGGTAGGCGAGCTTCTCGTCGTGGGTTTCGGGGTTTCTCTCTCGCACCGGGCGCGGAAGTCTATTTAGGGCGCCGACGCGGTGCCCTCAGGGCACCCCCAGACGTACGAAGGGCCCGCCGAAGCGGACCCTTCGTGTTTCCACGATGCGGGATGAATACTAGATTTCGGCGCAGACAGCGAAGGCGACGATCGACCAGTTGCCCGCCTGTCCGGTGCCGGTCTCGTGCGCGAGAGCGACCCATCCGTTGCGGACACTGCCGGTCGAGAGCGGGTAGGAGCCGGTCACCGAGACCTCGGCGAGTTCCCCTTCGAGTCGGGCTCCGCCGCCGATCGCCTCCTTGCCGCTGGGGCATTCAGCAGTCGCCGACTTGTTCGCTTCGCTGTCGGAGGCGCTGCTCTTGCTGAAGTAGGCGACGTTGCGGACCAGCTGTTCGTAGAACGACTTCGAGACCTTCGAGGCGACCACCGATTCATTGCCGAGTTTCCCGGTCGTCACCGCTTCGGCGGCGATCGTCCGCGGGCTGACGGCCTTCTTGCCGATCTTTTTGCCGGTGACCGCCCCGGTGGCGATCTTTTCGCTCGTCACCTGGCCGGCGCCGATGTCGCGGCCATTGACACCGCCGTCTTTGATTTTCCCGGAGGTGACCGCCTGGGTCTTGATTTTGGCGTTGGTCACCGCCTGGCGGGCGATGTTGACGGCCTTGACCTGACCGGCACCTAGTTTGGTCGCCGCTACCGCGGTCGCGCTGAGGGCGATGAACACGGCGGTGATGGACAAGACGTTGGCAACCGTGAGGTGCCGCTTCAGGGTATTCACTCTTCAGAGTCTCCTTTTGAACTTCGTTGTCAGACGAACGGGCGCCGCTGCGGCTCCGCGAGGCGGTCGAGGACGGCCTCGAGGTCGGACTCGGCGAGGCCGGTCTCCTCGGCGGCGCGGATCTCGACCCGGGTGCCGAAGCCCTTCTCGGCCATCGTCACCTCGACCCCCTCGACGGTCGCGATCAGCTCCGTCAACTCGGGTTCGGACTTCATCAGGGTCCTGGAAACCTCGATCATCGGTTGCGGCTTCAACCGAGGCCGCCTCGTTCCTCCCCCTCCCTCGGCCTGGGATGGAATGTTCACACCTCTGGGGTGGTCGGCGGGCAGGGGACGTGCGACTGAGGGCGGCTGTGGGCAAGCAGTTCTAGGACGCAGGGAGCCCGAATAGCAGCGCTATTCGGGCGACTGAGGACGACGAAATGCGCCGGCCACAGACGTCCTCAGGCGTGCGGACCCAACCGCCGCCCACCCCTTAGAAAAACGCCCCACCTTTGTATTCGCCGAAGACCTCACGCATGGCGCCGCAGACCTCGCCGATCGAGGCGTTGGCTTTGAGGGCGGCGCGGATCGGGTGGAGGAGGTTGCCGTCGCCGCGGGCGACGTCGCGGAGGGAGTCGAGCTTGGCGTCCACCTCGGCTTGGTCGCGGTTCTCCTTGAAGGCCGCCAGCCGGGCGAGCTGGCGCTGCTCGGCCTCGGGGTCGACCTTGAGGATGTCGACGTCGTCGACCTGGTCGGTGACGAATTTGTTCACGCCCACGATCACGTCCTGGCCGCTCTTGTAGCGCTCGTGATAGCTGAGGGCGGACTCCTCGATCTCGCGCTGCATGAACTCCAGCGCCTCGACCGAGCCGCCGAGCTCTTCGACCTTGTCCATCAGCTCCCAGGAGCGGGTTTCGATCTCGTCGGTCAGCCCCTCGACGAAGTAGGAGCCGGCGAAGGGGTCGACGGTGTCGGCGGCGCCGGACTCGTAGGCGATCACCTGCTGGGTGCGCAGGGCGATCCGGGCCGAGCGCTCGGTCGGCAGCGCCAGCGCCTCGTCGAACCCATTGGTGTGCAGTGATTGAGTGCCGCCGCAGACCGCCGCGAAGCCCTGCAGGGCGACGCGGATGATGTTGACCTCCGGCTGCTGGGCCTGCAGGGTGACGCCGCCGGTCTGGGTGTGGAAGCGGATTTTCTGCGAGCTCGGGTTCTCGGCGCCGAAGCGCTCGCCGACGATCTTCGCCCACATCCGCCGCACCGCCCGGAACTTGGCGATCTCCTGGAAGACGTTGTTGTGACCGTTGAAGAAGAAGGCCAGCCGCGGCGCGAACTCATCGATCTTCAGCCCCCGCTCGAGCGCCGCTTCGACGTAGGCGATCGCGTTGGAGAGCGTGAAGGCGACCTCCTGGACGGCCGAGCAGCCCTTCTCGCGGATGTGGTACCCGGAGATCGAGATCGTGTTCCATTTCGGCACGTTCTCGCGGCAGTACTCGAAGATGTCGGTGGTCAGCCGCATCGTCGGCTCCGGCGGGTAGATGTAGTTGCCGCGGGCCATGTACTCCTTCAGCACGTCGTTCTGGACGGTGCCGCGCAGCTTCTCGGAGGGGACGCCCTGTTCCTCGCCCACCAGCTCGTAGAGCAGCAGCAGGATCGCCGCCGGGGCGTTGATCGTCATCGAGGTGGAGACGCCGTCGAGCGGGATCTGGTCGAAGCAGATCCGCATGTCCTCGATCGTGTCGATCGGCACCCCGGTGCGGCCGACCTCGCCGTGGCAGAGCGGGTCGTCGGAGTCGCGGCCGAGCTGGGTCGGCAGGTCGAAGGCCATCGAGAGCCCGGTCGACCCGTGCTCGATCAGGTAGCGGTAGCGCTCGTTGGTGTCCTCGGGCGAGGCGAAGCCGGCGTACTGGCGCATCGTCCAGAGCCGGTCCCGGTACATCCCCTCGTGGATGCCGCGGGTGAACGGCGGCGCGCCGGGCTCGCCAAGCCGCTCCTCGAGGCCGGGAGCGACGTCCCCCTCGTCGTAGAGGGGCTTGATCTCGATCCCGGAGTCGGTGAAGACGCGCTCGTCGTCGGGGCCGACGACAGGCGCGATCGTGCGGTGCGCCTCCTGGGCGCCGGAGCTGTCGCTGATCGCCATCGCCTGGGAGGATATTGGGGCGACCGCTCCGGGTGCGGGCTGCCGACCAGCGGCGCCCGCTGTCACGCGGGGACCGGAACATCGGTCCAGTTGCGGGGTTGTAAAAGCGAGACAAGCGGGAATACGCTGTTCAGACAAGTCAACTCGCCGTAAGTCGCCTATAGGCACCGCAGGGGGCGGCAGCAACGGAGGACACATACATGACTGAAGCAACCCAGCCACGGATGGCTCGGGGGACGAAACTGCCTTTGGCGGTTCTCGCGGCTGCGCTGTTCGCGCTGCTGGCGTTCGCTCCCTTCGCCTCTGCCGCAGCCGACCCCGTCGAAAGCGGCTCGGCCACCGTCACCCTCAACAACGGCTTCATGAAGACGCTGAAGAAGCACGGGGTGAAGATCGTCAAGATCAAGCCCGCCAAGCTGAAGGGCAAGAAGGCCACCTTCCCCGTCGTCGGCGGTGAAGTGGACCCGACCAACGGCGCCGGCACGCTCAAGCTCGGCGGCGGCCTCACGTTCAAGCACGGCAAGAAGAAGGCTCCAGTCAAGGCCCTCGTAGTCGACACGACGAAGAAAGGTCTCTTCGCCAAGGTCGCGGGCAAGAAGGTGAAGCTCGCCACCCTCGGCGGTTGGAGTTACACCCGGGCCGGCTTCGGCGTCGCCATGACCGTGAAAAAGCTGAAGCTGACCAAGGCGGCTGCCAAGCAGCTGAACAAGAAGCTCGGCTTCAAAAAAGGCAAGAAGCCGTTCGTGGGCAACAAGCTGATGGGATCGGCGAAAGCCGAAGAGCAGCCGGCAACCGTCACCGTCCTGCCGGGCGGCAACGTCAGCTTCAAAGCCGACCAGGAACTGCTGCTGAAGCTGAAAGACGTGGAAACGGAAGCGAAAGTCATTGCCCCGACCACCGAAAAAGGCCTCGGCAACTACGAACTCCCGATCACCGGGGGGACGATCGCTCCGAGCGGTGCGGCCGGTGTCGTCCAGACCGCCGGCGGCCTGCTGCTGACGCAGAAACTCCCGACCAGCCCGACCACGGCGCTGGAAACGGAAATCACGCTCGGCAACATGTGGATCGATCTCTCGGCCAAAACCGTGACGGTCGAAGTCGTCGCCAAATCAAATGCCAGCGACAGCCTCAACCTCGGCAACCTCGGCCGCAGCTCGATCGCGGACCTGACCATCACCGGGGTGACCACCGACGCGGCGGCCCGCACCGTCAGCGTCAGCTCCTCGGCGGTACTGCAGCCGATCTCGGCTGAAGTGCTCGAGGGCTTCGTCAAGGTCTACCAGGCCTACTACGAAGCAGGCGTGTGCGGCAGCCTCCCGGAAAAATGCAAAGAACCGGCTGAAAAAGCGTTCGCCAAAGAACAGGCGGAGAAAAAAGTCGAAAAAGACCACATCTCCGCTGGCAACCCACTGGGCACCTTCTCCTTCACCGCCCAGACTCAGTAGCTAACGAAGCTCGCTGCATCGCGAGAGGGGCGGCCTCCGGGCCGCCCTTTTTGCGCCTTTGGCGCGCTTTAGGCCGAGTCGCCGACGAGGCGCTCGATGCCGCTTTGGTCGATCGTGCGGCGCAGGCCCTCGTTGAGGGCTACCGTCGGCTCCCAGCCGAGCAGGTCGCGGGCGCGGCCGATATCGGGGCGGCGCTGCTTCGGATCGTCGGTGGGCAGGGCCTCGTAGACGATCTCGGAGCGGGATTCGGTCAGCTCGACCACGGTCTTCGCCAGTTCGAGCAGGGTGAACTCGTCCGGGTTGCCGATGTTGACCGGCGTGTGGACGTCGGATTCGGCGAGGCGGACGATGCCGTCGATCAGGTCGTCGACGTAACAGAAGCTGCGGGTCTGGCTGCCGTCGCCGAAGACGGTCAGCGGCCGGTCCTGCAGCGCCTGGCGCAGGAAGGTCGGGATCGCGCGGCCGTCGTGGGCGCGCATCCGCGGGCCGTAGGTGTTGAAGATGCGGACGATCGCGGTGTCGACGCCCTGCTGGCGGTGGTAGGCCATCGTCAGCGCCTCGGCGTAGCGCTTGGCCTCGTCGTAGACGCCGCGGGGGCCGATCGGGTTGACGTGGCCCCAGTAGGACTCGGGCTGCGGGTGGACCTGCGGGTCGCCGTAGACCTCGGAGGTCGAGGCGGTGAGGAAGCGCGCGCGGTGGTGCTTGGCCAGCCCGAGGGCGTTGTGCGTGCCGTAGGAGCCGACCTTGAGCGTGTGCAGCGGCAGCCGCAGGTAGTCGATCGGGCTCGCCGGGGAGGCGAAGTGGTAGACGAAGTCGACCGGCTCCTCGACGAAGAACGGCTCGATGATGTCCTTGTGGAGCAGCACGAAGTCGGGCGTGCGGATGTGCTCGATGTTGTTGAGCGAGCCGGTTTCGACGTTGTCGACGCAGATCACTCGGTGCCCGCGTCGGAGGAGCTCATCGCAGAGATGAGACCCCAGGAAACCGGCCCCTCCCGTAACCAGGCAGGTGGCCATGGCGGCCTAGCATAGCTCGGAGACGCCGCCATCCATGACGTGGAGCCGCCGCGTGACGCCGATCGCGTCCAGGAACCAGCGGTCGTGGGAGACGGCGACGATCGTGCTCGGGCTCTTGGCGAGGGCGGACTCCAGCACCTCGAGCGTGTCGAAGTCGAGGTGGT
>DATLQI010000003.1:0-22516 GCA_035535295.1 Solirubrobacterales bacterium
AAGGACTACGTGCGCGTGCTGGAGTCGATGGCCGCCCAGCTCGACCGGCTCGACCGCGAGCGGATGCAGGTCCAGGCGAGCGCGTTCGCCACCGCGCTCGCCCGGGACCTGATCGACGCAGCAGACTTCGGCGCCCGCTGACTCAGGTGTTGATCGCGCCGGGACGGGTCAGCGACCAGATCACCCACACGTTGAGCGCGATCACGATGATCGCCCAGAACGGGTAGTACGGGATGAAGAAGAACTGCGAGATCGCGCTCAGCGCGCAGATCATGATCGCCGTCACGCCTGCCCACGTGGCTCGCGAGAACAGGCCGAAGCCGGTGGCGAGCACGACGATGCCGAGGATCAGGTGGATCCAGCCCCAGGCGGTCACGTCGAGATCGAACGTGTAGTTGCGCGTGACCAGGTAGAAACTGTCGTTCGCGATCGCGACGATCCCCTCCATGATCTGGAACGCGCCGATCATCACCATGACGGTGCCGGCGAACGCGATGCCGCCCACCGCCCATCCGGACACGTCGCGCTCGGCGCCCCCGGGGTCCCGCTCTTGCGTCGTCGACATGCGACGGCCTCCAATCGCTGGTTGGTCGGGTGAAATCGTGCTGCTTGCAGGGGTGATCGCCAATCACCCGCGCCGGGTGAAGCGTGGCGGGGCGCCGATCGGGAGCATCGCCGCATGAGGCCACGCATGCTCGCCGGCACGCTGGCGATCTGGGTCGTGGCCGCGCTCGCCTTCCTGTTCGCCGGCGCCGTGCTGACGAACGTGCACGTGAGCCGGTTCAGCTCCGCCCTCGGCGCCGCCGCCGTGGTCGGCGCGTTCAACGCGCTCGTGTGGCCGGTCGTGATCCGGATCGTGCTGCCGCTGACCGTGATCACGCTCGGCGGCGCGGTGCTCCTGCTCAACGGCGGGGTCGTCCTGCTCGCGGCGGAGATCGTCCCGGGCGTCTCCGTCGACGGCCTGTGGGCGGCGGTCGCCACGGCGCTGATCCTCACCGCCGCGACGATGCTCGCGACCGCGGTGCTGTCGATCGACTCCGACACGCGCCTCGGCCACCACCGCCGGCTGCGCGCGGCGCGCGCGGAGGCGGCGGGGGAGGTGGGGCCCGAGCCGGGGATCCTGTTCCTCGAGATCGACGGCCTCGCCTACGACGTGCTGCGGCGGGCGCTGCGCGACGGCAACGCGCCGACGCTCGCGCGCTGGGTGCGCGAGGGCTCGCACCGGCTCGTGAGCTGGGAGACCGACTGGTCGTCGCAGACCGGCGCCTGCCAGGCCGGGCTGCTGCACGGCTCCAACGACGACATGCCCGCGTTCCGCTGGTGGGAGAAGGAGCACGGGCGCGTGATCGTCACCAACCACCCGAAGGACGCCGCCGAGCTCGAGCGGCGCGTGTCCGACGGCCGCGGGCTGCTGCACGAGAACGGCACGAGCCGCGCCAACATCCTCTCCGGCGACGCCGTCAGCACGCTGCTGACCATGAGCACGGTGCTCGACGTCCGCCGCGGCAGGCTCGGGCAGGACTACTTCTCCTACTTCGCGAGCCCCTACAACCTCGCGCGCACCACGCTGCTGTCGATCGCCGATGTGGGGGCGGAGCTGTGGTCGGCCGTCGAGCAGCGCCGCCGCGACGTCCAGCCGCGGATCCATCGCGGCTTCAAGTACGCGCTCGTGCGCGCCTGGGCGACGGTGGTCCAGCGCGACCTCCAGGTCGAGTCGGTGCTCGGGGACGTGCACGCCGGCCGGCCGGTCGTCTACACGACATTCCTGGCCTACGACGAGGTCGCCCACCACTCCGGGATCGAGCGGCCGGACGCGCTGGCGGTGCTGCACGACCTCGACCGCCAGATCGGCCGCATCGCCGCCGCCTGCGAGGAGGCGCCGCGTCCCTACCGGCTGGTCGTCCTCTCCGACCACGGCCAGTCGCAGGGGGAAACCTTCCTCGACCGTTACGGCGAGAGCCTCGAGGACCTGGTGCGGGCGGCCTGCGAGCCGGAGAGCATGGTCGCCGCCGAGGGCGGTGACGACGACGCCCTCGCCTACCTCAGCGCCGGGCTGACCGAGGTCGCCCGCGACGACACCTTCGCGGCGCGAACGGTTCGCGCCGCGACCAAGGACCGGCAGGCCGACGGGGTGGTGGCGCTGGAGCAGGGTGCCCGCCGCGACATCGCCGCCGCCAAGAGTGGCGAGGTGCCGGAGCTCTCGGTGATGGCCTCGGGCTGCCTCGGGCTGATCACTTTCCCGCGCGAGCCGGGGCGGGTCAGCGCCGAGCGGATCGAAGCGCTCTACCCGCGGCTGCTGCCGGCCCTGCGCGAGCACCCGGGGGTCGGGTTCGTGATGGTCCGCTCCGAGCGAGAGGGAACGCTGGTCCTGGGCCCCCGCGGCACCCATTACCTCGACGAGGAACGAGTCGAGGGCGAGGACCCACTGGCGCCGTTCGGCCCCAACGCCGCCCGCCACGTCCGCCGCACCGACGGCTTCCCCCACTGCCCCGACGTGATGATCAACAGCACCTTCTGGCCCGAGTTCGGCGAGGTCGCCGCCTTCGAGGAGCTGGTCGGTTCCCACGGCGGCATGGGCGGCACGCAGAGCCACCCCTTCGTCCTCCACCCGAGCGATCTGGAATGGCCGGCCGAGGAGGTGGTCGGCGCCGAAGCGGTCCACCGCATCTTCCGCGGCTGGCTGGCCGGGCTCGGCCAGGACGCCTACGCGAGCGAAGTCGCCTCCCCAGGTGCCAGCACCAGCGGCTCGGTCTGAGGCGCCAGCTTCCGCATCCACTCGACGAATTCGCGCGGCGGGGACAGCAGCGGCCCGCGGCGGAAGCGGGCGAGGCCGAACGGATAAAGCGTGCCCCAGTGGATCGGCACCGCCAGCTTCGGGGCGAGCAGAGCCGCGACCCGGGCGGCGCGCTCGGGGTCGAGGTGGCCCGCGCCCAGGGTCGGCCCCCAGCCCCAGATCGGCAGCAAGGCCAGGTCGATGTCTCCTCCCCAAGCAGCCATCCCCTCGAAGAGATCGGTGTCGCCGGCGAAGTAGACGCGGCGGGGGCCGTCAAGGAGGAAGCCGATCGGCTCTGAGGCAGGCGCGAAGCGGCGGCGGCCGACCTCGTGCCGTGCCTCGACCGCAGTGACCTCGACCTCCCCCACCCGCGCCGTTTCCCCCGGCGCCAACTCGGTGACCTCAGCGAAGCGGCGGCGCTCGAAGAAGTGCCGCGAGCCCGGTGGCACCAGCAGCCGCACGTCGCGCCCGAGCCGGCGCAGCGAGGCGAGGTCGGCGTGGTCGTGGTGGAGGTGGGAGACGAGGACCGCGTCGATCTCGCGGCTGATCTCCGGCCCCGGCGCCGGTCCCTGCCGCCGCAGCGGCCCCACCCCCGAGCGCAGCAGCGGATCGGTGAGCAGACGGACGCCGCCGAGCTCGAGCAGGACGGTGGCGTGGCCGACGTAGGTGACCCGCGCCTCAGCCACCGGCTGAAACTCCGCTGAGCCGTCGGGGCCGCGCCCTATCGTCCTCTCCCATCGAGACCGGGTCCGGAAACGTGCGCGGGTACTTCGCCGCCCCCAAGTGGCTGCGCGATGCCGGCTTCACCTCCTGGCTCCTGGTCGGAGTGGGCGCGGCCCTGATCGGCCTCGTCTGGCTGCTCTCGCTGACCCAGACGATCGTCCTGCCGGTGATCACCGCGGGAATCATCGCCTCCGTCACCTCGCCCCTCGTCGACCGGATGAAGCGGCGCGGGATCCCGCGGGGGATCGGCGCCGCCCTCGTCTTCCTCGGCCTGATCGTAATCGGGCTCGGGATCGGGCTGCTGGTGTTGACGGCGATCGCGAGCCAGGCCGACAGCCTCTCCGCGCGCCTGCAGGAAGGGGCGGCGCAGATCGAGTCCTGGGCGCGCGACCTCGGCGCCAAGGCCTCGACCGCGGCCGACGCGAACTCAAGCGCGAGCGCCGGGATCAGCGCCGGGTTCGAAGCGCTGACCCACGGCGTCCTCGGCGGCATCGACCGGCTCGCCTCGCTTGCCGTCTTCCTCTCCTTCACCGCGCTCAGCCTCTTCTTCATGCTCAAGGACGGGCCGACGATCGGCGGCTTCCTCGAGCGCCACCTCGGCGTCCCCGTCCCGGTCGCCCACACGGTGCTCGGTCGCGTCGCCGGCAGCCTTCGCGGCTACTTCGTCGGGGTGACGGCGGTCTCACTCTGGAGCTCTCTGATCGTCGGCGCCGGCGCCCTCCTCCTCGGCGTCCCCCTGGCGGGGACGATCGCCGTCGTCACCTTCCTCGGCGGCTTCGTCCCGTACCTCGGAGCCTGGACCGCGGGCGCCTTCGCCGTCCTCATCGCCCTCGGCGGTGAGGGGCCGGAGGCCGCTGCTGCTCTCGCCGTCATCGTCCTCCTCGCTAACGGCGTCCTCCAGCAGCTGGTCCAGCCGATCGCCTACGGCGCTGCACTCAAACTTCACCCACTCGCGGTCCTGATTGCGACGATCGCCGGCGGCTGCCTCTTCGGCACCATCGGCCTCGTCCTCGCGGCGCCGCTGCTCTCGGCCGGAGTGCGGATCGCCGAAGACCTCTCCGGCGAAGCGCAGGCATAGACATGACCCCGGCTGCGCAGAAGTCGGTAGACATTTGTCTGAATCGGTTCAAGTCGAGCCCGAGCCCGTCGATAGCCGCCCCTGTAGTCAGCTGAAAAAGGGCAAACCTGCCGCGAGGCAGGGACGCAAAGCCAGAGGTCTCCCCCCTGGGGAGACGGCTCAGCCGCCAGCTTGGTGAAAACCGAGTCCTTTTCGCATGCCTACAGGAGGTTCAATGTCAACCGCAGATCCCAAGCGTCGCCTCGGCATCCTCGCCTCGGCGACCGTCGCCGTCCTCTTCGCGTTGACGGCATTCACGTCACTGGCCAACGCGGCCTGTTCCTACCCGGACGCGGAGCAGGTCTTCGCGCCCTACAAGGACAAGGGCTACTACCAACTCGCGCCCGACGGCGCCCTCGGAGAAGGGGGAACCGGATGGACGCTGGAAGGAGGAGCCGAACTCGTCCTCGAGCCCGGCGTCCGTGCCCACGAAGGCGTCCAGGAGGAAACGGCCGTGAGCCTGCCCTTCGGCGCCAAGGCCACCAGCCCGCCGTTCTGCGTCGATGAAACGACGCCTAACTTCCGCTTCATGATGCGGAATACCGGTGACAAGGGCGGCAAGATTCGCGTCACGGTCAGCTATGAAAACACCCACAAGGTGGTCAAGGCGAAGAACAACGACGTCCATTCCGACGAGCTCGAAGAATGGGTGCCGACGCCTTCGCTGAAGCTCGACACCGGCGACGAAGACGAACGAGTAGCCCGCATCACCTTCACCGCGAAGGACCCGAAGAGCAAGTACCTGGTCGACGACCTCTACGTCGACCCCTTCGCCCGGCATTAACCGGGGCCGGATGTAGGCAAGCACCTCGTTGGAAGGGGCGGCGCTGGCGCGCCGCCCCCTTTTTTTACGCCGAGTCCAGGCTCTCCGTAGCCGTCCACACTCGGCAATGTGGAATTACAACTTGAGTCAATTGGACAAGCTGTCGATGTAGGCGGATCAGGAGCGTTCCCAGCGCTCGCCTTTTAAGGAAAAGAGATCGCCATGC
This sequence comes from Solirubrobacterales bacterium, assembly GCA_035535295.1. Lineage (GTDB taxonomy): Bacteria > Actinomycetota > Thermoleophilia > Solirubrobacterales > 70-9 > VAYN01. The sequence goes on from DATLQI010000003.1 coordinate 5,603, forward strand.
ACCGCATCAGCCACAAGAGAGCCCTCGTCGCCCTCGCCTGCGTCGCCGCTCTCGCCGTCGCCGCAGTTGCCTACGCCTACTTCACGAGCACCGGCTCCGGCACCGCCACCGCCAAAGTCGGGACCAGCTCCGCCGTCACCCTGAAAGGGGCGGTCTCCGGCAACCTCTACCCCGGAGCCTCTTCGCAGGTCTCCTTCACCGTCGACAACCCCTCGAGCGGGGCGCAGCGGGTCGGGACCATCACCCTGACCGGGATCACCGTCGATGCCGGCCACTCGACCTGCAGCACCGCGATCAGCGGCGGCAACCCCGACTTCTCGATGCCGGCGGTGGCCGTCAACGCCACCTTCCCCTCCGGCAACGGGCAGGCGGTGACGCCGAAAGGCACGCTGACGATGAATGACACGGGCGTCAACCAGAACGCCTGCCAGGGCGCGGAACTGACCCTGGCCCTCTCCAGCAACTAGGCGAGCTCGCCGCAACCCGATGACCGGGCGACGCGAGATGGGACGCAACCGCGCGACCAGGGCACTTGTTGCCCTGGTCGCTGCGGTCACCTGCCTCGGCGGCGTCGCCTACGCAACCACCCTCTCCGAGCGGAGCCGCCCGCACGGGAAGAAGGCCAAGCATCCCCCACGCAAGCAGGGCCAGGGGCCGCCGCGGCCTCGCTTCATCGAAGTCCCGCCTGACGGAGGCGTCGATCCTGATTCCCAGTTCCGGTTCCACGTCGCGCCGCCGGAGCAGCGAGCCGCTGCGCCCGGCCCAGGGCCTGGCGGCCCGCAGCCGGCACAGTGGCGACGCTTCGAATGCCGGCTCGACGGCAGCGAGTGGGATGGATGCGCCTCGCCCTACCTCGTGCGTTCCCTCGAGCCCGGGGACCACTCCTTCGCCGTCCGAGCGCTGAACCGGCGCGGGCTCGTCGGTGCGGTTGCGCACTATCGCTGGGCGCTGCTCGAGCCGCGGGAGTTCACCGTCGAGCCCTTGACGGGCGCGCTCGAGGAGCTGATGCCCGGAGCGCCTGCCCAGCAGCTGCCGGTGCGAATCGTCAACCCCAATCCGGCGCCGATCGAAGTCACGAGCCTGACCGTGACGGTGTCGCCTGAGCCCTCGGCCTGCCCCGGCGATCCCAATTTCGCGGTGATGCCGTCGAGCCTGAGCCCGGAAGCACCGCTGAGCGTCCCCGCCGGTGGCTCGGCCAGCCTGCCGACCGCGACGGCGACGGCGCCCTCTGTGGCGATGCGCGAACTGCCGATCGACCAGAACGCCTGTCAGGGCGCAACCGTCCGCCTCGACTTCAGCGGCGAGGCGCGCGGATGAAGCGCGTCCGCCTCAGCGGCGTCGCCGGCTCGATCCTCGTCGTGGCCCTCCTCGCGCTCGTCGCCAGCGCCCTCTCCTACTTCACTGCCAACGGCACCGGCAACGCTTCTGCCGCGGTCTCGCAACTGACGGCGCCGACGATCACCGCCGCCACCCCTGCAGCCGGCGGAACGGTCGCCCTCACCTGGAACGCGATGACGGCGCCGGGAGAAGGCACCGTGACTTATTACGTCACCCGCGACGGCGGCAAACCAGCCGGCAACTGCCCGGAACAGTCGGCGCCGACGGCGGTCACTACCTGCACCGACGGTTCCGTCCCGATCGGCGAACACACCTACACGGTGACGGCCATCTGGCGGACCTGGCAGGCGACGAGCGCCGGCAAAACGGCCAAAGTCACGATCGGGGCGGCTGCCTCCTTCACGGTCTCGGCAAGCGCGACGAGCATCACCGCCGGGGGCTCGAGCAACTTGACGATCACCGCCAAGGACGAAGCGGGGAGCACGGTCACGAGCTATACCGGCTCGCACTCGCTCGTCTTCTCCGGCGCCAACGCGGCTCCCGGAGGGACCAAACCGACGGTGGTCAACAGCTCCGGCACCGCGGTCAACTTCGGCACCGCCACGGCGTTGACCTTCACCAGCGGCGTCGCGACCGTGGTTTCGAGCAAAAACGGCTTGGTGAAGCTCTACGCGGCGGGCTCGCCGAGCATCGTCGCGACCGAGGGAACGATCACCACCCCCGGCCCGCCGACGATCGCGGTCACCGCCGCCGCGACCAGCAAATTCTCCCTATCGGCCGCCTCCGCGACGCCGACGGCCGGAACCCTCGACGCGCTGACGACGACCGCCCAGGACACCTACGGCAACACCGCCACCTCCTACAGCGGAGCGCACAGCCTCGTCTTCTCCGGCGCCAGCGCCAGCCCGGCGGGCAACACGCCCACCGTCAGCGACTCCAGCGGCGCCGACGTCGCCTTCGGCACCGCCACCACGGTCGAATTCAGCGCCGGCGTCAGCAACGCCGGTGGCGGGATGAAGCTCTACAAGAGCGGCTCCACCAGCGTCAAAGCAACGGAAGGCGCGATCACCACGCCGACCGCGGTCACGGTCACCGTCGCGGCCGCCACGGCGAACAAGCTCGTCCTCTCCTCCTCGACCCTGACGCCGGTCGCCGGCACCGGCTTCAACGTCACGACGACCGCGCAGGACACCTACGGCAACACCGCTACCGGCTACACCGGCTCGAAGAACATCACCTTCGCCGGTGCCACGGCCAGCCCAAGCGGCGCCCAACCCACCGTCGTCAACAGCGCCGGCACCGCGGTCAACTTCGGTACGGCGACCGCACTAAGCTTCACCAATGGCGTCGCCACCCCCGCCTCCTCGAAAAACGGCTTCATGAAATTGAACAAGGTGGAGGCAGCCGCGATCACCGCCGGCGACGGAACCATCTCCACCCCTTCCTCCCTCGCCCTCACCGTCTCCACCGGCACCGCCTCCCGCCTCGGCCTCGTCGAAACGACGGTCAGCGCCGGCACGATCGGCTCTCCCTGCCTCTTCACCTGCACGATCACGGCCCTGGGCAACTCCGGCACCGTCAAATCCAAGGTCGCGATCACCGACAGCGCCGGCAACATCGTCTCCAACGTCGGCGCCGCCAAAACAGTGACGATTACTGCCACCGGTGGCACCATCGTCGGGTCCCCCCTCTCGATCCCCGAAGCCGGACCTTCGATCAGCGCCAACCAGTTCACCTACACGTCACCGGCCACCGGCTCCTTCACCAACACCCTCACCGCCGCCTCGACCGGCTACACCAGCGCCACCGCGACGACCAGCAAATAAGCCGCTAGTCGACCTGCTGCTCGAAGCAGCCCACTTCCCGCAGGCAGTAGTCGAATCCGTAGCTGGGTTCCGTTAAGGGGATCGGGTCGAGGCCCGGGAACTGGATGGAGAGGTCGCCCTTCCAGGTGAAGACCGATTCGGGGGTACGGGCGAGGGCGCCGGTACCGCTGAAGGGGGCGGGCGGGGAGACCGTCAGGTGTTCGGGGTGTGAGTCGTCGAAGGCAGCGGCGGGAGCGGGAAGCTTCAATTGCCGGTAGATGGTGAGGGGCGCCTGGCCAGATGCCGCTTCGAACGCTTCTCCCTGTTCGACGAAGAAGATGACCGGACCGCTTTTGAGCAGGCCCGGCCGATATCTCCGGGCGAGGAAAAAGAATCCTTCGCCCCGGGCGGAGAACTTGCTGGTCCATTCCCGCTCACGGGGGTTGAATTCGAACGGCGACCCATACCGGCAGGTCCACTTCTTCGGTTCTTCGACCGCGGCCTCGGCTTCACGCGCCTTGACCCGGGTGTAGTTCCGCTCGCCGACGAACTTGATCGTCCCGCGCACGACCCCCGGCTGCACCGTCGGACGCCACTTCTCGCAGCGCGGGAGCGAAGGGTGGCGAACCGACCCACGGGGGTGGAACCGCAGCGAGATCACGCCAAGACCGCGCAGCTTCGCCTTCACCCGATCGGTCTCCGGAAGGAGGTCCCGGGTCATGTATTCGGCGAGAAAGCCTTCCTTCTCTACCTGCAGGACCAGGTGCCGGCGGGGATTGACGCTGAGGTGGATTGTGTAGCCATTGGAGCCCTGGAGCTCGACGTCGATCCATTGCCTGACCGGTGGCCGGTCGTCTCCGGCTTTTGCCCAAGCACCGCCTGGAAAGCAGGAGAGAGCGGCGAGCGCAAGCACCGCGACGGCGGTCCCTCGCATCCTCATCCCAGCCCCAGCCGCGCCGGCCGCTCGAAGTACGGCGGCTCCGTCTTGAAGAACTCGCAGCCGTCCTTGTCCCTCAAGGGGTTGACGACACAGAGGTGAACGCGGTAGTCGGACCCGGTCAGCGGCAGCCTCAACCCGGCGAGCTTGACGCCGAGCGTGCCGGTCCAGTCGCCGGCCTCCTCCGAATAGGTCGCTTTCCCGTAGAACGGTGCCGGCGGCGCCACTGTCGCCGTGGCGGGATGCACCCCCGGCGGACTGGTCAGCAGGGTCCCGGCGAAGCCCTCGAGGTAGGTGCCATGGCCGATCGCCATCCCCTTCCTCGAGTCGAGGATCTTCAGTTCGACGTCTGCTCCCGGCGGGGACTCCTCCGGATGCATGGCCGTGATCCCGACATAGCGCCCGTGCTTGCGAGTGGACGCGTAGAGAAGGGCGATGCTGTCGTCGTCGTGGAACAGGGGGGTCAGCGCGACGTACTTCCGCAACGACCGCGGCTGGGGCTCCGCCGCCTGCCCCTTCTCGCACCGGAGGCGAGGGGACCGGGTGAGATAGGCCTTGCCGCTGGGGGAAGAGACGTGGAAGTAGTTGCCCTCGCCGCGGAAGCTGAGGTGGCCGGCGAAGCTGCCGTATTCGGCAGTCTCGACCCCTCCCCCACATCCCTCCTGCGGATCGTCCTTGCGAATCCGCCCGTCAGGCCGGAACCGCAGGGAAACCCGGCCCAGCGAGCCGAACCGCGCCCGCACCACCCCGTGATCCAGATTCCCCCGATTGCGCGTGGCGTAGATGCCGTACGTAAGGCCGAAACCGTCATCTCCCACCCTCTGGATGCGGACCCCGTAGAAGAGGACGACCCGCCTGTTGGGCATGTAGAGGAAGATCCTGTAGCCCCCCTGCTTCCCGAGGCGCACCAAGCCAGCAGTGTCCGCCCGCTGGACTTCGAGCTTGCCACCGCGCCGCAGCTCCGCCTCTCCCCGCCCAGCCGCGGCGAGCAGCACGGTCGCGACCACCAGACCGACCGCAAGCAAAGACAGGCGCCCTCTCCCCATCCGCGAAGCCTAGCCCGTACCTAGAGCAAGCCCGACCAGCGGCTCGTACTCAATCATCAGAAGACCGAGGTGACGCCGCCGAACGAGCGTCATGCACTGAGACGATGAAGACCTGATCGGAATCCTCGTCAGAGCTGTAGAGCAGGAGCCGATCACGTCCAAGGACTTCGGCTGAGTTCGTGGGAGTTGGGGACCAATTACGGGACCAAGTTTTCGAAAAGGCGGCCCCCCGCCCCGCCATCGCGCTACCGTCTGTAGCCATGGAGGCATCGGTCGACTTCACGATCGCATTTGACAGCCCGGACGAGGCGGGCTGGATCGTCGCGCGCATCCTCGAGGTGCCCGGCGCCATCAGCCAGGGTCGCACTCGCGAGGAAGCCCGCGAGAACGTGCTCGACGCGCTGCAGACCGTCTTGACTCCCGACGATGACCTCGTCGGCGAGGTGATCGAAGCAGACCGAGAGCACCTGCGGTTTACTGCCGCGGCGTGAAGCGCCGCGACTTCGAACGCCATCTTCGCTCCCACGGCTGCCGAGAGGTCGGCGGTTCCAAGCATGCAAAGTGGCGCGGCCCGCAGGACCAAGTGTCAGCGCTCCCTCGGCATAAAGAGATCGGTCCCGGGCTCGCGCGGACGATCTGCAGGCAACTTGGAGTACCTGCGCCGGAGAATCCTCGTTAGTCGAAGCCGATGCAACGATCGTTCCCATGATTGACGAGCTTGTACAAGGCGCTAAAGCCGCAGCAGAGCTTGAGCCGGCGATCGAGGCTTTTGGCAGGATATTCTCGACCTATGAGCGCCGAACCGCCAACGGTTAGATGCTCGGCTTGCGGCGGGACCGGAAAGTGCGAACTATGCGCGGGTCGCGGCGGGTCGAACGTGGATCAGCAGGATGACGGCCAGTGCTTCGAATGCAAGGGGACCGGCCGTTGCAGGGCATGTAAGGGTTCTGGCCGTCTCCCGGTGGATAGCTAGATGGCGATCGCGAAAGGTGCGCAGGTGATCGTCCTGCGGCGTGGGGTCGAGCGTCCCGGCGTTGTCCTGCAACAAGTTGCACCGAGAAGCATCAGCGGCCTCACCGGGGAGGGCGAAATGGTGCGGCAATACCGGGTCCAAATGCCGCAACACGAGAACTGGCCGCCCTACACTGACGTATTCGATGAAGACGAGCTAAGAGCGGTCCCAAAAGACTCGCGGGCCGGGTAGTCCCGCCGCCCAGATGTCGAGCTACCCGGACTGGCGCTACTTCCCCGCCTACGCGAAGCCACCGACCTGGACCTCGTCACTGTTAGCCGTTTTCGCTGAGAATCAAGGCGCAATCGATTCGACAGTCGTCCACGAGACACCGTTGGAGAGCGACAACGTTCTCGCGGCACTGGCCGATGACCTCAAGAGCAAGATGGACTTCGAAGTCGAGTCTGGGAAGACGGCGGATGGAAAACTTCCGCGCCCGGTCCTCTTCGGCGACCAAGGGTCGTTTCGTCGGACGTACTTCATTGACGCTTTCCAGGTCGAACACGGGATCGCTTTAGAGATTGAGGCTGGTCGGGCGACGGCGGGAAACGCTATCTACCGGGACCTGATCCAGGCTTCACTGATGCTCGACGCCAAATTCCTTGCTCTGGCTGTGCCGGTCGAGTACCGGTACGGCAAGAAAAAGACGACCAAAGAACCGACCTACGCGAAGACGTACTCGGTCGTCGAGGCCATCTACGGCAGCCCGCGTCTGGAACTTCCCTTCGAGGGCCTTCTGCTGATCGGCTACTAGAGGCGGCTTAGCTCAAGCAACACCTGGCTTTTGGCCGCGGTCTCGCGAACGGTCCCTCAGTTTCTAAGAGGTCGGGGCCAAATCACAAACTCGGTCAAAGCGGCTTCCGGACATTCCCCTTGCCAGAGCGGCTAGCGACGCCCCCGCCAGGATTCGAACCTGGGACCCTCGGATTAGAAATCCGATGCTCTATCCAGCTGAGCTACGGGGGCAGCGGGGCAAGGTTATGCGGTGGCTGGGCGGCTCGCCTAGGATCCGGCGATGGCGAAAGTTGAGGTCGGGGGGCGGGAGTTTCATTATGAGCGGGGCGGTGAAGGGGAGCCGCTGCTGCTGATCCAGGGAATGAGTGGAACGCATGTCGCCTGGGGACAGCCGTTTCGGGAGACTTTGGAGGAGAGCTTCGACGTTGTGGCCTTCGACAATCGCGGGATCGGGCTGTCGGGGCCGGTCGAGGGGCCGTTCACGATCGTGGAGATGGCCGAGGACGCGGGGGGGCTGCTCGACGAGTTGGGGCTCGAGAGCGCCCACGTGGTCGGGATCTCGATGGGCGGGATGATCGCCCAAGAGTTGGCGCTCGCCGAGCCCGCGAAACTGCGCTCGCTGACGCTCGGCTGCACCTACTGCGGCGGGCCCGGCTCGCAGCTGATGCCGGCCGAGAACGCGCAGAAGCTGGCCGAGGGACTCCGGTCCGGCGACCGGGACAAGGCGATCCGGGCCAGCTACGAAGTCAACCTCTCCCCCAGCTTCCGCGCCGACGAGGACGCCTACGCCGCCTTCCACGAGATGGCGACCTCGGTACCGGCGCGGAAAGCGACGATCGAACTGCAGGTGCAGGCGATCTTCGCCCACGACACCAGCGCTCGCCTCGGCGAGATCGCTACGCCGACGCTGATCGTCCACGGCACGGTCGACGGTGTCCTCCCCTTCCCCAACGGCGAGCAGATCGCCTCGCTGATGCCGGGGGCCCGCTTCGAGCCGCTCGAGGACGTCGGTCACATGTTCTGGTGGGAGCAGCCTCAGCGCTCCGCCGAGCTGATCCGCGAGCACGCGCTCGCCGCCGCTCAGTCCTAACGGGGCGCTTTTGTCAACCATAGGTTGACTTTCGCGCCCCGCCGCTATTCGACCGCTTCTTCGCCGACTACTTCCGGTCGTTTTTCCGGCTTGCACGCCTTCGGGTTGAGCTTGCCGTTGACCTTGAAGACGTAGTCGGGCTGCGGTGAGGCGTCGTTGTCTTTGACGACCAGCTTCACCGCGGGGTCGTTCTTGACCCAGGCGAAGACGGGGAACTGGTACGGGTTGGGGACGCCGGAGTTGTAGGGGCCGGTGTCCTGGGTGTACTGGCTCAGCACCAGGTAGTCGTAGCCGCCTTCGTTGATCAGGCCGCGCAGGCGCTCGCAGGTGGTCGGTAGCCGGTTCGCCCCATGCGGGCCGTGGACGCCGATGTATTCGACGTGGTTGCTGGCGTCGTTGCCGTAGAAGCCGTACTGGCCGAAGATGATCTGGCTGGAGCCGATGATCCCGATCCGCTGGGCGCGCAGCTTCTGGGTGTAGACGTAGGCCTCCTTCGGCCCGCCTTCGCCGAGGAACGGGTCGGGGTTGACGTAGTGCTGGTCCGCGTACTGGGCCTGCTGGGCCCGCCCCAGCACCACCGCCAGCAGCAGCAGCGCCACCGCCCCGCCCGCGACGGCGGCGCGGCTGACGCTCCGGCGCGTCCGCGCCAGCGAAAGCGCCGCCGGCGCCCAGACCAGGCACAGCGTCAGGAAGACGGTGCCGACGATGTAGGAGGTGAACCAGCGCGGCGTCGTCAGCACCGTGATCGCGAAGACCACGGTGAGGAAGAGCAGCGTCTGCCAGGCACGCTTGTCGGGCGCCCGCAGCGGCCGCGCCAGCGGCAGCATCGCCATCGCCAGCACCAGCCCTGGCACCAGGTAGCGGGTGTTGGTGAAGAACCCGGTCGGCGAGCCCTCCTGCCCCGCCGCGGTCAGCGGCGTGAAGACGTAGACGACCGCGGTCAGCAGCGAGGCGACCGCGATCACCCGCAGGATCTTGTTGCGCGAGCGCCAGGCGATGTAGACGGCGGCGCTGACGGCCATGATCAGGATCAGCGGCCAGAGCGGCCCGAAAGCGTTGTCGAGCTCGGGGAAGAACCAGCGCCGGTAGATGGTCGGGTCGGTGATGTAGTCGATGACGGCGAAACGCGGCCGCGGGTCGAGCGGCATCTGGTCGGGTTTCGGCAGGTTGAGCGGACCGAATTTGGTGATCGGGATCGGGTTGCCGCCGGTCTTGATCGCCGCCCGCAGGTACCAGTAGCCGCCTACGACGAGCATCGGCAGCCCCATCACCCAGGCGGTGGTCCAGCGCCGTCCGCGGCCGCTGAAGACGATGACGCCGATCGCGATCGCGACCACCGGGACGAGGAAGGTCGTCTTCACCGAGGCGGCGAGCCCGGCCGCAATCCCGGCCATCACCAGCGGCCCCTTGTCGAGCAGCGGCGCGTCGCGCTCCGGCGCGTCTTGCACCGCCCCGGCAGCGGGCGCCCGTCGCTGGTGGCCGTTGATCAGGAAGGCGGCGAAGGCGAGCAGGAACGCCAATCCCATGATGTCGTTGCGCGCCTCCCCGGGCTGGGTTTCGATCATCACCCCGGCGTCGAGGACGATCGCCGCCGCGACCAGCGTCGCCGGCCCGACCTTGTAGGGACGGCCCATGCACCAGGCGGCGAGCAGCCCGATCGGCAGCCAGATCATGTTCTGCAGCGGCGCCAGCCAGTCGCTCTTGAAGAGGACGATCGTCGAGGCGTTGATCAGCTCGGTGCTGGCGGGGTAGAACCAGGCGGCCAGCCGCAGCGGGTCGGTGTAGTGGAGGTGGACCGTCGAGTGTTCCTGGGCGATGAACGCCGAGAAGGGCATGTGGTACCAGGTGGTGTCGCCGCCGAACATGCCGAAGTCGAGACTCGACTGGGTCGGGAAGGTCCACTCGGCGACGGTCCATGAGGCGACGCCGAGGGCGATCAGCAGCGCGACGTTCTCCACCCGCGGCGCCGCCACCTCGCGCCCGGACCCGCCCGCTTTCGAGCGCCCGAGCGCGGCGGCGCCAAGCCCGACCCCGATGCAGAGGACGACGATCCAGCCGAAGTAGAGCGCGCTCAGCGAACCGAGGATCTCGAGGCAGACGACGAGCATCGCCACCGCCAAGGTCGCGTCGGCGAGCCGAGCCAGGGCACCGCTGAATTCCGGCACGATCCAGCGCCGCAGCCAGTAGCCGCCGAGGCCGAGAGCCGCGACGATCCCGATCAGGGCGAGGCAGCCGGCGATGTAGGAGCCGAAGGAGGGTGCCACGAAGGCCGGGATGCTATTCGGCGCGCCCGGCGAGCACCGCCGCGGTCGCTATGCCGCGGCGGGGATGCTGCAGGCGACTCCGGTGCCTTTCAGCCCGCAGTAGCCGTTCGGCACCTTGTGCAGGTACTGCTGGTGGTAGTCCTCGGCGTAGTAGAAGGGCCCGGCGGGCTCGATCTCGGTCGTGATCTCCTCCTTGCCGGCCTCGCGCAGCGACCGCCCGTAGGCCTCGCGCGCCATCTCCGCCGTCGCTTTCTGAGCGTCGTTGACGAAGTAGATCCCCGAGCGGTACTGAGTGCCGACGTCGTTGCCCTGGCGCATCCCCTGGGTCGGGTCGTGCTCCTCGAAGAAGACCTTCAGCAGGTCGGCGTAGGAGACAACCCGGGGGTCGAAGGCGACCATCACCGCCTCCGCGTGCCCCGTCTTCGCCGAGCAGACCTCCTCGTAGGTCGGGTTCGGGGTGGTCCCGTTCTGGTAGCCGACCGCCGTCGTGTAGACGCCGTCGAGTTCCCAGAACAGCCGCTCCGCGCCCCAGAAGCAGCCGAGCGCGAAGTAGGCGACCTCGATCCCCTCCGGGAACGGCGGCTCGAGCGGCGTGCCGAGCACCGCGTGGGTGGCGGGCACGTCGAAGGCGCGCTCGCTGCGACCGGGCAGCGCCTCCTCCCGGGTGACCATCTTCGTCTTCTCCGGGTGCATCATCGTCATCAGCTTTCCAAGTCTGTTCATGTGCCTGTTCCTTGCTTTGGCCTCCTATGTAGAAGGTAGCGTCTGCGCATGGGCTGCTTGGTCGTTTTGCTCGCCTTCCTCTCGCCGCGACTGGCCCTGTTCGCGATCTTCCTCTTCTCCGACCTGCTGAGCAGAGCCTTCGACAGCTGGTTCGTCCCCCTGCTCGGGTTCTTCCTGCTGCCCTGGACGACGCTCGCCTACGCGCTGATGTGGTCGGCCAGCACCAACGAGGTCGCCGGCTTCGAGTGGTTCATCGTCATCCTCGCCTTCCTCTTCGACCTCGGCTCCTACGCGAGCAGCGGTCGAGGGCGACGGGACTAATGTCGCTTTTGCTCGGTCCTGCCGAACAAAAGCGACACGCCTACTGCTCGACCGGATAGGCGAGGCGGATTTGGCGCTTGGAGAGGACGAGGAACGGCACCTGCGTCACCTTGCCGTCCGCCAAGGAGGTGACCTGCGCGTTGGTCAGCGGCACGAATTCGAACTCACCGCGGTTGAGCGAGTCCGAGAAGCGGCTCTGGTAACCGGCCGGGGGCAGCGTAAGATCGCCCTGGATCAGCTGCCGGTCGGTTTCAAACACGGCACGCTCCACCCGCCGCCGCTCCCGCGACTCGGTCGGATCGTCCACTTGGCTGCCGAATAGCTCTTCCATCACGCTCCTTGGGAACTTTCTCGACGGTTCAGGGGGAGAACTTGATGCCTTGCTCCCTTAGAAGAGGAGATGAACGAGGTCGCCCACCAGCTTTTCCGAGTATATGACCCCTATTATGGTCATATGGCTAAATCGATGACCGCAACTGCAGCCAAGGCAAGGTTCCTGCGCCTCCTCGATGAGGCTGCCGCTGGCGAAGAGATCGAAATCACCCGCCATGGACGTCCCGTGGCGCGACTGGTACCGGCAGCCGGAGCCGGCTCGCTAGAGGGCCTGTTTCGGGGACGTGCGAGGGCGGCCGTTGATGACGAGGAGGATCTCTTCTCGACCGGCGAGACCTGGAACGCCTCCTAGATGAGTTCGGTTCTACTGGACACCCACGTCGTCCACTGGTGGTCGTCGGAACCGGAACGGGTCAGCCATCCCGCGCGCCAAGCACTCGAGACCGCTGATGAATTGCTGATCGCAGCGGTCTCCTGGTACGAGCTGGCGTGGCTGGCCCGTCATGGGCGTATCGCCCTCGATATCCCGATCCGCTCCTGGCTGGAGGAACTCAGCGCGCAGGCGCGGACGGTTGGCCTTAGTCCAGCAGTAGCCGAGACCGCGGTAGCCCTGCCCGATTCGTTTCCTGGAGATCCCGCTGATCGACAGATCTACGCCACCGCGATCGAGCATGGCGTCAAGCTGCTGACGAAGGACCAAGCGATCACGGAGCACGACAAGCCCCGCTCCCTCGTCGTCTGGTAACCGACGCGCTACTGCGCCGCGTGTTCGGCGGCTTTCTCGCGGGCTTCGGACTTCTCCTCGAGCGTCATCGCGCCGGGGTGGCCGTCGCCGGGCCAGGGTGAGAGGACCATCAGCAGGCGCGCGTCGGAGCGGGCGACGACAGTCCGGCGCTCGCCGGGATCGAATTCGAAGAGGTGGCCGGCGCTGGCGTTGGCGGGGTCGGAGCCGCCCTCGGTGGTGACGTCGACCTCGCCGTCGACGACGATCACCCGCGCTCGCTCGTGCACCTCGTGCTCCTGCAGCTCCTCCCCCGCGGGCAGGTGCAGGAGGATCGTCCGCGCATCGTCAGCCGAAGCGAGGATCCGCGGCTGATGCGCCTCCACCTCGACCGTCTTCAGATCCCAACTCTCCATCTGCAACCTCCTTCACCCGGGGACGTCTGCGCCTCCCCTACCCGCAGGTTGATGTTCCTCAACCGCGAGGATCGGGGTGCCCGGATTCGAACCGGGGACCTCCGCCACCCAAAGGCGGCGCGCTACCAGGCTGCGCCACACCCCGTCAGAGGCAAGTGTAGGTTCTGGGGGCGATGGCGGAGGTGCTTCCTTTCAAGGCGCTGCACTACGACCTCGGGAAGGTCGGCTCGCTGGATGCCGTCGCGGCGCCTCCTTATGACGTGATCGACGCGGCGCAGCGGAAGGCACTGCTGGAGCGCTCGCCCTACAACGCGGTCGCGATCGACCTGCCGAAACCGTTCGACCCCGCCGACCCGGACAGCGATCCCAGCGGCGATCCCTACGCGGAGGCGGCACAGCGGATCGAGAGCTGGCGCTCCGATGGCGCGCTGGTCCAGGACTCCGAGCCCTCGCTCTGGGCGCTGACCCAGGACTACGTCGCCCCAGACGGCAACAGCTACAGCCGCAACGGGATCCTCTGCCGGGTCCGGGTCGAGGACTACGAGAGCGGCACCGTCCGCCCGCACGAGCGCACCCACCCCGGACCGCTGCTCGACCGGCTGGAGCTGACCCGCGCCACCGGCTACAACCTCTCCTCAATCTTCTCGCTCAGCACCGAGGACGCCTGGCCGCTGGTCGCGCCTGGCCTCCCGGATGAGCCCTGGGGCGAAGCGCGCGACGAAGACGGGACCGTCAACCGGCTCTGGAAGGTCGAGGACCCCGCCGTGCACGCCGCGGTGACCGAATGCCTCGCCTCCGCCCAGCTGCTGATCGCCGACGGCCACCACCGCTACGAGACCGCCCGCGCCTTCCGCGACGAGGTCGGCGGCGAGGGACCGCACGACTACACGCTGATGTCGCTGACCGGGCTCGACGACCCCGGCCTCCTCGTCTTCCCCACCCACCGCCTGCTCTCGGGCTTCGCCGACGATCCCGAGAGGCAGCAGCGGCTTGGCAACGGGCTGCGCGAGCTCTTCGAGGTCACCGAGGTCTCCCGCGAGGAGATCGACCCGGCGAACGAGGACGGCGTCGGCGTCTTCGGTCTCTACGACTCCTTCCACAAGAAGGCCTTTCGCCTCCGGCTCAAAGACCTCGGCGAGGTCGACCGGCGCTTGGAGGGCAAGCCCGAGGCCTACCGCCGCCTCGACTCGGCAATCCTCGAGACGCTGGTGCTGAAGGGCTTGGCCGGGATGAGCGACCACGACATCGACGAGCGCGACGGGCTCGAATACGCGAAGAGCGTCGACGCAGCCCTGGCGATGGTCGACGAGGGCGACTACGACGTCGCCTTCATCCAGCGGGGCGTCCCGGTCGAGCAGGTAAAGGACATCTGCAATACCGACGCGGTGATGCCGCCGAAGTCGACCTTCTTCTTCCCCAAGGTGATGACCGGATACGCCTTCAACCCGGTGCGCTGACGTGGTCAAGATCTACACCAAGAAGGGCGACGACGGGACCACCTCGCTCTGGTACGGCGGCCGCGTCCCCAAGCACCACGGCCGCACCGACGCCTACGGCACCCTCGACGAGGCCTGCTCGCTGCTCGGCCTCGCCCGGGCCCTCTGCGGTCCCGAGCAGGCGGAGCTGGCCGCCGACGTCCTCCGCCTCCAGAACGACGTCTTCGTCGCCGGGGCCGAGCTGGCGACCGCCCCGGAGGCGGCGGGGCGGCTCGAAGACGGCGTCAGCCGCACCACCGAGGCGATGGTGGCTGAGCTGGAGGAGCTGATCGACCGCTACATGGCGCGGGTCGAGCTGCCGCCGAAGTTCGTCATCCCAGGTGGCAACCAGCTCTCCGCCGCGCTCGACGTCGCCCGCACCGTCGTCCGCCGCGCCGAGCGCCGGATCTCGGAACTGAACGAAGCCGGCGAGATCGAGAGCGAGACCGTGATCCACTTCGTCAACCGCGCCTCCGACGCCGTCTACGCGATGGCCCGCTTCGCCGACGTCGACGACCCCGCCCTGTTCGAGGGCCGCGGCAAGGGCTGAGCGTGCGGATCGTCGCCCGCCGGGTCGAGGGCTACGCCCACGACGTCGAGCTCGACGGCACGCAGAGCCTGCGGGTCGACGAGCCGGTCCACCAGGGCGGCACCGACACCGGTCCCCGCCCCACCGAGCTGCTCGGCGCCAGCCTCGCCGGCTGCATCGCGATCACGGTCGAGATGTACGCCGAGCGCAAAGGCTGGGACGTCGGCCCGGTCGAGGTCGACGTCGAGATGGGCTACGAGGGACCGGTGCCGACCAGCTTCGAGGTCGGGGTGAAACTGCCGGGAGAGCTCGACGAGGAGCAGCGCCGCCGGCTGATGGTGATCGCCACCAAGTGCCCCGTCCACAAGGTCCTCGCCGGCGAGGCGCACGTCACCGTCACCGAGCGCCTGGAGAGCGCCTGATGGACCTCGGCCTGACCGGGCGCGCCTGCGTCGTCACCGGCGCCAGCAGCGGCATCGGCCGCGAGGTGGCGCTGCAGCTCTGCGCCGAGGGGGCCAAGGTCCTGCTGGTCGCGCGCGGCGAGGAGCGGCTGGCGGCGGCGACCGAGGAGGCGAAGCGAGCGGCGGAGGCGGCTGGCGGCGCGGCCTCAGCGCTCAGCTTCGACGTCACCGCCGATGACGCCGGCGACCGGATGCTCGCCGCCTGCGAGGAGCGCTTCGGCGCCCTCGACGTCCTCGTCAACAACGCCGGCGCCGCCAAGTGGCGCGACCTCGACGAGGTGCCCGACGAGGACTGGCGAGCCCAGTACGAGCTCAACGTGATGGCGCCGCTGCGGGCGATGCGGGCGGCGATCCCGCCAATGGCCGAGCGCGGCTGGGGGCGGGTCGTCAACGTCTGCTCGACCGCGGGCAAGCGGCCCTCGGCGGCGATGGCCGAGTACTCGGTCGCGAAGGCCGCCGAGCTCTCGCTCTCGCGCCTCTTCGCCGACCGCTACGCGAAAACCGGCGTCCTCGTCAACGCCGTCGCCCCCGGCCCGGTCGAGGCGGAGATGTGGATGGAGCCGGGCGGCCTGCTCGATCAATCACGCAATCTCAGCGGAGCAGGCAGTCGCGAGGAGGCGCTGGCCGAAGCCGGCTCGAAGCGCCCGATCGGTCGCCTCGCCCAGCCCGAGGAGATCGCGGCGACGATCGTCTTCCTCTGCAGCGAGCGCGCCTCCTATGTCGCCGGCGCCGCCTGGTCCGTGGACGGCGGCACCGTCCAGGTGATCATCTGATCCGCTCAGTAGAGGCGGCGGTGCTGCTTCCCCTCTACGGCTGGCCGGACGAGCCCGGCCTCGTCTTCACCGAGCGCCGCGCCGACCTGCGCCGCCACGCCGGCGAGATCTCCTTCCCCGGGGGCCGCCGCGACGAGGGAGACGCCGACCTGCTGGCGACCGCGCTGCGCGAGGCCGAGGAGGAGATCGGGCTCGACCCCGCCCAGGTCAAGGCGGGCGAGGCGCTGCCGGCGATAAAGACCTTCGTCACCAACTACCTCGTCCACCCCTTCGTCGGCTACGTCCCCCACCCCGGCGAGCTCGACCTGCGGCCGAACCCGACCGAGGTCGAGACCGTCCTCACCTTCTCGCTGGAGCTATTGCGCGAGGGCTACGAGATGCGCCGCCTGGTCCGCCGCGGCGTCCCCATCCACACCCCGACCTACGAGGTCGAAGGGCACCTCATATGGGGAGCCACCGCGCGGATCCTGGCCGACCTGCTGAAGCGCCTCGACTAGCTGGTCGACTTCTCCGGCTGGGGAACGATCCGGATATAGGGCTTCGGCGACTCCCAGCCCTCGGGCCAGAGCTCTTTCGCCTCGTCCTCTTTGACCGAGCCGGAGATGATCACGTCGTCGCCCTGCTGCCACTGGGCCGGCGTCGCCACTTTGTGGTTCGCGGTCAGCTGCAGCGAGTCGATCACCCGCAGCACCTCGTCGAAGTTCCTGCCGGTCGTCATCGGATAGACGAAGATCAGCTTGAACTTCTTGTCGGGACCGATGACGAAGACGTTCCGAACCGTCTGGTTGTCGGCCGGCGTGCGCTGGGCGGGATCGCCCGAGGTGCTGGGCGGGAGCATCCCGTACAGCTTCGACACGTTGAAGTCGATGTCGCCGATCATCGGGTAGTTCGGCGCGGTGCCCTGCGTCGCCTCGATGTCCTCCGCCCACTTTGCG
>DATLQI010000004.1:0-43758 GCA_035535295.1 Solirubrobacterales bacterium
AGCCGTGAATGGCGGGCCGCCAACCGCGGCGACTGCGGCCCGAGCGTTGCTCGCGCACTCGATCGGAGTTCCCCCGCAGGAGTAACCGTGGACCTCCGGCGTCACCAGCCCCGTGTAGCCGCTCGCCTCCAGCTCTCTCCAAAAGGTCGGGAAGTCGATGACCCCCTGGCCGGGCAGGAGTCGCTGCTTGTCCTCGATCATCTGGGCAGGCAGGTCTGGACTGTCGGCCACGTGGACGTGGAAGATCAGGTCCCCGAACGCCGCGATGTCTCCTCCTCCCGCGTGATGCCAGTGCCAGGAGTCGACGAGGAGGCCCACGTCGGGGCCACAGGAAGCAGCGAAGTCAGCGCACTGGGCAAAGTCGGTGATCAGCTCATAGGGACCAGCCTGGCGCAGGTGCAGGGGGCCCAGCATCTCGACCGCCAGTCGCAGACCGTGGGCCTGGAGGATCGTCATGCAGGCGCGCAGCCGCTGGCGGAGAACCGACAACGTCTCCTCTCTTGGCGCCTCCCCGGAGCTCGGAACCGAACGCGACATCACCTTGACGCCGATGGCCGCCCCGAGCTTGGCTCGCTGATCCAGCAGCTCCAAGTCACGTTCGAACCTCTCGCCATCAAGTCTGAACTCGACTGGCAGGGAGGCTGCGCCCGCTCCTAGACCAGTGTGCTCGAGAACCTCGAGGACCGCTTCCGGGCGATGGTCACCCAGCTCCCAGAGATCGATGTCGATCGCCTCGAAGCCTGCTTGGGCCGCCACTTTTGCGCCTTCCGCCCAGGGGAGGTGGCTTGCCCCGCTGAGGGAACTGTGGAAAGACAGAATCACGAACTCACTCCCCTGCGCCCACCATGGCGATTGAACACTACCTTTCGTCCGCTGAGGTGGCGGCAGGTAGGGAGAGATAGCCGCTGGTGCCGTTGACGAGCGGCCGCCATACTTCAACTCGGATGGAAGTCGAGACGCGTTACGCCGACTCCGACGGCGTCAGCATCGCCTACCAGGTGCACGGGAACGGGCCCGTCGACCTCGTCCTCGTGCCCGGCTTCGTCTCCCAGGTGGAGTTGCTGTGGGAGGAGCCCGGGGTCGCCCGCTTCCTCCGCCGCCTCACCTCTTTCTCGCGGCTGCTCGTCTTCGACAAGCGCGGGCAAGGGCTCTCCGACCGGCCCGGCCGGCCGCCGACCCTGGAGGAGTCGATGGACGACCTGAAGGCGGTTGTCGACGCCGCCGGCTTCGAGCGGCCGGCGCTGCTCGGGATCTCCGAGGGCGGGCCGATGTCCACCCTCTACGCCGCCACCCATCCCGAGCGGCTCTCGGGCCTGATCCTCTTCGGCACCTTCGCCCGGATGCTGGAGGCACCCGACTTCCCGGCCGGGACCACGGAAGAAGCGCTGAACCGCTGGGGGGAGGTCGTCCAGCGGGACTGGGGCAAGGCGGTCGCGCTCAACGTCTGGGCGCCGAGCCGGGTCGGCGACCGCGAGTTCGAACGCTGGTGGGCGCGGCTGCTGCGCCAGGGGACGAGCCCGGCCGGCGCGATCGCCCTGATGGACCTCTACCGGGAGATGGACGTGCGCTCGATCCTGCCCGCGATCGACGTCCCGACGCTGGTCATGCACCGGGCCGGGGACCGGATGGTCTCGGCCGCTCAGGGCCGCTACCTCGCCGAGACGATCCCCGGCGCCCGCTACGTCGAGCTGGCGGGGGAGGACCACCTGCCGTTCGCCGGCGAGCTCGACCCGATCCTCGAAGAGGTCGAAGAGTTCCTCCTCGGCAGCCGCGGTGCGGCCGAGTCCGAACGGGCGCTGGCGACGATCCTCTTCACCGACATCGTCGGCTCGACCGAGAAGGCGGCCGAGCTGGGAGACCGCGGCTGGCGGGCGCTGCTCGAGCGCCACGACGCCGCCGTCCGCCACCAGCTCTCCCTCCACCGCGGGCGCGAGGTGAAGACGATGGGGGACGGCTTCCTCGCCACCTTCGACGGGCCGGCGCGGGCGATCCGCTGCGCCCGCGCGGTCCAGGACGAGGTGGCCGGCCTCGGGATCGAGGTGCGGGCCGGGATCCACACCGGCGAGGTCGAGCTGATCGGCGACGACGTCGGCGGCATGGCGGTCAACATCGGCGCCCGCATCGGCGCGATCGCCGACCCCGGCGAGGTCCTCGTCTCCAGCACGGTCAGGGAGCTGGTGGTCGGCTCCGGCCTCGAGTTCGTCGACCGCGGCACCCAGACGCTGAAGGGGGCCCCCGGCGAATGGCGCCTCTTCGCGATCGATTCGCCACCGACCTGAGCGTCGATACCGCGTCCGCTCCCGTCTTTACCTTGAGCGGACCGATGAGCGAGCAGACGCAGATCGAGGCGTTCGCGGGAACGGAGCCGGTGGCCGAGGCAGCCAGCGCCGAGCCGATGGTCCGCGTCGCCCTTTGCGACCTCGAGGACGGGCAGCGGGTCAGCGGCGTCTACGCGATTCGTGAGCGGGAGCTGCGGCGCAAGCGCAACGGCGACCCCTGGCTGCGGCTCTCGGTCGGCGACGCCACCGGCGCCGCCGAGGCGGTCTGCTGGGAGGAGGCGGAGGCCCACTTCGCCCTCTGCTGCAGCGGCACGCCCGTCTTCGTCACCGGCGTTTTCGAGATCAGCGAGCGCTGGGGGGCGAAGATCAAGGTCAGCAACCTGCGCGAGGCCGAGCCGCACGAGTACGAGACGGCGGACCTGGCGGCCGAGTCCGACGTCTCGCTGGAGCAGCTCGAGGGCGAACTGCGCGAACTGCTGGCGACGGTGCAGGACCCGCACCTGCGCGAGCTGCTCGACCACTTCTTCGGGGCCGAGGCAGAGACCTGGCAGCGCTTCTGCGTCGCCCCGGCCGCCAAGACCTACCACCAGGCCTACCGGCACGGGCTGCTCGAGCACACGCTCTCGGTCGCCCAGGCGGTCTCCGCCGCCGCCAACTTCTTCCCCGGGATCGACCGCGACGTCGCGGTTACCGGCGCCCTCCTCCACGACATCGGCAAGTGCGTCGCCTACAACGACGACCCGTTGGCGATCGACCTCACCGACGCCGGCCGCCTCCAGGGCGAGATCCCGCTCGGCTACTACACGGTCCGCCGCGCGATCGAGGACCTGCCGGGCTTCGACCCCCACCTTGCCCAGTGCGTCCTCCACATCATCCTCAGCCACCACGGTTCGCTCGAGCACGGATCGCCGGTCGTCCCCGCCACCCGCGAGGCCGTCCTCGTCCACATGATCGACAACCTCGGCGGCCGCCTCGGCAGCTTCGACCGCCTCGAGAAGCAGCTCCCCGCCGGCGAGTCCTGGTCGGGCTTCGACCGCGCCCTCTCCGGCAGCGCCTTCTTCGCCCAGCGCGCCGCCTGAAGTCCCGAAGATTCTTCAAAGAATTTTCAGTTCGGCGACTTTCAGGTCTTGTTCAGTTACAGACAAAAACTTACGCTAGGATCATGGCAGTGATGGTGCCAAGGGAGACCGTGACCGAGCATCGCCTCGACGCCCTCGAGAAGAAAGTCGACGACGGCTTCGCCGAGCTCAAAGCGGAGATGAGAAGCCGCTTCGACGGGGTGGATCAACGCTTCGACCGGATGCAGAACACGCTGATCGGTAGTGCCGCCGTGATCGTCGCTTCCCTGATTGGCCTTATAGCCACTCAGATTTGAGTGCCGCTACTGGAAGCGGTCGCTGCAGTGCTGGATTTTCACCACGTTCTGGTGAGCGCGCTGGATGCAGGCGATCAGCTTGTCGGCATTGCCCTGCTGCTGCGACTGCCGCAGCGACTTGCGGACTTCGCGCTGGACCTGGCGGTTGACGTCTTCGATCTGCTTGTTGACGTCGCCGATGGCGTTGAAATCGCTTGATTCGAAGCCCTTCTGGACGTTGACGTTGACTTCGTGGCTGATGTCCTTGGTCGTGTCCAGGGTGGGCTTGACGATGAAGAAATAGACCGCTGCGAGGATTCCGACGGTCACCAAAAGCCGGATAATGCCCGCGCTTAGGTTGCCGAAGAGGTTTCTGAGGACGTCCATGCGCTGCGCGCAGACTATCCTGCCGAGCAGTGGCGAAGGACACCGAGAAGCTAATTCGCCAGCTCTCTCTCATCTCGTTCCTGATGGCTCAGGGGAGGCCGGTTTCGGCCCTCGAGATCAAGCGGGAGGTGGAGGGCTACAGCGACATGAACGACGACGCGTTCGCGCGCCGTTTCTACGCCGATCGCGCGGAGCTGGAGAGCCTCGGGATCCAGCTCGGGGTCGAGAAGCCCGGCGAGGGCTTCTTCGAGGCCGAGCTCTACTCGCTGCCGCCGGAGAACTTCTACCTCGACCCGATCTCCTTCTCCGACGACGAGCTGGCGGCGCTCAGTACGGCGCTGATGCTGCTGACCGACGGCGGCTTCGCCTACGCCGAGCCGCTGCGCCTGGCCCTGCAGCAGGTCGCCTGGGGTCACCCGAACCCGCTGGCCGAGGGCGAGCGCGCCCCGGTCGAGATGGCGATGACCGCTTCCGCTGGCGGCCGCGACCTCTCCCAGCGGCTCTCCAAGATCGAGACCGCGATCAGCCGCCGCAAGACGATCGAGTTCACCTACTACACGATGGAGCGGGGCGAGACCGAGAAGCGCAAGGTCGACCCCTACCACCTGGTCTTCCGCGGCGGGCAGTTCTACTTGATCGGCCACTCGCACGAGCGCGAGGCGGTCCGTGTCTTCCGCCTCTCGCGGATCCAGGGCAAGGTCGGCTACGCCTCCAAGGCCGAGCACGACTTCTCGCCGCCCGAGGACTTCGACCGCCGCGACTACGGCAGCCGCGCCGACTGGCAGCTGGGGGAGACGAAGGGGACGGCGAAGATCTTCATCCGCGAGCGGATCGCCTGGCTGATCGAGCGCGACTTCGGCTCCTACGGGGAGCTCCGCAACGCGAAAAAGTCCGACAACGCCCCCGGCAAGGGCCGCGTCTTCGAGACCAGCTACGCGTCCGAGCGCGAGCTGATCGCCTGGGTCCTGCGCTGGCGCCAGAACGCCCAGGTGCTCGCCCCCGACGACCTCCGCGAGGAGGCCGAGAAGCGGCGCGACCTGTTGCTCGAACGCCACGTCAACGGCTTCCGGCCCGCCAAGGTCGTCGACCGCCCGCTCGAGGAGCAGCCGAAGCGCAGCCGCTCCAACGGCCGCGGCGAGGCGGCGATCCGGCCCGAGCGCTTCGCCCGCCTCGTCACCCTTGCCGGCCTCCTGATCGAAGCGGCGAAAAAGGGCGAGCGGCTCGAGGTCACCGACCTCTGCGAGCGGCTGGAGCTGACCCGCGAGGAGCTGCAGGAGGACATCGACCTGCTCAACGTCGTCAACTTCGGCGGCGGCACCTATGTCCTCTACGCCGAAGTGCTCGGCGACGAGATCGAGGTCGACTCGCAGCCCTACGGCGACAACTTCGCCCGCCCCGCCCGCCTGCTGCCGCTGGAGGCGAAGGCGCTGGTGGCGGCGATCGACCTCTTCGGCGACCACCTACCGCAGTCCAACCTGCAGACCGCCCGCGACAAAATCGTCAAGGCGCTCGGCCACGATCCCTCCGAGGAGGGGCTGGAGATCGCCTCGGCCGGCGGCGGCGACGCCGAGGTCGCCCGCCTCGTCAATGAGGCGATCGCCGAGAGCCGGGTGCTCGAGCTGAGCTACTACAAGGAGAACGAGGACCAGTTCACCGAGCGCCGGGTCGAGCCCTACCGGCTCGAGAACGGCAAAGAGGGCTGGTACGTCGAGGTCTACGACCTGACCAAAGAAGGCGTCCGCCACTTCAAGCTCGACCGGGTCAAGGAGGCGCGCCTCTCGAAGGAGAAGTTCGAGCCGCGGCCCGAAGTCGAGGAGTTCGCCGGGGTCGAGGGCTGGATGACCCACGGCGAGGTGCCGACCGCCGAGGTGGCGCGGGTCTGGGTCTCGCCCGAGCGCGCCCGCTGGCTGCGCGAGGAGCGGACCGTGGTCGAGGAGCTGGCCGACGGCGCCGTCGTCGTCGAGTTGCCCTACGCTGGCAAGCCCTGGCTGGTGCGGGAGATTCTCCGCGGCGCCGGCGACCTCGTTGTGCTCGAGCCGCCGGACGCGCGCGAGGCGATCGCCCGCGAAGTCGAGGCCGCCAAGAACTGACGCTTGGTGAATCTTCCACCGCCGAGGGTGGAAAATTCACCACTTCCAATGGTTGAGGCACCCGGTCACCCCGAGGTCCTGAAGATCGTCGCTCCCAACCCGGGGCCGATGACCCTGGAAGGGACCAACACCTACCTCTTCGGCGGCGACCCCTGCCTCGTCATCGACCCGGGCAGCGACGACCCTGTCCACCTCGACGCAATCCGCGCCGTCGCGGCCGAGCGCGGTGGCCTCGGGCTTGTCCTCCTCACCCATTCCCACGGCGACCACACCGCCGGCGCTGAGGAACTCGAGGCCGAGGTGTTGCTGCCCTCGGGTGGCGAGGAGCATTTCGGCCTCCGCGCCCTCGCCACCCCCGGCCACGCCGAGGACCACGTCTGCTTCCTGAGCGAGACCGGGGTCTGCTTCAGCGGCGACCTCGTCCTCGGCCTCGGCTCGACGATCGTCCCGCCCGGCGGCAACTCCCTCGCCGCCTTCATGGACTCGCTCGCCCTCCTCCAGGAGCAGGAGATCGAGCTGATCGCCCCCGGTCACGGGCCCTGGATCACCGACCCGGAGGCGAAGCTGGCCGAGTACGTCGAGCACCGGCTGATGCGCGAGCGCCGGCTCCTCGCCGCCCTCGCCGAGGGCGAGCGCTCCCGCGCCAGCCTCCTCGCCGCGGTCTGGGTCGACATCCCGATCGAGCTGCTGCCGATGGCGGCGATGGCGATGGAGTCCCACCTCGAAAAGCTCGAGGGGGAGGGACGGCTGCCGGGGGACTTGGAGGCTTAGCGGCCAGAGAAGCGGGCGAAAGCGAGCCCGTTGCTTTCGGAGTAGCGCGGGTCCCCGAGGATCCCTCCCACCAGCAGCCGGTCGCGCCCGTCCGCCGTCACCTCGATGGCGGCGGCTTCGCCCGCGAGGAACCGGGTGACGGCCCAGCCACCGCGCCCGAAGCCCGGTTCGCGCCGGCCGTCGCGGCTGAGCCGCGTCAGCAGGAAGCGAGCGTTCATGTTCCACTTGTCGGTGCGGTAGCCGGCGAGGGCGATGCGGCCGCGGTGGTCGATCGTCAGGTCTTCCAGGTGCGCCTGAGGGGGCAGCTTCGGCGAGGCGGAGCCGTCGCGCCCGAAGCTTGGATCCGGCCTGCCGTCGGAGAGTAGCCGTCGAACCCGCCATTCGGGGTCGCCGATCCCGCCTTCCAGTTCGGCGGTTTCGGGCCGCTGGCCCAGTGCCAGCAGGCGCCCGCGGGAGTCGAAGGCGACGTCGGTGACCGGCGTCAGGTTGGGATGCGGCCTACCGCCGTTGCTGCCGAAGCCGGCGTCGGGCTGGCCGTCGGCGAGGAGGCTGACGAACTTCCCGCTTTCGGCCGGGCCGCGGAACCCGCAGTAGCCGCCACTGGCCGCCTCGAAGCCGATCCGACCGGAGGGGTCCAGAACGGGGGGCGAGATTCGTTCGGTCCCCTCGTCGGTCAAGACGCCGTCCTCGCCGAAGCTGGATTCCCGGCTCCCGTCCACCGTCAGCCGCGCGAGGAAGGCGCGGCTGGTCGCGCCCACGGGCGCCCCGGCGGAGCACATGATCACCTGTGCAGCGGAGTAGCCGCCCACGACGATGCCTCCGTCGGGCGCCAGGGCCAGGCCGGTCAGGCCGACGTTGAAGCCACCGGGGGAGGGGGCGCCGGTGGGGTCGAGGGCGGGCTGCTGGTCGAAGGTCTCGTTGACGACCCCGTCCGCGCCGAAGCTCGGGTCCGGGTCTCCGTTCGCGAGATAGCGGAAGATCACCGCCCGCCGCAGCGGAGTCTGCGAGCGGGTGTACTGGGTGCCGGCCACCAGGACCCGGCCCTGCGGATCGACGGCGAGGTCGCCCAGTTCGAAGGTCGATCCCGAGGGGATCTGGATCCGGACCTTGCCGTCGCCGCCGAAGCGCTTCAGCGGCCGCCCGTCGGCCGTGCGCTCGATGACGAAAGCGCCGCTGGCGGCCGCCAGCCCGCCGCTAGGAAGAGCGTCCATCGTCATCCGCGCCGCCCGCGGCTTGCCGGTGTAGAAGAGTTCTAGCTCCCTCACCGGCAGCTTCAGCGCCAGCCGGCCACGTTGGCCGAAGCTCGGGTCGAGCGCCCCGGGCTGCGCCTGAGCGACGGTGGGAACGGCGATGAAGACGAGGACGAGAGGCAGCAGGATCTTCTTCATGGCCGTTCGAAACCCGACCGCGCTAAGAAGTTTCGAAGTTAATTCCTGGCTAGCCAGCCAAACGTGATACACACATCCCATGGGAAGGCGCCGTAAGAGCACGGTCGGGAAGTACGCCCTCATCGGGGGCGCTGCCTCCACGGGCTTACTCGCAGCTGCTGCTGCGGTCCTCTGGCACCACCTTGCGCGGCGGCCGCTGCCCAAGGTCTCGGGGACGATCGAAGTCCCGGAGCTGCGCGGAGTTGTGCATGTGCGGCGCGACCGCTGGGGCGTCCCGCACGTCGAGGCGGCGGAGCGGGAGGACCTCTTCTTTGCCCAGGGCTACTGCCACGGGCAGGACCGGCTCTGGCAGATGGACTTCTACCGGCGGGTGGTCGAAGGCCGGGTCGCGGAGATGGCCGG
Organism: Solirubrobacterales bacterium; assembly: GCA_035535295.1. Classification (GTDB taxonomy): domain Bacteria; phylum Actinomycetota; class Thermoleophilia; order Solirubrobacterales; family 70-9; genus VAYN01. Next base: position 8,672 of record DATLQI010000004.1, read on the forward strand.
CGAGGAGGGCCTCCCCCTCGACCGGCTGATGCGGACGCTGGGGATCCGGCGGGCTGCCGAGCGCGAGGTGGAGGAGTTGGAGCCGCAGCTGCGCGCCCAGATCGAGCGTTTCTGCGCCGGCGTCAACGCCGCCGCCCGCGACGCCCGGGCGGTGCCCTTCGAGATGCAGGTGCTGCGCCAGAGCTTCTCCCCCTGGCGGCCGGTCGACATCCTCAGCCTCGGCAAGCTGCTCGCCTTCGGGCTCTCGACCAATTGGGAGCGGGAGCTGCTGCGTGCCGACATGGTGCGGGAGCTGGGGCCGGAGCTGGCGGCGCGGCTCGACCCCGTCTACCCCGCCGGCAACCCGGTCGTCGACCAGCTGCCCTTCAGCGGCGAAGGGATGCCGCTGGTCGAGCAGATCGACGCGGTGCGGCGCTCGCTCGGCCTCGCCGCCGAGGCCTCGGGCTCCAACAACTGGGCCGTCAACGGCGCTCGCTCGAAGAGCGGCACGCCGCTGATCGCCGGTGATCCGCACCTCTCCCCGAGCATGCCGGGCATCTGGTACGAGGTCAGCCTCCGCCACGGCGACCGCTTCGTCCGCGGCGCCTCGCTGCCCGGGATGCCGGGCGTGTACATGGGCCAGAACAACGACGTCAGCTGGACGATCACCAACGTCATGGCCGACACCCAGGACCTCTTCGTCGAGCGGGTCGAGGGAGACCGCTACCTGTTCGAGGACGAGTGGCGGCCGCTGGAGGTCGTGCGCGAGGAGATCGTCGTCAAGGGCCGCTCCGAGCCGGTGGTGCTGGAGGTGCGGCAGACCCACCACGGCCCGCTCGTCAACGAGGCGCTCGGCGCCGACGAGGGGGAGCCCCTGGCTCTCGCCTGGCAGGCTCTGCGCGAATCGACCGCCTTCGCGGCTGCCTTCGAGCTGCTCGACATCTCCTCCGGCCCCGAGCTGGTCGCCAGCCTCGAGGGCCATACCTCGCCCCCGTCCAACATGATCTGGGCCGACAGCAGCGGCTCGATCGGGTACAAGCTGATCGGTCGCCTGCCGCTCCGCCGCGGCGGCTGCCCGGACCTGCCGAAGCCCGGCTGGAGCGGCGAGTTCGAGTGGGAGGGGACGGTGCCCTACGACGAACTGCCCGAGGTCGTCGATCCCGAGAGCGGGTACCTCGTCACCGCCAACAACCGCATCGTCGGCGACGAGTACCCGCACCACATCACCAGCGACTGGCTCGACGGCTACCGGGCGAAGCGGATCGAGGAATTGCTGGAGGCGAGCGAGAAGCACGACCTCGAGAGCTTCGAGGCGATCCAGAAAGACAATTTCTCGCTGCCGGGGGTGGAGGCGGCGGCGCGGCTGAGCCGCCTGCACCCGCGCGGCCAGCGCGAGCGCAGCGCGATCGAGCGCCTGCGTAGCTGGGACGGCTGCCTCGACCGGGACTCGATCGCCGGCACGATCTACCAGGCCTTCCTCCTGCGCCTGGCCCGCGAAGTCGCCCGCTGCGCGATCGGCGACCGCGACCTCTGCGAGCGCTGGCTCGACCGCGCCGACAACGGCTTCCTCCCGCACGTCACCTCGCCCTGGCGCTGGCACTCGCACTTGATGGACCTCTGGGCCGAAGGCGACGAGGAGCTGATCGGCCGCCCCTGGGAGGGGCTGGTGCTGGAGGCGCTGGCCGGCGCCCTCGACGACCTCACCGATCGCTTCGGCTCCGACCCCGAGGGCTGGCGCTGGGGCCACGTCCACGAGATGAAGTTCCCGCACCCGCTCGGCGACGCCAACCCCCTCTTCGACCGCCTGCTCAACCGCCGCCTCCGCGCCGGCGGCGCCCAGGAGACGGTGAGCCAGATCGCCTACGACCCCAACGACCCCTACAACGCCGTCTGGGCACCGAGCTGGCGCATGGTCGCCGACCCGGTCGACCCCGACCGCTCCCGCTGGCAGGCCTTCACCGGCCAGTCCGGCCACCCCTCCAGCCCCCACTACGACGACCTCCAGGTCGACTGGCTGGAGGGCCGGACCCAGCCGATGTGCGGCGAGGGCCCGTGGTCGGAGCTGGAGCTGGTCCCCAGCGCGACTTGAGCCCGGCGCCCGGGTTTCTCCAGGGATGCCACGGACCAGAGCTTCTCTTCCCCTGTTTCTGACCATAGCCCTCCTCCTCCTGCCGGCCAGTGCCCAGGCGCTGCCGCGGGGGTTCTTCGGGATCGCGCCGCAGACCGGGGTGGGGCCGAAGGACACGGCGCGGATGCGGGGCGGGGGGATCGAAACGATCCGGGCGCCGCTGTTCTGGGGCGGGGTACAGCCGAAGCGCAACGGCGGCTTCGACTGGAGCTACTTCGACGAGGTTGTGGAAACCGCCGCCGAAGGGCGGCTGGAAGTGCTGCCCTTCCTCTGCGCGCCGCCGAACTGGGCCAGCCCCCGGGACACGCGGCTGCCGATCGACAACGCCCGCCAGCGGCAGGGCTGGGAAGAGTTCGCCCGTGCCGCGGTCGAACGCTATGGGCCGCGCGGAATCTTCTGGGAAGAGCACGCGCCGGGCACGAAGAAGCCGCTGCCGCGGCTGCCGATCCACGCCTGGCAGATCTGGAACGAGGAGAACTTCTTCTACTTCACCCGTCCCGCCTCGCCGACCCGCTACGCGAAGCTGCTGCGGATCTCCCACCGGGCGATCCACCGGGCCGACCCGCGGGCGACGGTGGTGACGGGCGGCCTCTTCGGCAATCCCAAGCAAGGGCCGCCAGCGGCGATGGACGCGGCCGACTTCCTCGATCGCCTCTACGAGGTGCGCGGGGTGAAGGCGGACTTCGATGCGGTTGCTCTGCATCCCTACGCGCGCGACGCGGCCGAGCTGCGGGTGCTGGTCGAGGGAGTGCGGCGGGTGATGCTGCGCCATGGCGACCGCCGCGGCGGCTTTTACCTGACCGAGATGGGCTGGGGCTCGCAGGCGCGGAGCCCGGTCTCCTTCGAGGTCGGGCTGCGGGGCCAGGCCCAGCAGCTGCGCGCCGCCTACGGCTACCTGCTCGGCAACCGCCACCGGCTCCACCTCCAGCAGATCGACTGGTTCAGTTGGAAGGACGCGTCGCTCTGCAGCTTCTGCGACTCGGTCGGTCTCTTCCGGGCGGGCGCCCGCTTCAAGCCGAAGCCGGCCTGGCACGCCTTCGTTCAGATCACTCGTCGCGCGTGGCCGCGCTGACCGCCTCGACGATCGACGCCGGCGCCTTCTCTGGGGAGCCGGCGTCGAAGGGCGGATCGGGGTCGTACTCGATCCCGAGCTGGATAGCCTGCGCCACCTCCGGGCCGACCTCGCGGCCGACCAGGTAGAGCGCCATGTCGATTCCCGCGGAGACGCCGGCGGCGGTGATCACCTTGCCGTCTTCGACGTAGCGGCCACCGACCGGATCGGCTCCGTACTCACGTAGCTGCTCGAGGTAGAGCCAGTGGCTGGTGGCGCGCCGCCGCTCCAGCAGGCCGGCAGCGCCGAGCAGCAGCGAGCCGGTGCAGACCGAGGTCGTCCAGGTGGTGGTGCGGTCGACGTCGCGCAGCCAGGCGAGCAGCTCGCGGTCCTCCAGCAGCTTGCAGTTGCCGCTGCCGCCGGGGACGAGGACGATCCCGGCGCTCGTCACCTCGGCCAGGCCGCGGTCGGCGCAGAGTCCGACGGCGCCGCTGTCGGTGCGGACCTCGCCGCGGGTCTTGGCGACGAACTCGACCTCCCATCCCGGGGCCGAGCGCAGCACCTCGTAGGGCCCGATCGCGTCGAGGGCGGTGAACCCGTCGTAGATCAGGATCGCGATCTTCACCGCTTGATCCTCTCACGGCGGTGCAAGCCCGCATAAAGTCCGAGGCGATGAGCCGACGCGACCAGATCAAGCTCAGCGACGAGGAGCTGCTGGAGCTGCTCGAGGGGGAGCGGATCGCGGTCGTCTCCAGCCTCGGCCCGCGCGGCTGGCCGCACTCGATGCCGCTCTGGTTCGTCCCCCGCCAGGGCGAGGTCTGGATCTGGACCTACGCGAAGTCGCAGAAGGTCCGCAACCTCGAACGTGACCCGCGGGCGACGGTCCTGGTCGAGACCGGCCACGAGTACGGCGAGCTGCGGGGGGCGATGATCGAGGCCGAGGCGGAGCTGCACCGCGACTTCGAGACCGTGATCGGCTTCGCCGAGGAGCTGACCCTGCGCTACGCCGAGGGCATCACTTCGGTCGAGGGCGATGCCAAGGCGGCGCTGGAAGCACAGGCGCCGAAGCGGGTGGCAATCCGCTTCCGGCCGCTGCGCACCGCCACCTGGGACCACCGCAAGCTCGGCGGCACCTACTAACGGCGCCTGACGGCAGCGCCTAGCGCCGGCGCAGAGAGCCGAGGCGGCGCAGCGGCCCCGTCAGGCGCCACGAGTTCGAAGCGAGAACCGTCCGCAGTTCGGCTGCCGGGGCGCCCACGGCCTGGCGGCCGGCTTCGATCGTCGGCAGCACCCCCTTCGCCAGATCCGTCCGCCCGGAATCTTCGACCGCCGCCAGCACGTCCTCCCACAGCGCCAGCTGCAGCGGCTGCACAATCCGGTAGTCCCGCAGATGCCCGAGGTCGAGCTCGGCGGGAAAGGTGCGGATCTTCCCCCTGGCGCCGATCGCCTCCAGGCCGATCATCGTCGCCAGGCACTTGCCGCAACGGCCGCAGTTGTAGGCGCCGTCGGGGTTCATCCAGCAGACCCGCAAGGTCTCCTGGACCAGCGGGTGGTCGGCGATCCGCCGCATCCGCTCGACTCGGCCGAAGCGCCCGCCCCAGTCCTCCACCGTCAGCCCCTCGCTGCTCCAGAGGTGGTCGATCTGCCAGCTGGCGCCGACTTGCGCCTGCTGTCCGTACTCGCTGTCGTTCGCGATTACGACCCGTTCGAAGAGGGGTTCGAAGAAGAGCGCGATCGCCGCCTCGACACTGGGGCAGAAGCTCTCCCAGCGCAGGAGCGGGTCGGAGAAGGTGCGAACGTCGGTGGTGACCACGTGCAGTGGCAGCCCCAGCTCGGGTGCCGTCGCTCGCAGCCGGCGCTCGACCTCGTCGGCGAGCTGCTCGTGCTGCGGCCAGCCGGGAACGAGGTCGAGGCCGCGGACGAAGATCAGGTCGGTCACCTCCGGGTTGCCGAGGATCGTCGCCCAAGAGTCGACGCCGCCGCTGAAGAAGGTCGCCACCCGCCCTCGCTCCCGTGGGCCCTCGGCCACCCGCGAGGGGGCGCTGACCTCGATCTCCCGCAGCGGGTGGGGCTCGTTCGGCCAGCGCGAGGACCAGAGGCGCTGAATCGCCTGGAACTCGCGCTGGTTGCGGAGGATCCTGGCGCTGACCGGCGTTGGCAGGCGCAGCGGTCCGCCGCGGGACATCGCCGGCATCAGGGTGGCGGCGAGCACCCCGTCGGCAGCAGGGAGGACCGGGGTATCGGAGCGGAAGGAGACCCGTTGCCGCTCGCTTCCCGCCTCGACCGTGAAGGAGAGCTCGCCGGCCTCCGCGCGGAGATCGACGACGGCGCTTGCCGTCCCGGCGCTCATCCCTCCCGTCGCGCTTTCTCGGTCAGCCGCCGCAGCGGCTCGGTCAGGCGCCAGGAGGTGGAGTCGGTCAGCTCTGCCAGTCGAGCTTCCAGGTTCGAGGCGTGGACCTCAGCGTGGGCGGCGCGCTCCTCGGTTGCTCTCGTGCGACTCTCGGCCTCTCGCACTCGGCGGTCGCTGTCGGCTTCATCGCCCACCCACTGCGGTGCCTCTTCCTCGACTCCGGCGACGGTGTTGGCGATCCGCGCGAAGAGGTCGGTCTCGGCGACGGCGCGACGGCGCTGTAGTCGCCGCGCGTCCAGCGCCAGCTGGACCCGCAGCCGGCGTCCCGCTCCGGGATCGAACACCGTCTCCTCCAGCAGCTCCGCGCAGGCTCGGGGATCCGCCCCGGGACGAATCGTGAACTCTGGCGGCTGGCCGAAGGCGTCGAGCAGCCCGGCGGCCTTCTGCTCGTAGAAGGGGTTGTGGGCGACGGTCAGCGTCGGCAGCCCGAGCATCAAGGAGGTGAGAGCGGCGTGGTAGGAGCAGGCCACGGTGAAGGCAGCTTTGCCAATCTGCGCCGCCGCCGCGCCGAGCCTGGCCGGGCGCAGCACGACGGGCTCCAGCACCTCGATCCCGCGCTCGCCGAGGCCGGTGCTGAGCCGTCTCTCCGCCGGTCGCTCGTCGACCCTGGGGTCGAGGTAGGCGATCAAGGGCTGGGCGACGATCGGGCGATCGCCGTGGCGGCCAAGATGGGAGAGCAGATCGAGGTAGAGCTCGAGCAGCGATCCGGCTTCGCTCGTGACCCAATCGTGGTCCGTGAAGTGGAGGTTGACCTGCAGTGGCCCCGCGCTGGCAGGCTCGGCGAGCCGTAACCGCGCGAGCGCGCTGACCGCGTCGTCGCCGCTTTCGGGTACGAACGCGGAGCCGAAGCCGGCGAGGAGCTCCCCGGACCGGGGGTCACGGGTGCCGAGCAACTCGAAGGCACGGAGGAAGGCGGTGTCTTCGGCTGAGAGGCCGCCGAGCCAGGAGGCTTCCACCTGCAGCCCCGAGCCGAGGCGAAGCACCCGCTCCGGCGAAGCCGTCGCCAGCACCGCCTCCGCCGCCCGCATCATCGCCAGCTTGCGGTCACCCCAGAGCCCGTTGAAGTAGCCGCCGCCGTAGAAGTAGGCAACCGCGGTCGAGAGCTCGGCCCCGGCCGCGATCGACACCAGGTCATCCTCGCCGGAGCCGTCGGGGTCGAAGTAGACGACGTGGCGCGGCGGTCGCAGCATCTGCCCGGCGATGCCCGGATGGTGGTCGGCGAACTGTCGTTCCAGCACCGGCAGGACGACGAGCCCCGGTTCCAGGGGCGCCAGCAGCTCCAGCGCGACGTCGAGCATCAGCACGTCGCCGAAGTTGCCTGACCCGTCGTAGCCACCGACGAGGAAGGCCAGCGACTCCGCCTCGGAGATGACGGCGGCGGTCTCCGGGGAGGCGAAGAGGGCGGGCGGCGAGTCGGCGGGGAACAGCGCCTCGCCCTGCGCCGCTCCGCTCGGGGGCGGGCCCGGCCGCCGTCTTTGCCGCTGGTCTCGGGTGAAGCCCAGCCCAGCCCTTGCCTTTGCCACCACCGGCGCCACCGCGGCCTCGAGGTCGGCGCGGCCGGCCGTCCGGGAGGTGTCGAGGATGTCTTCCCAGAAGGAGAGCGAAACCGGATTGTTGATCGCGATCTCCGAGAGCACCTTTCGATCGAGCTCGAGCTCAGGGGGGAAGGAGGTAACGCGCTCGCGCACACCGAGGGCCTCCAGGCCGATCATGGTCATCAAGCACTTACGGCAACGCCCGCAGTTGTATGCCTCGTCCGGGTTCTCCCAGCAGACCCGCAGCGTGCGGCAAGCGACCGGGTCCTCGGACAGCCGCCGCAGCCGGTCCATCCGGCTGAAACGCCCACCGTCGTCGACGATCTCCAGTGCCTCCGTGCTCCAGTTCTGGTCGACGAGCCAGTTGGTCCCCCATCTCCCCTGCACCTCGTAATCGGCGTCGCTGGCAATCAGCACCCGGTCGAAGAGCGGGGCCAGGAAGAGGGCGACGGCGACGTCGGCACTGCCGTAGTAGACGTCCCAGAGGACGTGCCGGTCGCTCATCTCGCGCAAGTTGGTGGTGACCACGTGGAGCGTCAGCTCGAGCTCCTCGGCGGCGGCACGCAAGCGTTCCTCCACTTCGTCCGCCAACCGCGTGTGCGGCCCGGTGTAGGCGAGGTCGAAGCCGCGGACGAAGATCAGGTCGGTGACGTCGGGGTTGCCGAGGACCGTTCCCCAGGAGTCGACGCCGCCGCTGAAGAAGGCGGCGACCCTGCCGGTGCGGGGAGGGGGATCCGCGTCGCGCGTCGGAGCGACCACCTCGACTTCGCGGAGCGGCTCGCCGAAGACCCAGTCCAGGGACCACGTCTGCTGGATCGCCTGGAACTCGCGCTGGCCGCGCAGCATCCGCGCGCTGACCGGGTCGCTCATCCGCAGGGTCCCGCCGTGAACCATCGCCGGCATCGCGGTTGCCGCCAGCGCCGCGTCGGCGGTGGGAGTCAACGGCGACTCCGTCCGCATCCAGACGTTCGTCGTTCGCTCGCCGATCCGGGCGTCGACGACGAGCTCGCCGGGAGCGGTTCGGAGGTTGGTTATCTCGTGATCGAAATGGGTGGAGCCCATCGAAGCCGGGTGCTGCGGGTTGGACGCGACGCGGCCGACGCTAGCGGTGATGCCGGCGCAGGATGCGGATCTTCAGCAGCCGCGAAGTCGCTTCGGTGTAGACACCGTCGGACAGGACCTTCGCCCGGAAGCGCACGCGGTGCTTGATCCGCGGCCTGAACCGTACCGTGCAGACGCGGTCGAGCCGGCGCGTGCCGATCTTGCGCCGGCCCTGCCAGAGGCTGACCGGCTGCCCGCGGCGGCCGCTGCAGGGGGAGACGAAGGCCGTGATGAAAGCGCGGCGGTTGCGCTTCACCTTGCTTCGCAGAGCGCGGACGCCGATGAAGGAGTACTTCAGCTCTGGCGGCTGCGGCCCGGTCTGGACCGGGCAATCGGTGTTGCTGGGGCCGACGAACCGGAAGATGGAACCGCTCCCGGAGACGGCGTACAAGCGCCCGCAGGAGTCCTGGCCGAAGGAGTAGAGGTTGTCGACGTGGACGCCCTCGTAGCGGTCGGTTCCAAACGGGTCCGAGGGGAGGAAGGAGCGGATGTCGCCGACGCACAGGTCGCCATAGAGGTAGCGCCCGGCGCTATCGCCGAGGCTCGCGTCGCGGGCGACGTAGCCGCCGATGATCGCGGCGCAGCCCGGTTCGGGGTTCGGGTAGTCGAAGACCGGGTCGACGAAGCCCGGGTCTCCGGCGCATCCGGCTTCCGGTCCGGCCAAGAGGCCCTCGCGGCAGTTCCAGCCGTAGTTGGCGCCGCCGCCGAGGCCGGGGGCGGCCGCGAAATCGACCTCCTCCCGCGCCGCCTGCCCGACGTCCCCGATCCAGACGTCGCCGGTCTGGCGATCGAAGGAGAAGCGATAGGGGTTGCGCAGCCCCAGGCTCCAGATCTCCGGTTTGGCCCCCGGCGTGCCGGCGAACGGGTTTCCGGGCGGGATCCCATAGGGCTGCAGGCCTTCGGCGTCGGGATCGATGCGGAGGATCTTGCCGAGCCGGCTTTCGAGGTTCTGGGCATTCCCCGAGGGGTCGTCGGCTCCGCCGCCGTCGCCGGTGGAGACGAAGAGGTTGCCTTCGGGGCCGAACTGGAGCTGGCCGCCGTAATGGGTTCCGTCGGGATGGGGGATCGTCAGCAGGTTCCGCGGGATCGAGGCAAGAGCGCTGCCCCCGACCGCCCGCATTTCGGCGACGTGGATCTCGCCGGGTTCTTCTTTGCCGCTGTAGAGGACGAAGAGGCGACCGCTGGTCGCGAAGTCGGGGGAGAGGGCGATCGACTGCAGCCCGCGCTCGCTGCCGCAGCAGTCGACCAGGGAGCTGACGTCGGCGAAGAGGGTCGAGGAGCCGTTCTCGAGCAGCCGCACCCTCCCTTCCCGCTCGACCACGAAGAGATGGTCGGGGTCGCTGGGGTCGGAGGTGAGGTACATCGGTTCTTCGAAGCCGGAGCCGACCGGCTGCAGCGACAGCGCCTGCGCGCTGGCGCACCACAGCCCCGCGAGGAGCATGGCGACGATCCCGATCTTTCCCGCTGCCCTGACCAAGGTGCTCAAGGTAGCTAACCCCCTACCCGGCAAATGGTCGCGCTTAGCCGAACGTCCAGCAGCGGATTGGGACCGGATCGCCACTCACCGCGATCGCGGCGGCGAAACCTCCGTCGATCGGCAGCGCCTGCACGGCGACCGGGGGCGGCGGCCAGGTCGGCTGCGTCGCCAGACCGACGCCGAGGCACTTGAGGCGGGCCTCGTGCCGGGTCCAGAGCTCGTAGAAGAGGTGTGCCCGCTCCGGTTCGGTCGCCTTGCGCACCGCCGCCGCGGCCTCCGGCGTCAGCGCTCGCTCGGCGAGGGCGACGAGGTCGCGCTCCGGCTTCACCCGCTCGACGTCGACCCCGACTTCGCGATCGCGGGCGACCGCGACCAGGGCCAGGTCGCCGGAGTGGCTGAGGTTGAAGGCGAGGCGAGGCGGATCCTCGGCTAGGCGAGGCTTGCCGTGCTTGCCTCGCTCCAGCTCGATTTCCTCTGGGTCCTGGTCGAGATAGAGGGCAAGCACCTGCCGCAGGGTCAAGTCCGCGGGAACCGTCTCCAGAACCGCGCGCCAGACGTGGACTTCGGCGCTGCGCAGGTCGAGGTTGTCGGGGGCCGCCGCGAACTCCAAGTGGGCCGATCCTAGGTGATAGCTTCGCCAGCCTTGACCCGGCTGCTGATCACCGGCGGCGCCGGCTTCGTCGGCTCCAACCTCGCGGTCTCGCTCGCCTCCCGGCACCCGGACTGGGAGGTGATCGCGCTCGACAACCTCTACCGCAGGGGGTCGGCGCTGAACCTGCCGCGACTGGCCGAGGCCGGCGTCGAGTTCGTCCGCGGTGACGTTCGTGAGCCCGACGACCTGGCGGCGTTGCCGCCGCTCGACGCCCTGGTCGAGTGCTCGGCTGAGCCCTCGGTGATGAGCGGGGTGGATGGAGGCAGCTCTTACCTGTTCGAAACCAACCTCACCGGCGCCTACAACTGCCTCGAGCTGGCCCGCCGCGACGGCGCCTTCTTCCTCTTCCTCTCGACCAGCCGCGTCTATCCGGTGGCGCCGCAGGTCGATTTGAACCTGGAGGAGGGGGAGACCCGCTTCGAGATCGCCGCCGAGCAGGCGGTGCCCGGCGTCTCCCCGGCCGGGATCTCCGAGGACTTCCCGCTGGGCGGCGCCCGCACCCTCTACGGAACGACCAAGCTCGCCGCCGAGCTGCTGATCGAGGAGTACCGGGCGGCCTTCGGCGTCCCCGCGGCGATCGACCGCTGCGGGGTGATCGCCGGCCCCTGGCAGATGGGCAAGGTCGACCAGGGGGTCTTCACCCACTGGATGCTCGCCCACCACTTCCGCAACCCGCTCAGCTACATCGGGTTCGGGGGACATGGCAAGCAAGTGCGGGACCTCCTCCACGTCGACGACCTGGTCGACCTGGTCGAGCGGCAGCTGATGGACCAGGCGGCCTGGGACGGGCGCGTCGTCAACGTCGGCGGCGGCCGCGAGTGCAGCCTCTCGCTGCTGGAGACGACGGAGATCTGCCGGCGCCTGACCGGCAACGAAGTGCCGATTGCAGCGGTGCCGGAGACCCGTTCCGGGGACGTGCCCGTGTACCTTTCCGATTGCGCGAGGCTCTTCGGTCTCGACGAGTGGCGACCCCGACGCAGCGCCGAGCAGGTGCTGGCGGACATCCACCAGTGGATTGCCGCCGACGAGGCGCGGATCGCCGACGCCCTCCAAATTCAACCCCAGTGAGCGAAAGGGAATAAACGCGTATGCCGGTGGCGATCATCACGGGTGCAGGTGGCCTGATCGGGTCCGAGGCCGTCGAGCACTTCGTCCGCGAGGGCTTCGACGTGGTCGGGATCGAGAACGACATGCGGGCCCGTTTCTTCGGCCCCGAGTCCTCGACCTCGCACGTCACCCAGCGGCTGATCGAGGCCTACCCCTCCGAGTTCCGCTGGGAGAACGCCGACATCCGCGACGCCGCCACCGTCGACCGCATCTTCCGCGAGGCCGGCCAGATCGAGCTGGTCGTCCACACCGCCGCCCAGCCCTCGCACGACTGGGCCGCCAGCGATCCCCAGACCGACTTCGGCGTCAACGCCAACGGCACCCTCAACCTGCTGGAGGCGGCGCGCGCCCACTGCCCCGACGCCCCCTTCGTCCACTGCTCGACCAACAAGGTCTACGGGGATACCCCCAACCGCCTGCCGCTGCAGAGACTGGAGAAGCGGCTGGAGCTGCCGGAGGACCACCACTACTTCAAGGGCATCGACACTTCGATGTCGATCGACTCCTCGACCCACTCGCTGTTCGGGGTCTCGAAGGCCGCCGCCGACCTGCTGGTGCAGGAGTACGGGCGCTACTTCGAGATGCCCACCGTCGCCTTCCGCGGCGGCTGCCTGACCGGCCCCCAGCACGCCGGCGCCAAGCTCCACGGCTTCCTCGCCTACCTGATGAAGTGCGTCGTCACCGGCACGCCCTACACCGTCTTCGGCTACGAAGGCAAGCAGGTCCGCGACAACATCCACAGCGCCGACCTGATCGCCGCCTTCGACGCCTTCCGCAAGGCCCCGCGCCCCGCCGCCGTCTACAACATCGGCGGCGGCCGCTTCTCCAACTGCTCGATGCTGGAGGCGATCGACGCCTGCGAGCGGATCGCCGGCCGCCAGCTGCAGTGGGAGATGGGCGAGGAGCCGCGGATCGGCGACCACCGCTGGTGGATCTCCGACCTTGCCCCCTTCCAGGCCGACTACCCCGACTGGAAGCTGCGCTACGGGATCGAGGAGATCCTGCAGGAGATGTACGAGCAGAACCTCGACCGCTGGACGGTCAAGGCGTGAAGCTGCGGATCCTCACGGCCGTCGTTCTCGCGGGCCTCCTCGCGCTCCTGGTCTTCACCGCCTGCGGCACCGCGAAGCCGAAACCGCCGCTGCCGCGGGGTTTCTTCGGCGTTGCTCCGCAGACGCCGCTGACCGACGAAGACGTGCGCTACATGCGCGCCGGCGGGATCGAAGCGATGCGGATGCCGATCGCCTGGTCATCGGTGCAGCCGACCCGCAACGGTGGCTACGACTGGTCCTCGATCGACCCCACGGTCGAAGTCGCCGCCCGCGGCGGGCTGGAAATCCTCCCCTTCCTTGCGGGAACCCCGTCCTGGCTCGGCAAGCTGACCAAGCTGCCGGTCCACAACGCCCGCCAGCGCGCCGCCTGGAGCGCCTTCGTCAAGGCCGCGGTCGAACGCTACGGCCCTGGCGGCCAGTTCTGGCGCGAACACCGAACCGAAGGCGTCAACTACGAACCGGCGATCACGACGGCGAAGCCGATGCGGACCTGGCAGATCTGGAACGAGGCCAACTTCTTCTACTTCGCCTTCCCGGTCTCGGTCAACGACTACGCGAAGCTGCTGACGATCAGCCAGCGGGCGATCAAGTCGGTCCAGCCCGGCGCCCGGATCCTCCTCAGCGGCCTCTTCGCGCGGCCGAACGCGCGCGGCAAGAAAGGGATGGCGGCGTCCGTGTTCCTCGAACAGCTCTACCGCAAGCCCGGGATCAAGAGCAAGTTCGACGCGGTCGCCCTCCACCCCTACGCGATCGACAGCAGCGAACTCGAAGAGATGGTCGAGGAATTCCACGAAGTCAGCAAGGAGAACCACGACCGCCCGAGGTTCTACGTGACCGAGATGGGGTGGGGCTCGGAGGACAACTTCGAGAACGACGCCTTCGAGCAGGGGATCCGCGGCCAGGTCCGCCAGCTGAAGAACTCCTACGGCTACCTGATCGCCAACCAGCGGCGGCTGAACCTGAAGCAGGTCGTCTGGTTCTCCTGGAAGGACGCGGCGCTGCTCTGCGACTTCTGCGACTCGGTTGGCCTCTTCCGCGAAGGGCCCCGCTTCAAGCCGAAGCCCTCCTGGCATGCCTTCGTGAAGATCACCGGCGGGCGGGCCCGGCCCTAGCGCCGTGACCGCCACCGACCCGCAGGGCCCAGCCTGGCTCGTCCTGCCGACCTACGAAGAGGCCGAGAACCTCGAACCCTTCGTCGAAGCCGTCCTTCCGAAGCTGCCCGCCGATGCGCGGGTCCTGATCGTCGACGACAACTCGCCCGACGGAACGGGAGAGATCGCCAAGCGGCTGGAGTCCGAAGAGGAGCGGGTGCGCTTCCTCCACCGCGAGCAGAAGGAAGGCCTAGGCCCCGCCTACATCGCCGGCTTCCGCAAGGCGCTGGCCGAGGGCGCCGGGCTGGTGCTGGAGATGGACGCCGACTTCTCCCACGACCCCGCCTACCTGCCACGCCTGCTGGAGGCGGCGAAGCGGGCCGACCTGGTGATCGGCTCCCGCTACGTCGAGGGTGGCGGCGTCCGCAACTGGGGCCCGCTGCGGCGGGTGATCAGCCGCGGTGGCAGCGCCTACGCCCGCCTCGTCCTCGGGGTCGAGGTCAAGGACCTGACCGGGGGCTTCAAGTGCTTCCGCCGCGAGGTGCTGGAGACGATCGACCTCGACGCCGTCGACGCCCGCGGCTACGCCTTCCAGATCGAGATGACCTACCGCGCCCTGCAGGCCGGTTTCGAGGTCGCCGAGGTGCCGATCGTCTTCCGCGACCGCGAGGTCGGCAAATCGAAGATGGACAGCTCGATCGTCCGCGAGGCGATGTGGCGGGTGCCGCGGATGCGGTTCAACGGCCGGCGCAAGAACTGAGGCTTCTACCGGGGGGCGTCGGGAACCAGCTCGACTCCCAGCTTCCCGGCTGCGCAGAGCAGGCCGGCGTCAAAGGTTGCCAAAGCGGCTTCGTTGTTTTGTGCCGTCAGAAGCACGCAGCAGTCCGGCATCTTCAGGCCCAGGTCGGCGCGCATCTCGGCTAGGCGGCTGGATGCGCCTCCTCCCATCGGAAGCTCTTGAATGTCAAGTCCCACGAGGGTCGCTTCCGCGTCCAGGAGGTGCCCCGCGCGGGCAGGGTAGACCAGCACCTCCGCGAGGGTTACCGAGCTGACTCCCCACGGCTCAGAGCTGATGGTTTCCAACAAGGTTTCGGCCCTGGCGTGATGCTGGTCTGAGCCGTTGAGGTGGGCGATCAGGACGTTGGCGTCGAGGACGATCACTCCGGCCAGTCTTCGCGCAGCCGCTCGAGCGCATCCGGCGGATAGACGCCGGTAAAGGCTCCAGCGGTTTCCGCGATCGCCCTCTTGCGCTCCTCTACTTCGCCCTCTATCGCCTTTTGTCCGGCAGCGGCGAGTTTGAGCAGCAGCTCTTTTCTGTCTCTGACGCGGGGCCAATGGCGCTGGGCTTGGTCCAGCTGCGCGCGCAGCTCGCCGGTGTCGGTGAGGGTGTAGCGGGGCCGGGTGGTCGGCATCGGCCGAGTGTAGCACCGGATGATGAAGGTGCCGCACCTGTCAGGGCCGGTCTTTTCGGTTGCTACTTCTGACCGATCACCAGGAACTGCTTGCCGAGCAGGCGCCAGGCGAGAGGGGTGCGGAGGTAGACGGCGGTCAGCTTGCGCGAGGGGGGGAGGATGCCGCGGAAGGAGTAGGGGAGGTAGCGGGGGATCGTGCGCTCGGGCTCGAAGTCGGCGGTGTAGAGGTGCTCCTCGATCGCCAGGTGGGTGAGGGCGATGATGTGGTCGGCCATGTCCCAGTACTCCTTCGAGGCGTACCGGTAGTTCGGCCCCATGATCGCGATCCGGCCGCCGGGGGCCATCGCCGCATGCATCTTTTCCAGGAACTGGGAGATCGCCTCCTGGCTCGGCAGGTGCTCGAGGAAGTTGGAGACGAAGACGCCGTCGAAGTGCCCGGCCGGCAGCTCGGCGTCCTCGATCTTCGAGGTGATCCGCCGCACGCCGGAGCTGTGATCGGCCTCGGGATAGGCGACCTCGTCGACCGCGACCCGCTCCTGCGCCGGGATCGCCTCGATGAACTCGCCGCGCCCCGCGGCGGGGTCGAGGACGCGGCTGGGAGAGCCCATCAGCCCGTAGACATGGGGCGCGATCTCATCCCAGACGGCGGTACGGGCCTCTTGGTCGATGCCGCGGAACCGGAATGCGTAGAGGCGCTCGTAGTTCAGTTAGATCTTCTCCTCGGTGGGGGGCCGGGCAGCGGCGGACGATAGCGAGGAGGTGCCGTTCCGCCAGCCATCGCAGCCGGTGGAGGTTGGCGCAGCTGAGCTGATCAGCCGAGGTCTGCTCGGATGAAGTCGTCCACGGATGCAAACGGCGCCGGGTCATCGGCCACAGTTGCTCTCCCCTCATCGGGCAGTGGCTGTGCCGGTCCGCCCACTGGTCCGGTCCGGTGCTCCGAACGGCGTCCAGAATCGCCAGCAGCTGGATGCGTACGTTGACGGGCAAATCTTTGAGGAAGATGTATGCGGGAATCGAGGGGTTCGTGAGCGAAGTGTTGCTTTTATGCAACAACTCGGCTATGTTCCGTTCATGCCGAAAGCCAACGCCCACGACGCCGCCCTCAGCCGGCTCATTCCCCACGACGAGAAAGCGGACTACGACCGCCGAGTCAAGGCGCTTGTCGCTCGCAACACGCTGCTCAGCATGTTGGAGACTGCTCGGGAAGAAGGAAAGCTTTCGAAGAAAGAGCTGGCCGATCGAGCTGGACTCGATGCATCCAGCGTGCGTCGCATGCTCACGGCGGAGACGGCGAATCCAACCACCGAGAACGCCTTCCTTCTGCTCAGTGCCATGGGCATCAAGCTCGAGGCGATCCTGCCTTCAGGTGCCCGCGTGGCAATCGTCTGACCCACCGCCGACGGTCCCCGGACGCCCGAGGACTACGAGCAGGTAGTGACGGTGGCGTTGGTGACCAGCTTCCAGTGCTCCGCGCCGTCCTGCGGGAGCCGCAGGACGGCCCAGCCGCCCGCCTGCAGCTTCGCGATCGGGACGCCGGGACCCGAGCTGGCGAAGCGCCGCAGCCCGATCAAAGGCGCCCCCCGTCCGGCGACCCGTACGTGGTTGAAGCCCCCCGCCATCTCCACGACGGCTGGATGCCCATTCCTCGGCTTGGTGGTCCGGCAGGTCTCTGCCGGACCGGGCGCGTCCCCGGGTTCGAGTTCGATCGGATACGCCCCCGCCAGCGCCGCATCGGCGATCTCGCGGATTTCCTCCGGCTGTTCGCGCAGCTCGTCGAGGCTGTAGGCGATCGAGCCGTTCTCCTTCGAGGCGTCGAGGTAGGCGCCGGCCGGGATCCCCAGGTAGAGGCTGCCGCCGAGGTCGGCGACACGGGGGTCGGCCGAGACGACGTAGCCGGGGTCGACACGTTCGCCCGCCAGCTCCAGCATCGCGAACTCGGCCCGGCTCTTGGGGACGTCGGTGCGGAGCACGTTCTCGTCCTCGGCGGTGAAGAGGGCGTCGACGTTCGCCGGCAGCGGCAGCAGCGCCAGCACCACCAGGACCGCCCCGACCCGGTTGGAGAGGGGGCGGCGGAAGCAGTCGGCGGCGACCAGCAGCACCAGCACGGCGCTGACCAGCAGATAGCGGGTGCTCTGCGGCGGCCGGTCGGCGATCGCCAGCAGGGTCCAGTAGGCGAGGGCGGTGACGATCCAGACCCAGATCGTTCGCGGCAGGTCGCCGAGGGCAATCCGCACGACCAGGGCGACGAGGCCGATCGCCGCCAGCACCCGCCCCAGCGTCGTCACTTCGGTCCCGAAGGAATCGGCGTGGACGGGATTGGTGCCGGTCAGGGCGCCGAGGGAGACGGCGATCGACTCGAAGAAGGTCTTCGGCGCCGCGGTGACGTTCGAGAGCTCGGTTTCCCCCTGGCCGAACTTCGCCGACCAGATCCACCAGATCGCGTAGAGGATCAGCGGCGCGACCACGATCCAGGCCCGCCGCCAGCGCTCTGGGGTCATCGCGATCAGCAGCGCCGCCCCGACGATGAAGGCGAGGCCGACCTCGATCATCGCCGCCGAGACCGCGAGCAGCAGGCAGGCGGCGACGTCGCCGCGGCGGGTCTCGCGCTGCAGGCAGAGAATCGCCGCCAGGCCGGTGGCCAGCGCGACCGAGGTGTTGAAGTCGAGCGGCCAGAGGAACTGCTCCCGCGCTACCCCGAAGAAGAGGACGAGCAGCGCCGGGGCCAGCGCCGCGACGTCGCCGATTCGCCGCCGCGCGAAGACGAAGAGGAGGCCGGCGCAGGCGCAGATCCCGAGCGCGTCGACGACGACGAAGACGGTGTAGTGGGCGCCGCCCGTGGCGAAGACGCTCTCGTAGGTGAAGCGCCCCCCGAGCGCGAGGTGCCCGTTGAACGGCGAGAGCAGGTACTCGGGGCTGAAGGGCGAGTCGTAGTGGAAGAGGCCGCCGTCTTTGATCGCGACGCGCGCGTAGTAATACAGTTCGTCGATCGCGAAGCCCTGGCCGTTCGTCGCCGTGACGATCAGGCCGAGGGAGACAGCCATCGCCACTGCCAGGACCAGCTCGGTGGCGCGTCGCGCGGTCATGCTCCAGGCGCCCGGCAGATCGTCAGTTGCCCTTCGCCGCTCAGCTGCAGCTTCCACGGCTGCGGCGAGAGGTCGGTCGGGATCCACAGCGTCGTCCAGGTGCCGGGGGCCAGTTCGCCCAGCGCCACCGGGAAGGATTCGGAGAAGCGACCGAGCGCAAGTTGC
Source organism: Solirubrobacterales bacterium (assembly GCA_035535295.1). Classification (GTDB taxonomy): domain Bacteria; phylum Actinomycetota; class Thermoleophilia; order Solirubrobacterales; family 70-9; genus VAYN01. The sequence continues at coordinate 26,915 of DATLQI010000004.1, forward strand.
AGCGGCTTCGTCGCCATCAGGGACGCGCCGCCGCGGTCGAGCGGCAGTACCAGCGAGCCTTCGTCGAGCGGCGCTGGCCGGCAGGCCTTGCCGATCTTGCCCGGCGCGAGCGTCACCCCCAGCGCCGCCGCCATCACCTTGTCGCCGGGAACGCGGGCGTGCTCGGGCGCCGCGGCCAGTTCGGCTTCGTCGTAGGCGGGAGAGCCGTCCTCGTCGCGGGTTTCGAAGTAGGCGCTCGCTTCCACCGGCACGTAGCCGGTGTCGGCGTCCTCTTCTTCGATCCGGAAGCCGGGCCCGATCCGCGGCCGGGTGATTTCCAGCGCCGCCAAGTCGGCGCGCTCGATCTGGCTGGTGCGGCGATAGCTCTCGTAGGCTTCGTGGAAGAAGACGGTGTTCGGTACCACCGCGGCGCCGAGCACGATCAGCGCCGGGATCAGCAGCCGGCGCTGGAAGCGGACGCCGCTGAGCAGACCCGCGGCGATCATCAGGACGAAGGCGGCGCTGGTGTATTGGTAGCGGCTGGCCGAGGCGTCGCGACCGGGCTTGACGTCGAAGCCGCCGAGGAACCAGTAGACGAAGGCGATCGCGATCACCACCCAGAGCGAGCGCGGCACCCGCGGCATCTTCCAGAGCCGCCAGAGCGCCAGCGGCAGCAGGACCGCTGCCACGGGTCGGCCCCAGTCGAGCCCGTTGGGGGCGGTGATCCCTTCGGCCGGGATCGCCAGCCCGAGCAGGGCGGCGAGCGCGCCGGCGATCGAGTCGAAGACCCAGGCCGGCGAGCGGACGATGTTGTGGAGCGAGAGCGCGCTTTCGGCCTCGTGCCCCCAGCCGACCCACCAGGCGACGTAGATCACGGCCGGTACGGCGACGATGAAGACGCGCCCGAGCCAGGGTCGCTGGCGCCGCCGCAGGAGGATGTCGAGCGCGGCGCCGGCGGCGAAGGCGACCCAGAGGCTGGAGAAGAGCAGCGAGAAGGTCAGCCCCAGGCAGGCGAGCCGGTCGCCGGTGCGGTCGCGGCGGTCGAGCGCCACGAGCATCCCCAGGCCGCCGAGGGTCGAGCCGAGGAAGGTGATCGAGGCGAACCAGAGGAGGTCGTCGAAGGCGGCACCGCAGAAGAGCAGCGCCACCATCCCGATCAGCGCCACCCACTCGCCGACCCGCCGCCGGCACCAGAGGAAGAGGAACCAGACCCCGGCGAGGAAGAGCGCCGTAGAGACCAGCTTGTAGGGGAGCATCGAGTCGATCCCGAAGGTGGCGATCAAGAGCTTCCAGATCGTCACCGGGCCGGCGACGAAGTGCTCGTTGTCCGGCCGAACCCAGTTCTCGAAGTCGTTGCCGCGGCGGAGGACGATGTAGCCCCAGTCGTCGAGCAGGAAGCTCAGTTTCTGGCCGAGGACGACGATGTAGGTGGCGGCCGCCGCCATCGCCGCCAGCAGCACCGGCGTCGCGCTGATTCGGCGCCCGCTCATCGGCCCCCCGGCCGTCGCCGGTAGTCGCCGCGGCTGAGGTGGTGCTCGAGGAAGATGTAGAGGACGATGAAGAGGTAGCGGCTGCCCATCTCGTTCAGCGCCAGCTTCGAGACCCCGGCTTTGCGATTGGTCCAGGAGATCGGCACGACCCCGAAGCTGTAGCCCCGCACCACTGCCTTCAGCGGCAGCTCGACGGTGAGGTTGAAGTGGTGGGAGAGGAGCGGCTGGATCGCTTCGATCGTCTCCCGCCGGTAGGCCTTGAAGGCGTTGGTGGTGTCGTTGTAGCCGTGCCGGAAGAGGACGCGGATGCCGAAGTTGACGATCCGGTTCATGATCAGCTTCGTCCGCGGGTAGTCGACGACCCGGGCGCCGGGGACGAAGCGGGAGCCGAAGGCGCACTCGTAGCCTTCCTCCAGCAGCCGGTGGTAGGCGACCAGGTCCTCGGGGCTGTCGGAGCCGTCGGCCATCATGATCGCCACCGCGTCGCCGCCGAACTGCTCGAGGCCGCAGCGAACGGCGAAGCCGAAGCCGGGGGGGTGGTAGGAGGTAAGGCAGCGGACCCGCGGGTTCGAGGCCCCGATCTCTTCGACGATCTCCTTGGTCCGGTCGCTGCTGTTGTCGTCGATGACGAGGACGTCGTACTCGATCGCCTCGTGTTCGAGCTTGGCGGTGACGCCTTCGACCGTTGCCGCGACCGAGCCCTCCTCGTTGTGGGCGGGGATCACGATCGAGAGCTTCATTCGCCCCCTCCCGCGCCGAGCGGGCAGGCGAGGGCCGGTGCCGGGGTGATCAGCCGCAGCTTCCAGGACTCGCTGGCGTTGTCCCGGGGGATCGGCAGCCTGGCCGCTTCGCCGGCGCCGATGCCTTCGATCAGGACCGGGGCGGAGCCGGTCGAGAAGCGGCTGACCTCGAAGCGCTTGATCGGTGCCGCGCCGGCGCGGATCGTGATCCCGCCCGGGGGCAGGCGCAGCAGGGGTGAGGCGGCTCCGTCGCTGGCGGCGGTCTCGCAGACCGCCGCCTGGCGCGCCGGCGCCGCTTTCTTCCCCAGCGTTTCCAGTTCGATCCCCAGTGCCCCGAAAAGAGTCTTGTCAGCGGCGTAGCGGACGAACTGCGGGCTGTCGGCGATTTCCGCTTCCGAGTAGGCGGGGGATCCGTGGGCGTCGCGAGCGGCGAAGTAGGAGCCGGCGTCGACGTTGACGAAGCCCGTGTCGACCATGTCTTCGCTGAGGACGAAGCCCGGTTCCACCGTCGCTTCGGTGATGTCGAGCGCCCCGAGGCCCGCTTTCTCCAGCTGGCTGATTGGGCGGTAGGTCCCCTCGTAGGCGTCGTGGAGCTGATCGAGGTTGCTGGCGACGGAGAAGACGGTAATGACGGCGATCGCCGTCAGCGCCGCCCTGCCGATCCGCAGCCCCCGTTCCAGCTCCGGCCGCAGCACCTCGGCAGCGAGCATGAATCCGAAGACGACGCCGAGGTACTGGTAGCGGCTGGCGTCGGCTTCGCGCCCGGGTATCTGGTTGAAGCCGGCGAGGATCCAGAAGGAGCCGCCGGTCGCCAGCACCACCCAGAACCAGTGCGGGACTCGCGGCAGCCGGTAGAGCCGCCAGGCGGCGAGGACGACCAGCACGAGCGCCAGCGGCCGCGACCAGATCAGGCGGTCGTGGACGGTGACGCTGTCGTTGACCAGGCCGGTGGCGGAGCCGACCGAGTTGGCGAGACCGTTGAGGACGTAGAGCGGGGTCCTGGCGACGTTGTGGAAGCTGAGGCTCGATTCGGCGGTGTGTCCCCAGCCCAGCCACCAGAGGGCGTAGACGGCGAGTGGGACGAGGAAGAGGTATAGACGCCGCCGCCGTTCGCCCAGCAACAGCACGTGGACGGCGGCGCCGATCGCGAAGGAGAGGCCGAGGCTGGAGAAGAGGATCGAGACGACCAGCAGCGCGCAGGCGACCGCCTCACCGCGGCGGTCCTCCCGTTCCAGCGCCAGCAGGGCGCCGAGCCCGGCGGCGACCGAGCCGAAATAGGTCATCTGGAAGGGCCAGAGCAGGTCTTCCCAGGCGGCGCCGAGGAAGAGGACGACCGCGGTCGCCGCCAGCGCCGGCCAATCGCCGACCCGGCGCCGCAGGTAGACGAAGAGGAGGGCGGCGCTGAGCAGGAAGAGTCCGACCGAGACGGCCCGGTAGGGAAGGGCCGAGCCCATCCCAACCGTCGCCAGCAGGGCCTTGTAGATCAGCACCGGCAAGGCGACGATGTGCTCGCCGTGGGGGTCGAGGACCGAGTCCGCGTTGACCCCATGGCGGTAGAGGAGGAACTCCCAGTCGTCGAGCAGGAAGGTCAGCTTCGAGCCGAGGTAGAGCAGCAGGCAGGCCGAGGCTCCGAAGAGCCAGGTCAGCAGCAGGAGGACGGGAGTGCTCGGCCCCGCCCCGCGCGCTGCCCCTGCGGGGGTGGGGCGAGGGCCGTTGGTGCCGATCGCCACCCGGGAAAGTTATCTTCGCTCCTGCATGCGCGTCCTTCTCGTCTCCTCGGGGCACCGAGCCGGCAGCGGCAAAGACCTTGCCGTCGACCGTCTCGCTGCCGTGCTCGGGCGCGAGCACGAGGTGACCGTGATCGATCCTTATCTAGACGAGGAGCCGTCGGGGGTCCCGCCGATCGCCTTCAGCTGCGAAGACCACAAGCGCTCGGCAGCGCTGCTGGCGGCGATCGAGGAGGCCTACGGCAAGGAGCCGCCCGACTACGCCGAGTTCGCCGACTACCGCGGAGCGGCGCTGGTGCCGCTGCAGGCGCGCGCGGCCGGTCACCGGTCCCTGCGGGGGACGGCGATGGCGCTGCGGCTGCGGGGAGCGGCGGAGCCAATCGCGCTCCACGACGGCAGCTGGCCGCGGCCAGCCGAGCGGATGGTCTTCGACCTCGAGCGTGAGGCGCTGCGGCTTGCCGACCGGGTGGTCCACCCGAGCGAGGAGGCACTCGCTTCCTACCGTGAGGCCCTGGGCGGCGTCGACCTGGGCGCGGCGACGCGGATCCGCGTCCCGTTCGAGCCCGGCCCCGAGCCGGAGCCGCGTCAGCGGGCGAGCGGCGGGCCGCTGCGGATCCTCTGCGTCGGGCGGCTGGAGCGAGTGAAAGGGGTGCTGACTCTGCTCGAAGCCTGCCTCTCCCTCGCCAGCGCCGACTGGCGGCTGACCCTGATCGGTGGCGATACGACCACCGCGCCGATGGCGCAGTCGGTGCGGGCGACCCTCGAGGTTCTGGCGGCCGGCGACGAGCGGGTCGAGATCCTCGACCCGTTCCCTTACGAGGAGCTGCAGCGGCGCTACGGCGAGCACGACCTGCTCGCCGTCCCCTCCTTCTTCGAGTGCTGGAGCGACGCGGCGCTGGAGGCGATGCGGGCGGGGTTGCCGGTTCTCGCCAGTCCGGTCGGCGGCCTGCGGGAGATCGTCGTGGATGGGGTCAGCGGCTGGCACACCGAGGGCAGCGGCCGCGAGCCGATCCGCCGCGCCCTCGAGCGCCTGCTCGCCGATCGCGGCGAGGTCGAGCGCGTTCACGCCTCCGGCGCCCCCCGCGCTCGTTTCCTCGAGCTGACCGGCGAGGACGAGGTGCTCGCCTCCTACCGCGACCTCTTCGCCGACCTTTCTCCCGCGAGACCGCAAAAACCATCCTCCAAGGATGGATTTCGCGGCCTCGGTGCTTCGAGCGAGCCGCTGGTGACCGGCGTTGTCACCTACTACGGGGAGCACGAGGAGGTGCGGGAGGCGGTCGACTCGCTGCGCGCGCAGACCCACCGCAACCTCGAGGTGATCGTCGTCGACGACGGCTCCTTCCGCGCCGAGGACGGGGTCCTCGCCGAGCTGGCGGAGCTCGACCGGGTTCGCGTCGCCTACAAGCCGAATGGCGGCGAGAGCACCGCCCGCAACCTCGGGGCCCTCCTTGCCGACGGCGAGTACGTCGTCTTCCTCGACGCCGACAACACCCTCGAGCCCGGCTTCGTCGCCCGCGCGGTGGCGATGATCGAGGTCGATCCGAAGATCGCCTACGTCACCTCCTGGCTGCGCTTCTTCGGCGAGCCGAAGGCGCTCGCGGAGGCGGGGACGGGGGGCTACGCGCCGCTCGGCAATGCCGTGCGCAGCGACGATGCGATCAACTCCGACGGCGACTCGATCGCCCTCATGCCTCGCCGCTTGTTCACCCACGAGGGCTACGCCTACGAGGAGGAGGGGGTGCTGATGGCGGATTGGGAGTTCTACCGCCGTCTGCGCGAGGACGGTCGTTTCGGTGTCGTGATCCCGGCCCTGGAGGCCAACTACCGCGTTCGTCCCGGCTCGCTCTCGAGCGTCGGAGTCGGCGACCTGCACGCCCTCTCCTGGGACGAAGCGCTCTCGCGCCGGCAGCGACGGATGCTCGCGGGGGCGGGTTCGTGAGCGACCGCGACGAGCGCCTGGCCGAGCTCGAGCGTCGCGTTGACGAGCTGCGCCGCGTCAACGAACGACTCGGACGCGAGCTGGTCGAGGCTGAGGCCGGTCGCCGTCCCACCCAGGCGACGCCGGCAGGGCGGGCGGTGGCGAAGCTGGTCAGCGAACGCGACAGCGCCCAGGCGGAGCTGGCCGAGCTGCGACCCGAGCTCGAGCACCTGCGGCGGGAGAACCCGCAGCTGCGGGAGGAGATCGAGCGCCTGCGCGGCGGCTATCTCGGCCTCCTGCGGCGCGCCCGCGCCCGCCTCCTCGACCGCTGAGGCGCCGCAGCCGGCGGCCCGGCCGGTCGATGCTCGATTATCTAGTCGGCAGATGGCGGTCGAGACCACCCAAGACGGCCCGGCGACCCCGCGTGGGCGCGACTTCGACGCCGAGCCCGTCGTGATCGAGGCGCGCGGGGTGACGAAGTCCTTCCGGCTCCCGGTCAACAAGATCAGCTCGCTGAAAGAGCAGATCACGACCTTCTCGCGGCCCGACTACCGCGAGCTGCACGCCCTGCGCGACGTCTCCTTCGAGATCCGCCGCGGCGAGTTCTTCGGCATCGTCGGCCGCAACGGCTCCGGCAAGAGCACCCTGCTGAAAGTCCTCGCCAGCATCTACGCCGCCGACAGCGGCCGGGTGCGGATGGCCGGGCGGCTGGCCCCCTTCATCGAGCTCGGGGTCGGCTTCAACCCGGAGCTGACGGCGCGCGAGAACGTCGAGCTGAACGGGGTGATGATGGGGCTGGAGCGGCGCCAGGCGCGCAGCCGCCTCGGCGCCGTGCTCGAGTTCGCCGAGCTCGAGGAGTTCGTCGACATGAAACTGAAGAACTACTCCTCGGGGATGCTGGTCCGGCTCGCCTTCTCGGTGATGATCCAGTCCGACGCGGAGATCCTCCTGATTGACGAGGTGCTCGCGGTCGGCGACGCCGCCTTCCAGCAGAAATGCGCCGACGTCTTCCACGAGATGCGCGATTCAGAGCGCACGGTCATCCTCGTCACCCACGACATGGGCGCGGTCGAGCACTACTGCCACCGGGCGATGCTCCTGCACGACGGCGAGGTGCGGGCGATGGGCGACCCTGGCGAGGTCGCCCGCAAGTACCTGCGGCTGAACTTCGAATCGGCCCCGAGCAGCGGCGACGACTCGCTCGGCGAGGTCGCCGACGTCGTCGTCGAGGACGCCTGGCTTGAGGACGAGAACGGGGAGCGGGTCACCAACGTCGAGAAGGGGCGGGACCTGCACTTCTGCGCCGAGCTGGAGGCGAAGCGGGACGTCGAGGGCCCGACCTTCGGCTTCACCTTCGCCAACCCCGACGGGGTCGAGGTGATCGGCTTCGGCGTCCCCCTGGAGGAGCTGCCCGACCGCGTCAGCGCCGGCCAGCGGATCCAGATCCGCAGCAAGATCGAAAACCGCCTCGCCCCCGGCCGCTACGTCGTCCGCTGCTGGATCCACCGCAACCGCAACATCTCCGACATCGTCCTCTACTCCCCCCACGTCCTCGACTTCGTCGTCTTCGGCAAAGGCGAGGCCGGCGTGGCGTTCTTCGAGACCGAGGTCGAGTTCGAGCTGAAGGAGGGCGAGGCCGGTGAGCGCTGAGGCTCAGGCGCCGGCGCAGCCACTGGAGCTGCGCGAGGTCCGCGGCCCCTCGGCCACCGGCGGCGGCAGCCGCCGCTTCTTCGAATTGCTCTGGCTGATCTCGGCGACCGAATTCAAGAAAAGCTTCCACGGCACCGCCTTCGGCTACATCTGGTCGCTAGTGCGGCCGCTGATGCTGTTCGCCGTCCTCCTCGTCGTCTTCACCCGGATCTTCCGGTTCGATGTTCCGAACTATCCCGTTCTACTGCTCTTCAACCTCGTCGTCTTCGGCCTCTTCCAGGAAGGGACCGGCGCGGCGGTGAACTCGGTCCTGGCGCAGGAGGGGATCGTCCGCAAGACGCAGTTTCCGCGGCTGGTCATTCCCCTCTCTTCGGTGATGGTTGCCCTCTTCACGCTGGGACTGAACCTGATCGCGGTCTTCGTCTTCATCCTCGCCTACGGCGTCGACCCCACCTGGACCTGGCTTCTGCTGCCGGTGATCCTGCTCCTCGTCTTCGTCCTCACCTGCGCCGTCTCGCTGCTGCTCTCGGCCCTGAACGTCCGTTTCCGGGATATCGCGATCATCTGGACGGTCGCAGCGACCGTCCTCATGTACGGGACGCCGATCATCTATCCGATCGACTTCCTCGAACCCAGTTTCCTCAAAGACGTCCTCCTGGGGAACCCGCTGACGCTGATCTTCGAGCAGGCCCGCGCCTGGATCATCGACCCCACCGCCCCCGGTGCCGTCTCCGTGGCCGGCGGCTGGCTCAACATGCTCCCCGCCGCCGCGATCTACGTCCTCACCTGCATCCTCGGCGTCTGGGTCTTCAAGCGCGAAGCCCCCAAGATCGCCGAGCGGTTGTAGGGGCTGAGGGAAGAGGGCGGGGATGCCCCTCCTCCGGAAATGACCTCCCCTCGCTAGCGCTCGGGGAGAACATGCTGCGCGGCTCTGCCGCGCAAAGAGTCAGATTGCATATTGCCGAACATTCCTCCGGAGGGGCATCCCCGCCCTCTGCAAGCCGAGTGGAAGAACAGGTGACCTTCGCTCGAGCGTCCCTCCCGCGAGACCGCAAAAAACCGCGTATATGACAGGTTTTTGCGGTTTCGCGAACCGTCGACTTTAGATCTACCGCGGTTCGCTGCGCCGGTCCTGCAGCAGGCGTGACCCCATCCCGCTCTTGGCGAACCGGCCACGGAGCGACGAGGAGCTGCCAGTCCTCGGAACGACGAGGGCGGCGAGAAATTGCTGGGCGTTGCGGATCAGACGGAGCATCCAGAAAACGGGAGTCGGAAGCTCTGCCTCAGGCGCCCGAGAACAAGTTAACCGAGACGATGCGGCGCATCGGGTACTGGTCGTAGGGAAGGGCGCCGCGCCAGCGGTTGTGGGACTCGGCGGAGACGAAATAGGTCTCGGGGTCGTCCTCGAGCTGGGCGAGGGCGGCGTCGAGGTAGGCGTCGGCGATGCCCATGCCGGTGGCGATGCGGCGCAGTTTCTCCAGGTGTTCCTCGGCGCCCCAGCCGGCGAGGACGTGGTCGACGGCGTGGATGCTGACGCCCCCCTGCTTGGCGAGCAGCTCGCGGGAGCGGCTCATCACCGAGTCGATCGCCTCGAGGGGGACGTGCTCGAGGACCGAGATCGAGTAGATCGCGGCGAAATCGTCGCCGACCGGCGTCTGCGGCGGGAAGTGTTCGCGGACGAAGGTGAGGTCTTTGTAGGCGGTGCGGAAGGTCTCGAATTCTCTCGGCCCGTTGCCGCTGCCGTCGTAGGCGTCGACGACGGTGACGTCGTAGCCGATCCGCGAGAGCGCGCCGGCCACCAGCGGTTCGCCGGCGCCGATCTCCAGCAGCCTTGAGCCCACCGGGACGTTGCCGAGGATTGCCTTCAGCATCCAGCAGCGCTGCAAGTCCTTCATGTCGAAGTTGGCGCCGGCCAGGTTCGGCATCGTGTCGACGCTGTCGGCGAAGTCTTCGACGGTGCCGTAGGAGGCGGCGGGCAGCGGGAAGTTGCCCCCGTAGCGGTCGATCAGGGTTTTGAGCGGCGTGTCTTTGATCGTCCAGGCCGAGGCGTTCTCACCGCCCGGCGGCGGGACCCGGCCCAGGACTTTGCTTGCCGCCTTGCGCACGGCCGGCGAGCCCGCCGCCATCGCCCGCGCCCGCGCTGCCTGTTCTTTCAGCCGGCTCATGCCGCCTGCTCCGCGGGAGCACTGATCAGCTCGCGGTAGAACTCGCCGAGGGCAGTGGCGTTGTCGCGCCAGCTCAGCTCCTCGAGCGCGAACTTGCGCGCTCCTTCACCGAGCTTGCCGGCGAGCTCGCGGTCGGCGATCAGGTCTTCGACCCGCGCCATGATCTCGATTGCGTTTCCCTGCTCGAGCAAGAGTGCGTTCTCCCCGTGGGTGAGGTCGTGACCGATATTGCAGTGGGGCACGATAGTCGGGCGTCCCATCGCCAGGAACTCCGGCAGCTTCGATGGCAGCCGGTAGCGGTTGAAGTCGTCGCAGGCGCCCGGCTGCACGAAGGCGTCGGCCAGGGCCAGGTAGTCGGGAACCTCGCGCCAGTCGATCCGGCCCAGCTCCAGGACCCCGTCGCTGACGGCGCGGAAGGCGCGCGGGTCGACGCCGCCGAACTCGCTGTGGCCGAGGCGGACCAGCCGCACCGGGTGTCCGCGGCGCCGCAGCAGCTGCACGGCGACGTAGAGGCTCATCATCTCGTGCTGGTTCGCGTAGTGGATGGTGCCGTGGTAGACGAGGACGAACTCCTCCGGCCGCAGGCCGAGTTGCTCGCGGGTCTTCCGCGTCGGCCGCTCCGGGCTGAAGCGCTCGCTGTCGATCCCCGGCCGCGCCACGTGGTGGGGGCGTTCGCCGAAGTTGAAGTCGTTCAGCTCCTCGGTGATCACGGTGACCCCGGCGGCGCCGCGGAGGAACTCCTCGTAATGGGTGGGGTGGATCGTGTCCAGGGTGCTCATCCGGTCCTGTGCCCGCAGCGGCAGCCGTTGCAGCTGCGGCAGGGTCATCCCGGTGATCGTTTCCAGGAGGTAGTTCTCGTTGTCCTCGAGGTGGACCACGTAGGGGACCCGCAGCTCCGAGGCCAGGCGCGTGGTCAGGCGGTTGACCCGCTCCCGCGGCGTCCAGCCGCAGACGATCGTCCCCTCGCGCGGGATCGAGCCGGCGCGAATCCTCTCTTCCAGCGTCTCGTGGGAGATGCACTCGAAGTTGGGATGTCCGACCGCCTCGATCCGGCTCGGGTCGCCGACCCCCGCCAGCGTCACCTCCCACCCCTGCTCGGTCAGCTCCTCGCCGAAGTGGAAGGCCTGGATCGCGCTGTTGACGTCGAGCGGCCCGTACATGACGAAGACGACCCGGTTCATCGCGACCTCATCGCCCCCACCGCCCGGTGGACCGGCTCCAGCCAGCCGGAGGGGACGTAGTCGGCCCGCTGGCGGGTGAAGCCGCGGTTGAAGTAGGGGTCGCCGGCCGCGAGCCGGTCGTACCAGGTGTCGACGAAGAGGGCGCGGTCGACGATGTCGCTGCCGGCCCGCCTGGCGATGTCGCTGCGGTGGGTGACCACGACCGCGGTCGCGGCGTAGACGCACTTGCGGTTGTTCCGGGCAAGCCGCTGGCAGAGGTCGAGATCCTCGTACTCGCAGGCATACAGCTCCAGGAACCCGCCTTCGCGCTCGAAGTCTTCCCGCCGCACCAGCATGCACTCGGCGCTGAGGCCGGAGACCTCGCGCGAGCAGGGCAGGGCGCCGTAGTAGCCGTCGCCTTCGGCGTCGACCCCGGCCAGCATCGGTGCTGCCGGGTCGCGCAGCCCGATCGCCACCCCCGCCTGCTCGACCTTGCCGTCCGGGCGGACCAGCTTCGGCCCCACCGCGGCGACGTCCGGCAGGGAGGCGTGGAGGACCAGTTGCGAGAGCCAGGCCGGGTCGACGACCTCGGTGTCGGGGGCGAGGAAGAGTAGGTACTCGCCCGAAGCTTCGCCGGCGCCTTTGTTGTGAGCGGCGGCCCGGCTGCCGTTCTCGACCACGATCACCTCGAGCTCGGGGTAAACGGTCCGCTCGAGCGAGCGCAACAGCCGCTCCAGCTCCGGGCTGCCCTCGCGGCCACGGATGACGATGCTCACCTGCGGCTGCGGGGCGGCGCCATTCGCCGGCCTCAGCACCGCCCGGTGCGGGATCGCCGGGTGCGGCTCGGCCCGCGCCGGCAGCCCCAGCCGCTCCAGGTGCTGGGAGACCGCCCGCGCCTGCAGCTCCTCGACCCCGCTCTTCTGCTCGGTGCCGGCGGCGATGCTGCCCGGGATCGCCCGCCAGTGGTAGAGGATCTGCGGGATGTGGTGGATGCGGTCGGTCCGCTCGGAGACCCGCAGCATGAACTCGAAGTCCTGGATCTTGTCGAAGGCGGAGTCGAACCCGCCGGCGGCTTTCGCCACCGCGGTGCGGACGACCAGCAGGTGGCCGATGTACATCGCCCCCAGCGCGTAGACCGGCGACCAGTCCGGCTTCAGGAACGGGTCGGCGCGGACGCCGCCGATCGTCAGCTTGTCGGAGTCCGAGTAGACGGCGTCGAGCTCGGGGCCCTCGGCCAGCGCTTGCGCGACCCGCAGCAGCGCGTCCGGGGTCAGCGTATCGTCGTGGTCGAGGAAGCCGACGAACTCGCCCTGCACCTGCTCCAGGCCGGCGTTGGTGGCGGCGGAGATGCCGGCGTTCTCGCGCAGCGGCAGGAAACGGATCCGCGGGTCGGCGGCGTAAGAGCTCATCGTCTGTTCCAGCGCCGGGGCTTCGGAGCCGTCATCGACGACGATCAGCTCCCACTCGGGGTAGTGCTGAGCGCGGACCGAGTCGACCGCCTCGCGCAGGTACTTGGGCTCGGTCTTGTAAGTCGGCATTACCAGCGAGATCAGCGGCCGCTGCGGCAGCGCTTCCAGTTCCTGCAGGGCGGCTTCGCGGCGCGCCCGCGGCGTCTGCAGCCGCAGCTGCCGGCCGCGTCGAAGCATGTCGCGGAGGCGGCGCAGGAAGGCGATCGCCCAGGGCGGGAGGATGCTTTTCAGCACGCGCAGGTCGCGTCGCATCAGCGGCCGAGGAGTTTCTTCAGGGTCGGCTTGATGCTGCGCACGGGCCGGGTCAGCCTCCAGCTGAGGCTCTCCTCGTAGGTGCGGGCGACCTCAGCGATCTCCTGCTCGAGCTCGCCGATGCGGTAGGTCTTGCGGACGAGCTCGCGGTGCAGCGCCTCGCGCTGCGCGCGAAGCGCCGTCAGCTCGTCCTGCGGCTGATCGGTGGCGGCGACCATGAATTCCCAATCCTAGGCGAGGTACGGCTGCGATCCCCGGGCGAGGTAGGGTGCAGCCCGATGGAGGCCCTGAAGGGACTGATCCTCTCCGGCGGCGCCGGAACGCGTCTGCGCCCGATCACCCACACCTCGGCCAAGCAGCTGGTGCCGGTCGCCAACAAGCCGGTGCTCTTCTACGGGATCGAGGCGTTGGTCGACGCCGGCGTGAAGGAGATCGGGATCATCATCGCCCCGGAGACCGGCGAAGAGATCCGCGAGGCGGCCGGCGACGGTTCCCAGTTCGGGGCCGAGATCACCTACATCGTCCAGGACGAGCCCGCCGGCCTCGCCCACGCGGTTCTCACCGCGGAGGAGTTCATCGGCGGCTCGCCCTTCGTCATGTACCTGGGCGACAACCTCCTCCGCGACGGCCTCCGCGGCCTCGTCACCACCTTCGAGGAGCACGGCCCCGACGCACTGATCCTCCTCACCCCGGTCGACGACCCGCAGTCCTACGGCGTCGCCGAGCTCGACGACCAGGACCACATCGTCCGTCTGATCGAGAAGCCGAAAGACCCGCCCTCGAACCTCGCCCTGGTCGGGGTCTACCTCTTCAGCAGCCTGATCTTCGACGCCGCCCGCTCGCTGCAGCCCTCCTGGCGCGGCGAGCTGGAGATCACCGAGGCGATCCAGAAGCTGATCGACGACGGCCGCGCGGTCCGCTCCGAGGTCGTCCGCGGCTGGTGGAAGGACACGGGCCAGCTTGCCGACATGCTCGAGGCCAACCGGCTCGTGCTCGAGGAGCTGGTGACCGAGATCGAGGGGGAGGTCGACGAGACCTCCAAGGTCGAGGGCCGGGTCGTCCTTGGCCCCGGCGCCCGGCTCGAGCGCTCGGTCGTCCGCGGCCCCGCCGTGATCGGCGCCGGCGCGGTCGTCGAGGACGCCTTCGTCGGCCCCTACACCTCGATCGGCGACGACGTCCACGTCCGCCGCTCCGAAGTCGAGAACTCGATCGTCCTCTCCGGCTCCGTGGTCGAGGACCTCGGCACCCGGATGGAGGCGAGCCTGCTGGGCAAGGAAGTGAAGTTGACCCGCAGCGAGGGGATGCCGAAGACGCTGCGCCTCCTCGTCGGCGACCGCTCCGAGATCAAACTCGTCTAACAGCGCCGCGCCGCGCAGGGCTCAGGCGACGAAGAACCAGAGGGTGAACTGGGCGACGAAGAGCGCCATCGCGGCGGCGAAGAGCGCGACGACGGTCTGCGTCGCGCGGCGGCGCTCGCAGACGACCGCGAGCCAGAAGAAGAGCGGGAAGAGGACGGCGACGAAGCGGGGGGCGGACCAGAGCGGGCTGACCGGCGCCTGCGAGATCAGCATCGGCACCAGCGAGACGAGGACCCAGGCCCCATAGGCAACCGGCAGCTTGCGCAGCAGGGCGATCCCCCCGACAAGGGCGAAGACGAAGAAGACGAACTGGAGGATGTTCCAGTGGTCGACCACCGGTTCGCGGTAGCCGCCGCTGACGGCTTGGCCGACGGCGACACCGAACTCGCGGATCGAGTCCCAGGTGCCGGTGAAGGGGTCGACGCCGAGGCGCCCGAAGGTTTCCTGCGCCTGCTGCCAGGCGAAGGCGTCGCCGAGCGCGTAGTGGAGGTAGAGGCTGAAGGCGACCAGCCCGAGCGGGGCCAGCAGCATCAAGGCGGCGTCGAGCCGGAGCGGGTAGCGGGGCCGCAGCCCGCGCTTCGCGCGCGGCTCGCCGTCGGCGCGGGGGCCGTAGAGGTAGAACAGCGCCACCGGGACGACGAGGAGGATGCCGGGCGCACGGGTCGCCGAAGCGAGCGCCATCGCCACCCCCGCGAGCGCCCAGTGCCCGGTGCGGGCGGCGAGGAAGGCGGCGGCGGCGAGCAGGAGGAAGAGCGACTCGGTATAGGGGATGCCGAAGAAGAAGGAGGCCGGGAAGAAGGCCAGCAGGGTCAGCGCTGGGCCCGCGTAACGCTCCCCGATTTCCAACACCGCGAGGCGGTGGATCATCGCCAGGGCGCCGAAGAAGCTCGCCAGCGAGACCGCGTAGGCGTAGAGCAGGACCAGGGCCGGGCTGTACCCGAAGCCGCTGAGGACGTGGACGATCCCCGGATAGAGGGGGAAGAACGCCGGCCGCCGCTCGATCGGGGGCAGTCCCGCGTGGCCTTCGGCGTAGCCGTCGTAGGCGATCGCGAGGTAGTGCTGGGCGTCCCACTTCGCCAGCGGCGAGAAGATCAGGTCGAGGAATTCCCCGGCCGGCCAGCCGCCGAAGGGGTGGGAGAGGACGACGGCGTCGGGCTGCACGCCCATCGGCATGCCGACGTAGGCGACCCAGATCGCGACCCCGAACACCACCAGTCGGCTCGACCAGAACGGCAGCCACGCCGCCCTGGCGCTTTCCCGCCACGCCTCGCCTTTCACGGGCGCAAACCTACCGTCCGCGTGCGGTCGCATACCCTGTTCCGTCGCGTGCGGTACCTCGACCCCAAACCAGACCTGGGATGAAGCTGCTCGTCACCGGAGCTGCCGGAATGCTCGGTCGCGACGTGATGCTCGCCGCCGGCAACGCCGGCCACGAGGTCGTCGGCTACGGCCGCGCCGAGCTCGACGTCACCGACCCCGTCCAGCTCGATCGCCGGCTGGAGCTGGAGCGCCCGGACATCGTCATCAACTGCGCCGCCTGGACCGACGTCGACGGCGCCGAGACCGCCGAGGAGGCCGCCTTCGCCGTCAACGGCAAAGGCGCCGGCAACGTCGCCGCCGCGGCGGCGAAGGTGGAAGCGCGGATCGTCCACGTCTCCACCGACTACGTCTTCGACGGCGCCAAGGGCGCGCCTTATGTAGAGAGCGACCAGCCGGCGCCGCTGTCGGCCTACGGGCGCACCAAGCTTGCCGGGGAGGAGGCGATCGCCGCGGCCAACAAGCGCCACTTCATCGTCCGCTCCGCCGGCCTCTTCGGCGTCGGCGGCCGCAACTTCGTCGGCACGATGCTCCAGCTTTCCGAGGACCGCAGCGAGGTAACCGTCGTCCGCGACCAGGTCGGCTCTCCCACCTACACCTGGCACCTCGCCTACGGGATCGTCCGCCTGATCGAGGGGATCGAGTACGGGATCCACCACATGGCGGCCTCGGGGCAGTGCTCCTGGTACGAATTCGCCCGCGAGATCTTCGAGCAGGCGCACGTCGAGTGCAGGGTGCTCTCGATCACCAGCGAGGAATTCGGCGCCGCGGCGCCGCGACCGGCCTTCTCGGCCCTGGTCAGCCAGCGCGAGCACGCGATCCGGCTGCCCAGCTGGCAGGACGGGCTGGCAGGCTATCTCGCCCAACGACAAGCGGAGCTCTGAACGCGGAGCGTGAAAGGTGTGTTTTCTTAAATGAGGCTTTTGGTCACCGGAGCGGCGGGTTTCATCGGCTCCACCTACGTACGGCTGGTGGGGGACGAGCACGACGTCGTCGTCCTCGACAAGCTCACCTACGCGGGCCGGCGCGAGAACCTGCCCGAGGGGACGCAGTTGATCGAGGGGGCAATCGAGGACCCGGCCGTGGTGCGCGAAGCGATGCAGGGCGCCGACGCCGTCGTCAACTTCGCCGCCGAGTCCCACGTCGACCGTTCGATCGACGACCAGGAAGCCTTTGCCCGCACCCACGTGGTCGGCACCGGAACGCTGCTCGACGCGGCGCGTGAGCTCGGCGTCCCCCGCTACCTGCAGGTCTCGACCGACGAGGTCTACGGCTCGATCGAGTCCGGCTCCTTCACCGAGACCTCACCGATCGACCCCTCCTCGCCCTACTCGGCGACGAAGGCGGCCGGCGACCTGCTCGTCTCCGCCCACTTCCACACCTACGGGATCGACGCCTCGATCGTCCGCGGCTCCAACAATTACGGTCCACGCCAGTACCCGGAGAAGCTGATCCCGCTGATCACGCTGAACGCCCTGCACCGCGATCCGCTGCCGGTTTATGGCGACGGCCGCCAGGTCCGCAACTGGCTCTACGTCGAGGACTTCTGCACCGGCATCCACACCGTCCTCACCAAGGGCAAAGCCGGTGAGGCCTACAACGTCGGCGGCCCCGACGAG
>DATLQI010000005.1:0-36803 GCA_035535295.1 Solirubrobacterales bacterium
CCCCCCCCCCCCCCCCCCCCCATCGCTGTTGCTTCTCGACTCAGCAACCTACCAAGATCCTCAGCATGTGATTTGGAGGGAATCGCCATTCAGAATATGGATGGTGCCAAGACCCGTCTGAGCTGATGTGAGGTATGAGCCACCAGCGTCGTTGTTCGAGATCAGGTCGAAGATCGTGCCGGTTGTTGTGACCTGCTTGACCGTCTGCTGGCCATTCGCCGCCTTTTGAAAGTTCATTTCGAATGTCGACACTTCTTTATTACAGACGGCTCCGGGATTTATCATGTGGCCGATGATGTTCCCTGTGACTGTCTTCTTGACCCCAATCGCTGGGCAACTGAATGTGACGTTCACCGCTGTTAACAGGATGCCCGGTGTTGTGATCGGTGTAGGATCGATGTTGACTAGGTGTGACGTGAACGTATTGGTGTTGATCTGTTTGGTCCCAGCACCCTGGTTGTTGCATTCCGTACCGAAGACAAAATCTGTGCATTCTTTGAACTGGAGGATGGCCGTGCCTGTGGACGTTGTACTCGTCAACTGGCCGGTTCCCCCAACCGTTTTGCAATGGATTCTAAGTCCAGAGGTGTCCGACAACTCGGCGAATCCGCCTGTGATCGAATATTCACACACCGACTTCGGCAGGCCGCTAGGCCACCTACAGTGAGCTTCGTATTCCTCCGCCGACGCGAGGGTTGGAAGAACCGCCAAGGCGAGCGCCGAAAGCGCCGCCGCCGCGAGCAGCATCAACTTCTTGTTCATGGAATGACCTTTCCTTGTGGCTGGTCCAGACCAAGTGGTCCGTGCCGGCCAAGTGAATGGAGAGCGTGCCTATTACCGCATCCCCCACTTGCACTCCATCCTTAGTCAATCATGTCATCACCA
Source organism: Solirubrobacterales bacterium (assembly GCA_035535295.1). GTDB lineage: Bacteria > Actinomycetota > Thermoleophilia > Solirubrobacterales > 70-9 > VAYN01. The sequence continues at coordinate 886 of DATLQI010000005.1, forward strand.
GTCAAGATCCCTAAGGCATTCGCGCGCTTTTGGCTTTTGCGCATGCTGGTCTTGTGCTGCATTGTCCCCGCAAACCGAAGATCGCCACGCCGCCGACCTCGCAATCCTGCACGCGGCCGGGCGAATTCAAACTCAGGTGCGACGGGGAGACAATGCCTCCCCGTCGCTGCTTGATTCAACTCACCGACCTACCGCGAGTTCCTCAACATGTGATGTTGATGAACCTGTTTTCAAGGACATGAAGCGTTCCTGTACCGGTCTGTGCAGCTGTAATGTAGTTATGTTCTGAGGCGGTTGTATCAGTTTTCGATATTAGGTCGAAGATCGTACCTGTTGTTGTGACCTGCTTGTATTTCTGCTGGCCGTTAGCGGTCTTCTCGAAATTCAGGCTGAATGTAGTCACTGTTTTGTTGCAGACTTTTTCGGGTTCCTCGAGGTGCCCAATGACGTTTCCTGTAACTGTCTTTTTGATCCCAAGTGCCGGGCAGTCGAATGTGACGCTGATTCCTGTCAATAGGACACCCGGTGTTGTGCCGCCGTGCTCGATATTGATTATATGCGAGACGAGCGCATTGGTGTTGATCTGTTTGGTGCCGGCGCCCTGGTTGTTGCATTCCGTCCCGAAGACGAAATCTGTGCATTCTTTGAATTCGAGTTTGGCCACCGTGCCTGTGCTCGTTGTGGTCGTGAAGCTGCCGGTCCCCGAGACGGTTTTGCAGTGGATTCGAAGGCCGGTGGTGTCCGACAGCTCGGCGAATCCGCCTGTGATTGAGACGTTGCACGTCGCAACGGTGTTACCGGCCGCATCCTCACAATGGGCTTCGTATTCTCCCGCCGACGCCACGGTCGGGACAGCTGCGAAGGCGAGCGCCGAAAGCGCCGCCGCCGCGAGCAGCATCAACTTCTTGTTCATGGAATGACCTTTCCTTGCGGCTGACCTGGACCAAGGGCCCGTGCCGGCCATGTGAATGGAGAGCGGTACCTGACGATCCGCCACCCCAACTTGCGCCCCCATCTTTAGTCAACCATGTGCTAACTAGTCAAGCCATTATGCGCCAAGTGCCGGTTCAACTTTTCACGTCCGCTGGTCCTCCGCTGCTTTGTCCCTGCAAACCGCAGATCACCACGCCGCCGACCTCGCAATCCTGCACGTGCCGAGCGATTCAGCATCTTGAGAGGTGCGACGGGGAGGCGATGCCTCCCCGTCGCACCCTGATTCAACTCACGGACCTACCGCGAGATCCTCAGCATGTGATTTTGAGGAGCCTATTTTCAAGGACATGAAGCGTCCCTGTGCCGGTCTGTGCTGATGTGAGGTAGGAACCACCGGCGTCGTTATTCGAGATCAGGTCGAAAATCGTACCGGTTGTTGTGACCTGCGTTGTGTCCTGTTTGCCGTTAGCGATCTTCGAGAAATTCACACTGAATGTCGAAACCGCTTTGTTGCAGACGTTAGAGGGTTCCTCGATGTGCCCGATGACGTTGCCTGTAACTGTCTTTTTGGTGCCGATCGCCGGGCAGGTGAATGTGACGTTGATGCCTGTCATCAAGAGGCCGGGTTCTGTACCGCCGGGCTCTTTATTGACTATATGGGAAATGAGCGTGTTGGTTTTGATTTTTTTGGTGCCGGCGCCCTGGTTGTTGCATTCCGTCCCGAAGACGAAATCTGTGCATTCGTTGAATTCCAGGATGGCCGTGCCTGTGCTCGTTGTGGTCGTGGCGCTGGCGGTGCCCGAAACGGTTTTGCAGTGGATTCGAAGGCCGGAGGTGTCCGACAGCTCGGCGAATCCGCCTGTGATCGAGAGGTTGCACGTCGCAACGGTGTTACCGGCCGCATCCTGGCAATGGGCTTCGTATTCTCCCGCCGACGCCACGGTCGGGACAGCTGCGAAGGCGAGCGCAGAGAGCGCCGCCGCCGCGAGCAGCATCAACTTCTTGTTCATGTTGTTACCTTTCTTTATCCCGGCGGGAGGCAGCCGCAAGTAAGCCCCTCCCACCGGGCTTTGACTGGGGCCGGCGGGTCAATGGGTCGCCGGCCTCGGCTTTGCCCGGGTATAAGTAGCAGCAGTCTCTGATTGGTCAAGAGAGTGGGTTGTTAAGAAACCGGAACGTTGGGGTACCTGATAGGCGGCACCTGTTTTGCCTGCAATTGGCGGTCGCTAAAGAAACGCCCCCGCAATGGTGCACACGGCAAAGACTGTTCAGCAAACCGTCGTGTCAGCGCCGAGGGCCGATATTGCAACGATGGGACTTGCCTCGGCCCCGCCCGCCGTTGCAGTAGTCAAAGCCGGCCCCGCCGTAGAGCTGGTCGGGCTGGGGGCCGCCGTAGAGGCGGTCGCGGCCGGGGCCGCCGTGGCAGCCGTCTTCGCCCGGCCCCATGATGCAGATGTCGTTGCCGCGGCCGCCCCAGCAGCCGTCGGAGCCGCGGCCGTGACGGCAGTAGTCGTTGCCGGGGCCGCCGACGCAGTCGCTGTTGCGGTTGCCGGTGATGCAGACGTCGTTGTTGGCGCCGCCGACGCAGCGGTTGCGGCGAGCGCCACCGGGAAAGCAGAAGTCTCGCTCGCCGTTGCCGATGAACTTGTCGCTGCCGGGGCCGAGGTAGACGACGACCGGGACCGGCATCTTCTTCTTGACGCGGACGAAATCGCCGCTGCGGCCCATCTGGATTTCGATCCTGTGGACGTTGCGGACTGGGCAGAGGGCGCGGCGGTGGCCGCGGGTGAAGTGGCACCCGCGCGGATGATGGCGCGCCATGTTGCCCTTGACCAGGATCATGCGGCCGTGGTGGCGCTTGCTCAGGGTCAGCTTGGAGCCGGAGTTGGCTCCGTAGATGACGATCTTGCGAGCGGGCGTGGCGGCGTTGGGGATCGCGAGCACGACGAGCGCGATCACCGCGAGCAGGCCGACCACGAGCTTGCGGCCAGGGGTGACAAGCATCGCGGCATCTTAAACATGTGCGTCGGCTAACAAAGCCGACGCCTGATGCTTAAGAGCGAACGGGCGCCAGCTGATGCGCAATTTGGTGCGCCCAGGCGCGGATCTGGTCCCAGTCGCGACGGTCGCGGAACTGCTCCGGGATCCCTTCCGCCATCGCCTTCTCCATCATTCCGCGTGGTTCCGAGGGGACGCGACCGCCAAAGACGACGTGCTCCCTCCCCCCCAGCTCCTCGACCTTCTCCGCCAGCTTCGGCGGCTCGATCCAGTCGGGGTTGTCGTTGGCGGGATCGCCGACCGGCCCGGAGCTGAAGACCCAGAAGGGCATCTGCCGCAGCGCCTTGCGGTGCTTCTTGAGGAAGTGCTTGGCGTCGCCGCGCCAGCGCTTCATGTAGACGGCGCTTCCAAGCACGACCGCGTCGTAGGACTCGAGGCTCCGTACCTCCTCCGCCCGCTCGAGACAGACGCCAAGGCCTTCACGCCGCAGGGTGGCAGCCAGCGTTTCGGCTATCTCCGCGGTTGAGCCGCGTTTGGAGGAATAGGCGACGAGGACTGTCATCGCCTCGATTCTGGCGCTTTCTGGACAGAGTGTCATCGGGAATTGGCCACACAACGAGTGCGGCGATCATCGCTCCCGACTGGCCGGTCAACCAGGAAGGCTCGATCCCGATAGCCTCCCCGCCCGACTTTTCAGCGATCGAAGGAGAGACGGGTAAATGGGACTTCTGGATGGAAAAGCCGCGATCGTCACCGGCTCAGCGCGTGGGATCGGCCGCGCCACCGCGGAACTGTTCGTGAGCGAGGGCGCGAAGGTGCTGATCAACGACCTCGACGCCGACGTCGCCGAGCAGGCGGCCGGTGAGATCAACGGCGAGACCGCCGTCTTCGCCGGCGACCTGACCAAGGGGGGCGCCGCCGACGACTTGGTCAAGGCCGCCACCGACGCCTTCGGCACGGTCGACATCGCGATCAACAACGCCGGCTACACCTGGGACGGCGTCGCCCACAAGATGACCGACGAGCAGTTCCAGGCGATGCTGGACATCCACACGATCGTCCCCTTCCGAGTCGCCCGGGCGCTGGCCCCGACCTGGCGCGAGGCGGCGAAGGCCGAGCGCGGCGAAGGCAAAGAGGTCTTCCGCAAGATCGTCAACGTCTCCTCGACCTCGGGCATGATGGGCAACGCCGGGCAGGTCAACTACTCGGCGGCGAAGATGGGCGTCGTCGGGCTGACGAAAACCCTGGCCAAGGAGTGGGGCCAGTTCAAGATCAACGTCAACGCGGTCGCCTTCGGCTTCGTCGAAACCCGCCTCACCGCGGCGAAAGAGGCGGGCGAAGAGATGACCTCGCCGAGCGGCGAGAAGATCGAGCTCGGGATCCCCGAGCAGATGCGGGCGATGGCCTCGGCAATCATCCCGCTCGGCCGCCCGGCGACCCCGGAGGAGGCATCCGGCCCGGTTCTCTTCCTCTCCTCGCCGCTCGCCAACTATATGCACGGGCAGGTGCTGAACGTGACCGGTGGCATGTTCGGGGGGATGTACACCTGAGCGAGCCTGGGGCGCGGCGACCGCCGCGCTACCTCGACCTCGCGGCCCGCAGCTGGCCCGTCCTGCGGCGGGCCATGGGCGCCCACACCTTCCTCTACCGGAGGACGGGTGGGCGCCTGGGCCACAAAATTCCCGGGCTGCGCGGTCGCATGCTCCTGCTGGACCACGTTGGCGCCAAGAGCGGGGTCCACCGCACCTCGCCACTGCAGTACGTCGAGGATGGGAAGGACGTCGTAGTCATTGCCTCCAAGGGCGGCTACGAGAAGAATCCTGCCTGGTACTACAACCTGATGGCGAACCCCGACACGACGGTGCAGATCGGGTCAGAACATAGGGCTGTCCATGCCCGCGAGGCGAGGCCGGAGGAGCGGGATCGCCTCTGGGACAAGGCAGTGGCGATCTACCGGCCCTACGAGGACTACAAGGCTCGCGCCGGTCGCAAGATCCCGCTGGTCGTCCTCGAACCGCGCTAACCGGCGCAAGGACTCCTACCACACCACTTCAGCGCCGACGCTCCTCTGCAACGGGGTCGCCGGCCTCGGTCGCGATCGCCTCGGGCGGCCAGGGGCCGGCCCAGTTGTCGCGGGCGCCGTCGATCGTGATCGTCGTCCCGGAGTAGAAGTCGCCGGCGGGCGAGGCGAGGTAGGCGACGAGCCAAGCCATCTCCTCGGGGCGGCCGGCGCGGCCGATCGGGATCGAGCGCTCGAGGTTGTCGACGACCACCTGCGGATACTTGGTCAGTAGCGTCTCGGTCGCGAACTGGCCGGCGGCGAGGGCCACGGTCTTGATCCCGAAACGGGCCCACTCGACCGCGAGCGTCCGCATCATGTTCTCGACCGCGGCGCGGGCAGCGCCGGAGTGGACCATCCCCGGCATCCCGTTATGCGGGGAGAGGGTGACGCTGAGGACCTTGCCCTCGCCCTGCGGGATGAAGGCCTTGGTCGCGGCGGCGTGGGTCATCAGCCAGGTGCCGAGCACGTTGAGGTCGATCACAGTCTTGAAGCCTTTGGGGCTGATCGCCTCGGCCGGGCTGAGGAACTGGCCGCCAGCGTTGTTGACGAGGACATCGAGACGGCCGTGGCGCTCGAGCAGGCCGTCGAAGAAGCGGCCAACCGGCTCCTCCTCACGTATGTCGAGGCACTCGTGCTCGAAGGAGCCGGGAAGCGGGGCAGCGAGCTCAGCCGTCTCCGCCAGCGGCTCCTCGCGACGGCCACAGGCGACGACGGTGGCGCCGAGGCGCGCCAGCTCCAACGCCGTCTCGCGCCCGAGGCCGCTGCCGGCGCCGGAGACGGCGCAGACCCGGCCCTCGAGCAGCCCGTCCCTGAAGATCCGCGAACGGTCGCTTTCAGCCATCGACGGCGCAGCCTATAGACAAGCGGCGCCGCGTAAATTGCCTTTCTCCATGAGCGTCAGCGTCGAACCGCACCCCCTGCACGAGCCGCTCGCGGGCGGTACCCGCGGCGCCACCGTCACGGTCGAGCCGCTCGTCGCCGGCCACGCCGAATGGCCGCGGGCGATGATGGTCAGCCCCGGCGGGCGGTTACTGAGCGCGAAGCTGCTGAGAATCATCCTCACCGGCTCGGGGGCGGTCCAGGTCCCTTGCCCCGTCTTCCTCATCCGGCATCCAAGCGCCGGCGCGATCCTCGTCGACACCGGCCTTCATCCTTCCGTCGCCACCGACCCGAAGGAGAACTTCGGCTCGCTCGCGGCTCGCTTCGGGAACCTCACCCTCGCCCCCGGCGAAGACGCCGCCTCGCAGCTGCGCAAGCGCGGCCTCGAGCCGGGCGAGATCCCGATCGTGGTGATGACCCACCTCCACCTCGATCACACCTCGGCAATCTCCGAGTTCCCCAACTCGACCTTCGTCGTCAGCGAGACCGAGTGGCGAGCGGCCACCCACGGCTCGAGCCCGATGCTGGACGGCTACCGCCGCGCCCACTTCGACTACGCCTTCGACTACCGGACCGTCGACTTCGACCGCGCCAACGTCGACTCCTACGCCAGCTTCGGCCGCACCTTCGACCTCTTCGGTGACGGCTCGCTCCGCCTCGCCTTCACCCCTGGCCACAGCGCCGGCCATATGTCGGTGATCTGTCGCTTGGCCAAACGCGACTTCGTGATCGCCGGCGACACCTTCTACGTGATGTCCCAGCTCGACGGCTCCGAGCCTCTGCCGCCACGCCCCCAGGATGCCCACAACGCCCGCCGCTCCTTGCAAGAGCTGCGCCTCTTCCACCGCCAGTTCCCCGACGCGGTGATCGCCCCCAGTCACGATCCGGACTTTTACGCGGCTATCGAGCAGCGGTACGAGTAGCCAGCGCCTCGTACATCTTCCGCACGCGGCCGAAGATCTCGGTGGCGACCTCGAGCTGGCGCCCGCGGCTCGGGGTCGTCTCAACCGCGAAGGTGAGTGGCTCGCCGAACTGAACTGTGGTCTGCGGGAAGTGGAGCTTCTTCCATTGGCGGGCGTACTCGGAGCCGTAGATGGCGACGGGGACGATCGGGACGCCGGATTCGAGGGCAATGCGGCCGATGCCGGGTTTGGGCTGGCCCAGCTGCTGGGAGCGGGAGCGGCCGCCCTCGGCGTAGACGAGGAGCATCTCGCCCTGGTCGAGGAGGTGGCGGACGGTCTCGAAGGCCTCCTCGTCTTGGTGCCCGCGGCGAACGGGAAAGACGCCACCGTGCTTGTAGACGTAGGTGAGGACGGGCGGGCCGAAGAGCTGGGATTTGGCCATGAAGCGGATCTTCCGGCGCAGGTAGACGCCGACGAAGAAGTGGTCCATCTGGCTGAAGTGGTTGGGGGCGAGGACCAGCGGACCGTCCTTGGGGACGTTCTCGAGACCAATCGCGCGGACGCGCCAGAGCAGGATCGTCGGCAGGGTGAGGACGATGCGGGCGAGGGTGTAGGTCCAGCCGACGCCCTTGCGGGCGGATTCGTGGAACTGCTGGAAGTACTCGGCGGGGCGCGGGTCCTTGTAGACCTGCGGCTTCATCTCGCCCATTCGCGCGAGCGCTCCAATGCTCGTTGCCAATCGGCCAGCAGCTCCTGGCGTTGCGCCGCCTCCATCCGCGGCTCATAGCGGTCGGCCTCGCGCCACATCTCCCCCACCTGCTCCACCGTCCAGACCCCGGTCGCGATCCCGGCCAGGTAGGCGGCCCCGAGGGCGGTCGTCTCGGAAATCTCCGGCACGGAGGCAGGTACACCGAGGACGTCGGCTTGAAACTGCATCAGCCAGCGGTTGGCGGTGGCGCCGCCGTCGGCGCGCAGCAGTTCCAGCCGCTCGCCGCAGGCCGCCTCCTGCGCCCGCACCGCGTCGACGGTCTCGTACGCGATCGCCTCCAGCGCCGCCCGCGCCAGGTGGGCGCGACCGCTGCCACGGGTGAGGCCGACGATCGTGCCGCGCGCGTAGGGGTCCCAGTGGGGCGAGCCGAGGCCGGTCAGCGCCGGGACGAAATAGACGCCGTCGTTGCCCTCCAGCGAGGCGGCGAGCGCCTCCGTCTCCCCCGCCTCGGCGATGATCCCGAGCCCGTCGCGCAGCCACTGCACCGCGGCACCGGTGACGAAGATCGAGGCCTCGAGCGCGTAGGCGACCTCGTCTTCGAGCCCCCAGGCGACCGTCGCCAGCAGGCCGTCCGGCACAGGAGGTGGCACCGGGCCGCTGTTGAGGAGGACGAAGCTGCCGGTCCCGTAGGTGTTCTTCGCCATCCCCGGCTGGTGGCACGCCTGGCCGAAGAGCGCCGCCTGCTGGTCCCCCGCCACCCCCGCCACCGGCACCTCGCCGCCGAACTCGGTGGTGGTGCCGAAGACGCAGGAGGAAGGGCGCGGCTGGGGCAGCCGGACGGGGTCGACGCCGAACAGATCGCAGATCTCCTCGTCCCAGCCCAGCTTGCGGATGTCGAAGAGCAGCGTCCGCGAGGCGTTGGTGTAGTCGGTCAGGTGCTGGCCGGTGAGCTTGAAGAGGAGCCAGGAGTCGACGGTGCCGAAGACCGCCCGCTCCGCCCCCTCGGCGTTCCGCAGCAGCCACTCGATCTTGGTCCCGGAGAAGTAAGGGTCGATCGTCAGACCAGTGCGCTCGCGGATCAGCGGCTCGTGTCCTGCGGCCCGCAGCTCCTCGCAGCGGGCAGCCGTGCGGCGGTCCTGCCAGACAAGGGCGCGGTGGACCGGCTCGCCGCTGTCGGGGTCCCAGGCGACGACGGTCTCGCGCTGGTTGGTGATCCCGATCGCGTCGAGCTCGGCCCCCTCGATCCCGGCGTCGGCGATCGCCTCGGCGGCGACCCGCCGCGTCACCTCCCAGATCTCGTTGGCGTCGTGCTCGACCCAGCCGGGCCGCGGGAAGAACTGCTGGAACTCGGAGTAGGCACGGCCGGCGATCGCACCCTCGTCGTCGAAGACGAGGCAGGTGGTCCCGGTCGTCCCCTGGTCGACCGCGAGGATCACCCGCGCGGTTCCTTCACGTTGCAGCTGCGGATCAGGGTCGAGGCGAGCTTGCGGCCGTCGGCGAAGGCCATCGAGACACGGGCGAAGGCGAAGACGCCGAGGCGGGTGCCGGCCGGGGCGGAGCATTTGGCGCCGAGGTAGCTGTGGCGCTGGCCGCGGTAGACGTAGGAGCGGTGGAGGACGAGCTTGATTTCCTTCAGATAGCCACTGCGATTGAGCGAAGCGGGCAGGTTGCCGACCAGCACCGTGCCGAAAGTGCCCTTGCTGTGGCGGATGTGGAAGGTGATGATGCGGGTCGCCGGGAACGGCTTCGAGCCGAAGGCATGGGCGAGGATCGCCCGCTTGCCGTCGACGACGGCGTTGAAGGCGAGGATTCGACCGCGCAGCGGGAAAGCGCTCTGTTCGGGGAAGGCGAAGGCGCCTTCGTAGTGGCCCTGGCCGACGAGGGCGTTGCCGCAGACGCGCAGCGCCTGCTCGCTCGACCTCGCTTCCAGCTGTCGGCGACGACAGACCGGGAGGCCTTCGGTGTCGAGGCTGCCTCCGCGGTTGACCGCGATCGTGATCTGGCGCAGCGCCGGTGGCCGCTCACCGGAGAGGGTCCTGATGATCCCTTCCACCCGCACCGCGATCGGGCCGCGGTCGTGGCGGGGAAGCGCCTGTGGGGCGATCCCGCCGTCGAACTTGACGAAGAGGTTGCCACGCTCGCTCAACTCGGCGTTCGCCAGCGTCGCACCGACAACCAGCGCGATCAAGACCATCGCCGAAAAGAAGCCCCATTTCCGCCTGCGGATCACAGCTCCCACCCTACGTGGCCGAGGTTCTGGCCGTAGGCCAATCGACCAAGCATCTGCTCGTCGTATGCCGGCTTCAGCTCCGGCCTGATGCTCTTCTGCGCGCGTGCAGCGCTACAGACGCACACTCAACCCACACGCCCCGCGCGCAGAAACAAGCGACACTGCCAGACAACTGGGAATTAACGGTCAGCATACATTGAGGTATGTAGACCGTCGCACGCCACTCGTCTATCCCACCTGAAAGCCGGGCCACTTTCGGTTCCGGTCACTATCACAGAAAGGACATCTCATGAAAAAGAAGTTGATGCTGCTCGCGGCGGCGGCGCTTTCGGCGCTCGCCTTCGCAGCGTTCCCGACTGTGGCGTCGGCGGGAGAATACGAAGCCCATTGCGAGGATGCGGCCGGCAACACGGTCGCGACGTGCAACCTCTCGATCACAAGCGGATTCGTCGAGCTGTCGGATACCTCCGGGCTGCGATTCCACTGCAAAACCCTCTCGGGGACCGGCAGCTTCACGTCCACAACGAGCACAGGCACGGCCACCCTGGAACTAGGCGAATGCACAGATCTCACCTTCGGGACGGAATGCAACAACCAAGGCGCCGGCACCAAACGGATCAAAACCAATGCGCTCGTCTGGCATCTGGTCAATCTCGAGCCCGCCCCCGGTACAACACCGGGCGTCCTATTCACAAATTTCAACTTTACATACAGCTGCCCGGCACTTGGTCTCAAAAAAACAGTGACAGGCAACATTATTGGTCATATTGAGGAACCCTCGACCATTTGCAACAAAACAGTGACGACACTCAACGTGATTTTCGAAAAGACCGGTAACGGCCAGCAGAAATTCAAGCAGATCACAACAACCGGCACGCTTTTCGACCTGATCTCGAATAACGACGCCGGTGGCGCCTACCTCACACAGGCATTGACCGATACAGTTACCTTTCATGTCCTTGAAGGTAGATTCCTCAACATCACATGCTGACTTCTCGACTAAGCTGCTGAACTAAAGGTCGCTCAGCGACGGGGAGGCTCTTCTCCCCGTCGCACCTATGTGAGAAGAGTGAGGCTGAAACAGCGAGCCTCCCATTGCAGAGCACTAACACTAGAAACTGCTCAGCGCACAGCGGGCTTTAGCTCCGGCCCGATGCCCTTTTACACGCGTGCAGCGCTACAGACGCACACTCAATACATGCGCCGGCGCCGCAGAGCCAAGCCAGATCGGCAGATGATTGGGGGGTAGCGGTCAGCCTACATAGAGGTATGTAGACCGCCAGGCTCTACTTTTCTATCTCCTTGAGAGCCAGGCCATTTTCGGTCCGGTCTATCTCGAGGAAAGGCAATCTCATGAACAAGAAGTTGATTCCGCTTGCGGCGGCGGCGCTTTCGGCGCTCGCCTTCCTATCTGTCCCGACCGGGGCGTCGGCGGGAGAATACGAAGCACATTGTGAAAAAGAAGGCGTCGTTCAGGCCACGTGTAACGCCACGATCTCAGGCGGGTTCATCGAGCTTTCGGATACCTCCGGGCTGCGATGGCACTGCAAAACCCTCGTGGGGAGCGGTGCATTCACGACCACAACGAGCACAGGTACGGCCACCCTCGAATTAAACGAATGCACAGATTTTGTCTTCGGGACGGAATGCAACAACCAGGGCGCCGGCACGAAACGGATCAAAACCAATGCGCTCGTCTCGCATTTTGTCAACCTCGAACCCGCCCCAGGTACAACACCTGGCGTCCTATTCACAGGATTCAACCTTACATTCAGCTGTCCGGCGATGGGTGTCAAAAAGACATACACAGGAAGCCTTATCGGACACCTCGAGGAACCCTCGACCGTCTGTAACAAAGCAGTTTCGTCCTTCAAGCTGAACTTCGAAAAGACCGCCAACGGCCAGCAGCTGTTCAAGCAGGTCACAACAACCGGCACGATTTTCGATCTGATCTCGAGCAACGACGTTGGCGGTGCCTACCTCACACAGGCGATTACCGGTACAGTTGCCGTCTCCATCTTGGAAGGCAGGGCGATTAAAATCACATGCTGACGATCTCGAGCACCTGTTGCTCGGGTTGGTAGTTCAGGAAGCGACGGGACGGAAGTCCCTTCCCTTCGCTTCCTGTGCGAGGATTTCGATGTCACTCTAGACGGGAAAGAAATATTCGAACGAAATCACGCAGCTGCAGCGCCCGGTGGACGAAGCCGTGAATGCTTTTCCCGGTCGCTCGGTGCTCCAAGTCGACGTCGTACTCGCGCAGACTGTAGCCGGCGCGGACGGCGTCGACGGTCATCCCGATCTCCATCCCGTAGCCGGCGGCGAAGGGAAGCGTCGCTCGCAGGATTTCGACCCGCATCGCCCGTTGGCCGGAGATCGGTGCTTCCGTTTTTAGGCCGCAGAGGCGGCAGATTGCCCAGCCGGCGAAGCCGAGGGCGAGGCCGAAGCCGCCGCCCACCCGGCGGCTGAAGGCGGCGACGGCGAGGTCGCACTCGCCGCTGCGCACCGCCTCGACCAATGGCGCCAGGCGGGCGGCCGAGGACCCGAGGTCGCCGTCGCAGAGGAGGACGAGGTCGGGCGGGTCCGGCACGCTCAGCGCCGCCTCGGCCGCGGCGGAGAGGTTCGCGCCCTTGCCGTGCGGCTTGCCGCGGCTGACCACCTCGGCCCCCGCCGCCATCGCCACCTCCCCCGTCCCGTCCTCGGAAGCGTCGTCGGCGACCCAGACCCGCGCCCCCGGGAAGACCTCGCGCAGCGCCTGCACCGTCGCGGCGATCCGGTCGGCCTCGTTGCGGGCAGCGACAATCACCGCCAGCCGCTCGCCCCCTGCTGCCCGTTCGGGTCCCATCGTCGGGCTATTGTCCCCGGCCATGGCAGACATCGAGGCACACATCACCGGCAACGTCTGGAAAATCGAGGTTGCGGTCGGCGACGAGGTCTCTGACGGCGACACCGTCGTCATCCTCGAGTCGATGAAGATGGAGATCCCGGTCGAGTCCGAAGACGACGGCGTCGTGAAGGAGATTCGCTGCGAGGAGGGCCAGAGCGTCAGCGAAGGCGACGTCCTCGTGGTGCTGGAGTAGCGGTGGACGAGCGGCTCGCGAGCGGCAAGCTCCTCCTCGACCAGCCCGCTGAGGCGGTTGCGCGGCTGACGATCGCTAACCCCGAGCGTCGCAACGCGCTCGACCACGAGATCCTCGACGCGATCGCCGAGGTCCTGCCGCAGCTGAACCAGGGAATCGAGAACCGCTGCGTCCTCATCACCGGGGCGCCGCCGCTCTTCTCGGCTGGCTACGACATCGCCGGCATCCCCGACGAGAGCTTCGAGCGCGACGCCGAGGCGCTGGTCGCCCATCCCTTCCACGCGGCGATGGAGGCGATCGCCCGCCACCCCTGGCCGACGATCGCGGCGGTCAACGGCCACTGCCTCGGCGGCGGCCTGGAGCTGGCGATCACCTGCGATCTGCGGATCTGCGCCGAGGGGGCGAAGCTGGGAATGCCGCCGGCGAAGCTGGGGCTGATCTATGGCCACACCGGCCTGCGCAAGTTCCTCGACGTCATCGGTCTCCCGCATACGAAGGAGCTCTTCCTCACCGGCCGCAACCTCGACGCCGAGCGGGCGGAGCGGATCGGCCTCGTCAACTGGATCGTTGGCGATGCCCAGCTGGAGGACGAAGCGGTGGCGCTGGCCGCCGCGGTCGCCGCCAATGCGCCGCTCTCGATGCGCGGCAACAAGCACGCGATCGACCTCCTCCAGGCCAACCCCGAACTGACCGAGCAGCAGGAGGCCGGCCTCGTCGCCCTGCGCGAATCCTGCTTCTCCTCGGAGGACTTCCGCGAGGGGATCCGCGCCTTTGCCGAGAAACGAAATCCGCAGTGGACGGGTCGGTGAGCGCGAAGGCGCGCAAAGCCCTCGCCGCCGCCGACCTGACGATGGGCGCGCTGATCGAGCGCGTCGGCAAGATCGACCTCAAGACCCGGCTGAAGCGGCGGGCTGAGGAGCGGCCGCCCGACGCCTACGGGGCCCTGCTGCGGGCGATCGTCGGCCAGCAGCTCTCGACCAAAGCGGCGCGGACGATCTACCTGCGCGTGGTCGACCTCTTCGGCGGCACGACGCCGACGCCGGAGCAGCTGCTCGAGGCCAAGGAAGAGGACCTGCGCGCCTGCGGCCTCTCCGGCCGCAAGACCGAATACGTCCGTGACCTCGCCGCCCACGTCCTCAGCGGCGAGCTGGAGCTGGATCGGCTGGAGGACCTCGGCGACGAGAAGGTGATCGAGGAGATCGTCGCCGTACGCGGCCTCGGCCGCTGGACGGCGGAGATGTTCCTGCTCTTCCACCTCGAACGGCCCGACGTCCTCTCCGGTGGCGACCTTGGGATCCGGAAAGCGATCCAGATCGAGTACGGGCTGGAGGAGATGCCGGCGCCGGGGAAGGTGATCGAGATCGGCGAGGCCTGGCGGCCGCACCGGAGCCTGGCCTCGCTCTACCTCTGGGAGTCGCTGGCGGCGGTGCCCTCGTGAGGCGACGCTTCTGGCTGGGGATCACGGCGGTGGCGCTGATCGCCGTCGGCTCCGTGGTCGCGGCCGCGCTGGTCTACATCGACGACCACGACGACTTCGAGCAGGTGCAGCGCGAGGAGGCGATGCGCGCCGCCCACCAGATGGAAGCGGTGGCCGGCCTCTCCGTCGACCAGCTGACCAGCGCCGCCGCCTTCTTCAAGGCCGAGGACGACCTCAGCCGGCACGAGTTCCAGGTCTACGGGCAATCGCTGATCCGGCAGGGGGCGCTGGGCGGAGCCGTCTTCATCCCCCGCGTGCCGGCGTCGAAGCGGCAGCGCTACGAGCACACTCACGGGATCGAGATCCTGGAACGGGTCGCGCCGGTCAGCTTCCGGCGCTCGAAACCACGCCGGGCGTACTTTCCGATCACCTACGTCGCTTCGGAGAGCGAGCGGCGGCGCCGGGCGCTCGGCTATGACCTTGGGCAGGACCCCGAGCGCGCCGCATACCTGGAGCAGGCCCGCGACACCGGTGCCGCCGTCTCCAGCCCAGTGATCTCGCTGCTGATCGGGGGCCGCGGCATCAACGTCTTCCGGCCCGTCTACCGCGACGGCGCGCCGATCGCGACCCGCGCCCAGCGCCGTCGCGCCCTCGTCGGCTTCGCCGCTGGCAGCTTCCGCATCGGCGACCTCGCCGCAGCCGCGACCGAAGCGGTCGAGGACGACGACGAGGTGCAGTTGCGGGTTGCCGGCAAGACGGTCTACGGGTCGGGCGGCTCGCTGGACGGGGGCGCTTCGATGCCGCTGCGGATCGCCAACCGCACTTGGACCCTGACCGTCAGGGATCCCGGCAGCCCGGACCTGAGCCTGCCGATCGCGCTCGCGGTGATGGGAATTTCGCTGGCGGCACTCCTGGGCTCGCTGATCCTCACCTGGGGGCGGACCGAACGGATGCAGGAGCTGGAGCGGCAGGCGAGCCAGGATGCCCTCACCGGCCTCAGCAACCGGCGCCGCTTCGAGCAGGATCTGGCGGCGGCGATGGCGCGCAGTCGCCGCGACCGCTCGACCGGAGCGCTGCTGATGCTCGACCTCGACCGCTTCAAGCAGGTCAACGACTCGCAGGGACATCCGGCCGGCGATCGCCTGATCAAGGAAATGGCCGCGCTGCTGCGGCAGCGAACCCGGGCAAGCGACTCCCTCGCCCGCCTCGGCGGCGACGAGTTCGCGGTGATCCTGCCCCGCTGCAGCCGCGAGGAGGCGGTTTTGGCAGCGGAGGCGATCGCCGACGAGATCCGCGACCACCGCTCCGAGGAGGTCCACGACCGCGTCACCGTCAGCATCGGCGTGGCCATGTTCGGCGACGACCCCCGCACCAGCGTCGCCACCATCGTCTCCGAGGCCGACGCGGCGATGTACGCGGCAAAGGACGAGGGGCGGGACGGCGTGCGGGTCTTCGACCCGGTGTCGGTGCGGGAAGACATGCCGGACGGGGCTAGCTAACAGCGCCGCCATTTCGCGCGTGCAGCGCTGAGCAAGCATCCAACTGGCGCACGCCGATCGAGGCACGAAACTGATCATCGGTTGGACCATTTACTCAGCACATGCCTGAGTATCTTGACTGCACAAGCAGCTGCACCTCTACTCCCTCTCAAAGGTCCTGGTGACTCAGGGGCTCACTGAACCCAGACGAGCGAGGTGCTGAAATGACTAACAGGTCGATATTGCTTGCAACCTGGGCGCTGGCTGCCTTTATTGCCAGCGCAGCTCTTCCTGCAATCTCCGCCGCAGGCGAATTCAAAGCTCACTGCAGCAAAGGTCCCACCTGCACGTCGAACGTGGCTGGCGGCCCTGCGACATTCGAAGATGACGGCGTAGGTTCGATGAAAATCGAATGTGCCAAAACGGGGGGCGGCGCACGCCATACGAGTGGCACGTCGAAAGGGGTGATCATCTTTGTCTTTGAAGGCTGCGAAGCGGAGGCCCTAGGTTTCAGCTGCAATACCCCCGGCAAACCACTAGGAACTATCGTAACCAATGAACTGCCGTATGACCTCGTGTTCATAGATTCAACACCCACGGTCCTCGTGGGAATGCTGATCACATCCTTCAATGAGACAATCACTTGTCCCGTTCTAAGTATCAAACGGACAATCACAGGGAACGTCATCGGCAAAATCGAGGATCCTGAATGCAACGTTCCACGCGCTAGTCACACAATCGAATTCAAAAAAGGGGCGGCCGCAGGATCCATGCAGTTCACCCAGGTTACAACAGTAGGGCAAGTGTTCGACATGACCTGGGGAGTCCACGAAGCTGACGGAACAACATTGGGGATACGTGGCACATACAGCTTCACCTACAACGAAGGCCAGACCCTTACTTACACATGCTGATAGATGCTAATGGCTGGTAGCTGATCCGTTGTTCAGGCGCCGGGGCCGTTATTTGGTCCCGGCGCCTGCCCGCAAGTCGAGAACCCGCTGAACGGCCTGCTCGAACTCGGCGCGGTCGAGACCACGGGAGCGCAGCTGCGCGATTAGCGCCTCCCAGGCGCGCTCGGCGGGGCCGAGGCGGGCGAACAGCAGCAAGTCGGCGCCGGCGCGGACGCCGGTAACGGCAACCTTGGCGGTGCCGCCGAAGTGTTCGACGGCGGGGGTTTCCAAGGCGTCGGTGATGGTGACGCCCTCGAAGCCGAGGCGGTTGCGCAACTCGCCGGTGACGATCGCGCGGGTGAAGGCGGCGGGGTCGGCGGAGAAGGCCGGGTAGATCGCGGTGCTGAGCATCACCATCTCGCCGCCAGCGGCGATGAATGCCCCGTAGGCCTTCTCGTCGACCGCACGCAGCTCGCGCTTGGAGAGGTCGATCCGTTCTACCGAGAAGTCGGTGTTTTCGGTGGCGGCGCCGAAGCCGGGGAAGTGCTTGCCGGTGGCGACGACGCCGCCTGCCTGGAGCGCCTTCGCGAAGGGGATCGCGGTGGCGGAGACGCGGGTGGCCGTCGCGCCGAAGCTCCGTTCGGTTTCGGCGATGACGCCACCGGGGCGGCCGACGTCGAGCACCGGCGCCAGGTCGACGTTGATGCCGACGTCGCGCAGGTTGGCGGCGGTGCGGCGACCCTGGTTGGCGCTGAAGGCGGCGCCGCGGGCGCCCATCTGCCGCGCCGAGGCGGTGGGGGCACCACTGAGACGCTTGACCAGGCCGCCCTCCTGGTCGGTCATCACCAGCAGCGGGTCGCGCAGCTTCGGCGGCCGCTTGATCCCCTGCAGGTGGGCAATCAGGCGCCGGCCAGCGGCGCGGCTGGGGAGGTTTTCGGCGAAGAGGACGACGCCGGCGATGCGTCCCTCGGCAATCGCCTTCCGCAGGCCCCCCGAGATCGAGGTGCCGCGCAGACCGACGACGATCCGCTCACCCGCCAGCAGCTGCGGCGAGAGCGTTTCCGCCACGCTCGGCTGCGGTGAAGCGCCCTCGTCTCCCAGCGTCGCGCCGCAGGCGAAAGCGCCGATCGCCAGGCACGCGAGCGCCCCCAGCGCCACCCCTCGCCGCCGCGCCACAGTTCGCTTCATCGTGCCGATACTAGGCGTCCGGGGCGATTCCTAGGGTGCGTCCCGATGCCGTCCCTGATCACCGCCGAGGAGGCCCGCGCCTACGGCCGCCTCACCGAGCACGCCGAGATCGAAGCCCTGGTCGAACGCGCCTGGGAGGTGCGGGTCGAGAACTTCGGCGACTCGACCGACATGTGCTCGCTGGTCAATGCCAAGTCCGGCGGCTGCGCCGAGGACTGCGGCTTCTGCGCCCAGTCGCGCTACGCCGAGGCTGACACGCCGATGCACGCGATGATGGAGCCGGAGCAGATCCTCGAGCACGCGAAAGCGGCCGAGGCGGCCGGCGCCCACCGCTTCTGCATGGTCACCCAGGGCCAGGGGCTCTCGAAGCGGGACTTCGAGAAGATCCTCGAGGGGACGAAGCTGGTCGCCGAACAGACCAACCTCAAGCGCTGCGCCTCGATCGGCCACATGTCGAGCGAGCGGGCGAAGGCGCTGAAGGAGGCCGGCGTCCAGCGTGTCCATCACAACGTCGAGTCGGCCCGCTCCTACTACCCCGAGGTTTCGACCACGGTCCGCTACGAGGGTCGGCTGCGGACGATCCAGGCGGTCAAGGAGGCGGGGCTGGAGACCTGCGTCGGCGGCATCCTCAACCTCGGCGAGAGCGAGGAGCAGCGGGTCGAGATGGCCTTCGAGCTCTCCGAGATCAACCCCACTTCGGTCCCGATCAACCTCCTGATCCCGAAGGATGGGACGAAATTCGGCGACCGCGAGGTGATGGACCCTTGGGAGGTCGTGAAGTGGATCGCGATCTTCCGCCTGATCATCCCCGGCGCCCTCTTCCGCCTCTGCGGCGGCCGGGTCGAGAACCTCGGCTCGATGCACAAGCTCGCGGTCAAGGCGGGGCTCAACGGGGTGATGATGGGGAACTTCCTGACGACCTTGGGTGCCGAACCGGCCGAGGACCGGGCGATGTTCGAAGAGCTCGGCCTCAACGTCGCCCGCCAGCCCGACAACGGCGCCAACCCGCGGCCCGACAACCGCTCCGGCTGGCTCGAGGGCGAGGCGCCGGCGACGCCGATCGACGAGCTGATCGACAGCCAGGAGGAGGCCAACTTCTGGGACCCCTCAACCCAGCTGCGGGTGGTCAAGAAGTCGAAGAAGCCGCCGTCTTACCCACGGGCGGCGTGACGGACGTAGCCGAGCGGCTCGAGGAGCTCCGCGAGCGGGGGCTCTACCGGCGTTTGCGGCAGATCGAGGGAGCACAGGGACCAACGGTCACCCTCGACGGGCGTCCTGTCCTCCTCCTCTGCTCCAACAACTACCTCGGGCTCGCCGACCGGACTGAGGTGCGGGAGGCGGCAGCGGAGGCGGCGCTGCGCTGGGGCGCAGGATCGGGAGCCTCGCGGCTGATCTCGGGGAACATGGAGCCGCACCAGGAGCTGGAGGCGCGCCTGGCCGCCTTCAAGCGCTGCGAGGCGGCGCTGCTGTTCGGCTCCGGCTACCTCGCCAACACCGGGGTGATCGCCGCCCTGGCCGGGCGCGGGGAGGTCGTCTTCTCCGACGAGCTCAACCACGCCAGTATCGTCGACGGCTGCCGGCTCTCGCGGGCGGAGACGAGGGTCTACCGCCACGGCGACGTCGAGCACCTCGCCTGGTGCCTGCGACAGGCGGGCGAGCGCGCCTCCCTGATCGTCACCGACGGCGTTTTCTCGATGGACGGCGACGTGGCGCCGCTGCCGCAACTGCTGGAGTTGGCGCGGCGGCATGGAGCGCGACTGATGGTCGACGAGGCGCACGCGACCGGAGCGATGGGTCCCGGTGGGCGCGGCTCGGTCGCGGCCGCGGGCCTCAGTGGAGAGGTCGACGTCGTCGTCGGGACGCTCGGCAAGGCGCTCGGCTCCTACGGCGCCTACGCCTGTGCCAGTGCCGAGACGATCGAGTTCCTCGTCAACTCCGCCAGGCCTTTCATCTTCTCGACGGCACCGCCGCCGTCGGCCGCCGGCGCCGCACTGGCGGCGCTGGACGTCCTCGAAGCCGAGCCGGAGCTGGTCGAGCGGCTGCAGGCGAACGCGGAGACGCTGCGCGGCGCCCTTGCCATCCACGGACTCGAAGTCGCGAGCTCGACGACGCAGGTTGTCCCACTCGAGGTCGGCGACGCCGACACGACGATGGAACTCTGCGAGAGAGCGCTGCTCCGGGGCGTCTTCGCGCAGGGGATCCGGCCGCCGACCGTGCCCGACGGCTCCTCACGGCTGCGCTTCACGGTGATGGCGACGCATCGGCGGGACGAGCTCGTTCAGGCAGCGGCCAAAGTCGCCGCCGCCGCCCAAGCGGTGGGCCTGATCCGGTCGCGGGCGCTGGCCGCGTAGCGAGGCGCCGTGACGCACGGAGTCTTCGTCGCCGGCACCGGCACCGAGGTCGGCAAGACCGTCGTCGCCGCGGTCATCGCCCGCACGCTCGCCGCGGAAGGCAAGCGCGTGGGGGTCTTCAAGCCGGCCGTCACCGGCCTCGACGAAGGGGTGGAGACCGACCACGCGCTGCTGCGGCGCGCCTCGGGCTCGGGCCAGAGCGACGAGGAGATCGCCCCCTACCGCTACGGCCCGCCCGCCTCGCCCCACCTCGCCGCCGAGCTGGCCGGCGAGGAGATCGACCCCGAGCGGTTGCGCCAAGCGGCGGCGGCTGCAGCCGAGGGGGCTGACGCGATCGTCTGCGAGGGCGTCGGCGGCCTCCTTGTCCCCCTCTCCCCTGGCTACCTGGTCCGGGACCTCGCCGCCGACCTCAGCTATCCCGTGGTCGTCGTCGCCAGCCCCGGCCTGGGAACGATCAACCACACCCTGCTGACGCTCGAAGCCGCTCGCGCTGCAGGGCTCGAGGTCACTGCTGTCGTCCTCACCCCCTGGCCTGAACAGCCAACGGAGATCGAGTCCTCCAACCGCGAGACGATCGCCACCCTGGGAAACGTGGAGGTCCTCACCCTCCCTCCCATCAACCTCGCCGACATTTCAAGCTGGCCGCCACTCCATCTGCCGACGGGACGATTTCCCTCCATATAGGGGTACTTTCGTCCCGTCAGCGAGTGGTTAGACGATCACGTCGAGGTTGCCGTCGTTGAGCTCGACGGTGAAGCCGGCGGACTCGGCAACACGCGTCGCCTCGTCCGGGTCCTTCGGCGCCTTCTTCGCCTGCAGCAGCACTCGCGCGACGTCGCCGCGCACCGCCTTCGCCATGTGCGACACGGCCTTGGGCTCGCCGTCCTGCTCGGTGAACGCCCGCACCGCCAACAGCGTCGCCTGCTTCGGCTTCCAGAAGGAGGTGTAGGCGCCGGAGCGCATGTCGACGATCAGCTCACCCTCTTCGTCGAACAGCGCCTCGGCCAGCGCCGGCCGCCAGTAGGCAGCCGGCGCCCCGATCCCCTCCAACTTCGTCTTCGGCGGGAACTTGTAATAGGGGATCCGATCGTCCGGCCGCACGAATCCCCAGAGCGCACTGGCGATCAGCACTCGCCCCCGTGCCCTCTGTGAGAGCTTCGGCAACTCCAGGCGCCCATACAGCACACCCGTATAGACCTCAGATGCCGGCGCAGCGGGTGCCTTCCCCAGATTCGGATCGAAGGCGTCGAGCAGCTGCTCTCGCCGCTCACCTAGCTCCTTCGCAAAAACGAGTGAGCCGAGGTCCATCGGCTCACTCGTGTCGGGTCTGGCCTTCCCTTCCGAAGGCGGAAGCAGGATCAGCATCGAGGCGGCAGCCTATGCCTCCGCCATCGCCACCTGGGAGCTGGTCGACGTCTTCGCCTTGGAGCGGATCGCGGTCGCCCCGATCACCGCTCCCAGCAGGGCGACGAAGCCGGAGACGGTCATCGCGTGACTGAGCGCGTAGACGAAGGCTTCGTTGCCCGCCGCCGCGACCTCTTTCACCTGCGCGGCGCCCAGGCCTTGGACGTGAGGCACCGTGCCGCCGCCGAGCTGGTCGGAGATCGACTGCCGCTGCGCCTCGGTCACCCCGGTCCCCCCCAGGAGCGAGTCCAGCTTGGAGCTGACCAGGCCCTGGAAGATCGCGCCGGTGACGGCGATGCCGAGGGTGCCGCCGACCATGCGGAACATCGAGAGCACCCCGGAGGCGATCCCGGCTTTCTGCACCGGCACCGCGTTCATCGCGGCGCTGGTCATCGGCGACATCGTCATCGCGATGCCGATGCCGAGCAGCATGAACCCGGGCAGCAGGTCAAGGTAAGTGGAGTCGACCGCGATGCGGCTGAAGCTGAACAGCGAGGCGGCGACGATCGTCAGGCCGATCGCGATCAGCCAGCGCGGCCCGTAGCGGTCGGAGAGGCGTCCCGCGACCGGCGCCACCCCGACGATCATCAGGGTCGAGGGCAGGAACCGTACCCCCGCCTCCAGCGGCGAGTAGTTGAGGATGTCCTGCATGTAGAGGGCGAGGAAGAAGAAGACGCCCAACATCCCGAAGCTGATGATCATCGCCACGCAGACCGCGGCGAGGAAGTTGCGGTCGCTGAGCAGGTCGAACTGGACCATCGGCGCCTTGACCCGGTTCTCGACGAAGACGAAGGCAGGCAGCGCCAGCGCGGCGAGGGCGAGCAGGCCGATGATTTCCGGCGATCCCCAGCCCCAGCTGTTGCCCTCGACCAGGGCGAGGACGAGCGCGGTCAGGCCGACGGTCAGCACCGCGACGCCGGCGTAGTCGACCTCGCGGCCGACCGAGGTGTCGCGCGACTCGCGCACGGCGAACAGGGTCGCGATCACCGCCCCGATCGCGACCGGGATGTTGACGTAGAAGATCGCCCGCCAGCTGACGTGCTCGGTGAGGAAACCGCCGAGGACCGGCCCGACCGCCAGCGCCAGGGCCGAGACGCCAGCCCAGGTGCCCATCGCCTTGCCGCGCTCGTGGGCGGGGAAGGCGTCGGTGATGATCGAGAGCGTCCCCGGCATCATCAGCGCCGCGCCGACGCCCTGGACGACGCGGCTGAGGACCAGCGCGGTCTCGTCGGGCGCGAACCCGGCCGTCGCCGAGGAGAGGGCGAAGATGACGACGCCGGCGAGGAACATCCTGCGCCGGCCGAAGATGTCGCCGAGCCGGCCGCCCGTCGCCAGCAGCACCGCGAAGGAGAGCGTGTAGCCGTTGATCGTCCACTCGAGACCGCTGATCGAGGCGCCGAGGTCCTGCTGGATCGACGGCAGGGCGACGTTGACGATCGTGTTGTCGAGCATGATCATGAACAGCGCGAAGCACATCGCTCCGAGCGTCCACCACTTGCGGTTGTCGTCGGTGATCAGGTGGCGGTAACGGGTCAAGCGCGCTCACTTCCCTTCAGGTGCTGGTAGGTCTGGGCGAGGTCCTCCCGGTCCAGCAGCGACTCGACGGCGGCGTCGAGCTTGCGGCGCTGGGCGGCGCTGAGGGTGCCCACGAAAGATTCGATGCCGCTCATGCGGACGGTGACGATGGTGGCGACCAGGCTCTTGCCCTTGGCGGTGATCTTCACCCGGCGCACCCGGCGATCGTCCGGGTCCTCGACCCGGGTCGCCAGCTTCGCCTTGACGAGAGCGTCGACCGCCCGGCTCATCGCCGGGACCGAGACGCCGAAGAGCTCAGCGAGGTCGGAGACCTGCCATGCCTGCGCCCCGTGACCAAGGCCGCCGAGCTCCAGCAGGACCTTGCACTGGGTTATCGAGAGCCCGGTCTCCTCGATCACCCGCAGCTGATTGCCGCGGTCGTAGAGGAAAACGTGGTGCATCAACGCGGTCAGCCGCGCGGCGGTGTCCTTCTCCACCGGGCCGACCTCTTTGCGAGTGGCCTCCTCGATCGCCTTCACGTCCGTTGCATGCATCCCAACAATAGTTGCATACGCGCAACCTTTTCAAAGGGCAATATTTGTTCGAGTGATGCATATCACTCATAGCTGCCGCCGCTGCCGGGGCTAACGTCCGCCCATGCCGTCGGACTACGCGCAGCTCGATCGCGACCACGTCTGGCACCCCTTCACCCAGCAGCAGGGGTGGAGCGAGGAAGAGCCGCTGGTGATCGAGCGCGGCGAGGGGTCCTATCTCTTCGACACCGAGGGCCGGCGCTATCTGGATGGGACGGCGGCGCTCTGGTGCAACGTCCACGGCCACCGCCACCCGGTAATCGACGCTGCCGTGCGCGAGCAGCTCGACCGCGTCGCCCACACGACGATGCTGGGGCTTAGCCACCCGGGCGCGACCGAGCTGGCGGCGCGGCTGACGGCGATCGCGCCAGACGGGCTCTCCCGCGTCTTCTACTCGGACTCCGGCTCGACGGCGGCGGAGATCGCGCTGAAGATCGCCTTCCAGTACCAGCAGCAGCGCGGCGGCGAGCACGCCCAGCGGACCAAGTTCGCGCGCCTGCGCGAGGCCTACCACGGCGACACGATCGGTTCGGTCTCGGTCGGCGGCATCGACCTCTTCCACTCGACCTACCGGCCGCTCCTGTTCGAGACCCACGTCGCCGAGCCGGGCGACGCCGCCGACCTCGAGCGGGTGCTGGCGGCGCACGGCGAGGAGGTGGCGGCGGTCGTCGTCGAGCCCCTGGTCCAGGGGGCGGCGGGGATCCTCGTCCAGCCGCGCGGCTACCTGCGCGCGGCGCGGGAGCTCTGCGACCGCTTCGGCGTCCTGCTCGTCTGCGACGAGGTCGCCACCGGGTTCGGCCGCACCGGAACGATGTTCGCCTGCGAGCAGGAAGGCGTGGCGCCGGACCTGATGTGCCTGGCGAAGGGGATCACCGGCGGCTACCTGCCGCTGGCGGCGACGCTGACCACCGAGGAGATCTACGAGGGGTTCCTTGGCAGCTACGAGGAGTTCAAGACCTTCTTCCACGGCCACACCTACACCGGCAATCCGCTCGCCTGCGCTGCGGCGCTGGCCAACCTCGACGTCTTCGAGCGGGAGCGGACGCTGGAGCGGCTGCAGCCGAAGATCGCGCTGCTGGAAGAGCTGCTGGCGGAGGTGGCGGCGATGGACGAGGTAGCGGAGGTGCGCCAAAAGGGCTTCATGGTCGGCATCGACCTCGGCGACCACGACGATTCGCTGCGGATGGGCCACCGGGTGACGATCGAGGCGCGCAGGCGCGGCGCCTTCATCCGCCCGCTCGGCAACACGGTGGTCCTGATGCCCCCGCTCTCGATCTCCGCGGAGGAGCTGCGCGAGCTGGTGGCGATCGCGCGCGACTCGATTCACGCCGCGGTGGCCGAGTCGATACTCCCCGTGTGACGGATCCCAGAGTCCCCCGTAGTAGGGACATGGAGCAGGCACTTGTCGCCGAGGCAAAGGACGCGCCGCGAGCCGCGGACCTCGCCTTCGACCGGCTCTACCGGTCCTGCCGCGACGACGTCTACGCCTACGTGGCCAGCCTGCTGCGCGACGCGCCGGCGGCTGAGGAAGTCACCGCCGCCGCCTTCGAGCGCGCCTACCGCAAGCGCAACCGCTTCGATCCGGAGCGGGGCGAGCAGCGGGCGTGGCTGTTCGGGATCGCCCGCAACGCCGCCCTCGACGAGCTGCGGCAGCGGGGGCGGCAGGCAGAGCTGGCCGCCGAGCCGGCGGACCTCGACAGCTTCGGCCCTTACGAGGGCGTCGAGCACAGCGAGCGGCACCTCGCCGTCTCTGCCGCCTTGGCGCGGCTGGCGCCGCGCGAGCGCGAGCTGATCGCGCTCAAGTTCTTCGCCGGGCTCGAAAACCGCGAGATCGCCCGCGTCCTCGGCGTCAGCGAGTCGAACGCCGGGACCAAATTGCACCGAGCGATGACCAAGCTGAGGGAGGCCTGCGATGGAAACGCCTAGGGACGATCAGTTGGCCGCCGACCTCCGCGCGCTGCGCCCGGCGCCGCGGCCCGAGTTCGCCGCCGAGCTCGACGAGCTCGCCGCCGCGGGCTTCCCGCGGCGCTCGCACCGGAGATGGGCCCCGTTCGAGCGACTGCGTGCGGTGCAACCGCGGCGGATGCTGATCCCGGCAGGTGGCGTGGCCGTAATCCTGATCGCGATCGTCACCGCGTTCGTCGCCTCGAGTAACTCCGGCAGCAGCTCGGATTCGAGCGGCATGTTGAGCCTGAACGGGGATTTCCAGGCAGCCCCGAAGCAGGAGCCCACCGCGAAGACGCCCAGCTACTCCGCGGGCGCAGCAGAGGAAGCCGCTTCGGAAGCCGGAGGGTCGGCCTCGACTGCCGCAGGCGGGACTGCGGAAGCCGAATCCTCCTTGCCGGCCCAAAGGCTCAGCTTGACCGCGAAGCCGGGCGTCCATAACCGCGCCGTCGAACGCTCCGCCGAGCTCGTCCTCGGCGCCGAGCCGGCCGATGTCGCCGACGACGCCAGCAAGGTCTTCGAAGCGGTACACGCCCACGACGGCATCGTCATCCGCTCCTCCACCCGCGAGGGCGAAGCCGGCGTCGCCGGGGCCCGCTTCGAGCTGCTGATCCCGAGCGCCAAGCTCGGCGACGCGCTGGCGGCGCTCTCGGGGATCGACGAGGTGCGCTCGCGGCACGAGGCGACCGACGACATCACCGCCCCCACGGTCCAGACCGGTGAGCTGCTGCAGGACTCGATGGCGCGGATCGACAGCCTCCTCGCCCAGCTGGAAGCGGCGGAAACCGAATCCGAGCGCGAAGCGGTCGAAGGCGAGTTGGCAGCGGAGCGGCGGCACCGGGCCCGGCTGCGGGCGCAGTTGCAAGACCTCGAGCGCCGCGCCGACTACTCGCGGGTGCTGGTCCGGATTGAGACCGGCGCCTCTGAGGACTCCTCGGGCGGAGGCGCCTGGGGCATCGACGATGCCCTCGGAGATGCCGGCCACATTCTCGCCGTCGCCGCCGCGGTCGCCGTCGTCGCCCTGGCGATCCTCGGCCCGATCGCCATCATCGCCCTGCTCGCCTGGCTCACCCACCGCGCCTGGGTTCGCCGCGAGCGCCGCCGCGTCCTCAGCTGAGGGTTACGCTGCTCCGCATGGAGGAGCGGCGACGGGGACCGGCGGAGATGCCCAACTTCGGGCCGCCCTCGACGCCCCGGCCGGCCGCCTCGGTCGTGCTGCTGCGGCGTGGCGGCAAGCACTCGCAGCGCGCGCTCGAGGTGCTGATGCTGCGGCGCAGCGAGGAGGCGAAGTTCATGCCCGGCGTCTGGGTCTTCCCGGGCGGCTCGCTCGACCCAGCCGACGGTGCCGAGGAAGCTGGTCTGCGCGCCTGCGCCCTGCGAGAGCTGGCCGAGGAGGCGGGAATCGAGCTCGACGCCGGCGAGGAGCTCGTCCCCTTCAGCCGCTGGATCACCCCGGAGGTGATCGCGACCCGCTTCGACGCCTGGTTCTTCCTCGCCCTCGCTCCCGCCCACACGCCACCGAAACCGGACGGTGTCGAGACCACCGAGGCGCGCTGGTTCGAGCCCGCCGCCGCGCTTGCCGCCCAGGAGGCCGGCGAGCTCGTCCTCTCCTTCCCCACCCAGACGCAGCTGCGCTGGCTGGCCGAGTTCCGCACTTCAGACGAGGCGATGACGGCCTACCGCGAGCGCACGCTGGAGCCGATCCTCCCCGTCGTCATCGCCGAAGACGGCGCGGAACTGCGCGTCGTCCTCCCCGGCGACCCGGACTATCCGGCCTGAGGCTGCGGGAACGGCTCCAGGCCGGCGTGCCAGGGGCCGGGCGGGTAGGTGTGGATGCCGCTCTCGTCCATCTCCGACTGCAGCCGCCGGAACAGCTGCCCGGCGTTCTTCAGCGCCGCTTTCAGCTCCGCCTCGCTGCGCTCGCGCAGTCGCCAGAGGAACCAGAGCTGGCGGTCGTTGACGCCGAAGTCGATCTCCCCCTCCATCGTCGTCACCCAGCTGAGGAACCCGGGACTAAAGAGCTCTCGCAGCTGGACCGGGTCGTACTCGCTCGGGACCGTCGCCAGGAAGCGCCGGTTGAAGTCGATCGACTCGAACTCGACCTTGCGCTGGAAGCGCTGCGTCACCACCTCGTGCCGCTCGATCGACTCGACGTTGAAGGCCGGCACCACCTGCGCCAGGTCGGGCAGGTGGGACTTGGCGAGGATCGCGGTCGGCAGCACCGCCTTGCTGAAGAAGCCGCCGACCTCCTTTTCGTCGGCGTCGCAGGATGCCCCCCAGAAAGCCTCGGCGAGCTGCCCGGTGAGGCGGTTGACGCCGCCGACGCAGAGCGCCACCGGCCCGTCTTTCGGGTTGATCCCGCCGACCGGCTCGTAGTTGAGCCCGTTGCGCTCGCCGTAGCGGCGCACCGTCTCGGCCCATTCCCCCGCTTCGGTCTTCGCGCCCACGCCGCGATCCTACGCAGTTAGGATGCGACTGACCCCGGTTCGACAACAGGAGCCCCAATGACCATCGCCATCATCGTCGTCGTCGCGATCCTCATCCTCGCGGTCCTCTACTACATCGCGAAGCGCAACTCGATCATCGCCTCGCGCAACCGCGTCGACGAGTCCTGGAGCGGCATCGACGTGCAGCTGAAACGGCGCCACGACCTCGTCCCCAACCTGGTCGAGACGGTCAAAGGCTACGCCGAGCACGAGAGCGCGACCTTCGAGAAAACGACCCAGGCGCGGGCCGCGGCGATGCAGGCGCAAGGGGTCGAGGAGACCGCCAAAGCCGAGCAGCAGCTGACCCAGGCCCTGGCCGACGTCAAAGCGGTGGCCGAGAACTACCCGACCCTGCGGGCGACCGAGAACTTCCAGCAGCTGAGCCGCAACCTCTCCGAGCTGGAGGACGAGATCCAGGCCTCGCGCCGGATCTACAACTCCAACGTCCAGTCCTACAACACGGACATCCAGCAGTTCCCGGGCTCGATCATCGCCAACCAGGGCGGCTTCACCGAGCGCGAGTACTTCGAGATCGAGGACGCGAGCGAGCGCAACGCACCGCAGGTCAGCTTTGGCAAATGACCCATTAACCAACTGGCCATCCAGCCAGGATCTCTAAGATTCATGTCGATGACCACTGAGACCAAAGACGCGACGCTCTGGATCTGCGACAGCTGCGGGTTCATATACGACCCGGCGATCGGCGATCCGGACGGCGGGATCCCGCCGGGAACCGCCTTCGAGGACATCCCCAGAGACTGGTTCTGCCCGGTCTGCGGCGCCCGCACGACCGACTTCCGCCCGCTCGAGCCCGGCGAGGCCTAGGCCGCCGATGAGGTTGGGCCGATGAGCCAGTACGACTACGACTGGATCGTCGTCGGCTCCGGGTTCGGGGGGTCGGTGTCGGCCCTGCGCCTGGCCGAAAAGGGCTACAAGGTCGCCGTCCTGGAGTGCGGCAAGCGCTTCACGGACAAGGACTTCCCGAAGTCGACTTGGGACCTGCGGCGCTACTTCTGGGCCCCGCGGCTGGGCCTTCGCGGAATCTTCCGCCTCTCGACCTTCAAGGACGTCTCCGTGGTCAGCGGCAGCGGCGTCGGCGGCGGCAGCCTCGGCTACGCCAACACGCTCTACAAACCGCCGTCGAAGTTCTTCAAGGATCCGCAGTGGGCCGACCTGGCCGACTGGGAGAGCGAGCTCGCCCCCCACTACACCGAAGCGCAGCGGATGCTCGGCGTCGTCAACGTCGAGACCGACGACGCCGCCGACGACCTCCTGCGCGAGTACGGCGAGCAGATCGGGGTCGGCGACACCTACCAGAAGACCCCGGTGGGGATCTACTTCGGCGAGTCCGGGAAGACCGTCCCCGACCCCTTCTTCGGCGGCGAAGGGCCCGACCGCACCGGCTGCACCCTCTGTGCCCGCTGCATGGTCGGCTGCCCGGTCGGGGCCAAGAACACGCTGGTCAAGAACTACCTCTACCTGGCCGAACAGCGCGGGGTCGAGGTGATCCCCGATCGCACCGTGACCGAGATCCGCCCGATCGGCGCCTACGACGGCAGCGACGGCTACACGGTCAGCAGCGAGCGCTCGGGGATGATCCCCGGCCGCGGCAAGCGCACCCTGCGGGCGCGCGGGGTAGTGGTCGCCGCCGGCGCCCTCGGCACCAACAAGCTGCTGCAGCGCTGCCGGTTGAACAACGCCCTCCCCCGCGTCTCCGAGCGCCTCGGCGAGCTGGTCCGGACCAACAGCGAGATGATCCTCGCCGTCACCGTCCCCGAGGACTACCCCGAAGACCTGACCAAGCGGGTGGCGATCAGCGGCAGCATCTACCCCGACGCCGACACCCATATCGAGACCGTCAGCTACGGCAAGGCGGGCGACTCGATGAGCCTCCTCTACACGCTGCTGGTCGGCGACGGCACCCGCGTCACCCGGCCGCTGAAGCTGCTCGGGCAGATGTTCCGCCACCCGGTCCGCTTCGCCAAGGTGATCTACCCGAAGAACTGGTCGCGGCGGACGATCATCCTCCTGGTGATGCAGACGCTCGACAACGCGATCGCCCTGCGCCCGAGGCTGAAACGGTCGGGCAACGTCTGGCTGCAGACCGAACAGGACCCGGAGAAACCGAACCCGACCTTCATCCCGGTCGCCAACGAGGCCGCCGAATGGCTGGCCGAGCGCACCGGCGGCGTCGCCCAGAGCTCGATGACCGAGGCGCTGCTGAACGTGCCGACCACCGCCCACATCCTCGGCGGGGCGGTGATCGGACACGGACCCGAGGACGGCGTCGTCGACGCCAACCAGCGGGTCTTCGGCTACGAGAACCTGCTCGTCTGCGACGGCTCGGCGGTGCCGGCGAACGTCGGCGTCAACCCCAGCCTGACGATCACCGCACTCGCCGAGCACGCGATGGAGCAGGTCCCCGCAGCCTCGGAGCAGCGGACCTACGAGGCGAACCTCTCCGCGACGTAGTCCCAGTTGACGATGTTCCAGAAGGCGTCGAGGTATTCCGGGCGCTTGTTCTGGTACTTCAGGTAGTAGGCGTGCTCCCAGACGTCGACGCCGAGCAGCGGCGTGGTGCCGTCGGAGATCGGCGAGTCCTGATTCGGCGTCGAGACCACGGCGAGGCCGCTCGAGTCTTTGACCAGCCAGGCCCAACCGGAGCCGAAACGGGCGATGCCGGCGTTTTTGAACTCCTCTTTGAAGGAGTCGAAGGAGCCAAAGGTGTCACCGATCGCCGAGCCCAGCTCACCGCCCGGCTCACCGCCGCCGTCGGGGCTCATCATCTGCCAGAAGAGGGTGTGGTTGTAGTGGCCACCGGCGTTGTTGCGGACCGCCGCCTGCTTGTCGCCCGGCAGGGCCGAGAGGTTGCGGAGGACGTCCTCGACGTCGCGGTCGGCCCACTCGGTGCCCTCGAGGGCGGCGTTGGCTTTGTCGACGTAGGCCTGGTGGTGTTTGTCGTGGTGGATGCGCATCGTTTCCTCGTCGATGTGAGGCTCGAGCGCGTCGTAGGGGTACGGCAGGTCCGGTACGGAGAAAGCCATCGCAACTCCTTTATCTCGATTGGAAGTTCGAGTCGGAGCCTAACTATTCCGCGATGCCTTCTTCGCCCCGCGGGGGCGTTTCGGCTTCATCGACGGGGTTGCGGTCGCCGCCGATCCGCGGCACCGTGGCGGCGTCGCCGCCGGTCCATTCGTTGAACCGGTACCAAGCGGGCTTCCCCTCCCGCTTGCCGGTGAGCAGGCCAGCCGAGCGGCAGAAGCTGCAGTTGCCGCCCTCGTCGGTCCAGGTGAACCACCAGGCGCCGCGGACCTTCCAGCGGTCGCGATTGGCGGAGAGCATCGCGAAGGCCTTCGAGAGCTGGTAGGCCTGGCCCCAGAGGCCACGCTGCCAGCGGGTCGGCCCGCTCTGCGAGCCCCAGCCCAGCTCGGTCACGTAGAGCGGCGTGGCGCCGTCGTTGTGTCGACGCATGATCCGCCGCAGGTTGGTCAGTTGCGCGCCCATCGCCCGGGCGTCGGCGACGTAGGGATGGAGGGCGACGCCGTCGAAATAGCGCTTGATCGGCCGGGCGCGGTAGAGGCGGGAGAGGAAGTCGCCCGAGGCAACGTTGGGCGGGATCTGCAGCGGCCGCCCGAAGAGGCCGCCGACGATCGCCTTCGAGCCCGGCGCTTCCCGGTGGATGATCCGCCCGGCGATCCGCATCAGGACCGCGAAGCGCTTCGGTTCGGGATGGGAAGCGAAGGAGACGATGTTCTCCTCGTTCCAGATCTCCCAGCGGCGCATCGGCAGGTAGGGCAGTTCCTCTTCTTCGGCTTCTTCGCGCCAGAAGGAGCCTTCCGGCCCGTAGCGCCGCACCACCGCCCGCACGAACGAGGCCCAGGCACGGCGCTGCCAGGCGTTGGCGACCGGGATGTCGGTCCCCCGCGCGGCGACCCATTCGGGCGAGCTGGCGACGAAGGGGAAGATCTCGATTCCTTCCCGCGCCGCCAACCGCACCTCGTGGTCGAAGCCTTCCCAGTCGCGTTCGGAGAAGGCCGGGTTCTCCGGCTCGACCGAGCTCCAGTTGAGCGGCATGCGAACGCTGTACACCCCCGCTTCGCGCATCAGCCGGTAGTCCTTGGCCGTCCCCGAGTTCTGCGGCGAGACGCCGATGAAGCCCGGCGGCAGGTATCCGGCAGCGCCGGCCGGCCACACCGCCAGCAGCGCCAAAAGAAGGGTCGGGATCAGCCTGCGCGCCATCGTCATCGCTTGGAACCGCTCTCCCGCCCAAAGTAGCGCCGCCGCCTCCCCGGCTGCCGCTTCCCCGCTTCTGAGATAATCACCCCTCTCGGGGCGTGGCGCAGCCTGGTAGCGCGCACCGTTCGGGTCGGTGAGGTCCCCGGTTCAAATCCGGGCGCCCCGATAACAACGTCGCTCGACTCACTCCCATTCCGCGCTCAGAAAGCTGAGCAGGAGGACAGCGAGTACGGCCAGGATGAGCAAGATCGCGAGGGCCTTCCCGAATCTCTCGGTCAAGTCCAGTCCCATCCTGTCGTCGAGTACCCAGAGAACGAAGCCGAGGGCACTCAAGGCCAGGAGGATCCAGACCCAGGCTGGCATGGGCAAACTTCTATCAGCAAATGCCGGCGATTCCGCAAGAACCACGGCGGCCACCCTCGCTAGTGTCTTCCCATGCCACCCGCTCCGGCCTTCGAGGTCCATGAGGCGAACCTGCATGGGCACCGCGCGGTCTACCGGACCGTCGGCAGCGGGCCGAACGTGGTCCTGATCCACGGGATGATCAATTCCTCACGGCATTGGGAGGCGGTGGCGCAGCGGCTGGCGGCGAACTACCGGGTGATCGCGCCGGACTTGATCGGGCACGGGGACGCGGCGACGCCGCGGGGGGACTACTCGCTGGGGGCGCACGCGGCGAGCATCCGCGACCTGCTGACGACGATCGGGGTCGAGCGGGCGACGATCGTCGGGCACTCGCTCGGCGGCGGCGTCGCGATGCAGTTCTTCTACCAATTCCCCCAGCGCACCGAGCGGTTGGTGCTGATCTCCAGCGGCGGCCTCGGGCACGACGTCAGCCCGCTGCTGCGCGGGGCGGCGCTGCCCGGCTCGGCGGCGCTGCTGCGGCTGGCGACGCGGCCGCGCCTGGTTGGGGCGCTGGCGGCGACCGGCGCGAAACTGCGCGAGCGTGGCAACTCCACCGGCGTCTACCTGCAGGCGGTGGCCCGGGCGCTGGGGCCGCTGCAGGAGCCCGGCTCCCGGCGCGCCTTCCTGCAGACGCTGCGCTCGGTAATCGACGTCCAGGGCCAGAAGGTCAGCGCCAGCGACCGCCTCTACCTGCTGAAGGAGATGCCGACGCTGATCGTCTGGGGCGAGCGCGACCGCACGATTCCCCTAGAGCACGGACTCGAAGCCGAGCGCTCGATCCCCAACTGCCGCTTCGAGACCCTCCCCCGCGCCGCCCACTTCCCCAACCTCGAAGACCCGGAGGGGCTGGCCGCGATCCTCGGCGACTTCCTCGCCACCACCGCCCCCGCTCACATCGTCGACTCAGAGTGGCGGGAAGTGATCGCGCCGCGGGCGCGTCTGCGCCGCGTCGCGTAAAAGCGCGGCTACGCCGCCACTTCGGCGATCGCCGCTTCGACCTCGGCCAGCGACGGGCCTTCCTGCAGCGTCACGGTCCCGTTCGGGCCGGTGAGGACCATCCCCTGGCCGGTGCGGATTTCGAGCTCACGGCCCAACTCCTCGTCGCTTTCCAGCCGCTGCTCGATCGGGCCGCCCTTCTGGCCGTTCTCCTCGAGGTCGGCTTCCCATTCTTCGATGTCGAGTTCCTGGGCGCCGCCGGCGACCGTGGCCAGGTACTCGTCGTCGATCCCGACCCGTTCGGCTTCGTCCTGGTTGCGGAAGAAGAGGTAGATGTACTGCCAGCCGTAGTTCTGTTCGGCGGCCGCCTCGGCGCCATAGAAGCCGAGCTGCTCCGGATTGACGCTGTTCGAGTAGTGGCGCCAGAGCAGCTTCACGTCGCCCGGCCGCACGTAGCGTTCGGTCAGCTGGGGGACCGTCGCGAGGAAGTCGTCGCGGCAGTCGTCGCACTGGATGTCATTGAAGACCTGGATCGCCACCGGGGCGTCGTCGGACCCGAGGCGGTCGCCTTCCTGGGGGATGCCGCCGAAGAGGCGCTGGGCGTCTTCGATCCCGTCGAGGCGGACGACGGAATCGTCCGCCTCCTGCGTCGACGTCTCGACGATCGTATAGCCGAGCGCGAACAGGCCCAGCGCCAGCACGGCGATGACCCAGAGCCTGCCCCGCCGAGGCAGCGGCTTTACGGCGACTTCAGAGGACACTGACCCCATTATCCCGTTGACGCCATCCGGCCGGCGCGGTACACATGGTGCTACCCATTTTCAACGACCTGGAGGTCATCGATGGCCCATCACCTGACGCCTGCCGAGCTCGCCGACCAGCTGCACATGGAGCGACAGGAGGTGATCGGGAAATGCGTCCAGATGGGGGTCCCGATCTACCACGGCCGGATCGACAGGACGTTGTTCGAAGTTTCGATGCGCAGCCTCAGCGCCAGCGGCTCGCGGCAGGCTTCCCGCCAGACGCAGCGCTGAACTAGACTCCCCCGGCAGATGTCGGGGAGAGGCACCAACTCGAAGACCGTCGCCGACCTGCTGCCGCGCGCGGCCGAGCAGTACGGCCCCAAGGTCGCCGTCCGCTACAAGGAGGGCGACCAGTGGGTGAGCAAGACCTTTGAGGACGTGCGGGAGATCGTCCGACCCCTCGCCTTCGGGCTCGTCACCCTCGGAGTCGAGAAGGGCGACCGGGTCTCGATCCTCGGCAACACCCGGGCCGAGTGGACCTATTTCGACTTCGCGGCGCTCTCGATCGGCGCCACCGTCGTCCCGATCTACCAGACGAACTCGCCCGAGGAGTGCCGTTACGTCCTCGACAACTCGGACTCGAAGGTGGTCGTGGTCGAGGACGCCGAACAGTTGGAGAAGGTGCGCCAGGTCCGCGACCAGCTGCCGAAGCTGGAGCAGATCGTGCTGATGACCGGCAGCGCCGAGGACGCGATCTCGATGGAGGACCTTGCCGCCAAAGGCGCCGGTGGCGACGACGCCACCTGGGCGACGCTCTACGAAGCCGTCACGCCGGAGGACATCTGCACCTTCATCTACACCTCGGGCACCACCGGGCCGCCGAAGGGCTGCATCATCAGCCACGGCAACTACCGGTCGATGCTGGACATGGTCAACGGAGTCAGCGTCATCGAGGACGAAGACCTCGCCTACCTTTACCTGCCCCTCGCCCACTCCTTCGCCCTGCTGATCCAGTTCGGCACCTTCGATCTCGGCACCACGCTCGCCTACTGGGAGCGCGACCCGCTGAAGATCCTCCCGAACCTGGCCGAACTGAAACCGACCTACTTTCCCTCGGTGCCGCGGATCTTCGAGAAGATCTACACCGCCGCGACCAGCGCGATCGAGAAAGAGGGCGGGGCCAAAAAGGCGATCTTCAACTGGGCGATCGGGGTCGGCGAGAAGATGCGCGCGGCCGAACGGGCCGGCCGCAAGCCCGGCTTCCTGCGGCAGCGCCAGTACGACTTCGCGGATAAGAAAGTGCTGTCGAAAATCCGTGGCCTCTTTGGCGGCCGCATCCGCCTCGCCGTCTCCGGCGCGGCCCCGATCAACCCGGAGATCCTCCGCTTCTTCGACGCCGCGGGCGTGCTGGTGCTCGAGGGCTGGGGAATGACGGAGACCTCCACCGCGGCCACGATCGCGCGGCCGGACGAGTTCAAGTTCGGGACCATTGGCAAGCCGTTCCCCGGCTGCGAGGTGAAGATCGCCGACGACGGC
>DATLQI010000006.1:0-31469 GCA_035535295.1 Solirubrobacterales bacterium
GACGAGAACAGCACCGTGCGTCCGGCGGTGCGCATGGTCGCCGTCAGGGCCTCGAGTCCGGGACCACTTTTGGCGATCTCCTCGCGGTAGCGCGAGACGACGAAGAGGCTGTAGTCGATCGCCAGCCCGAGCCCGAGCCCGGTGGTGAGGTTGAGGGCGAAGATCGATACCGAGACGAATTCGCTCGCCAGCCGCAGGACGAGGAAGGTGCCGACGATCGCGAAGGCTCCGATCAGCGGCGGCAGAAGGGCGGCGACGCCGCTGCGGAAGAACCAGAACGAGAGCAGGAAGAGCAGCGGGAAGGCGAGCATCTCGGCCTTTTTCAAATCTTCCTCGACCTGTGAGTTGACCTGCTCCTGGGCCACCGCGAAGCCGCCGACCACGACCCCGGGCTCCTCGGCGAGCTCCTCGGCGATGTCGGCGCCCACTTCCTGCAGCTCCTTGTCTTCGGTCGCCTTCAGCGCCACCGCGAAGTAGGTGGCGTCGCCGTCGCGGGAGACGAAGGCGGGGGAGCGAGTGCCGTAGTAGCCGCTGACCGAGGCGACGTCGGAGCGTTGCCGGATCTCGCGTTCGAGCGCGACGACGCGCTGCTTGGTCGCGGGGTTCGCGACGGGAGCGTCTTCGACCACGGCGATCACCGCCGGCACCCGCAGCCCGGCGTCCTCGAGCCGTTCCTGCGCCTGCACCGTCTCCGTATCGGGGTCGTCGGCGCCGTAGGGGTCGAGCCGGTCGGCGACCGAGCCGCCGACCGCGCCGGCAACCAGGAAGAAGACGATCGCCAGCAGGCCGATCCGCTTGGCCCTGCTGTTCGCGAGCCTTGCCAGGGAGTCGAACATCACTTGCTCCTTTCCTCGAGAGCGGCATCGAGGAGCTGCGCCTCCATCCGCTCGCACCATTCGGCGAACCATTCCGTGAACTCGAGCCCGCCCCGCAAGACGATCATCGGGAACGGGTCCTCGATCTCACCTTTCAGCTGCTCGATCGCCCGCAGCCGCTCGTTGATCGCGAGCCGCTGCGCCTTCATCGAGCGCAAGATCTCTACTGCCTCCTCGCGCGGCAGCGCGTTGGCGAAGAACAGCTTCAGCAGCCCTTCGTCGCGCATCTCGAAGGTCTGCGGCGGCTGTCGCAACCAGGCCCGCAGCTCCTCCTCGCCGTCCGCGGTGATCTCATAGACCGTCCGCTTGCGACCCCCCGTAGGGACGTCCTTGCCGGCGATCAATCCCGCTTCGGAGAGCCGTTTCAGCTCGGGATAGATCTGTCCGTAGCTGGCCGCCCAGAAGAACCGGGTCGAGTTGTCGACCAGCGCTTTGATCTCGTACCCGGAGCGCGGTTCATTGCGGACGAAGCCAAGGATCACGTAGGCGGTGGCGTTCAGCTGCTCCATCTATCGCCACTATATATCGAATTGATATATCTGCAGGTGTGGTCTTCATCACTTATGGTCAACGCTTCCGAATTCGAACGGCAACCAGTCAGGAAGGGGTCCGAGATGTCGCTTGACCAGAGCAAGGTCGGCCGGGTCGTGGCTGAACAGATGGAGGCGATCGAGAACGACTACGGCGACGACTGCGAAATCGGCGACGTCTGCACGATCGTCGAGGTGGTGGGTCCGCACGGCTCGCACGTGCGGGTGCGGAGCAGCGACATGCGGCCGCACAGCGGCCTGGGGCTGATCCGGATGGCCGAACAGGCGATGCTCGGCAACCTCGGGGGCGCGGCCGAGTAGGTCTTTTGCCGGGCGTTGCCTGGCGCGGTCTCCGACTATCCTCAGCTCTCCATGACTGGGGATGGTTCCGACATCGTCGTGATGAAGTTCGGCGGCACTTCCGTTGCCGGCGCCGAGCAGATCAAGCGCGCCGCAGGGCGGATCGTCGCTGCTCGCGAGGCGGGCAACCGCGTCGTCGCCGTGCTCTCGGCCCGCGGCAAGACCACCGACGAACTGGTCGAGCAAGCGCACGAGATCTCCGAGCGGCCGGTCGCCCGCGAGATGGACATGCTGCTCTCGACCGGTGAGCGGATCTCATGCGCCCTGGCGGCGATGGCGATCCACGACATGGGACACGAGGCGATCTCGCTGACCGGCTCCCAGGCCGGGATCGTCACCGACTCCTCCCACACCAAGGCGCGGATCATCGACGTCCGTGCCGACCGCATCTCCGAGGCCCTGCAGCAGGACCGGATCGTCCTCGTCGCCGGTTTCCAGGGCGTATCCACCGACAGTCGCGACGTCACCACGCTCGGCCGCGGCGGCTCCGACACCACTGCGGTGGCGCTGGCGGCGGCGCTCCGCGCCAGCGTCTGCGAGATCTACACCGACGTCTCCGGCGTCTACAGCGCCGACCCGCGGATCGTCCCCGACGCCCACAAGCTAAACCGCGTCTCCTTCGAGGAGATGCTCGAGATGTCGGCCTCCGGCGCCGGGGTCCTGCAGCTGCGCTCGGTCGAGTACGCGCGGAACCACGGGGTGCGGATCCACTGCCGCAGCAGCTTCGAGGACGGTCCCGGTACCCTCGTCGTCTCAGAGGAAGAGACGATGGAGAACCCTTTCGTAACCGCAGTCACCCATTCCGACTCCGAGGCGCGGGTCACCCTGACCGGCCTGCGCGACGAGCCCGGAGTGGCCGGCCGCGTCTTCGGCGCCCTCGCCGACGCCAACGTCAACGTCGACGTGATCATCCAGAACGAGCCGGTGGGCGACGACAAGCTCGCCGACCTCTCCTTCACCGTCGACCGCGCCGACCTGACGACCGCGAAGGACACGATCGCCGCCCTCGGCGACGTCTCGCTCGAGGTCCTAACCGACGAGCAGATCGGCAAGGTCTCGATCGTCGGCGCCGGCATGCGCTCGCACCCCGGCGTCGCCGCCAAGGTCTTCCAGGTCCTCGGCGAGGAGCGGATCAACATCGAGATGATCTCCACCTCGCCGATCAAGATCTCGTGCGTCATCGCCGCCGACCGCGTCGCTGAAGCGGTCAACGTCCTCCACAAGGCCTTCGATCTCGGCGAGG
Source organism: Solirubrobacterales bacterium (assembly GCA_035535295.1). GTDB lineage: Bacteria > Actinomycetota > Thermoleophilia > Solirubrobacterales > 70-9 > VAYN01. The sequence goes on from DATLQI010000006.1 coordinate 3,009, forward strand.
ACGCCGTCCAGCCCGAAGACCCGACCGGCCCCGGCCACCGGCCGACGGTCGCCGGCTGAGCCCGCGGAGGCGCGGATGAGCGACGGCTACAAAGTTGGCGTACTGGGCGCGACCGGGGCGGTCGGCTCGACGATCCTCGACGTGCTCGCCGAACGGCAGTTCCCCAGCGCCGAGGTGATCCCGTTCGCCTCCGAGCGCTCGGCCGGCAAGAGGATCGAGTGGCAGGGCGGCGAACTCGAGGTGCGGCCGCTGAACGACGAGACGATCCAGGGCCTCGACGTGATCCTCTCCTCCGCTGGCGGTTCGGTCAGCTCCGAGTGGGCGCCGCGCTTCGTCGAGGCCGGCGCCGTCGTCGTCGACAACACCAGCTTCTGGCGCATGCACGAGGACGTGCCGCTGGTCGTCGCCGGCGTCAACCCCGATGCGGCCGCGGGCCACAAGGGCATCGTCGCCAACCCCAACTGCACGACGATGGTGATGATGATGGCGCTGGCGCCGATCCACCGCGCCGTCGGGCTCGAGCGCCTGGTCATCTCCACCTACCAGGCGGTCTCCGGCACCGGCCAGCGGGCGATCGAAGAGCTGCGCGACCAGTCCCACGCCGTCCTCCACGGCCAGGAGCCGCCGGCGCCGCAGATCTACCCGCACCAGATCGCCTTCAACGTCCTCCCCCAGGTCGAGGTCTTCAAGGACGGCGACGACTACACGACCGAGGAGCGCAAGGTGATGGCGGAGACCCGCAAGATCCTCGGCTTCGGCGAGGAGGTCGGGATCTCCGTTACCTGCGCCCGGGTGCCGGTGATCGCCGGCCACTCCGAGTCCGTCAACGTCCGCACCCGCGAGGACCTCTCGCCGGAGGAGTGCCGCGAGCTGCTCGCGGAGGCGACCGGCGTCCAGGTCATCGACGACCCCGCCAGCGGCGGCTACCCGACCGCCCTCGCCGCCGCCGGCGACGACGACGTCTTCGTCGGCCGCATCCGCCGCGACCCCAGCCAGGAGCGCACCCTCAACCTCTGGATCGTCGGCGACAACCTGCGCAAGGGCGCCGCCACCAACGCCGTCCAGGTGGCGGAGCTGCTGGCCGAGCGCGGTCTCCTGGGCAACCAGAGCTAGCGTGGGAATCACCTTCGCCGAGGCCCTGCTGCTGTTTGGGGGCCTCCTCGCAATCGTCGCCGCCCTCTCGGGGGTGATGAAGGGGACGGTTCTCTCCGCGTCGGTCCTTTCGGTCGTTCTCGGCCTCGCCCTCGCCCTCGCCGGGGTGGTCGACGTCGACGCCACCGATGAAGCGGTGGTGGAGCTGGTCGAGCTGGCTCTGATCCTCACCCTCTTCTCCGACGGGATGTTCGTCGAGCGGGAGCTGCTGCGCAGTCACTGGGGGCCGACCGCGCGGGCGCTGGTGATCGCGATGCCGATCACGATGGGGCTGCTGGCCCTGGCGGCCAAGCTGCTCTTCCCGGACCTCAGTTGGGCGGAGGCGTTTCTGCTGGCGGCGGTGCTCTCGCCCACCGACCCGGTCGTCACCTCGGCCGTCGTCACCTCGCGCCTGGTCCCGAGCAAGGTCCGCCACACGCTCAACCTCGAGTCCGGCCTCAACGACGGGCTGGCCCTGCCGTTCGTCCTCTTCTTCCTCGTCCTCGCCTCGCCCGGCGGCGACGCCGGCGCCGAAGCGCTGATGCTGGTCGGCGAGGCCGCCGTCGGAGCGGCGATCGGGATCGCGCTCGGCGTCGGGGCGGGGCGCTTGCACCACGTCCTGCCCAGCGGCGGCATCACCCCCCGCTTCGAGGGGATCTACGCGGTTGGCTTCGCCCTCTTCGCCTTCGGCCTCGCCGAAGTGACGATCGGCAACGGGCTGATCGCCGCCTTCGTCTGCGGGATCGCGATGGGGGCGAGCGAGCGCGAAGTGCCGCAGGGGTTCGAGGAGTTCGCCGAGAACGCGAGCGCGATCCTCCAGGTGCTGACCTTCTTCGTCTTCGGCGGTCTCATCTACGCCACCGGCTTCCACTACGACGTGCCGCCGCTGGTCCTCTTCGTCCTCTTCGCCCTGCTCGTCGCCCGGCCCGTGGCGGTGATGCTCTCCTTCCTGCGGACCGGGATCCCGCAGTCGGAGAAGCTGTTCATGGCCTGGTTCGGCCCCAAGGGCGTCGCCTCGATGCTCTTCGCCCTCTTCGTCTTCAAATCAAGCGTCGACGGCAAGGATCTGATCTTCGACGTCGCCGCGATCGCGATCATCACTTCGATCGTCGCCCACGGCCTCACCGACACCGTCGGCGCGAGGTGGCTGGCCCGGCGGGTGGGACTCAGCGGCGGCTAAGCCGCGGCGCCGGCGGTGAGGCGCTCTTCGACCCAGCGGGTCGAGGCGATGTGCTTGCCCATCCCCAGCTCGCTCGGCTCGGCGCCGAGGGCGAGGCCGACGAGCTGCGGCAGGTGGAGGACGGCGAGGCCGAGGTCGCGGTTGACGACCTTGGCCGCCTCCGGCTGCTGCAGGTCGAGGTTGAGGTGGCAGAGCGGGCAGGGGGTGACGAGGCAGTCGGCGCCGGCGTCGATCGCGTCGCCGACGTGGGTGCCGGCCTGGCGCAGCGAGGTCTCGCGGGCCATCGTGATCACCGGGAAGCCGCAGCACTTGCGGGCGCCGTCGTACTCGACCACCTGGCCGCCGAGCGCCTCGATCACCTGCTCGAGGTAGACGTCGCGGTCCGGGTAGTCGTTGTAGCCGAGCCGTTCCTTCGGCCGCACGATGTAGCAGCCGTAGAAGGGGCCGACGCGGAGGCCGCTGAGCGGGCGCACGACCTGCTCGCGCAGGCGGTCGAGCCCGTAGTCCTCGACCAGCAGCCAGAGGAAGTTTTTGTTGGTGAAGCCGTTCGCGTCCTTGTCGTAGGAGAGGCCCTGGCCGGAGAGCGTCTCGTTGATGTGGGCGCGGTAGGCGGAGTCGGCGTCGAGCCGCTGCTGGCACTCTGACTGCGCGCCCTGGCAGGTCGAGCAGATGTTCATCATCGAGAGCCCGGTCTGCTGGGCCAGGGCGAAGGTCCGCGCGTTGAGGGTGTCGGCGAGCTCCTGGTTGTGCTCGGCAATGACGCCGGCGCCGCAGCAGTTGGCGCGGTCGAGTTCGACCAGCTCCCAGCCGAGCTTCTCGGCGACCAGCGCCATCGAGCCGTGCAGCTCCGGGGTGAAGCCGCGGGAGACGCAGCCGGGCCAGTAGGCGACCTTGATGTTCTCAGCCATTTTTGACCTCCTGGGCCGTGTCCGGGTCGGTCGAGCGCTCGATGCCCTTCTCGACGTTCTCCTCGGCGAGCTCGCCCTCCTCGCCCTTGATGTAGAGGTTGAATTCCTCGCTGTGCTCCTCGGCGTGGGCGTAGATCGCTTTCACGTCGTCCTGGTCGGGGAGCTTCTTGTGGACGCCAGGGATCAGCTTGTGCAGCGAGCGCATCTTGCCGGTTTTGATCCCGCGGATCGCCGTCGGGATCGAGCCGAGCATTTCCCGGATCGCCCGTTTGTTCGGTTTCAGCTTGCCCTTGAAGCCCGGCGCGAAAGACTCCTGCAGCAGCAGCGACTCGTCCAGCGTCCCCTTCTTCTCGATGATCTTGACGAAGGCGATCTCGTGGTCGTGGCCGCTGTTGGGGTCGTCGATCCCCTCTTCGCCGGCCTTGCGGCGCAGGCGCATGATCTGGTCCATCGGCGCCACGCCCTTCGGGCAGGCGTCGATGCAGCTGAAGCAGTGGGTGCAGTCGTAGATCCCGTGCGGGTCGTTAGCGAGGTCATGCAGGCGCTCGTGGGTCTCGGCGTCGCGCGGGTCGCCGACGAAGCGGTAGGCCTTGGCCAGCGCCGCCGGGCCGATGAAGCCGGGGTCGGCTTCCATCGAGAGGCAGGAGGAGACGCAGGCGCCGCACTGGATGCAGGCCATCGACTGGGTGATGTCGATCATCGACTCCGGCTCGACGATGTACTCGCGCTCGGGCGGCTCGCCGTGCGGCAGCAGCCAGGGGGTGACGCGGCGGATCTTCGTCCAGTGCGTCGACTCCATGTCGGTGATCAGGTCCTTGATCACGGGCATGTTCCCCATCGGCTCGATCACGATCGAGTTGCCCTCGCCGCCCTTGCCGGTGGCGCTCGCCTGCTTGTCGGCCAGCTCCTGCGCCTCGCCGATCTGGGTCTTGCAGCCGAGCCCGGACTGGCCGTTGATCTTCATCCCGCAGGAGCCGCAGATCGCGGCGCGGCAGGAGCAGCGGACGGCGAGCGAGCCGTCCTCGCGGTCCTTCGCCTGCAGCAGCCCGTCGAGGACCGAGAGCGAGGGATCGAGGTCGACGTTGAACTCCTCCCAGTAGGGGCCCTCGCCGCTCTCGGGCTGGAACCGCCGGACTTTGATCGTGTAATCGGCCATTAGTAGGTCCTCTCTTGCGGTTCCCACTGGGTGATCGTGACCTCGGAGTAGGAGATCTCGGGACCGTCATCGGTCCGCTCGAGGTCGATGTGTTTGAGCCACTCCTCGTCGTTGCGCTCCGGGAAGTCGGTGCGGTACTGGGCGCCCCGGCTCTCCTTGCGCTCGAGCGCCGCGACGCAGGTGCACTCGGCGTTGTCGAGCATGTACCCCAGCTCTATCGCGGCAATCAAGTCCTGGTTGAAGACGCTGCCGTGGTCGTCGATGTAGGCGGTCTTCGCCTCCTCCTTCAGCCGGCGGACCGTCTCCAGCGCTTCGGTGATCCCGGCCTCGTCGCGGAAGACCGCGACTTTGGCGTCCATCGTCTGGCCCAGCTCGAGCTTGATCTCGGAGATGCGGCGCCCGGAGCCCTTCTCGCGGCCGATGATGTCGGCGACGAGGTTCTCCTCGTCCTCGAGTACCTGCTTGGAGGCGCGGGCGTAGTCGATCCGCTTGGCGCGGGCGGCGGCGTCGCGGCCGCTGCGCTTGCCGAAGATCAGGGTGTCCAGCAGGGAGTTGGCGCCGAGGCGGTTGCCGCCATGGACGGAGACGCAGGCGGTCTCGCCGGCGCTGTAGAGGCCGGGGATGTCGGTGCGGCCGTCGACGTCGGTCTTGACCCCGCCCATCGTGTAGTGGTTGCCCGGCTTGATGTGGATCGGTTCGCGGGTGATGTCGACGCCGGCGAAGTCGCGGCCGACGAGGACGATCTCGCGCAGCGCCTCGTGCACCCGCTTTTTCGGGACGACGGTGATGTCGAGCGCGACGGTCCCGTCCGGGAAGCCGCGGCCCTCGTTGATCTCGGTCTGCTCGGCGCGGGAGACGACGTCGCGCGAGGCCAGCTCCATCTTGTTCGGCGCGTACTTCTCCATGAAGCGTTCGCCCTTGGCGTTGAGCAGGTGGGCGCCCTCGCCGCGGGCGCCCTCGGTGATCAGGAAGCCCTTGCCCGCCAGCGTCGTCGGGTGGTACTGGATCATCTCCATGTCCATCAGCTTCGCCCCGGCCCGGTAGGCCATCGCGATCCCGTCGCCGGTGCAGATCAGGGCGTTGGTCGACGGTTTCCAGACCATCCCGTTGCCGCCGGTGCAGAGAATCACCGACTTCGCCTGGAACAGCTCCATCGAGCCGTCGGCGACGTTGCGGGTGACGACGCCGCAGCACTCGCCGTTCTCGTCGATCGCCAGCGAGCTGCAGAACCACTCCTCGTAGCGGGCGATCTGCTCGGAGTACTTCATCAGCTGCTCGTAGAGCACGTGCATGATCGCCTGGCCGGTGATGTCGGCCACGTAGTAGGTGCGGGCGGCAGAGGCGCCGCCGAAGGCGCGGGTGCCGAGTTTCCCTTCCTCGTTGCGGTGGAAGGTGACGCCGAGGTGCTCGAGGTGGAGGATTTCCTCCGGCGCCTCGCGGGTCATGATTTCGACCGCGTCCTGGTCGCCGAGGTAGTCGGAGCCCTTGATCGTGTCGAAGGCGTGGGACTCCCAGGAGTCGCCAGGGTTGAGCGCGGCGTTGATGCCGCCCTGGGCGGCGTTGGAATGAGAGCGGACCGGGTGAACCTTGGAGATGATCCCGACCGACACGCCTTCCTCGGCGGCGGCGAGGGCGGCCCGCTGGCCGGCGAGCCCGGCCCCGATTACGAGTACGTCATGGGATGGCACGGGCGCGGATGCTATAGCGGAGAATCCCGATTGCGTAGTCGGGATTCGTCACTTTGCAATTCGTCACGTTTGGCGGTGGGGGGAGGCGGGGTGCCCCTCCCCGGACCCTCCCCGCTGTTGTCCGGGGAGGGGCACCCCGCCTCCCACCTGGGCCGCTCAGTGGCTACAACCAGTGCTTGCCGAGACGGCGGACTAGCTCGTCGGAGAGGGCAATCGCTCTTTGGAGAGTTGAGAAGTCGACGTTGGCCGCGACGTCGTTGGGCCAGTGGTAGCGGCCCGGCTGCTTGTGGTCGGTGCAGCTGCAGAGGGCGACCGTCTCGTAACCGGCGGCTGCCGGCTCGAGGCCGTCGGTGCCGTTGTAGGTGCGGAGGTTGGGGTAGAGCCAGATCCCCAGCTCGCCGGCGACGCGCTCGACGAAGGCCAGCGCCCGTGGCGGGTAGTCGCGCATCTTCAGGAAGCCCTCGCCGCGCAGCGCCAGCAGGTGGGTGGCGCCGAGCGTCTCCAGGCAGAGGAAGAAGGTGCTCTCGCGGGGCAGCGAGTCGAAGTGACGCTCGCCGAACGCTTTGATCCCCTCGCTGAAGGACTCCTCCGAGCCGGTGGAGAGGAGGACGACCCGGATCCCCTGCGGAGGATCGGCGAGGAAGCGGCGGGCGAGCTCGAGCAGCGCCACGACCGCGGTCCCGTTATCGTTTGCTGCCGGCACCGACTTGCGCAGGCCGATGTCGGTCATCGCCGCGATCGAGCCGAGGCCGAGGAAGAGGCCGATCTTGGAGAGAAGCTTGCTGCCGGTTGCCGCGCCGAGCGCCGCCAGCACCGGTCCGCCGACCACCGGCGCCATCAGCGGCGGGCTGGTGTCGGTCTTCTCGGTCAGGCCCAGGCGGGCGGCGAGCTCCGGGATCGCGGGGTGGAAGACGAGGCCGGAGTGGGCGGCGTCGTGATGGGCAATGAGGATGACGGTGCGCTCGGCGGTCGGGTCGCCGAGCTCGCAGACGACGTTGTAGGTGGTGCGCCTGGGGAGGAAGCGGCGAAGGCGGCGTTCGCCCGGGGGAAAGTCGTCGGCCATCCCGGCCCCGCCGACGAGCCCGAGCAGGGTGCCCAAGAGGCGCCGGCCGCGCAGCGCCGCGACCGCGCCGAGCGCCCCCAGCCCGGCGCCGATCCCGAGCGGCCACCAGTAGGTCCCGTGCGCATCCTCGGGCTCGATCCGGGCCTCCGCGCCCAGCTCGGCGAACTGCGCGACGAGCCACTCGGCCGCCTGGCGCTCACCGTCGGAGGCGGACGGGCGCTCGATCCGCTCCAGTTCCTCGAGCCGCTCCCGCAGCCAAATCGCTTCGCCTGACATCGGAGAAGAAGCTAGCCGCTTACCATGGGCAGATGTTCGGCGGTGGGTCGATCACCCTCTTCCACTTCCGCGGGATCAAGGTCACGGTCGACTGGTCGTGGTTCCTCGTCCTCTTCGTGGTCATCCTCTACATGACCAACTTCTTCGAAGACCTGCTGGGCGAATCCGGCAGCGGGCCGTTCCTGCTGGCACTGCTCAGCGCCATCGGCTTCTTCGGCTCGATCCTCCTGCACGAGTTCGGGCACGCCGTGGTGGCGATGCGCAACGGGATTGGCATCTCCAGCATCCAACTCTGGATCTTCGGCGGCATGGCGCGGATGGATCGCGAAGCCGACTCCCCCGGTACCGAGCTGAAGGTGGCGCTGGCGGGGCCAGCGGTGACGGCGGCGATCGCGATCGTGCTGGCGGGGATCGGCACCCTGGCGGCAGGCCCCTCCGGATTCTGGGAGGCGGTGGTGCTCGAATCCCGCTCCGACGTCTCCGGGCTGATGGCGCTGGTCGCCTGGCTGGTGACGATCAACATCCTCGTCCTCGTCTTCAACTTGCTGCCGGCCTATCCGATGGACGGCGGCCGCGTCGCCAAAGCGCTTGCCTGGTACCGCTCCGGCAACCGCAACTCGGCCACCCGCTTCGCCGCCAATCTGGGGCGCGTCTTCGGTTACCTCTTCATCGGCCTTGGTATTGCGTGGGCCTTCAGCGGCAACACGTTCGGGGGGATCTGGCTGGCGCTGATCGGAATGGTGATCAACGGCTCCGCCCGCGGCGCCGCGATGCAGACGGCGCTGACCGACCGCATCGGCGACGTCCGCGTTGCCGACGTGATGGACCGCGAGCCGGTGACGATCCCCGGCGACCTCAGCGTCGAACGGGCGCTCGACGAGTACTTCCTCCGCTACCGCTGGCCCTGGTTTCCCGTCGTTGACGCCGGCCGCCGCTTCCTCGGCCTGATCGAGCGCGATCGTGCCGACGAGGTCCCCGAGATCTCCCGGGCCAACTCCCACGTCTCCGAATACGTCGACCACGACATCGGCCTCTTCGTCCGCGACGACGCCCCCCTCGACTCCCTCCTCGCCAACCAAAACCTCCGCCGCCTCGGCGCCCTGATGGCGGTAGACGCCGAAGGCCGCCTCAGCGGCGTGATCACGATCGAGCAGGTCGGGCGAGCGCTTCGGGACGCTACGACTTCCGGCTAGAAGGGGGGAGAGTTCCCCGGCGGCAGAGCTTATTGCCGCTATGGGCACAAAACCTCTGCCGCGGGGACGGGAATTGGCGGTTCTAGCTCGGCGACAGCATGGAGTTGTCTCGATTCGCCAGCTCAAACGGCTTGGTTACTCCCACTCCTCGGTTCGACGGGCGGTGGGGAATGGGCGGCTTCATCGACTCCATCAAGGGGTCTTCGCGGTGGGGCATACGAATCTTTCGCTGGAGGGACGATGCTTGGCGGCAGTGCTGGCATCAGGTCCTGATGCACTGTTGAGCCACTACTCGGCTGGGTGGCTGCTGGGCCTCCTCTCAACTCGACCAGTCCCGATTCATGTGACGACGCCGGTTCCGCGAAGGCGGCGGGATGGCATTCGCATCCACCACTCGCGGACCCTCACCGATGCCGACAGGGGTCTGGAGGGGCGCATTCCGGTCACCTCTGTCGCTCGGACCGCGCTCGACCTCGCGGCGGGGGTGCGATTCCGAACCTTGCGCCGACTCATTCGGCGCTCCGAGGAGCTGGAGGTCTTCGACCTCGCCGAGTTCCGCTCTGTCCTTGCTCGGAATGGCGGCCACCGGGGCGTATTGCCGCTCGAACGCGCCATGGCCGTCTATGAGCCGCCGCGCTTCACCCGCTCGGAGCTGGAGCGGGAGTTCCTGCGGCTCCTCGAGGCGGGTGGGCAGCCGCGGCCCGTGACCGGCTTCAATGTCGCCGGCTACGAGCTCGACGTCTACTGGCCGGAGCTGCGGTTCGCGGTCGAACTCGACGTTTACGCGACGCATGGTGCGCACGAGCCGTTCGAGGAAGACCGGCAGCGCGACGAGGACCTGAAGCTGGCCGGCATCGAGCTGACTCGCGTCACGGGTCATCGTCTTGAACGGGAACCGCGTCAGGTGATGGATCGCGTCGCTCGGCTTCTGGACCAGCGCCGGAGTCAGCTCGGAACCTGGTGAGCTAGACAGTCGCGCGGTGCCGCTCGATGATCCGACCGAAGTCGGTCCCTGCCGGGAGGGTGCCGAAGGCCTGGCCCCAGTTGCCGGAGAGGCGGGAGGCGCAGAAGGCGTCGGCGGTGGCTTCGTCGCCGTAGCGGACGAGGAGGGAGGCTTGAAGGGCGAGGGCCATCTTCTCGACCAGGCGGCGGGCCCGGGACTCGATCGTCTCCAGGTCGCCGGGGAGCTCCTCGCGGAGGGAGGCGGTGAAGGACTGGAGGCGCGGCTCGGCGACGGCGCCCTCCTCGACCTCGGCAAAGAAGGCCTCTAGCGCGGCGGGCGACTTCACCATCGCCCGCAGGACGTCGAGGCACTGGACGTTGCCGGATCCCTCCCAGATCGAGTTGAGCGGGCTCTCGCGGAAGAGGCGGGGCATCCCCGACTCCTCGACGTAGCCGTTGCCGCCGAGGCACTCGAGCGCCTCGCCGGCGTGGACCACGGCGCGCTTGCAGATCCAGTACTTGAGGACGGCGTTGGCGATCCGCTTCAGGTTCTGGGCCTCTTCGTCGCCGGCGATCGCTTCGTCGTAGGCGCGCGCCAGCCGCAATGCCGAGATCGTCGCCGCCTCCGACTCGATCGCGAGGTCGGCGAGGACGTTCCGCATCAGCGGCTGCTCGACCAGCTCGCGGCCGAAGACCGAGCGGTGAGTCGTGTGGTGGATCGCCTGGGCGACGCCGGCGCGCATTCCGGTGGCGCCGCCGAGCACGCAGTCGAGGCGGGTGTGGTTGACCATCTCGATGATCGTCCTCACCCCGCCCCCCTCCTCGCCGACGAGCCAGGCCGAGGCGGCGTCGAACTCGATCTCGCTGGAGGCGTTGGAGCGGTTGCCGAGCTTGTCCTTGAAGCGCTGCAGGCGGAAGCGGTTGCGGACACCATCGGGGGTCCACCTGGGGAAGAGGAAGCAGGAGATGCCGCCGTCGGCCTGGGCGAGGACGAGGAAGGCGTCGCACTGGGGCGCCGACATGAACCACTTGTGGCCGGTCAGCTCGTACTCGGCGCCGGGGCCGCCGCCGTTCACCGGGCGGGCGAGCGTCGTGTTGGCGCGGACGTCGGTGCCGCCCTGCTTCTCGGTCATCCCCATCCCGGCCAGCGCTCCCGCCTTCTCGGACGCCGGCGCGTTCGCGGGGTCATAAGTGGAAGAGAGGAAGCGCGGCTCCCACTCGGCGGCCAGCTCCGGCTGCGTTCGCAGGGCCGGGATCACCGAGTAGGTCATCGAGATCGGGCAGCCGATCCCGGCCTCAGCCTGCGACATGCACATAAAGGCGGCGCCGCGGGCGACGTGGGCGCCCGGCCGCGGGTCCTTCCAGGGAGAGGAGTGAAGCTCGAAGCCGACGCCGACGCCCATCAGCTCGTGCCAGGCGGGATGGAACTCGGGTACGTCCACCCGGTTGCCGTAGCGGTCGTGGGTCTTCAGCTTCGGCCCGTTCTCGTTCGCGAGCCGGCCGAGTTCCTGAGCCGCTCCGCTGCCGGCGTACTCGCCGGCAGCGGCGATCCGCTCCCGGTCCCACTCGGCGCCCTCTCGTTTCACCGCCTCGACCAGGACGGCGTCGCTCTCGAAGACGTTGTAGTCGACCAGCGGCGGCGGTTGGTTGACCACCTCGTGGTTGCCGAAGGTCGATCGTTCGACGGTTGCCATCCGGGGCTGATTGTCGCATGCCCTGGCCGGTCAGCCAGGGCGCCACCTAGATAGCATCGCGCCTCGTGGCCAAGATCAAGGTCGAGAAACCTGTCGTCGAGCTCGACGGCGACGAGATGACCCGGATCATCTGGTCGTTCATCAAAGAGCAGCTGATCCTGCCCTACCTCGACCTTGAGCTGATCTATTTCGACCTCGGGATCGAGAGCCGCGACGCGAACGAGGACAAGATCACGGTCGAGGCGGCGGAAGCGATCAAGCGCCACGGGGTCGGTGTCAAGTGCGCGACGATCACCCCCGACGAGGCGCGGGTCGAGGAGTTCGGCCTGAAGGAGATGTACCGCTCGCCGAACGGGACGATCCGCAACATCCTCGGCGGCGTCATCTTCCGCGAGCCGATCGTGATCTCCAACATCCCACGCCTGGTGCCGGGGTGGACGAAGCCGATCGTGATCGGCCGCCACGCCTTTGGCGATCAGTACCGCGCCACCGACCTGGTGGTGCCGGGGGAGGGGACGCTGACCCTTACCTACACGCCGAAGGACGGCTCCGAGCCGGTCGAGCTCGACGTCTACGACTTCCCCGGCGGCGGCATCTCGATGGCGATGTACAACCTCGACGAGTCGATTCGGGAGTTCGCCCGCGCCTCGATGCGCTACGGCCTCGACCGCGGCTTTCCCGTCTACATGTCGACGAAGAACACGATCCTCAAGCGCTACGACGGTCGCTTCAAGGACCTCTTCGCCGAGATCTACGAGGCCGAGTTCAAAGAGGAGTTCGAGGCTGCCGGCCTCACCTACGAACACCGCTTGATCGATGACATGGTCGCCGCCGCCCTGAAGTGGGAGGGCGGTTACGTGTGGGCGTGCAAAAACTACGACGGCGACGTCCAGTCCGACACCGTCGCCCAGGGCTTCGGCTCGCTGGGGCTGATGACCAGCGTGTTGATGAGCGCCGATGGGAAAACCGTCGAGGCGGAGGCCGCGCACGGCACCGTCACCCGTCACTACCGCCAGCATCAGCAGGGCAACCCGACTTCCACCAACCCGATCGCATCGATCTTCGCCTGGACCCGCGGGCTCGCCGCCCGCGGCCGCATGGACGACACCCCCGAGGTCTCGCGGTTCGCGGAGACGCTGGAGCGCGTCTGCGTCGAGACCGTCGAAAGCGGGAAGATGACCAAAGACCTGGCGCTGCTGGTGGGTGGCGACCAGGAGTACCAGACCACGCAGGAGTTCCTCGCCTCGATCGACGAGAACCTCCAGCGGGCGATGGCGTAACAGCCTTCCCAAACCTTCCAAACCCCCGACTCGAGGAGAGGATTTAGTGAGCACCACCCCCGTCAAGGTCACCGTCACCGGCGCCGCCGGGCAGATTGGTTACGCGCTGCTGTTCCGGATTGCCAGCGGTCAGATGCTCGGCGACGACACCCCTGTCGAGCTGAGCCTGCTCGAGATACCCCAGGCGCTCGAAGCGGCCGAGGGCACCGCGATGGAGCTCGACGACTGCGCCTTCCCGCTGCTGAGCAAGATCGACATCACCGACGATCCGAAGCAGGCGTTCGACGGCTGCAACATCGGCCTCCTGGTCGGCGCCCGCCCGCGCGGACCCGGCATGGAGCGCTCGGATCTGCTCGAGGCCAACGGTGGCATCTTCAAGCCACAGGGCGAAGCGATCAACGCCGGCGCCGCCGACGACGTCAAGGTGCTGGTGGTCGGCAATCCAGCCAACACCAACTGCCTGATCGCGATGTCGAACGCCCCCGACGTCCCGCGTGAGCGGTTCACCGCGATGATGCGGCTCGACCACAACCGGGCGATCTCGCAGGTCGCCAACAAGCTCGGCAAGCCGGTCTCCGCGGTCACCAACATGACCGCCTGGGGTAACCACTCGCCGACCCAGTACCCCGACCTCGTCAACGCGAAAGTCGAGGGTCAGAGTGCCTGGGACGCGGTCGACGACGAAGCCTGGATCGCCGACGAGTACATCCCGCGGGTCGCCAAACGCGGCGCCGAGATCATCGATGCCCGCGGCGCCTCCAGCGCCGCCTCGGCCGCAAACGCGGCAATCGACCACGTTCACGATTGGGTGCTCGGCACCCCCGACGGCGACTGGGTCTCGATGGCCGTCCCCGCCGACGGTTCGTACGGGATCGGCGAGGGCATCGTCTGCGGTGTGCCCTGTACCTGTAGCGGCGGTGAGTGGAGCATCGTCCAGGGCCTCGACGTGCCCGAGTTCTCGCGCGAGCGGATCGACCGCAGCGTGATGGAGTTGCAGGAGGAGCGCGACGCCGTCAGTCAGCTCGGATTGGTCTAGTCCTCACGGACATCAGGCATGAAAAGAGGCCGGCGCAAGCCGGCCTCTTTTTTCAGTAACCGTGAGTACCGATTAGCTACCCGGCAGGGTGGTACTGACGCCCGTCCTTTTTCACGCGACCCTCTTTCTCGAGGTCGCCGAGGACTCGGTACAGGTAGTTCGGCTTGATTTTCATCTGTTTGGCGACGTCGGAGGCGCTGATCCCGGGGTTCTCCTCGATCAGTTTCACCGCCTGGTCGGCACGGGTGCCGCCACGGCGTTTACGGCGGCGGCGTGGCGCACCGGCGCTTGCGGTCGCTTTTTTGGAGCTGCCGGGCGGGCGACCGGGGCCGCGGCGGCGGCCTGGACCGCGGGTGGCTTTGCCGCCAAGCGCGGCAAGCGCTTGCTCAGCCTGCTTGAGCTGATCCTCGAGCTCGCGGACGGTTCTCTGCAGAGCCTCGCGGGCGACGTCGAGGTGGTTGGTCGTAGGGGGCATCTAGTTCCTTTCCATCCAAATTAAAGACTGGGGGCTGCACCGGAGTCTTTCAGAGTCATACACACTGTGACATTGACAGGACGGAAGTCAACGGAAAATTTCAGAGATGTGTCTAGTTTTGGGCCGCCCGTTCTGCTTGGCGCTCGGGTGAGATGCGAACAACGTTTCGAGCCAAACCCAGCTTCTCCATCGTCGCGATGATTGCCGCCGAGGGATCTGGCTCCCATCGCTTTAGCCCGTGGACGGCGGAGCGGGGGAAGGCATGGTGATTGTGGTGCCATGACTCTCCCAGCGACGGAAGCGCCAGCCAGAAAACATTCGTGGAATGGTCTTCCGTGTCAAAGCGGCGATGCCCAAGGAAGTGACAAACCGAGTTGACCGACCAGGTGACGTGGTGGACGAAGAAGATGCGGACGAACCCGCCCCAGAGCAAGCCGGTTAGTGCACCCACCAGAGTTCCGGCCACGAGAAAGCCGGCCAAGGCTGGAAGCGCGAGGCTCGCGAACACCAACAGCGGGAACTGGCGGCTGATGATTCGCATCCCGCGGTCCTCGTGAAGATCCGGCGCGTACTTCTTCCAGCCCGCTCGCCCTTGCGAGGACATCAGCCAGCCGCTGTGTGCGTGCCAGAGGCCGGAGAGCATGCCCTTCACCCCGCCATCGGGGCTGACGTGGGGGCTGTGGGGATCGCCCTCTTCGTCGGTGTGCGCGTGGTGCTTGCGGTGGTCGGCGACCCAGGAGATGACCGGCCCCTGCACGGCCATCGAGCCGAGAATCGCGAACAGGTACTCGATCGGCTTGAAGGTCTGAAAGGAACGGTGGGTGAGGAGGCGGTGGAAGCCGACCGTTATTCCAACCGCGGTCAGCAGGTACATCACGGCGGCGATCACTAGGTCGGCAGCGCTCACCCAGCTGTTCCAGAGCAGGACGATCGCCAGCAGCGTGGCGAGGAAGGGGACGACGACGGCGCCCAGGTTGACGATCTTCTCGGTGCGGCTCATCTCGTGCATGGGTAGAAGATTGGCGAAGCTGGAGAAGATCTTTTGGTGCAGAAACGCCGGTCTCATAACTTAAAATTGTGAGATAGATGCCAAAAACGGTTGATTCTGAGCCATGGCGAGCGCTTCCTTCGCGGATCGCCGACGTGATCGAGCCGGAGCTGCCGGCGATCACCGAGGAGATCCTCGAGACGATCGCCCGTCAGGTTCCCGAGTACGCGCGGCCGCTCGAGGGGCGGTTCGGCCGCGGAATCCGCACCGGGGTCAGCGAGGCCCTGCACCAGTTCGTCGCCTTGATCCGGGACCCGGACCGGGGGAGGGAGCCGGGGCGGGAGGTCTACGTCGAGCTGGGACGTGGGGAGCAGCGGGTCGGCCGCACCCTCGACTCGCTGCAGGCGGCTTACCGAATCGGAGCCAGGGTGGCGTGGCGACGAATCGCGGAGGCGGGCCGACGGGCGGAACTGGAGGCCAAGCCCTTGGCCCTGCTGGCGGAGGCGATCTTCGCCTACATCGACGAGCTCTCGGCCGACTCGGTCGAGGGCTACGCAGAGGCACAGGCGGCGGTGGAGGACCTGCGCCGCCGCCGACGGCAGGAGCTGGCGGTGCTGCTGCTGCGAGACCCGCCGGCGGAACCAGCGGACCTAGCCGCCCTCGCGCAATCGGCCGGCTGGCAGTTGCCGGTGAAGCTGGCGGCGGCAGCGTGCGCTGACGACGACCTCGGCGCGATCGCCGGCCGCCTTCCCGCCGACGCCCTGGTCACGGTCCTCGGAGGGACCGGCTGTGTCCTGTTCCCCGACCCGGAGGGGCCAGGACGGTTGGACCAGATCCGGCGCCTGGCGGCGGGGGCCGTCCTCGCCCTCGGACCCGCCATCGAGCCGGGGCAGGCGGCCAGGTCTTGGGACCTCGCGCGGCGTCTCCTCCTCGCGGTGGAGACAGGGGTGGTCGAAGGCAGCGATCTTTTCCGTACCGAGGACCACCTCATCGACCTCCTTTTCGCCGGCAACGCCCAACTCACTTCCCTCGTTGCCGATCGACGACTCGCGCCGCTCGAAGGCCTCACCCCCCGCGCACAAGTGCGCATGCGAGAGACGGCGCTCGCTTACGTTCGCCACCACGGCAATGCCGTCGCGATGGCCGCGGAGCTCCACGTCCACCCGCAGACCGCCCGCTACCGGATTGCCCGGCTGCGCGAGCTCCTCGGCGACGACCTCGACGATCCCGACGCCCGCTTCGAACTGGAGCTGGCGCTGCGCTCAGCTCGAGGCGGGTAGCTCGACCGGGAAGCGCTCGGGGTTGTTGAAGAAGCGGATGCTCTGGATCGCCCCGTCGGCGACTTCGACCGCGACGATGCTGAGGAAGCCGTCGGCTTCGCTGTCCATGCGCACGCCCAGGTCGCCGTTGACGCGGACGCGGGTGAAGACGGGATCGTCGGGGTAGGCCTCTTTGCGCTGGACGCCGACCATGAAGCGGGCGATCTTGTCGGCGCCGTAGATCGGCTTGCGGGCGGCGGTGACGACACCGCCCCCGTCCGTGTACATGATCGCGTCGGCGGCCAGCAGCTCGCGGATCTGCTCGACGTCGCCGGAGACGGCCGCGAGGAGAAAGGCATCAGCGAGGCGCTGGCGCTCCTCTTCGTCCACCGGCCGCTGCCGGGTCGCGTCGCCGGCGTGGTCACGAGCGCGCTTGGCGATCTGCCGCACGTTGGCCGGCGTGCGCTCGAGGATGTCGGCGATCTCGGCGTACTCGAGATCGAAGACGTCCCGCAGCACCAGGACAGCGCGTTCCACCGGATTCAGCCGCTCCAGCGCGCCGAGCAGCGCCAAGCTCAGCCGCTCCGCCTCGATCGCCTTCGTCTCCGGCGTCTCCATCTCGGTGACGAGCGGCTCCGGCAGCCAGGGACCGACGTAGACCTCCCGCCGCGCCCGTGCCGACCGCAGCCGGTCCAGCGCCAGCCGGGTGGTGACGGTGACGAGGAAGGCTTCCGGGTTGCGGACAGCGTCACCGTCGGCCTGGTCCCAGCGCAGCCAGGTGTCCTGGACGACGTCTTCGGCCTCGGTCAGCTCGCCGAGCAGCCCGTAGGCGATGCCCAGCAGCCGCGGGCGGCAGGCGACGAAGGCGTCTCCGTTCATGCCGCGACGGGAACTTGGGAGCGCAGCGCCGCGGCCGCGGCCGCGGCGCCGCTGGCGATCGCCGAGTCGACCAGCCACCCTTCCGGCCCGATCCAGTCGCCGGCGAGGTAGAGGCCGTCGCCCCGATCGACCGCGGGCCGGCCGGCGAGACCCCCGCTTGCCGGCGTCGAGATCGCCGAGACGGCGGGCATGCGGGGGAGGAAGCGGTCGAAGATGACCTGCTCGCGCCAGCCGGGCTGCACCGTGTCCGCCAGCTCCTCCAGCGCCGTCCGCGGTTCCCGCGCGTAGCTCGCAAGGCTGAGGAGGACGCCGCCCCGCTGGTCGGGGGGAGAGTGCCTGGAGAGGTAGGTCGGCTTGTCGACTCCGAGAGCGAAGCGCCGGGACCGGTGCGGCAGCTTCCGCAGCGCCAGGTCGAGCACACTCAGCTCCGCGGCCGGGCCGGGAGCCGTGGGTGCCCTCTCGCCGAGAAGCTTCGCCATTGCGTCGGGGCCGCCGCCGGCGACGACGAGGAGGTCGGCCTGCAACGTCTCCTCGTCTAGCGCGACGGTCCAGCCATCGGCGCTTCGCTGGACGCTGCGCGCCGCCACACGGGTTCGCAAGGTCGCGCCGCTCGTCTCCGCCTTGGCGGCGAGAGCATCCACCAGCGACTGCCACCCGCCCCGCAGATACCGGACACCAGGCAACAACCCGATCTTCAACTGGGTTGCGGCCACATCGGCGCTGAGGCTCTCCTGGTCGGCGACAAAGGTCGTCACTCGTACCAGCGCCTCGGCGCTCGCCCGCGCCCGCTCCGACCGCAGGCTCCGCCGCAGCCACTCGGCGGCCGAGATCCCCGCCAGCTCCTCCGGTTCGGTCCGCTGCAGCCCCAAAAACCAACGCCCAAGCTGCGCCGACCCGCCAAGCGTCCGCTTCGCCTTCCCCTCCCGCGGAAACACCGAAGCCGCCGAAGCTGGCTGCCACCAATCCAGCTCGATCCCCATCGCCTCCAGCTCCCGCCGCGCCGGCCCCCCCACATAAAGCGCATGCGGCCCCTGGTTCAGGAAGAACCCCTCCCGCCACTCCGAAGCAGCCCTCCCCCCAAGGTGAGAGCTGCCCTCCAGCAGCACCGTCTCTAAGCCACCCTCAGCCAACCGCCCCGCCGCCGTCAACCCCGCGGGCCCGCCACCGACAACCAAAGCTTTCTTCTTTTTCGTGTCCATGCCCCCTAGACGAAACAGCATGAACCTTTGTGACAGGAGGGTCCGGTGGGGGTCCCTGGGTACTCAGCATGGAGCCGCGCCACTGACCTTGGGGGCGCCAGCCAAATAAACGTTCCTCGCGGCGGAGGTGCTCCCAGGGACCCCCACCGGACCCTCCCCCAACTAAGCGCGGTACTTGCTCCGCTTCTTCGGATAAGTCCTGAAGACGTGATCCCAAAGCGGCGAGGAGACCCCATATCCGTAGCTGTGGTCCTGAAAGTGATGCCGCATGTGGTGTTCGCGCAGACGCTTCGTGAAGTCGTTCTTCGGCACGAAGTGATGCACGTAGTAGTGCGTGTAGTCGTAGAAGAGGTAGCCGACGAGGAAGCCGGCGAAGAGGGGGAAGGCGGCGTCGCCGAGGAGCGCCCGGAAGCCGAGGAAGAAGAGCGCCGCCAACGGGATCGAGACCGAAGGCGGCATCACCAGCCGCATCTTGTCGTTGGGATGGTCGTGGTGGATCCCGTGGATGATGAAGTGCATGCGGCGGCCGAAGGCGTTGTCGGGCTCCCAGTGGAAGACGAGCCGGTGCAGCCAGTACTCGGTCAGGGTCCAGACGCCGACCCCGGCCAGGGTCAGCAGCGCCAGCTGCCAGGCGGCGTAGCCGCGATCGGCCCCGATCCACTCCATCGCCACCACCACCGGGACGAAGACGATCGCCGGCACCGCGGGGTGGACGCGGGAGAAGAAGTTGAGGAAGTCGCTCTTGAAAAGTGGGGGAGAAGCGGAGAGCTTCTCGGTCCGGGAATGACCCTCCATCGCCTTCGATATTAGCGCTGGCCGCCCGGGTTCCCGCAAGACGCAGGGAAGCTGTGACGAAGCTGTTTCAAAGAGGTGCCGATTTGCGGAAACGGCCCTCGCGCTTACCCGGCTCGGATGCAAACATGCCGGCCGTGCCACGCAAGCCAAAGCCGCCGACCTGTGAGGATTGCTATTTCCGCAAAAATCTCCTCTGCGCCCTGGAGCTGAACGAGGCTTGCACCACCTTCCGGCCGAACCGACCAGAGGGCCTCGTCCCACCACGTCAGCCGGTGCTGCTGATGCGGGCTCCACGCTGGGCCTCGCGCACCGCCTGATCGCTTCCTCCGCAGCCGGGGTAAGTTTCACCCGATGCCCCAGCGCGACCTCTTCGCCGATTTCGCCCGCATGCGCCGCGAGATGGACCAGGTGATGGGCGACACCTGGAGCCGCACCCGCTACGTCACCCGCCGCGCCAGCGGCTTCTCCCCCAACGTCGACGTCTACTACTGCGGCGAACCGCAGCGGGCGATCGTCAAGGTCGACCTCGCCGGGGTCGAGCTCTCCGAGGTCGGGATCGAGGTCAGCGGCCGCCACCTGGCGATCGTCGGCGAGCGCCACGTGCAGGAGTCCGAGGGCCGCGTCTACCAGCAGATCGAGATCCCCTCCGGCCACTTCCGCCGCGTCGTCGAGCTGCAGGTCGAGGTCGACGCCGAGCGCGCCAGCGCCACCTACGAAGAGGGGATCCTGCGAATCGACCTGCCGCTGCGCGACCCCAACGAGAGCGCCCGCCGGGTGCCGATCGATCGCAAGTGATGGAGGGCACGCCGGTCCTCGAAGTGGTCGACTCCCCGCTCGACGCGGAGGACGCGCTCCGCGCCAACCAGCCGCTGCCGGAGGCGCTGCCGGTCCTGCCGCTGCGCGACACCGTCACCTTCCCGGAAACGCTGGCGCCGCTGGCGGTCGGCCAGGAGCGCTCGATCCACCTGATCGACGACGTCCTCGGCACCAACCGGATGCTGGCGATGGTCACCGCTCGCGATCCCGAGAACGAGGTTCCGGGGCCGGACGACCTCTACGGCGTCGGCGTCGTCGGCGCCGTCGCCCGCATGGTCAAAGTCCCCGACGGCTCCCTGCGGATCCTCGTCCAGGGGATGCAGCGGGTGAGGCTGGGAGATTTCCTCGCCGAGCAGCCCTACATGGTGGCCCGGATCAGCGCCCTGCCGGATGTGATCGAGCCGAGCGCCGAGCTGGAGGCGCTCAGCCGCAACGTCCAGGGGACCTTCACCGAGATCGTCGAGCAGATCCCCTACCTGCCCGAGGAGCTGCAGATGGCGGTCGCCAACATCGACGACCCGGCCGTGCTCGCCCACCTGATCGCCGGGGCGCTGAAGATCGGCACCGAGGAGAAGCAGAAACTGCTGGAAGAGGTCGACGTCGCCAAGCGGCTGCGCCACCTCTCGCGGATCCTCGCCCGCGAGCTCGAGGTGGTCCAGCTCGGCAGCCAGATCCAGTCGCAGGTGCAGTCGGAGATGGAGAAAGGACAGCGCGAGTTCTTCCTCCGCCAGCAGCTGAAAGCGATCCAGGAGGAGCTCGGCGAAGAGGACGAGCAGCAGGCCGAAGCGAACGAACTGCGGGAGAAAATCGAGGCGGCGCAGCTGCCGGAGCAGGCGCTGAAAGCCGCCGAGCGGGAGCTCGCGCGGCTGGAGAAACTGCCGCCCGCCGCGGCCGAGCACGGCGTCATCCGCACCTACCTCGAGTGGCTGACCGAGCTTCCATGGTCTGTTGAGACCGAGGACGACCTCGACCTGAAGCACGCCCGTAAGGTCCTCGACGCCGACCACTATGACCTCGAGAAGATCAAGGACCGGATCCTCGAGTACCTGGCGGTGCGCAAGCTCAACCCCTCCTCGCCGGGGCCGATCCTCTGCTTCGTCGGCCCGCCCGGGGTCGGCAAGACCAGCCTCGGCAAATCGATCGCGAAGGCGCTGGGGCGCGAGTTCGAGCGGATCTCGGTCGGCGGCGTTCGCGACGAGGCCGAGATCCGCGGCCACCGCCGCACCTACATCGGCGCCATGCCCGGCACGATCGTCCGCGCCCTGCGCGACGCCGGCTCCCGCAATCCCGTCTTCATGATCGACGAGATCGACAAGATGGGCTCCGACTTCCGCGGCGACCCCGCCTCGGCGATGCTCGAGGTCCTCGACCCGGCCCAGAACGACAGCTTCCGCGACCACTACCTCGACCTCGAGTTCGACCTCTCCGACGTCGTCTTCATCGCCACCGCCAACGTCCTCGACACGATCCCGGGGCCGCTGCTCGACCGCATGGAGACGATCGAACTGGCCGGCTACACGCTGGAGGAGAAGCGCCACATCGCCCGCCGCTACCTGGTTCGGCGGCAGATCGAGGCGAACGGCCTGAAGCCCTCGCAGATCGAGTTCGCCGACGCGGCCCTGACCGCGATCGTCGAGGAGTACACGCGCGAGGCCGGGGTCCGCAACCTCGAGCGCCAGATCGGCACCGTCTGCCGCAAAGTCGCCCGCGAAGTCGCCGAGGGCAAGGCGAAGGGCAAGGTCCGGATCTCCGGGAAAAAAGCGCGGGAGCTGCTGGGGCGCCGCCGCGTCTTCGCCGAGCAGCGGCGGCGGACCAAGGACCCCGGTGTCGCCACCGGCCTGGCCTGGACGCCGACCGGCGGCGACGTCCTCTTCATCGAGGCGACGGCGATGCCGGGCTCGGGCAAGCTGACGATCACCGGCCAGCTCGGCGAGGTGATGAAGGAGTCGGCGCAGGCGGCGCTCTCCTACGTGCGCGGCCACTGCGCCGAGATCGCGCCGGAGGTCGAGGGCGACTGGTTCGCCGGACACGACGTCCACGTCCACGTGCCGGCGGGGGCGGTGCCGAAGGACGGCCCCTCGGCGGGCGTGGCGATGACGGTGGCGCTCTCCTCGCTGGTCAGCGGCCGACCGGTCCGCAACGACGTGGCGATGACCGGCGAGGTGACGCTGACCGGGCAGGTGCTGCCGATCGGCGGGCTGAAGGAGAAGTCGCTGGCGGCGCAGCGGGCAGGGATCAAGAAAGTGATCGTCCCCGGCCGCAACGAGGGGGACGTGGCGGAGATCCCCGAGCACGAGCTCGGCAACCTCGAGTTCGCCTACGTCGACGAGGTCTCCCAAGCCCTCGACGTCGCCCTCTCTTAGTGCGCAACCGCTCCCGCGCCTTCTGGATCGTCGCCGGGCTGACCCTTCTCGGGGCAGTGCTGCGCTTCGCCACCCTCGGCGTCCAGCCCTACCACCACGACGAGGTCGTCACCGCCAGCCGGGTGCTGCGGGTCGGCTTCGGCCACGCGATGGACGCGGTCGGCTTCTCGGAGTCGGCGCCGCCGCTGTACTACGCGTTGGCCTGGATCTGGACGCAGGTGGCCGGGAACGGCGAGTGGGGGCTGCGCTCGCTATCGGCGTTTGCCGGGGTGGCGACGATCCCGGTCGCCTATCTCATCGCTCGCGAGCTGCGCGGCGCCCGCGCCGGCGTCCTCGCGGCGGCGCTGGTCGCGTTCAACCCGATGCTGCTCTGGTACTCGCAGGAGGCGCGCGCCTACGCCCTGCTCGGTCTCTTCTGCGCGCTCTCGCTGCTCTATTGCGTGCGGGCGCTGGAGAGAGGGGAGCGGCGGGACGAAAAGCGCGACTTCGTCGCATGGGGGGTGTTCTCCGCGTTGGCCCTCGCCACCCACTACTTCGCCGTCTTCCCGCTCATCGCCGAGATCGTCCTGCTGGCGCGTCGCCGCGGACGCGCGATCCTCTCCGGGCTCTGGATCGTTGCCCTCGCGGTCGTCCTGTTGGCGCCGCTGGCGATCCACCAGATGTCCTACGGCCACGCCGAATGGATCGGCAAGTTCAGTCTCGGCCACCGGCTCGGCGAAGCGGCGATCACCTTCGCGGTCGGTGAGACCGGCGACATCATCGGTCGTGCCGAGCGGGTCGGGCCCGCCCTGTTGCCGTTGGTCCTGGTCGCCGCTGCCTTCGCCCTCCTGCTCTGGCGCGGCACCCGCGCCGAGCGCCGCGCCGCCTCTGTCCCGCTGGCGGTCGTGGCAACCACCGTCGGCATCCCCCTCTTCCTCGCGGTCTTCTTCACCGGCAAGGACTTCGTCCTCGCCCGCAACCTCTTCCCGGCGGTGGTGCCGCTGCTGGCCGGCATCGCCGTGGCGCTGTCGGCGGAGCGGGCCCGGCACCTTGGAGCCGCGATCGCCGTCGCCCTCGTCGCCTATTCCCTCGGCTTCTGCATCTGGGCCAGCACCGACCCCGACCTGCAGCGGCCCGACTGGCGGGCGGTCGCCGACCACCTGGGGAAGGCCGAAGGGCCGCGGGCGACGGTCACCTGGGTGATCGGCGAGGCGCCGCTGCGCTGGTACCTCACCGATGGCGCCTTCCAGGACAAGCCCTCGGACGGCGCGATCCAGTTGAAGCCCTCCGAAGGCTACGACTGGCTGGTGCGCGAGGTGAACTTCATCTCGCTGGGTCAGGCGCCGCCGCCCCCGCAGCGACTGCTCGGCCCCCATTTTCGCGAAGTCGCCTACGAAAAGGCCGGCGAGCTCTACATCCGCCGCTACCGGGTGGCTGGTCCGGAACTGGCGCCGCTGCGCCTGCGGGGGTTGAACAACGCCGAGACGAACTTCCGGAACAACGGGGTGCTCCTCGACGGTGTGGGGCCAGAATGACCGTGGCCGGCGCATCCCGGCGTCCTCGCTCGCTTGTGTGCAGAGCACACGGCGCTCACTGCGTCCTTGGCCTGCTTGGCCACGCTCACTCTGGGTAGAGGGTTATTCTGGTGACGGCCACGGAATCCACTGAGGAGAAGGCATGAGCAAGACCAAGGCGGCGCGCGCCGGCGACATCTACGAGACGGCCCGGGAAAACCCCTACGTGCAGCGTTTGATCGAAGACGAAGACCTGCGCGAAAGCTTGAAAGACGCCTTCGAGAATGCGAAGAGCGCCTACGGTCGCGCGACCGGCAACGGCAAGGGCACCGTGCAGGCGGTGACCAGCGACAAGAAGGTCCAGAAGGACCTCCGCAAGGCCGCCGAGAGCCTGCAGGAAGTTTCCGAGTCCCTGCGCAGCAAGCCGAAGAAGCGCAAGGGCGGCATCGGACGGTTGCTGCTGATCGCGATCGTTGGCGCGGTGATCGCGCTCGCCGTCAGCGAGGGGGCGCGCAAGGCTGTCCTCGACGCTCTCTTTGGCGCCGAAGAGGAGTTCGAGTACACCTCCACGACGAGCATCAACGGTTCTTAAGACCGCCGGATGGAGGCGGCCACCAAAGAGCGGGAGCTGAGCGGCGACAAGGCGCAGCGGATCGTCGACGCGATGCGGGACTCCGTGGCCCGCCGCGGCGCCGCTGGCTCCACCTTCGAGCACGTCGCCCGCGAGGCGGGCGTCAGCCGTGGCCTCCTCCACTATTACTTCGGGACCAAGGAGCGGCTCCTGGTCGAGGTCGTCCGCCGCGACAGCGAGCTGCGGGTCGAACGCCTCGACGAGCGGCTGGCGCCGGCAAAGAGCGTCGACGACGTCATCGAGGCCCTGGTCAGCAGCCTCACCGAGGTGATCGAGAACGAACCGGGCTTCTTCCTCCTCCTCTATGAGCTGTTCAGCGCCGGCCGCCGCAACCCCGACATCCAGCGCGAGGTCGGTCAGCTCTTCGAGCGCACCCGCTCGCACGTGGCGGAGGTTCTCAACAGCAAGAACGAGGAGGGCGTGCTCAGCCTCCGCCACCCGGCCGAGGACGTCGTCTCCTACCTCTTCGCCCTCGGCGACGGCTTCGCCCTGCAAGCGCTCTCGGATCCCTCGCGCGACACCACCAGCGCCTTCGCCGTCGGCGTCACCTCGGCGCGGTACCTGCTCGGGGCCGAGTAGCCCTGCCGCCGCAGCCGGCGCTGTTAGAGCCAGCCGGCGCGCTTGAAGCGCCAGTAGAGGAGGAGGCAGATCGCGAGGACGATCGCGACCACGGTCGGGTAGCCGTAGCGCCACTCGAGCTCCGGCATCGTCTCGAAATTCATCCCGTAGATCCCGGCGACCATCGTCGGCACCGCGGCGATCGCGACCCAGGCGGAGATCTTCCGCATGTCTTCGTTCTGGCGCATCGAGACCTGGGTCAGGTTCGCTTCCAGGGCGCTGTCGAGCAGCTGGCGGAAGTTCTCGATCCTGGTCGAGACCCGGGCCAGGTGGTCTTCGACGTCGCGGAAGTACTCGTGCAGGTCCTCGGGGACGACCGGGTAGTTGCGGCTGCATAGCTCTTCCAGCGCTTCGGCCAGCGGCGCCGTCGCCGCCTGGAACTCGAGCACCTCGCGCTCGAGCTTGTAGATCCGCTCGGTCGGGTTCTGGCCTTCGCCGAAAACCTGCAGCTCGACTTCTCGCACGTCCTGGTCGAAGCCGTGCGCGGCTTCGATGTAGCGGTCGACGACGTGGTCGGCGATCGCGTAGAGGACCGCGCCCGGCCCTTTCTCCAGCAGGTCGGGCCGCTGCTCGAGCCGCTCGCGCACCGGCGCCAGGTCGGCCTTGCCGTGCCGCACCGTGATCACGAAGTCAGGGGCGACGAAGACCGAGATCTCGCCGAGCTCGATCACCTCCTTCGGGTCGACGTACCGCGCGGTCTTCACCACCACGTGCACGGTCTCCCCGTACTCCTCGACCTTCGGCCGCTGGTGCGCCCGCACCGCGTCCTCGACCGCCAGCTCGTGCAGCCCGAACTCGGCCGCCACCGCCTTGAACTCCTCCTCGCTCGGCTCGACCACCCCGAGCCAAACGAAAGTCCCCTCCTCGCTCGCCGCCTCCCCGGCCTGCTCCATCGAGAGCGTGCCCTGCCGCCGCCGTCCCCCCTCGTAGGCCGCGCAGTCGACGATCATCGCGAGGAAGTATGGCGGCGAGTGATGCGGCTCACGAAGTGACCGGCCTCACAGACCTGGTTCCCGGTCGCGGGGGAGGCTTCTTGTAAGACAACCCGGCGACGAGGGAGACGGTTATGCGAGACGCGATGAGTTCACTGGCGGGGTTCTTGGGGCGGCGGCGGCGCTCGGTTGTCGCGGCCTGGGTCCTGATCGTTCTTCTCGCGCTGCCGTTCGCCTCGAAACAGACCGATCACCTGACCGGGGGCGGTTTTGACGTTCCCGGCAGCCAGTCGATGAAGGTGAGCGAATCGCTGCAGGAGGACTTCGGCTCGCAAGCGGACGGGGTTGCGGTGGTGCTGAAGGCGGCGCCAGGGGCAAGTGCGGCGGAGCGGGACGCGGCGGTGGCGCGGGTGCAGGAGGAGGTGGCGACGCTCGACGACGTGGTCCTGCCGCCGCAAGTGGCGCGAGAGGCGCGGCGGCAACTGCAGGGCACGGACGTGGTCCTGGTGCCGCTGCGCAGCGACCTCTCCTCGGATGAGCTGATCGATCCCGCGGCGACCCTGCGCGAAGACCTCGAGCCGGGCAGCGCCGACGCCGGTGTCACGCCCTACCTCGTTGGGCAGCCGACGATCTGGGCGGGGATGCAGGAAATCTCCAAGGAAGACCTCGAAAAGGCGGAGAAAACCGGGTTCCCGATCGTCGCGATCATCCTTCTCGTCGTCTTCGGCTCGCTCGCCGCGGCGGCGCTGCCGCTGGCGCTCGGCTTCGTCAGCGTCCTGGTCACCGGGGCCCTGATCTACTTCTTCTCGCTGCAGCTGGAGACCTCGGTCTTCGTCACCAACATGGCCTCGATGATCGGGATCGGTGTCGCCGTCGACTACTCGCTCTTCATCCTCGCCCGCTACCGCGAGGAGCGCGAAGCGGGCGCCGAGAAAGCGGAGGCGCGCTCGCGCTCGCTCTCGACCTCGGGCCTCGCCGTCACCTTCTCCGGCCTCGCGGTGATCATCTCCCTCGCCGGGCTGTGGATGGTCGACAACCAGGCGCTGCGCTCGATGGCGCTGGGGGCGATGACCGTCGTCGCGGTCTCGATCCTCACCGCGACTACCCTGCTGCCGGCACTGATCGCGATGCTCGGCGACCGGGTCCTGCCGGGCGGGATCGTCGGCCGGGTCGAGCGCTTCTTCCAGCGCCGTTTCTACCGGCGCAAGACCGCGGCCCAGGTCGCGACGGAGAAAAACCGCTTCTGGCGTGCCTGGACCGAACGGGTAATGGCGCGGCCGTGGACGGCGATCGTCGGCGCCTCGGCGGTCCTGTTGTTCCTCGCCAGCCCGCTGCTCTCGCTCGAGACCGGAACCGAAGCGCTCGCCCAGTTCCCGAAGGACAGCGACGTCCGCGTCGGCAGCGAACTCGCCTCCGACCGGCTCGGCGGCGGCACCGACCCGATCCAGGTCGTCGCCCGCTTCGACGGCCCGGTCGACGGCGAGGACAAAGCGGCCGTGGTCGGCTTCATGCGGGAGCTCGAAGGCACGGCCGGGGTGAGCGGGGTCGGGCTTCCGGCCTACGCTGGCGACAGCGTCCTGGTCCAGGCGACCCCGAGTGCGCCCAGCGAGTCCGACGCCGCGACCGCGCTGGTCGACCGCCTCCGCGACACCGTCGTCCCCGCCTCGGCGCTGGCGCAGCAGGCCGAAGTCAACGTCGGCGGCGAGACCGCCCGCAGCCACGACGTCCGCGACCAGGTCGGCGGCTCGATGTGGAAGATCATCCTCTTCGTCCTCTCGCTCAGCTTCCTCGTCTTGATGGTGATGCTGCGCTCGCTGATCCTGCCGCTGAAGGCGGTGCTGATGAACCTGCTCTCGATCGGGGCGGCCTTCGGCGTCCTCGTCGCGATCTTCCAGTGGGGCTGGTTCGACGGCGTTCTCGGCTTCGAAAGCCAGGGGGCGCTGGACACGATCAACATCCCGCTGATCTTCGCCATCGTCTTCGGCCTCTCGATGGACTACGAGGTCTTCCTGATGTCGCGGATCCGCGAGCGCTACATGGTCCACGGCGACAACGAGCGGGCCGTCGCCGAGGGGCTCTCGACCAGCGCCCGCACGATCTCCTCGGCGGCGCTGATCATGACCTCGGTCTTCGCCGTCTTCGTCCTCACCGGGGTGCCTTCGATCAAGGAGCTGGGCGTCGGCTGCGCGGTCGCGATCGCACTCGACGCCACCCTGGTCCGCCTGATCCTCGTCCCGGCGGCGATGAAGCTGATGGGATCCTGGAACTGGTGGTTCCCGAGCTGGCTCGACCGGCTGCTCCCCGATCTCAGCTTCGAGGGCGGGGAGGCGGAGCCCGAGCCGGTCAAGGCTTAGGGGTCGAGGGTGCCGGGTGGGGGTGCCTGGGAGCACCTCCGCCGCGAGGATCGCGGTTGGGGCTCCCGCCCCGGGCCGGGTGGCGCGGCTCCATGCTGAGTACCCAGGCACC
>DATLQI010000007.1:0-30927 GCA_035535295.1 Solirubrobacterales bacterium
ACGGCCCTCGTCGGCGGACGCTCCGCTCGCGGCGACGGCCACGAGCGCGAGCGCGGCGAGCCCTGCGGTCAGCAGCCGCCTCATGCGCCCACCGTCCGGCCGAGGAGCTCCGCGCGACGCGAGCGCTCCAGCAGCATGCGCAGGCCGTCGTCGAGGCCGGTGCGCGGCGTCCCGCCGAGCAGCTCGCTCGCGCGAGTGATATCGGGCCGGCGCTGCTTGGGGTCGTTTGCGGGCAACGCCTCGTAGACGATGCGACTTCCGGAAGCGGTCAGGGTGATTACCTTCTCGGCCAGCTCCAGCAACGTGAACTCCTCGGGGTTGCCGATGTTGACGGGGAGATGCTCGCCGGACTCGGCGAGACGCAGAATTCCGTCGACGAGGTCGTCGACGTAGCAGAACGATCGGGTCTGCCCACCATCGCCGAACACGGTGATGGGCTCGCCCGACAGCGCCTGGCGCACGAACGTGGGGATCGCGCGCCCGTCGTGCGGGCGCATGCGCGGGCCGTAGGTGTTGAAGATCCGCACCATCGCGGTGTCCACGCCCTGCTGGCGGTGGTAGGCCATCGTCAGCGCCTCGGCGTAGCGCTTGGCCTCGTCGTAGACGCCGCGCGGGCCGATCGGGTTCACGTGCCCCCAGTAGTCCTCCTTCTGGGGATGGACCTCCGGGTCGCCGTAGACCTCGCTGGTCGAGGCAATCAGGAAGCGGGCGCGCTTCCACTTCGCGACCCCGAGCATGTGGTGGGTGCCGTGGGAGCCGACTTTGAGCGTGTGCAGCGGCAGCCGTAGGTAGTCGATCGGGCTCGCCGGCGAGGCGAGGTGGTAGACGAAGTCGACGTCCTCGGGGATGTCGACGTAGGTGGTGATGTCGACGTGGCGGAAGTCGAACGCGTCGTCGCGGATATGGGCGATGTTCTCCAGCGACCCCGTCTCGAGGTTGTCGATGCAGATCACCCGGTGCCCGTCCCCGAGCAGCCGCTCGCAGAGGTGGGACCCGAGGAAGCCGGCGCCGCCGGTGACTACGCAAGTGCTCACAGGGCGATCCTATCCGACCCGTGGAGAGGTGGACGATCTTCTGGTCGGTCTTGCAATTTCCGCAAATTTGGGCTGAGGAATGTGTCCAAAGGGGGGAGAGAGTTACCGGTCTGACGCCTAATCGCTGCAAATGTCCGATGGGTTGAACTCAAACGGCGGGGGTGTAGAAGCGGTGGACGCGGCTCGCAAGCGAGCGGCTGTGGAGGCGTATGCGCAGAACGAGGCGACCCTGCGGCGGACGGCGCGCCGCTACTCGCTCTGCCTCGACGACGCCGAAGACGCCCTGCAGCGCAGCCTCGAGATCCTCCTGCGCAAAGCCCCTAGCGAGGATCCGCGACACCTGATCAAGTGGATGCAGACGGTCGTCAAACGCGAGGCGATCACGCTGCGGGGAGAGCGGGAGCGCGCATTTGCCGGCCCCGCCGCGCTGGAGCCCGAGCCCGGCAGGGACGACTGGGTCAGCCTCCTCCCCGCCGAGAGCGACGGGCCACCCGAGCGCGCCGAGCGCGAGGAGACGATCGCCCGCAGCCGCGAGGCGCTGCGGGCACTGAAGCCGCACGAGCTGAGGGCGCTGTCGCTGCTGGCGCACGGCTACTCCTACGTGGAGATCGGCGAGATCACCGGGTTCAGCCAAACGAAGGTGAACAAGTCCTTGGCTGCGGGGCGGGAGCGCTTCCGGCGCATGGTCGCGCGCAGCGAGGGAGGCGAGCGCTGCCAGGAGGTGAAGCCGCTGCTCTCCGCCTTCTGCGACGGCGCTGTGACGGCGGCGGAGGCATCCGAGCTGCGCGAGCACCTGCGCGCCTGCGCCCACTGCCGGGCGACGCTGCGCGCCTACCGGGCGGCGCCGGCGGCCGCCTCCGCGCTGGCGCCCGCCTTGCCGCTCCACCGCTCGCTCTGGGAACGGGCCCACGACGCCGTCGGCGAGTTGGCCCAGCGCTTCGGCGGGGGGACGGGGTCGGCGGCAACGGCCGGCAGCGGGGTCGGGGGCACGGGGATTGCCGGCGTGGTGAAGGTGGCGGCGATCTGCATTAGCGCCGCAGGCGGGGCCGTGGCCTGCGTTGCCAGTGGCATCGTGCCCTCACCGCTCGCGGCCGAGCAGGAGCGCCCGGCTCGGCTGGAGCGGCAGCTGACGGAGGCGCCGAAGCCGCGGGGCGCGGTTGCCAAGGTCGACTACGAGCCGGCAAAGCCTCCGGCACCGGAGCCAAAGCCCGGGCCTGAACCCAAGGCAGCTCCACCCGCCCCTGAGCCGCGTGCCGAAAGCGAACCCGCTCCCGAAGCCCCGGTCAACAGCGACCCGGTGGAATACGAACCGCCCGCCCCGGCCCCTGAACCTGAACCCGCTCCGGTCACCAGCTCGACCGGCGACAGCCCGGCCGGGGAGTTCGGGCCATGAGTTCGTTTCAGCAAAGAATCGTCCTCGCGATCGTCTTTGCGCTGGGCGCCGTGGTCGCGGCATCCGCGTTCCCCTCCACGGCCACGGCAGCCGAGAAATGGCAGGCCAGCAACGTCTTCCAGATCGTCTCGCAACAGCTTCCGGGCTCTGCCGATGGAGCGACCAAGGCCTTCTATCGACTCGAGGACGAGGGGGGGACCCAACTGGGACCTCTGGTCGAAAAACCGCTCTTCGATCTGCTGGAAAGAGTGGAAGTGCCGCCGATCCCCGGGGTCTACTCGTTGGAAGCCTGGCTCGAGGACGCCGCGGGCCACGAGCTTCGTCGCGGCACGGCGACCCTTCGCTTCGACAACGTCGCGCCCCCACCGCCGGAACCCGTGAGCCCAGCTCGCTGGCTGCTTGGGACTGAGCCGGCACTGCTCCAGATCGGGCATCCGGCTGCGCCGCTACCGATCTCGGGCATCCACGGCTACGCGGTCTCCCTCGATCGCGGCGGCGGCAGCTCCCCCTGCTTCAGCTCCACCTGCACCGTCGCCGAGACTGATCTCAGTGGCGGCATCGAAGACGATGCGGTTTCCCTCGGGACCCTTCCGGAGGGCACCACCTACGCGCGGGTCGTCGCGGTCTCGGGAGCCGGGGTCGCCTCGCCGCTGCGAACCGCGGTTTTCAAAGTCGACGCGACGCTGCCGCGGCTCTCTCTGACGGGCGTGCCAAGCGGTTGGAGCGCTGGACCGGTGAAGCTGACCGCGCGCGCGTCCGACTCCCTCTCGGGCATGGCGGCGGCCGGCCTGACTGGCCCATTCACTGCGATCGCGGTCGATGGTGGAGCGCCGACTGCCGCCGCGGGCGACGAGGCGAGCGCCTGGGTGGGTGGCAGCGGCGTCCACAGTGTCGCCTTCTACGCTCGCGACGGCGCCGGCAACGTGGCCGATGGATCCGCGGGGGCATCAGCACCGCAAGCCGAGCTGGTGCGGATCGACGAAGCGCCTCCCCGGGTCGAGTTCGCCGCCGCCCAGGACCCTGCCGACCCCGAGCGGATCGAAGCGACGGTCAGCGACGCGCTTTCGGGGCCCGCCGCGAGCCAGGGCGCGATCGCCGTGCGTCTTGCCGGGACGCGCGCCGACTTCGAATCGCTGCCGATCCGCGTGGAAGGCGACCGCCTGATCGCCCGCTGGGACTCCGACGTCTACCCGGAGGGCAAGTACGAGTTCCGCGCCACCGGGTTCGACCTCGCCGGTAACGCCGCCACCGGGACCGGCCGGGCCCGCGGCGGCAAGATGGTCCTGGTAAACCCGGTGAAGGCACCGGTGGCACTGGCGGCCGAGCTCTCCGGCCTCCGCTTCGACGGACGTCTGCGGCGAGCCAGCGGCGGCGCCTTGGGTGGGCAGGAGATCGCGGTCACTGAGACCTTCGCCGAGGGCGCTGCACCGGCTCGACGGACCACCGTCGTCCACACGCAGCCCGACGGAACCTTCTCGCTGCGCCTCGCGAAGGGTCCGAGCCGCGAAGTGTCCGCCAGCTTCGCCGGGACCCACCTGCTCAGCCGCGCCAAGGCGTCGGCGATCCGCCTCACGGCGAAGACTCAGGTCCGGCTGCGGTCCTCAGCCGCGATCGCCAAAGTCGGCGGCCGCCCGGTCGTCTTCAAGGGCAAGGTCGCGACGATTGGGACCAAGAGCGGCGCCGGCACCAAGCTCCCGGTCGAGCTGCAGTTCCGCTACCGCGGCGCCCCCTGGTCGGAGTTCCGCACCATCGAGACCGACGCCCGCCGTCACTTCCGCTACGCCTACCGCTTCAGCGACGACGACAGCCGCGGCGTCCGCTTCCAGTTCCGCGCCTACGTAAAAGGCCGCGAGGGCTGGCCCTACGGACCAGGCGCCTCGCGGCCGGTGACGATTGCCGGTCGCTAGCGGAGCGAAGCCAGCTGGCTGCTAACCGTGCCGACGACGCCGGTGGCGCTGTCGACCACGCCCGTGGCGCGGGAGGTCTGCTCCTCGATCGCCTTGCGGACACGCTGCTCGACCTCGTTGCGGCGGTTGCGGGCCTCGCGCTCGACCTGGCTGCGGGTCCTGCGGGCCTCGGTGATCGCCTTGCGGCGGGCGGTGCTGCCGCGGCGCTCGGTCCGCTTCAGCGATTTGCGCAGGTTGCTGCGGTAGTTCTTGATCTGGCGCTCGGCCTTGCTGCGGTCGGTCCAGGGCTCGACCAGCTCGCCGACGCGGTCGCTGACGGCGAGGACGGCGCCGACGGGGACGTCGACGGCGGTCTCGACCACGGTCTGGACCTGGTTCTTCTCGGCGACGGCCGTCTTGGTCGCGGCGCGTTTCGAAGCTTTGGCGGTCTTCACCGCGGACTTTTTCGCTTCGGTGGTGGCCCGTTTGGCCTGCGTTTTGGATTTGCTGCCGTTGCTTTTGCTCTCAGCCATGCGAAGAAAACACCTCTTCAGTCTTGATTTGGGGGCCTGGGGAAGTACCCGAGTGTAACGAACGTAAGTTCGTGGGAACAGGTGTTTGTAAACCGCTCGGGAAGAAGGGTTACGCGGTGCGCGCCATTTGCGCCGCTCGCACCGTGGCGAGAGCCGCCTCGCCGCTGCCTGCGGCCATCGGGTAGCGCGCCTCGAGGTCGAGCATCGCCTCGGAGAGCTCGCCGGAGCCGAAGGCGACGGCGCCCCCGGCCTCGCGGACGATCAGCTGGGCGGCGGCGGCGTCGACCGAGCGACAGGCTCGCAAGCTCAGCATCGCGTCGAAGCGGCCGGCGGCTACGTAGGCGGCGGAGATCGCGATCGCCCCGACGACCCGGAGGCGGAAGACCTTGCCGGCGAGGGCTTCGAAGGGCGCCTGCGACCACTCCGGCTCGGCCGACTCGACTCCGACCACCTCGAGCCGCTCGGCCGCGGGCGAAACTCGCGCCGGGCGCTGGTCCAGCTGCGCGCCCTCGCCGCGGCGGGCGAGGAACTCCTCGTCAGCGCCGAAGTCGTGGACGAAGCCGAACTCGACGTCGGCCATCGAGGGACCGGAGGCGACGGCGATCGAGACCGCGAAGGAGGGAATCGTCCGCCGCGCGTTGAGCGAGCCGTCGATCGGGTCGATCACCACCCGGGCATCCCCCCCGGAGCCAAAGCTGACTTCGCCGCGCTCCTCGGAGACGGCGACGAAGGAGGCGCCCGCGGCGGCGAGCTGGTCGAGCTCGGCGAAGACCACGTCCTCGCATTCGCGGTCGATCACCAGGGTGCGGTCGCCGCCCTCGCCCACCCCCTCGTAGACGGTGCGCTCCTCGCTCGTCCGCGCCCGCTCGAAGATCGGGCGCTGGGCGGCGACGATGCGGCGACAGATCGCCGGCCAGTCGGCGGAGAGGACGTCCATCGGCCGCATGCTACGTACCGTTAGCTTTGGGTGGTGCGCGAGGACCGACCAGCCGCCGAGACCGCCGCCTCAGAGCGCGAGCGCGCGGTCGCGCACGAGGGCGGGCCGCTGCTGATCGTCGGCGCCCCCGGCACCGGCAAGACCGAGCTGCTCGCCCGCCGCCTCGCCCACCTGGTCGCCGCCGGCGCCCGACCGGAGAGCGTCTTGATGATCGCCTCCCGCCAGGCCACCGCGGCGCGTCTGCGCGAACGCTGCGAGGCGCTCTTGATCGGCTCCTACGAGGAGCTCTGGGTCGGCAGCTGGGATGCGATCGGCGAGCGGCTGCTGCGCGATTACTCCGAGGAGGCGGGGCTCGATCCATTCTTCGACGTGCTGAGCCGAGCCGAGCGGCTGGCGCTGCTGCTCGACCGCCTCGACCGCCTGCCGCTGCGCCGGCACGAGATCCGCGGCAACCCGACCGGGCTGCTGGCACGCCTGTTGGCGCGGATCGACACCTTGAAGGCCGAACGAGTCGGCCCGACGACGCTGTCGGAGCGGGCGCAGGCGCAGGAGGCCACGGCGGGCGACGAGGCCGAGCGCGAGGCGGTGCGGCGCGAGCTCGAGTTCGCCGAGCTCTACGCGACCCATGACCGCATCGTCGCCGAGTCCGGCAGCCTCGACCGCGGCGACGTCTTCCTCGCCCTCGACTGCCTCCTCGTCGAGCGAGCCGACGTGCGGCGGCGGATCGCCGAGCGCTTTGGGGCGGTGATGGTCGACGAACTGGAGGAGGCGACGGCCGCCGAGCGGGCAGTCCTGGAGTCGCTTGCCGCCGAGGACCCGAACCAGGTCCTCGCGCTCGAGATCGGCCCCGCCGCCGAGGTGACGCCGGCCGAGGAGTGGTTCGACTCCGTCCACCCGAGTGGCGACCGCATCCTCCTCGTAGACCGCTTCCGCGATCCCCAGCTCGGCTTCTGGCGCTGCAGCAACGAGCGCGCGCAGGCGCAGGCGGTGGCGCGAGCGGTCGAGCACCTGGTCGCCGCGGGCACGGCGGCGGACGAGATCTGCGTCCTGGTCGAGGACCCGGCGAAGCAGGGTGGCGCCGTCGCCGCGGCGATGGAAGAGCGCGGCATCCCCTTCCACCTCTCGGGGCCGACGGCGCTGTTCCAGCGGCCCGAGGTGCGCGACGCGATCGCCTGGTTGCGGGTCCTCGCCGATCCCGACGACTCGGCGGCGGCGGCGCGAGCGCTGACCCGGCCCCCGGTCGAGCTGCGCTCGGGCGACCTGGCGCGGCTGACGACGATCGCGCGGCGGCGCAAACAGGACATGGTCGCCGCCTGCGAGGCCGCCCTCGACAGCCCCCAGTTCCAGCCCGAGGCGCGGGAGCGGATCCAGACCTTCCTCAAGCTCTACAACGGCGCCGCGGCGGTGATGGAGGAACGGCGAGCCGACGTCTTCGTGCGGCGGCTGATCGAGCAGGTGGGGCTGCGGCGCCAACGCCTCTTCGCCGCCCAGCCGGAGGTGGCGGAGCGACTGCTCGGCCTCTCCCACCTGGCCGAGCTGGCGACCGCCTGGGCCCGGCGCGAACCGCACGGCTCGACCCGCGACTTCGTCGCCTACCTCAGCGCCGTCGCCGAGGCGGGAACCGAGCCGGAGGAGACCGAGCACCAGCACTCGCCGGGGGCGGTGAACGTGATGGCGACCTCGGCGGTGAAGGGGCTCGGCTTCGACCGCGTCTTCGTCCTCGGGCTCGAGCAGGAGGGCGAATGGGAGCGGATCGGCTGGCCGGCGCGCGACGGGCTGGTCCTCTCGCGACTGGAGCGCACCCCGGGCGGCGAGGCGGCGCGTGCGAGTCGCTTCTACGAGCAGGCGCTGGCGGCGGCGGCTGCCGAAGGCGTTGTTGAGGAGCTGCACGAAGAGGAGCAGTTCGGCCCGGCCGAGGGTCTGCACGCCACCTACCGCGCCCTGCGCGAGCAGGTGCTGGAGGCCTCCTGGCGGGCGGGGCGGGAGCTCTCCGAGCCGCGCCTCGACACCGCGATCGACGTCAACCGGGCGATCGCCCGCTACCTCGAGCTGCTGAAGCTGGCGGCGCTGGCGCAGCGGCCGGGCGAGGAGACGACCGCGGAGGCGATCGAGGCGGTCAACGGTCTGCTGCGGCAGGTGGCGACGCCCGAGCAGCAGGCCGAGCTCGACGCCTCCGCCTTAGACGCCTACCTGCTCGACTCCGAGCGCGAGGGCGGCAGGCG
Source organism: Solirubrobacterales bacterium (assembly GCA_035535295.1). Classification (GTDB taxonomy): domain Bacteria; phylum Actinomycetota; class Thermoleophilia; order Solirubrobacterales; family 70-9; genus VAYN01. The sequence goes on from DATLQI010000007.1 coordinate 8,006, forward strand.
CCTGGAGCTGATCGCCGCCCGCGAGGAGCCCTCGCTGGCGGCGTTCCTGCCGAAGCGCGGCGACGGCATGCTCAGCCTCTCGGCGTCGGACCTCTCGCTCTACCTCACCTGCCCGCTCAAGTACAAGTTCGCCCGCGTCTTCGGCATCCCCCAGGAGCCGACGATCAACCAGCGCTTCGGGATCCTCTTCCACAACGTCCTCGAGCGCTTCCACAAAGAGCCGCCTGAGAACCCCGGGGAAGGTCTGGCCGTCCTGAACCGGCTCTTCGAGCAGGGCTGGCGACGGACCGGATTTGGCTCCAGCGACGACGAGCTGCAGTTCCGCGACCGGGCGCGGGAGGCGCTGCGCCTCTACTGGGAACGCGAGCGCGAGTCCGAGGGCGAACCGGTCTGGCTGGAGAAGAAGTTCGACTTCAAAGTCGGCGACCACCACGTGCGGGGCCGCGTCGACCGCGTCGACCGCCTCCCCGACGGCGACTACGAGCTGATCGACTACAAGACCGGCGAACGCAAGAGCGAGGAGGACCTGAACGACGACCTCCAGCTCGCCCTCTACCGGATGGCCGCCCGCGAGGCCTGGGGAATCGAGGCCAGCACCGGCAGCTACTACTACGTCCTCGACGCCGAGAAGGTGCCGGCCCCGACCCGGCCCGACGACGCCGAGCGCGTCGAGCGCACCGTCCTCCAGGTCGGCGAGGGCATCCTCAGCCAGGACTTCGAGCCCCGCCCCTCCCCCAGCGTCTGCAGCTGGTGCGACTACCGCCTGATCTGCCCGGCCGCGGAAGCGTAACTGCCTACTGAGGGCGCGAAAACCAAGCAGGTCAAGGACGCAGGGAGCCCGAATAGCAGAGCTATTTGGGCGACCGAGGACGCAGAGATGCGCAGGTTTGCAGCGTCCTCAGTTCTTCTCGTCGCCGCGCTGGCGGAGAAAGCGTTGGAACTCCCGCGCCAGGGCGTCGGCGTTGGGGAGGTCGCCCTCCTCGTCGAGGAGGTCGGCCTGTTCGGCCTCGATCCGGGAGACCAGCTCTTCGATCTCCGGGTTGGCGGCGACGGCGCGGCCGATCTGCTCCTCGTAGTCGGCGGTTTCCTCCTCCAGCTCGGAGGCCTCGACGGCGATCCCGGTCAGGCCCTCGAGCCGGCGCAGCAGCGCCAGCGCCGCCTTCGGGTTGGGGACGGCGGCGACGTAATGGGGCACCGCGGCCCAGAGCGAGGCGGAGTCGATCCCATTCTGGCGACAGAGGTCGTGGACGACGCCGACGATCCCGGTCGGGCCCTCGTAGTTGGAGCGCTCGAGTTCGAGCTCCTCGACCAGCTCGGCGCTGGAGGCGAGACCGGTAATCGGCACCGGCAGGGTGTGGGAGACCTCGGCGATCAGGGCGCCGAGGGTGATGATCATCTCCACCCCGAGAGCGTCGGCGACGGTCGCGATCGTCTCCGAGAAGGTGCGCCAGCGCAGGTTCGGCTCGGTCCCGTCGAGCAGGACCAGATCGCGGTCGGCGCTGGGGACGCGGACGGCGAAGACGTTGTTCTCCGGCCAGTCGATCCGCCGCGTCTGGCCTTCGTCCATGGTGATCGTCGGCCGGGTCGACTGGAAGTCGAAGTAATCCTCCGGATCGACGTAGGCGATCAGCTGGGCGTCGAGCGAGTTGGCGACCGCGGTGAGCGCCGTCGAGGCGGCCGCGGCGGCGTCGTTCCAGCCGCGGAAGGCGCAGACCATCACCGGCGAGCGCAGGTGCGGCAGGTCCCCTTCCCAGGTGAGAGAGTCCACGCTTTCGAGCGTAGACCATCGAGGTAAACGGGCTGACTTCAGGCGGCGCGGGCGCGGCGGACCAGCTGGGCGGCCATGAACAGGGCCAGGGCGGCGAAGGAGAGCTGCAGGGTGCGCTCGGAGACGTGGTTGGCGACGGTGACGCCGATCCAGACGCCGAGCGGCGAGAGGGCGCCGATGATCAGCGCCTCGCGGACGCGGACGTTGCCGTAGCCGTTCTGGCGGTAGGCGCCGACCAGGGCGACGAGGACGATCATCAGCAGCGAAGTCGACTCGGCCTCGACCTGGCTGAGGCCGATGAAAATCGTCAGCGCCGGGACGAAGAGGACGCCGCCGCCGACCCCGACGAGGCCGCCGGTGAGGCCGCCGAAGACGCAGATCAGGACCGCCGCAAGCTCATCCATGGGGGTGCTCGTTCACGAGAGGATCAGCTCCACCGCAATCGCCACCAGCAGCAGGGCGAAGAGGTAGGAGACGGCGCGCTGGGGGATCCGCTGCTGGATCGCGGTGCCGAGGAGGACGCCGGCGATCGCCGGGATCGCCAGCAGCAGGCCGGTGAGGACGTGGACGTTGCCGTAGATCCCACCCTGGGCGATTGCACCGATCAGGCCGATGAGGACGATCGCGGCGAGGCTGGTGCCGGTGGCGAGGCGCTCGCCGTAGGCGAACCAGAAGATCAGCAGCGGCACGATGATCGTCCCGCCGCCGACGCCGAAGAGGCCGCTGAAGATCCCGGCCAGGGTCCCGATCGCCGCCAGCTTCCAGATCGCGTGGTCCGGGGTCGCGGCGGCGGCTGGCATCCCGCGATACTAAGGCCGTGCCAAGCGACCCAGAGAGCGGGAGCGGCGACTGGGCGGCGCGCCTGGAGCCGCTGCGCCGCGAGCCCGGCCGGGCCGCCGTCCTCACCGACGTCGACGGGACCCTGGCGCCGATCGTCGAGCGGGCGGTCGACGCGGCGGTGCCAGCGGCGGCGCGCGAAGCACTGGCGGCACTGGCCGAGCGCTACGCGCTGGTCGGCTGCATCTCTGGGCGGCGGGCACTGGAGGCGCGGCGGCTGGTCGGCCTCGACACCCTCGCCTACGCCGGCAACCACGGGCTCGAGCTGCTGCTGCCGGGGGAGGAGACGCCGCGCCCCGATCCCTCGATCGCCGGACGCGAGGGCGAAGCTTCGGAGTTCCTCGCCGGCGTCGACGCCGAGCGACTGGCGGCGGTCGGGCTGCGCCAGGAGGACAAGGGGCCGATCCAGGCCCTGCACTGGCGCGGCGCCGAGGACGAGGCGAGGGCGCAGAGCTGCGCCCGCGAGATCGCCAACGAAGCGGGGCGGGCGGGACTGGAACCGCGCTGGGGGCGCAAGGTGCTGGAGCTGCGTCCGGCCGGGGGCGGCGGCAAGGACGGCGCCGTGGCCTCACTGCTCGCCGGCGAGGAGCTCGACCGCGCCACCTACGCCGGCGACGACCGCACCGACCTCGACGCCTTCCGGCGCCTGCGAGAGCTGCAGGAAGAGGGACGGTTGAGCGCGGCGGTCTGTGTCGGCGTTCTCTCGGCCGAGGCGCCGGCCGAGCTGGCCGAGGAGTCCGACCTCACCGTCGGCGGCCTCGACGGCTGGCTGGAGATCCTCGAGTGGCTGGCGGGGTAGTCCAGTACGCGATGACCTACACCGACCTGCTCCGCGCTAGCGTCTTCATCACCGCCGCCGAGGCGACCGCGCTCGGCGCGATCACGGCGATCGCCGCCAACCGCGACGGCGAAACGACGATCGCGCTGATCGCCGCGGGCTGGTGGCTGGTGGCGCTGGCGATCGGCGTCTACCTGAGCCGGCCCCACCGCGCCGCCGAGGACGTCCGCGACGCCCTCGCCCGCGCCCGCACCGCAACCTCGCTGCCGGAGGTGAGCCCGGCGCGGATCGCCTTCACCCGCCTCTGGCCGATCTTCTTCACCGCCCTCGCCGCCGGCGTCATCGGCATCTTCTTCCCCGGCGTCGCCGCCGTCGGCTCCGGCTACGCCCTGATCGTCTCCCTCGCCTGGCACACCCGCGAGGCCGCGGTGCTGGCGATCGAGCAGCGCGACGGCGTCAAGTTCTACGTCGTCCCCACCCCCGCCCTGCGCCCGATCGAGCTGGTGCGGGCGCCGGGGTTGCGGGGATCACTTTAAGTCCTATATATAGGATTTTAGGGGATATAGTGTCCTATATATGGGACACAAACAGAAGAGAACTCCCCCTCAACTGCGGCGCGCGCTTCGCTCCCTCGGCGAGGATCTCACCGCTTGGCGCAAGCTACGCGGCCTCACCCAGGCCCAGCTCGCCGACCGTAGCGACGTCGCTCGCACCACCCTCATCCGTCTCGAGGACGGCGACGGCGGCGTCAGCACCGAGAACCTCCTGCGCGTCCTCCGGGGACTCGGAGTTCTCGACGAGCTGACCGCGGCCCTCGACCCCTACGAATCGGACGTCGGTCGCCTCCGCTCCGGGCAGCGGCTGCCGGAGCGAGTGCGGCCGCGGTCTCTGAGAGAAGGCTCCGATGAGTGACCGGCGGGTCGAGGTTTTCGTCGCGGTCGACGGCGACGACCTGCGCGCCGGAGAGCTGTGGTCCCATCGCCGCCGCAACCGGGAGTCGGCGACCTTCTCCTATGCCCCCGAATACCTGGAACACCCCGGCGCCTTCGAGCTGGATCCAGCTCTACCCCTCCGGGACGGGTTGCAGCAGACCCCGACCGGCCTCGAGATCTTCGCTGCCTTCGGAGACTGCGCACCCGACCGCTGGGGCCGCGTGCTGATCGGCCGGGCCGAGCGGCGGCGCGCCAAAGCGCAGGACCAGGCCCGGCGCAGCCTCGGCGAGATCGATTACCTGCTCGGCGCCCGCGACGACATGCGACAGGGCGCGCTGCGCTTCCGGGATCCCGAGACCGAGACCTTTCTTGCCCAGGAGGACACGGGCGTTCCCGCCCTCATCGGCCTGCCCCGCTTGCTGGCTTCCGCGGAACGGGTGGATAGAGAGGAAGAGGACGACGAGGACCTACGCGCTCTGCTCAAGGGCGGCAGCTCCCTGGGCGGCGCCCGGCCAAAGGCACATGTGATCGACGAGAACGGACGAGCGGCCATCGCCAAGTTCCCGAAGCCGTCCAGCGACCGCTGGGAGGTGATCAGGTGGGAGGCGGTCGCCCTGGAGCTGGCGCGACTCGCCGGCATCGAAGTTCCCGCCAGTCGCCTAATCGAGGTGAGCGGGCGCGGCGTCCTCATCGTCGACCGCTTCGACCGGCAGGCAGATAAGCGGATTCCCTACGTCAGCGCGATGACCATGCTGGAAGCCACCGATGGCGACTCTGGCAGCTACCTCGAAATCGCCGAGGTGATCGAAACCAACTCGCCGGCCGCGACCGAGGACCTGGCCCGCCTCTGGCGTCGGATCGCCTTCTCGATCCTGATCACGAACACCGACGACCACCTCCGCAACCACGGGTTCCTGCGTACGTCCAGCGCGGGTTGGTCGCTCTCGCCGGCCTTTGACCTCAACCCCGAGCCGGAGCTCGGCCCTCGCCACTTGAAGACCGCGATCGACTTCGACGAGACGGCAGCGAGTATCGAGGTCTTGCTCGGCGTTGCAGGGGAGTTCCGGCTGGACCCGAAGGCGGCGCGGAGCACGCTGCGCGAGGTCGGCCAGGCGACTTCGACCTGGCGCCAGGTAGCGAAAGCTCAAGGTCTGCAACGCGCCGCGATCGAGGCAATGGCTCCCGCCTTCGAGCACGAGGAGTCGAAAGTGGTCGAAGCACTCCCCGGGAGTCCCTAGCTGCCGATCAGCTTCTTGAGCTGCGTCCAGCCGCGGGTGTTGGCGACGTCCTCGGCGGTGAGCCAAGCGCGGCGGGCGGTGGCGACGGCGTAGGCCATGTTGTCGAGGGTGTCGACGCCGTGGGCGTCGGTGTTGAGGACGATCTTGACGCCGGCCTCCGCGGCGAGGCGGGCGTGGAGGTCGGAGAGGTCGCGGCGGTTGGGGTTGCCGTTGATCTCGATCATCGTGCCGGTCCGGGCCGCCGCCTCGGCGACGGCCTCGACGTCGATGCCGTAGGGCTCGCGGCGGCCGATCAGGCGGCCGGTGGGGTGGCCGATGCAGTCGACGTCGGGGTTTTCGATCGCGGTGACGACGCGCTCGGTCATCTGCGCCTCAGAGACCGAGAAGGAGGTGTGGACGCTGGCGACCACCCAGTCGAGGGCGGCGACGAGGTCGTCGGGGTAGTCGAGGGTGCCGTCGAGGCCGATGTTGATCTCCGAGCCGGCGAGGAGGCGGAAGTCGTCATCGTCGGTAGACGCGTTCCAGGCGCGCACCTCCTCGATCCGCTCCCAGAGGCGCTCGGCGGTGACGTGGTCGCCGAAGCCGTGGCTGGCGGAGTGGTCGGTGATCGCCAGGTAGGAGTAGCCGCGGTCGCGCGCCGCCTCGGCCATCTCCTCGACGCTGTTGCGGCCGTCGGAGAGGGTGGTGTGGGAGTGGAGGTCGCCCTTTATGTCAGCGAGCTCGATCAGTTCCGGCAGCCCGCCTTCGCGCGCCGCCTTCAGCTCGCCGCGGCCCTCGCGCAGCTCCGGCTCGATGTAGGAGTAGCCGAGGCGCTCGTAGACCTCGGCCTCGGTCGCGCAGGTCTGGACGTCGCCCGTCTCGGTCTCGGTGATCCCGTGCTCGGAGACCGAGAGGCCGCGGGCGACCGCCTCTTCGCGCAGCTGCACGTTGTGGGCCTGGGAGCCGGTGAAGTGCTGGAGCAGGTTGCCGAAGGCGGCGGGCGCGACGATCCGCAGGTCGACCGAGACGCCGTTGTGGGTCTGGGCGTGGACGCCGTTGGCGGTGGGGGTGCCGGCAGCGGCGATCAGCGGGTGAGTGGCGAGGTGCTCGGCCAGCGCCCCCGACTCCTCGGCGGTGGCGATCAGGTCGATGTCCTTGCAGGTCTCCCCCCAGCGGCGGACCGAGCCGGCGACCTCGACCCGGATCGCGGCCGGGTGCTCGCGGAGCGCCTCGGCCAGCTCCTCGGCGATCGGCTTCACCTTCGAGAGCAGGAGGCGGCCGGGTCCCTCGCCGGGTTCGCCGAGCCGCTCGAGCGCCGCGAGGATGTTCTCCTCCGCCTTTGGGCCGAGCCCTTTGACGTCGCGGATCTTCTCCGCCTCCCCCGCGGCTTTCAGGTCCTCCATCGAGGAGATCTCCAGCTCCTCGAAAAGGCGACGGGCGGTTTTCGGGCCGACGCCGGGGACGCGGGTGACCTCGATCAGCGTGGGCGGAAACTTCGCCTTCAGCTTCACCGCGGCCGGGATCTCGCCCGTCTCGATCAGCGCGTCGATCTTTTCCGCCAGCGTCTTGCCGACGCCGGGGACCTTCGTCGCCTCCCCCCGCGCCGCCAGCTCGGCGACCGAGACCGGGCTCTCGCGGATCGCCTTGGCGGCGGTGCCGTAGGCCAGCACCCTGTATTTGACCGCCCCGTCGAGCTCGTAGAGGATGCCCAACTCTTCCAGGGCGGCGGCGATCTCCGCGTTCGTCACCCGCCAAGGAATACCATCGCGGGCCTGGCGGGTAGGGAGAGCCGACGCCTTTTCCGAGCTTGACCAGTGCCGCTATACTTTCTGAAGTATTGAGTTGAAGCGAAACCGCAACCGGGAGACCGAACGTGACTGGCAAATTGACGGACGTAACCGACGCCACCTTCAAAGCTGACGTGCTCGACGCCGAGGGCCCCGTCCTCGTCGACTTCTGGGCACCCTGGTGCGGTCCGTGCCGCGTCGTCCACCCGGTCCTCGAGGAGATGGACGCGGAGCGCGACGACCTCAAGATCGTCTCGATCAACGTCGACGAGAACCAGCAGACGGCGGCCAACTACGAAGTCCTCTCGATCCCGACGATGATCCTCTTCAAGGACGGCGCGATCGCGAAGAAAGTCGTCGGGGCGATGCCGAAGCGCCGCCTCGAGGCCGAGCTGGAGCCGGCGCTCGCCTAACGGCGGCTGCGCCCGGCGCCTTCTCCCCCATGCCGTTCGTTCACGTCCACTGGTACGAGGGCCGCTCCGACGAGCAGAAGGCGGAGATCGCCAGACGCATCGAAGAGGCCCTCGTCGAGGTCGCCGGCGTCTCGCCGGATCACTGTTGGGTGAAGTTCGACGACTCCTCCAAAGCCGACTTCATCATCGGCGAAAAGGCCGATCAATAAATCCAGTGGTTAGTTGAGCACCGTATAGGTGCTCAATGCGCCTCTCGCTACGCGCGCGAGACGCCGATGTTGAGGTCGCGGCCGTCGATTTTGGCGGCGGCGCCGTCGCCGTCGCCGTAGGAGACGGAGGTGGCTAGGACCTCGCCGGCTAGGTAGTCCTGGTGGGCCTGGGCGGCTGCGAGGAGGTCGGGGTCGCCGGCGAGGGTGAGGTCGATGCGGTCGGTGATCTCCAGGCCCGCGGCTTTGCGGGCGTTCTGGACGGCGTGGACGATCTCGCGGGCCAGTCCCTCGCGGCGGAGCTCGTCGTCTAGGTCGAGCTGGAGGGCGACGGCGTGGCCGGCCTCGGCCTCTACCTCGTAGCCCTCGAGGGGTTGGAGGGCGAGGGTGATGTCATCGGGGCCAAGGGTGTGGTCGCTGCCGTCGATCGAGATCCCGATCTCGCCGCCTTCGGCGAGGACAGACGCGACGTGGGCGGCGTCGAGGGCCTCGACCGCGGCGGCGACCTGGGGCATGCTCTTGCCGAAGCGGGGGCCGAGGGCGCGGTAGTTGGGCTTGGCGGAGTAGCTGACCAACTCGGACTCGTCGCTGACGAAGTCGAGCTCCTTGACGTTGAGCTCGGAGGTGACGAGGTCGGCGCGGGCTTCGATCGCGGCGCGCTCGGCCTCGTTGGCGACGATCACGGCGCGGCGCAGCGGCTGGCGCACCTTCGCCTTCGCCTGGGCGCGGGCGGCGCGGCCGAGCTCGACGGTGAGGCGGACCGCCTCCATCCCCTGCTCGAGGTCGGGGTCGGCGAGCGCCGCGTCGACCTCGGGGAAGTCGCGCAGGTGGACCGAGGGGGCGGCGTCGGGGGCGGCGAGGTTGCGGTGGATCTCGTCGGCGAGGAAGGGGATGAACGGCGCCAGCATCGCCGTCGTCTCGAGCAGGCAGTGGCGCAGGGTCGCGAAGGCGGCGCGGTCGCCGTCCCAGAAGCGGCGGCGGCTGAGTCGCACGTACCAGTTGGAGAGCTCCTCGACGTAGTCGGCGATCGCGCGGCCGGCGGCGGTGCAGTCGTAGTCGTCCATCCGCTCGCGCACGGTCGCCGTCGTCGCCTGCAGACGCGAGAGCGCCCAGCGGTCGAGGTCGCCGAGTCCGCCGTTGGCGTCGCTATTCGACGCTTCCCGCGGACTCGCGGGGAACTCGCCGGGCCCGAGGTTCTCCGCGTTCGCGTACAGCACCCAGAACGAGTAGGTGTTCCAGAGGGTGAGCAGGAACTGGCGGACCGACTCGCCGACGGTGTCGACGCTGAAGCGGTAGCCGGCCCAGGGCTGCTGGGCGGTCAGGTAGTACCAGCGGAAGGCGTCGGCGCCGTGGGCGTTCAGCACGTCCCAGGGGTCGACGACGTTGCCGCGGCTCTTCGACATCTTCTGCCCCTCGGGGTCGAGGATGAGGCCGAGGCAGACGCAGTTCTCGTAGCTGGAGGTTCCGAACAACAGGGTCGACTCGGCGAGCAGGGTGTAGAACCAGCCGCGCGTCTGGTCCTGGGCCTCGCAGATGTAGTCGGCCGGGAAGCGCTCCTCGAATTCCTCCTTGCCCTCGAACGGGTAGTGGAACTGCGCGAAGGGCATCGCGCCGCTGTCGTACCAGGTGTCGATCACCGAGACGACCCGGCGCATGATGCTGCCGCAGTCCTCGCAGTCGAGGGTGACGCCGTCGATGTAGGGGCGGTGCAGGTCCTCGGGCACGGTCTCCCGCGCCCGCTCCTTCAGCTCGGCGACCGAACCGGCGCAGAGGCGCCCGTCGCAGTCCTCGCCGGTGCACTCCCAGATCGGCAGCGGCGTCCCCCAGTAGCGGTCGCGCGAGAGCGCCCAGTCGACGTTGTTCTCCAGCCATTTGCCGAAGCGTCCGTGCTTGATGTGCTCGGGGTGCCAGCCGATCTCCTCGTTGTTGGCGAGAAGCTGGTCCCGCGCCTGCGAGGTGGCGACGTACCAGCTCGACTTCGCGTAGTAGAGGAGCGGCGTGCCGCAGCGCCAGCAGTGCGGGTAGGCGTGCTCGTAGACCTGCTCGCGGAAGAGCAGGCCGCGCTGGTCGAGGTCGGCGATCAGGGCCGCGGTGACCTCGGGGTCCTTGACGAATCTTTCCTCGAAGCCGCTGACGCGCCCGTCGAACCTGCCGTCGAGGCCGACCGGGTTGTAGAGGGTGGCGGCGTCGGTCGGGTCGAAGATCCCGGCCTCGGCGGCGACCCGGTAGTCGTCTTCACCGAAGGCGGGGGCGATGTGGACGAGGCCGGTGCCGTCGTCGGTGGTAACGAAGTCGCCGGCGAGGACCTGGAAGGCGTTAGCGGGACCGCCGTCCTCCAGGGCGAAGACGGGGCCACGGTAGCGGCGGCCGACGAGGTCGGTTCCGGGGAAGCGGTCGAGCACCTCCGCTCCCTCCCCCAGCACCTTCTCGACCAGCGACTCGGCGAGGATCACGGTCTCGCCGTCGACCCGGGCCCGCACGTAGGTCACCTCGGGCGCCACCGCGACGGCGACGTTGCCGGGAAGGGTCCAGGGGGTCGTCGTCCAGACCAGCAGCGACTCGCCGCTCTCGCTCCCGTCATCCCCCAGCAGCGGGAACCGCACATATATGGACGGGTCTTTGACGTCCTCGTACCCCAGCGCCACCTCGTGCGACGACAGCGCCGTCCCGCAGCGCGGGCAGTAAGGAACCACCTTGTGGCCCTCGTAGAGGCGGCCTTTGTCCCATAGCTGTTTCAGCGACCACCAGACCGACTCGATGTAGTCGTCCTCGAGGGTGACGTAGGGGTCGTCGAGGTCGATCCAGAAGCCGATCCGCTCGGTCAGCTTGTTCCAGTCCTCGACGTACTCGAAGACCGACTCGCGGCAGCGCTGGTTGAACTCGGCGATCCCGAACTCCTCGATCTCCTGCTTGGAGGAGATGCCGAGCTGCTTTTCGACCTCGAGCTCGACCGGCAGCCCGTGGCAGTCCCAGCCGGCCTTGCGCGGGACCCGGAACCCGCACATCGTCTTGTAGCGGGGGTAGACGTCCTTGAAGACGCGGGCGAGGACGTGGTGGGAGCCGGGGCGGCCGTTGGCGGTCGGCGGGCCCTCGTAGAAGCTCCAGACCGGGGCGCCCTCGCGCTGGGCGAGCGAGCGCTCGAAGACCCCCTCCTCGCGCCAGCGCGCAAGGACTCGCTCCTCCAGCGCGGGGAAGGACTGCTTCGGGTCGACGGGCTCGAATCCGGGCATGAAGATCAGGATTCTATGAGCGAGTAGGGTGAGCCGCCGATGGACCGCTACGACCTCAACGGTAAAGTCGCCCTCGTAACCGGCGGCGCCCGCGGCATCGGCTTCGAGACGGCGCGGCAGATGCACCTGCGCGGCGCCTCGGTCGCTGTACTCGACCTCGACGCCGAGGAGGCGCGCGAGGCGGCGGATCGGATCGGGGCGCGGGCGATCGGGCTCGGCGGCGACGTCACCGACCAGAGCGCGCTGATGAACGCCGTCGCCGAGGTCGTCGAGCGGTTCGGCGGGCTCGACGTCGCGGTCGCCAACGCCGGCATCGCCCAGAAGCAGTTCGCGACGGTGCGCGGGATCTCCGGCGAGGAATGGGAACGGGTCTTCGAGGTCGACCTGCTCGGCGTCTGGCGGACGGTGCGGGCGGCGCTGCCGCAGATCGTCGAGCGCCAGGGCCAGATGATCGTCGTCTCCTCCGTCTACGCCTTTGCCAACGGCTTCGGCAACAGCCCCTACGCGGCGGCCAAGGCCGGGGTCGAGTCGCTCGGCCGGGCACTGCGGGCCGAGCTGAAACCGCACGGGGCCAGCGCCGGCGTCGCCTACTTCGGGTGGGTCGACACGAAACTCGTGCAGGACGCCTTCGCCCAGGAGACCTCGCCGCGGGTGCGCGAGCTGAGCCCCGAGTGGTTGATGAAACGGATCACGCCCGAAGAGGCGGGGGCGGGCCTGGTTCGCGGGATCGAGGAACGAGCACCGCGGATCTTCGTCCCCAAATGGTGGCGCTACGTCTCGGCCCTGCGCGGGATCGTCAACCCGCTGCTCGACAAACGGATGGAGACCGAACCGAAATTCGCGGCGCTGGTGCGCGACATCGACGCGGAAACGGTCGACGCGGTTAAAGCGCGAACGACCGAGGGGCAGAGCGCCTAGTCCGAACTTCCTCAACCTCAGCTTGGCTGGGTAGAGGTTGAGGAAGTTCGGGTGAGGCGCTCCAGCAGGACGAGGGGCGATTCGTAAGGTTGGCCGATGGCGCGGGTCATCGCGATCTCGCAGGTGCGGTTGCTGGAGAGGTGGGCGTCGAAGGTGCGGCCGGACAGCTCTTCTGCTTGAGGGCGGGTGGCCGAGGCGGTGAGCTCTGGGTGGGTGATTCCGCGGTCGCCGGCAAAGGCGCAGCAGGTCGCAGAGGGGGCGATGTAGACCTCCTCAGCCATGGTCTCCACGAGGCCGCGAAGCGGCGTTTTTAGCCCGAGACGGCGGGTGGCGCAGGTCGGATGGACCGTGGCGGAGGCGACCTTCTCGCCGATCTCCAGGTTCGGCAGCAGCCGCAGCGCCCAGGCAACCGAGTCGACGATCTCGATCTTCCCGAGCCGCTCCGCGTTCTCCTCCGTCAACACACCATCAGCGGGATCGGCGATCGCCCCGGTGCAGGATGCCGCATCAATCACCACCGGCAACGCCCCCTCCCCACTCCACTCCCACAACCGCTCGACCATCTCATTCGCCTTGTGCGCATGAGCAGCCGCGAACCCTTTCGAGCTCCAAGGCAACCCGCAGCAACTCCCCGCCACATCCCCCGGCACCCAAACCGGCGCCCCAGCCCGCTGCGATACCTCCACCAACGCCTCGACAACCGACCGCCGACGGGACGATTTCCCTCCATATAGGGGTACTTTCGTCCCGTCGGCGGGGGAGGCGGAGGTGGGGCCGAAGATGCGGTTGGTGCAGCTCGGTACGTAGACCGCTGCGGCGTCGGCCGGAGGGGTGGGTGAGCCTTCCCGGGCCCTCCCCGCTGTTGCCCGGGAAGGCTCACCCACTCCTCCCCCAGCCGCCGGTCCAGGCAACCCCTTCCCGCGCTTCGTCCTTCGCGCCAAGGGACCGCCGACCTTCAACGCCATCCGCGACGCCTGCTCGACGACCCCCCACCGCTTCGCCGCCGCCAACGCAGCCCGTTCCGCCCGCTCCCCATGCTGCGCCACCCGCAGCTCCTTGACCATCCGCCCGGTGTCGATCCCCAGCGGGCAGGCGAGCTGGCAGGAGCCGTCGGTGGCGCAGGTCTCGATCGCGTCGTAGTCGTACTCGGCCAGCAGCGCCCGCTGCACCGGCGAGCCCTCGGGCTGGCGCGCCATCTCGCGGCGCAGGACGATCCGCTGGCGCGGGGTCGTCGTCAGGTTGCGGCTGGGACAGACCGGCTCGCAGAAGCCGCACTCGACGCAGGCGCTCGCGCCGCCCCAGTCCTCGATCGCCGGGGTCGTTTTCAGGTTGCGGAGGTGGACGCCGGGATCGCGGCTGAGGAGGACGCCGGGCGAGAGGACGCCGTCGGGGTCGGCGAGCCGCTTCAGCCGCCACATCAGCTCGGTCGCCTTCTCCCCCCACTCGCGCTCTACATAAGGGGCCATGTTGACCCCGGTCCCGTGCTCGGCCTTGAGCGAGCCGTCGTACTTGCCGACGATCAGCTCGACCAGGCCGCCCATGAAGGCCTCGTAGCGCTCGAGGTCCTCCTGCTTGGCGAAGTCCGGGGTCAGCATGAAGTGCAGGTTCCCGGCCGAGGCGTGGCCGGCGACGCCGGGGAGGAAGCCGTGCTCGCCGAGCAGCGCCTGCAGGTCCTTGGCGCCTTCGGCGATCCGCGCTGGCGGCACGCAGACGTCCTCGACGATCAGCGCCGTCCCCTCCGGCCGCACCCGCCCGATCAGCCCGTGCAGCCCCTCGCGCACCCGCCAGGCGAGCTCGATCGCCTCCGGTTCCTGGGTGAACTCGAGCGGCCGAATCGTCTCGTGCGAGCGCAGGATCGCTTCGGCACGGAGGACCTGGGCGGCGAGATCGCCCTCGTCGGCGCCGCCGAACTCGACCAGCAGCACCGCCGACTCGGGCGGCAGCTCTTTCCACTCGTGCGGCGCCCCGACCATGTTCCAGGCGGCGGTGATCAGCGCCGGCGCGACCATCAGCTCGACCGCGGTGGCGCCGGAGGCGACCAGGTCCTGGACCGGCGCGATCGCCTCGTCGATGCCGGGGAAGTGGACCCAGGCGGTCGTCGTCAGCGGCGGCTGCGCCACGGTCTCGAAGACGACCTCGGCGATGAAGGCGAGCGTGCCCTCGGAGCCGACCAGCAGGCGGCGGAAGATCTCCAGCGGCTCGTCGGCGTCGAGGAAGGCGCAGAGGCGGTAGCCGGTCGTGTTCTTGATCTCGAACTTGCGCCGGACCCGCTCGGCCAGCTCGGCGTCGGCGCGGATCTCGTCGCGGATCGCCTCGAGGCCGGCGGCCAGCTCCGGCTCGGCCGCGGCGAAGCGCTCGGCGGCGCCCGGCGCGGCGGTGTCGATCACCGTCCCCGAGGGCAGGACGAAGGTCAGCTCCCGCACCGTCGAGTAGGAGTCCTTGGTGACGCCGCAGCGCATTCCGCCCGAGTTGTTGGCGACAACGCCGCCGACGGTGCAGACGTCGGTGCTGGCCGGGTCGGGGCCCAGCTTGCGGCCGTGCGGGGCGAGGACGCGGTTGGCGTGGCCGAGGATCGTCCCCGGCTTCACCCGGGCGCGGGCGCCGTCCTCCTCGACCCGCACCCCGCCCCAGTGCTTGCGGACGTCGACGAGGATGCCGTCGCTCTGCCCCTGGCCGTTGAGGCTGGTGCCGCCGGCACGGAAAGTGACCGGGATCCCGCGCTCGCGGCCGAAGCGAAACAACGCGGCCACGTCATCGGCGTCGCGCGCCTCGACCACCGCCCGCGGGAAGCGCCGGTAGGGGCTGGCGTCGGAGGCGTAGGCGACGAGGTCGGAGACGCGATGGAGCACGCGGTCGGTGCCGAGCAGCTGCTCCAGCTCCTCTCGCAGCGGTTGCGCAACCCCATCCGCCAGTGAGTCAGGGGCCCGATCCTCAACCGCCTGGCTCGGCGGGGGCGGTACAGAACGCGTTCTCGTGCCGAGGGCCATCGCTACGTCAAGAGGGCCGGGGGATGTCCGCCGGACCCTCCCCGCTGTTGTCCGGCGGGCATCCCCCGGCCCTCCTCCAGCGTGTCCGAATCTCCAACATCTCTAGAAGAGGGACATGCCCGGCGAGACCGGGACTTCAACCAGCTCCGGCTGCGAAGAGGCGAGCGCGGCGCTGAGGGCACCGGCGACCTCGTCGCGGCTCTTCGCCCGCTGCGCCTTCACCCCGTAGCCCGCGGCGACGGCGGCGACGTCGAGCTTCGGCAGGTCGAGGCCGGGCGCCTGGTTCACCTGCTCGACTTCGGCGAACCACTTGAGGATCGCGTACTCCTGGTTCTGGAGGACGAGGAAGGTGACCGGCGCCTGGTAGGCGACCGCGCTCCAGAAGGCGGTGATCGCATACTGGGCCGAGCCCTCACCGAGCACGCAGACGACTGGGCGGTCGGGCTGAGCCAGCTGCACCCCGACCGAGGCGGCGAGGCCGAAGCCGAGGCCGCCACCGGCGCTGAAGTAGTAGCTGCCGGGACGGGAGATTCGCAGCTGGTTGCGCAGCGCCAACGTGCTCGAGGGAGACTCGAGGACGACGATCGCGTCCTCGGGCATCACTTCGGCCAGGGCGCTGTGGACGGTCGAGGCGTTGAGCGGGTCCTCGGCGGGGATTTCCCCCGGCCCCGGGTTCGGCTCCGGCGCCGGCCGCGAGGACTCCGGCACCGCCTCCAGCAGCGCCGACAGGGTGAGGCCCACGTCGGCGACGATCGCGTCGCCCATCGGCGCCCGCACCGCCTCGTCGTGGTCGCTGGTGATCGCCACCAGCTGCGCCCCCTCGGGCAGCAGCGGCCCGGGGATGTGGGGGTAGTAGGGGAAGACCGAGCTGCCGGCGACGACGATCAGGTCGTGGCCCTCGAGCGTCTGCCCGACCGGGCCGATCGCCGGCGGCAGGACGCCGCGGAAGTTCGGGTGGTTCTCGGGAAAGCCGAGGCGGACGCCGCCGGTCGCCGGCGAGGCCCAGACCGGCAGCCGCTGGCGCTCGGCGAGGGCGACGGCGGTGTCCCAGGCGCCCGCCGTGTCGATGTCGGGGCCGGCTACCAGCACGGGGTTGGAGGCGTTGTCGAGCCGCTCGGCGAGGGCGCGTACCGCCTCCGGGTCGGCGACCGAGCGGCCGTCGACCTGGCGTTCGATCGCCGCGTTGGCGTCGGCCTCGTCAACCTCGGCGTACCAGTCGTCCATCGGCAGCGAGACGAAGACCGGCCCGCGCGGCGCCAGCCCTGCGAGGTGCGCCCCGTGGCCGAGCGCCAGCGGCACGTCCTCGGCCCGCGGTGGCTCGTAGGACCACTTGACCAGCGGGTGCGGCATCCGGGTCGCGTCGCGGTTGGTCAGGTTCGCCTGCAGGGTGATCTGCGCCCGCGCCTGCTGGCCGGCGGTGATCAGCAGCGGCGAGTGGTTGGCCTGGGCGTTGAAGATCGCCCCCATCGCGTTGCCGACCCCCGGCGCGGTGTGGAGGTTGACGACGGTGACGTGGCCCGAGGCCTGGGCATAGCCGTCGGCCATCCCGACCACCACCGCCTCCTGCAGGCCCAGCACGTAACGAAAGTCGCCAGGGAAGTCGGCCAGCATCGGCAGCTCGGTCGAGCCGGGGTTGCCGAACATCGTCGTCATCCCATGGGCGCGGAAGAGGTCGAAGGCGGCTTCGCGGACGGTCGGCACGAATCGAACCCTATCCCGCCGTGTTCGAACACCCAATGCCCTCGGGATCTCTTAAGCAGGATTCAAGGAAGCGGCGTCGTACGGCCGATAAGGCGGGAGTGAGCCACCGCTTCCTCGCCCACGCCTGGACCCGCGCCCTCGCCGTCTTCGCCGCCTCGCTGGCGCCGCTGCTGGCGATCTGCGCCTACGCCGAAGCGGCGCCGATCCCGACCCGGATCGTCTACGCGCCGGGCAAGATCGTCCCGATCCCCGCCTCGATCCCCCACGCCGAAGGCGACATGGTCGACCAACGGATCATCCCCAACCTGCGCTGGCTCGCCAAGCGGTACCCGATCTACGTCACCGACGGCTACTCGGGCCCGCTGCCGAACGGCGAACACGTCGGCTGCAACGGCTGCCACGTCAGGAACTCCGACCACTACAACGGGCTCGCCGTCGACATCGTCCCCACCAGCCCCAGCTCCAAATGCGATGCCAACTGGGCCGGGATCACCCGCCTCGCCCTCTGGGCCGAGCCGGTCTCCGAACAGCCGCGGGTGCCCTTCCGCTGGGTCGGCTACGACGGCGACGCCGGCCACGGCTGCGGCAACCACCTCCACCTCTCCTGGAACCACGCGATCGCGCCGATGTTCCAGCTCGCCGAATGGGTCGAAGTCCTCTCCGTCAACTTCGCCGGCGTCAAACCGGTGACGGCGCCGAAGAAGAAACCGAAAGCGGCCCCCCGCGCCCCGGCCGGACCTCCCGGCGGCATCTCGCAGGTGACCACGGGCGGCATCTCCGCCCGGTTGGCCGGCGACTGAGTCGAGGCGGTCCGCTCCATAGGATGCGGCGATGCGTTTCGCCGCCCTCGCCGCCACCATGCTGATCGTCGCGCTCGCACTCGTCGCCGGTTGCGGCAGCGCCGACAACTCGACGCCCGTCGCCTGCCTCGAAGGCGCCGGCGCTTACGAACGGGCGCTGGCGTCCGCGCCGGACGAAGTGCTGCTCGAAGGCGAGACGCTGATCAGCGAATGCCTGACCCGCAACCAGAGCGGCGGCGACCTCTCGCGGGTCGGCGAAGCGTTACTGGAGACGGCGACCGCGCTCAACGCCGAAGCGAGGGAAGACCCCGGCGGCGAGGCCAGCCTCCAGCTCGGCTACCTGCTCGGCGCCGTCCAGCGCGGCAGCGAGGAGGGCGAAGGGATCCACGCCGACCTCCTCCGCCGCCTCGTCGTCGCTGCCCGCTTCGCTCCGGACAAGCAGCCGCTGCCACCGGAGTTCGTCCGCGCATACCGCGATGGATACGCTGCCGGGCAGAGCAACGGCTGAACATAAGGAGACGCATGGCAGAGCAGTTGTGGGGCGGCGAGACGACTAAAGCTGTAGACAACTTCCCGGTCTCCGGCGAGCAGGTGCCGGTGCCGGTGGTGCGCTGGCTGGGCCGGATCAAGGGCGCGGCGGCGGAGGCCAACGGCGCCCTCGGGCAGCTCGACGGCGACCTCGCCGAGCGGATCGCCGCCGCCGGCAAGTCGATCGCCGAGGGCGAGCACGACGACCAGTTCCCGGTCGACGTCTTCCAGACCGGTTCCGGCACCTCCTCGAACATGAACGCCAACGAGGTGATCGCCAACCTCGCCGGCGAGGGTGCCCACCCCAACGACCACGTCAACATGGGCCAGTCCTCCAACGACGTCTTCCCCTCCGCCGTCCACCTGGCGGCGCTGGACGAGGTCACCCACGACCTGCTGCCGGCGATGGGCGGGCTCGAGGGCGCGCTGGAAGAGAAGGCGCAGGCGTTCGCCGACGTGGTCAAGGCTGGCCGCACCCACCTGATGGATGCGGTCCCGGTCACGCTCGGCCAGGAGTTCGGCGGCTACGCGGCGCAGGTGCGGCTCGGCGTGCAGCGGGTCGAGGGGACGCTGCGACGGGTCGGCCAGATCCCGCTCGGCGGCACCGCCACCGGCACCGGCCTCAACACCCACCCCGAGTTCGCCATCAAGGTGCGCGAGCGGCTCGCCTCCGACACCGGCCTCGAGATCTCCGGGCCGCTCGACGCCTTCGAGGCGCAGGCCAACCGCGACGCCCTGGTCGAGCTCTCGGGCGCGCTCAAGGTCTACGCGGTCTCGCTCAACAAGATCGCCAACGACCTGGCGTTGATGGGCTCCGGCCCCCGTGCCGGCCTCGCCGAGCTGCGCCTGCCGGAGCTGCAGAAGGGCTCCTCGATCATGCCCGGCAAGGTCAACCCGGTGATTCCGGAGGTGGTGATCCAGGTCGCCGCCCAGGTGATCGGCAACGACGCCGCGATCACCGTCGCCGGCAGCCAGGGCCAGTTCGAGCTCAACGTCCGGGTGCCGCTGATCGCCCGCAACCTGCTCGACTCGATCAAGCTGCTCGCCTCGGCCTCGCGCCTGCTGAACGAGAAATGCGTCGCCGGCCTCGAGGCGAACGAGGAGATGACCAACCGCCACGCCGAGGCGACCCTGGCGACGGCCACCGCCCTCAATCCCCACATCGGCTACGACCGCGCCGCCGACATCGTCAAGGCCGCGGCCGAGTCAGGCCGGTCGCTGCGCGAGGTCGCCCTGGAGCAGGGGGTCGAGCCCTCGGTCTTGGAGGAGGCGTTGGACCATCGGAGGATGGCGCGGCCACACGAGTAGGCAGGGTCGCTGCTTCTTCCCGAACGGGAATGAAGCGGGCTGAATACACCTCTTTCCGGGCGAATCTTCCCGAACGGGAAAAATCGATGGCAAAAGTAGGTCGCTGGACTACTTTTTCCCGAACGGGAATGCTGCCGACGATCATCTACGACCAAGACGACCTGGGCGCAACGGTCCGCCAGCGCCGCGGGGAGCTCGGCCTTACCCAAGATAGGCTTGCCGAGGTCGCACGCACCACCCCGCGCTTCGTCAGCGAACTGGAGAACGGCAAGGCCAGCGCCCAGATAGACGGGGTGTTGAGGGTTCTCTCCGCCCTCGGCATCGAGCTGGTGGCGAGGCAGCGGTGAACGAGCTCGTCGTCTACCTGCACGGCGTCGAGGTCGGCACGCTCGAGCGACTCCCCCAGGCGAGACTCCGCTTTGCCTACGCGACCGAGTACGTAGAGGCGGAATCGGCGCCGGTCTCGCTCAGCCTGCCACTCCGCGAGGAGCCGTTCGAGGACGACGAATGCGGTCCGTTCTTCCAGGGGCTGCTGCCGGAAGGCGATTTCCTGCGGGCGGTGGCGCGGGTCTTCCACGTATCGGCCGACAACCCGTTCGCCGTGCTCGCGGCGATCGGCGGCGAGTGCGCCGGCGCGATCTCGTTGGGCCCGACCGAGGGCCCGGCGCCGGGAACCGTCACCCACCCGCCACGGTGGCTGGACGAAACCGAGCTGCGCCAGCTCCTCGCCGATCTTCCCGAGCGGCCCCTGGCCCTGCTCGACGACGCCGAAGACGACGAGGGCATCCGGATCTCCCTCGCCGGCGCCCACGACAAGATCGGGGTCCTCTGCGAGGGGCAGCAGATCGGCCTTACCCGAGGCGCCCCGCCGAGCACCCACATCCTCAAGATGCCGATCGCCCGCGTCAGCGAACCGATCGTCGACGAGGCCTACTGCATGGCCCTGGCCGCTTCAATCGGCCTCGACGTCGCTGTGGCGGAGCCCTGGGAGGTCGGCGGGCACGAGTTCCTGCTCGCCCGCCGCTACGACCGCGACCCCGAGACGCTTCCGGACACCCGACTGCACCAGGAGGACTTCTGCCAGGCACTGGGGGTCGCCCCGGCCGAAAAGTACGAAGGCGACGGCGGCCCCGGAGTCGCCACCTGCGCCGCGTTGGTCTGGAGAGTCTCCAGCGCCCCCGCGCGCGACGTCACCGCTCTCGCCGACGCCCTCCTCTTCAACTTCCTGATCGCCAACCACGACGCCCATGCGAAGAACTATTCGCTGCTCCTCGACGGCCCCGAGGCGATCCGCCTCGCCCCGCTCTACGACCTGCTCTGCACCGCTGTCTTCACCGACACGAGGAAGAAGCTGGCGATGAAGTACGGCGGCGAGAACCGGCCCGAATACCTGCGCCGCCGCCACCTCGATCGCTTGGCCGATGCGCTGAACGTGAAAGGGACGCTGGTGCGCCGGCGGGCGGCGCGGATGATCGAGCTCGTCGGCGAGTCAGCCGAAGCAGCCCGGGCCTCCTTGCCGGTGGGGTTCCAGGACAGGCCGCTGCTCGCCGAGATCGAAGCTTTGATCGAGCAACGGCGGCGGCGGTTGGCGAAAGCGCTTACGGAACCGAGCTGAGATGCCGTCTTCCTACGCAGCAACGTTTTGCGGCGGTTACCCCTGCAGCGTCACGAACCGCTCCTCGGTCAGCTCGTAGACTGCGTAGGCCGGACCCTCGCGGGTGTTGCCGGAGTCCTTGACCCCGCCGTAGGGCTGCTGGTCGGCGCGGAAGGTCGGCACCTCGTTGATCAGGACGCCGCCGAACTCGAGGGTGCGGCCGGCCTGGAGGCCGCGGCCGATGTCGCGGGTGAAGACGCCCGCTTGGAGGCCGAACTTGGAGTCGTTCGCCAGCCGCAACGCCTCGTCGAAGGCGGTGAAGGTGTCGATCGTCGCCACCGGGCCGAAGATCTCCTCGCACCAGACCTTCGCCTCTTTCGGCGGCGCCTTCAGCAGGGTCGGCGCCAGGCAACGGCCCTCGTCGACCAACTCGCCACCGGTCAAGAGCTCGGCCCCGCCGGAGACCGCCTCCTCGACCCACTCCTTCACCCGGTCGCGGTCGTCGGGGGTGATCAGCGGCCCGACGTCGGTGTTCTCGTCGAGCGGGTCGCCGACCGTCAGCTTCTCGACGTTGGCGACCAGCCGCTGGGTGAAGTCCTCGGCGACGTCCTCGTGGACGAGGATGCGCTGGATCGAGATGCAGCTTTGGCCGGCGTGGCTGAAGGCGTGCAGCTGGGCTTTGTCGGCGGCGGCTTCCCAGTCGCCGTCGGCGTTGACGATCAGCGGCGCGTTCGATCCCAGCTCCAGGTTGACCTTCTTGTGCGGGACCTTGGAGCGGATGTCCCAGCCGACCGGGGCCGAGCCGGTGAAGGTGATCGCCTTGGTCAGCGGATGCTCGACGATCTTGTTGCCAACCTTGGAACCGGGCCCGGGGATGACCGAGAGCCAGTTCTCCGGCAAACCGGCTTCGCCGAGGATCTCCGCCAGCTTCAGAGCCGAGATCGGCGTCTGGCCGGCGGGCTTCAGCACGATCGCGTTGCCGGCGGCGATCGCCGGCCCGAGCTTGTGGGCGACGAGATTGAGCGGGAAGTTGAAGGGGCTGATCGCGCCGACGACCCCGTAGGGGACGCGCAGCATCACCCCGAGCTTGCCGACCCCCGCCGGCGAGGCGTCCATCGGCACCGTGCCCCCGGTCAGCTTGCGCGCCTCGACCGCGGAGAACTCGAGCGTGGAGACGCAGCGTTCGGCCTCCAGCGTCGCCGTCTTGATCGGCTTGCCGGCCTCGGCGGCGATCGTCGCCGCCAGCTCTTCGGAGCGCTCGGCGACCAGCTCGGCCGCCCGCTCCAGCACCGCCGCCCGCCGGTGCTGCGGGAAGTCGGTCCCCGCGAAGGCCTCGTGCGCGGCCTCGATCGCCCGCCCGGCGAGCGCTTCGTCGGCCTGCGCGACGCGGCCGACGACGCTGCCGTCGTAGGGGCTCTTCACCTCGCTCCACTCGCCGGTCTCGGTCCACTCACCGGCGGCGAGGAGCTTGTGGTCGGTTGCCTGCACGGTCTGCGTCGCCATCGCGTCCTCCTCGAAATTTCCTTGCACTTCCAGGGTACGCCCCCGCACTTGCAGGCCGCTACTCCGCTTTGTTGAAACTGTTCGCGAAGAGATGTCCAAGCTCATCAACAGGGCCATCGTGAAGACGATTCTGGCGGGGGTCCTGCTCACCCTCGTCTACCCGGTGACGGCGCAGGCCAGCGTCAGCTGGGTCGTGCACGGGCGCGGCTTCGGCCACGGGGTCGGGATGAGCGCCTACGGCGCCTACGGGTACGGCAAGCACGGCGCCGGCTACCGGGAGATCATCGACCACTACTTCCGCCACCTGCGGATCAAGCGCACCGACTCCGCGAGCCGGGTCCGGGTGCTGCTCGACTCGACCTCCGGCTCGGCGAGGTTCAGCGGCGCCGACCGCGCCTGCGGGCGCCGGCTGAAG
>DATLQI010000008.1:0-63282 GCA_035535295.1 Solirubrobacterales bacterium
CCCCGTCAATTCCTTTGAGTTTTAGCCTTGCGGCCGTACTCCCCAGGCGGGGCACTTAATGCGTTAGCTTCGGCACGGAGGGAGTCGACACCCCCCACACCTAGTGCCCATCGTTTACAGCGTGGACTACCAGGGTATCTAATCCTGTTTGCTCCCCACGCTTTCGCGTCTCAGCGTCAGTTACGTCCCAGCGAGCTGCCTTCGCAATAGGTGTTCCTCCTGATATCTGCGCATTTCACCGCTACACCAGGAATTCCACTCGCCTCTTCCGCACTCTAGCCCGACAGTATCCACCGGCATTCGAGGGTTGAGCCCCCGACTTTCACAGCGGACTTACCGGACCGCCTACACGCGCTTTACGCCCAATGATTCCGGACAACGCTAGCCCCCTACGTATTACCGCGGCTGCTGGCACGTAGTTAGCCGGGGCTTCTTCTGAAGGTACCGTCACTCCGCCGGGCTATTAACCCGTTGAGCTTCGTCCCAACTGAAAGGAGTTTACAATCCGAAGACCGTCTTCCTCCACGCGGCGTTGCTGCGTCACGCTTTCGCGCATTGCGCAAGATTCCCCACTGCTGCCTCCCGTAGGAGTCTGGGCCGTGTCTCAGTCCCAGTGTGGCTGATCGTCCTCTCAGACCAGCTACCCATCGTTGCCTTGGTAGGCCGTTACCCCACCAACAAGCTAATGGGCCGCGAGCCCCTCCCAATGCGGAGGCCGAAGCTTCCTTTAGCGAACAGACTTACGTCCGTGCGCCACATCCGGTATTAGCCCGAGTTTCCTCGGGTTGTCCCGGTCATCGGGGCAGGTTACTCACGTGTTACTCACCCGTTCGCGGCTTTGCCCCAGGGCAAGCCCTGGTTCGTCGCACCACTTGCATGTGTTAAGCACGCCGCCAGCGTTCGTCCTGAGCCAGGATCAAACTCTCCGTGAAATGTACTTCTACAGAGAGCCTGTCATATCTCAGTTGGCCGCCGAGTACACAAATACGACGACCGACATGACGAGGTAAATCAAGACCATCCGGCACGCTGGCGCACCGAATGGGTCGGGCTGAACATTCCGCAGACCGAAGTCCGCGGAGATGCACGCTGCTCAGTTTTCAAAGACCGCTGCGCTCTCTACGGCGGGACTCGCCGCTCTCGACGCTCGGGGCTGCCTACGGCAACCCCAGAAGGACGAATGAGTATAGCGCGCGGCCGGCGGTTTGCCTAGGGGGTGGCCCTAAGGCGGCAGAAGCGCCGCTTCCCGACCTGCAGCACGCGTCCGTCCAGACTAGCGGTCTCGAGGTCGAGGGGCTCCGCGGGCAGCGGCTCGCCGTCGAGCTTGACCGCTCCCTGCTGGATCAGCCGCCGTCCCTCGCTGCTGCTGACGTCGAAGGCGTCGGCGATCAGGCGAGGCAGGTGGACGAGGCCGTTGCCGTCGGCGCGGTGGTCCCCGAGCTCGATCTCGGGGATCTCGTCCGGCACCGCGTGCTGGACGTGGACGCGGTTGAAGTGCTCCTCTGCCCCCGTCCCCGCCCCCTCGCCGTGGAAGCGGTCGACGATCCGGCGTCCCAGCTCCCGCTTCGCCTCGTTCGGCGGGCTCGCCGGCTGCTCGGAGCCCAGCAGCAGCCGGTAGTACTCGGGCATCGCCTCGTCGGGGATGCTCATCAGGCGGCCGAACATCTCCTCCGGCGCGTCGGTGACGCCAACGTAGTTGCCGAGCGACTTGCTCATCTTCTGGACGCCGTCGGTGCCGACCAGGATCGGCAGGGTCATGATCGACTGCGGCTTCTGGCCGTAGGAGGTCTGCACGTCGCGGCCGAACAGCAGGTTGAACTTCTGGTCGGTGCCGCCGAGCTCAACGTCGGCCTCGACCGCGACCGAGTCGTAGCCCTGCAGCAGCGGGTAGAGCAGCTCCAGGGCCGCGATCGGCCGCGCCGTCGCCATCCGCTTCTGGAAGTCGTCGCGCTCGAGCAGGCGCGCCACCGTCGTCCGCGCCAGCAGGCCCAGCAGCGCCTCCGGCTCCATCCGCAGCCACTCGCTGTTGCGCCGTACCTCGGTCTTCTCACGGTCGAGGATCTTGAAAGCCTGCTCCTGGTAGGTGGCCGCGTTCGCCTCGATCTCCTCGGCGCTCGGCACGG
Source organism: Solirubrobacterales bacterium (assembly GCA_035535295.1). Lineage (GTDB taxonomy): Bacteria > Actinomycetota > Thermoleophilia > Solirubrobacterales > 70-9 > VAYN01. The sequence goes on from DATLQI010000008.1 coordinate 2,124, forward strand.
GCCGCGTCGCCGAGCGCCCGCTCGGGTCCCCCACCTGGGCGGTGAAGTCGCCGATGATCAGGACCACCTGGTGGTCCGCGCGCTGGAACTCGGCCAGCTTCTCCAGCACGACCGTGTGGCCGAGGTGGATGTCGGCGGTGGTCGGGTCGATCCCGAGCTTGACCCGCAGCGGTCGGCCTTCCTCCAGTTGCTCGGCGAGTCGCCCCTCGGGCAGCACGTCGACCGCGTTTCGCGTCAGATCCGGCATCCGGGCAATGCTAGACTGCCGCCTTCGCTCGGCGGTCCGTCACGGACGTCGAGCCGTTTTTTGCCGTGACCCATTCGATGGCTGTCCTAGGACTAAAGCGACGGCGAAGCGGCGGCGGTGAGATCCCGCCCATCCCCCCGGCTCCGACGACCGCGCCGGGCCCCCCTTCGCCCCCGAAGAAATCGAAACCGCGCCTGAAAAAGCTGCGCGTCCTCTTCGTGCTGCTCGGGCTCGGGGTTCTGGCTGTGGTCTCGATGGTCTTCGGCATGATGGCCGCGGTCTCGCAGGACCTGCCGGCGATCTACGACTTCGCCCAGTACAAGGCCGCGAAGAACAGCGTCCTCGTCGATGCCAACGGCGAAGAGATCGGGACGCTCTCCAGCGACCAGAACAAAATCCTCCTCAGCTCCGGCCAGATCTCTCCCAACGTCAAGAACGCGGTGGTCTCGATCGAGGACGCCCGCTTCTACGAGCACAACGGCGTCGACTTCGAGGGCATCGGCCGTGCCCTCGTCAAAGACATCCTCAGCGCCAGCGCCGCCCAGGGCGCCTCGACGATCACCCAGCAGTTCGTCAAGAACGCGCTGGAAGCGCAGGGCGACCGCTCGCTCTTCGTCAAGTTCAAGGAGGCGGCGCTCGCCTACCGGCTCGAGCGCCACTGGAGCAAGGACAAGATCATCACCGAGTACCTGAACACGGTCTACTTCGGCCAGGGCGCCTACGGGATCGAGGCGGCGGCGCGCACCTACTTCGGCAACGCCCACCCCGGCTGCGGGACCCAGACCGAGCCCTGCGCCTCGGTGCTCGAGCCCTGGGAGGCGGCGATGCTGGCGGGGATCATCCAATCGCCCTCGGCCTACGACCCCAAAGTCTTCCCCGAAAACACCCTCGCCCGCCGCAACCTCGTGCTCGAACGGATGACGGAACAGGGGTACATCTCAGAAGAACAGATGCGCGAAGGGCAGGAGCAGGCGCTCCCTCCCGACTCCAGCATCGAGCCGCCGAGCCTCGACTCCCGGGCCCCGTACTTCACCGCCTACTTGCGCCAGCAGTTGGTCGAACGCTACGGCGCCTCGAAAGCTTTCTTCGGCGGCCTGACCGTGAAGTCGACGCTCGACCTGCGCCTCCAAGAAGCCGCCGAAGAAGCGGTCAACTCCTACCTCGGCTACTCGCCGGCGACCGCCTCGGTGGTGGTGATCGACAACCACAACGCCGGCATCAAGGCGATGGTCGGCGGTCCCGACTTCGACACCAGGCCCTTCAACCTGGCGACCCAGGGTCACCGCCAGCCGGGCTCCTCGATCAAGCCTTTCACGCTGCTGACGGCGCTCGAACAGGGGATCTCCCCCTATACCGTCTACCCCTCCGAAGAACGCTTCTTCTCCTTCGGCAAGAAGGGGCAGGAAACGTACCGGGTGACCAACGACGAGGGCTCCTATCTCGGCTCCTGCGACATCGTCTGCGCGACGACCTACTCGGACAACTCGATCTACGCCGCCCTGGCACTCGAAGGCCTGAAGGGCAAGACCGTGCGCGACAGGACCGCGGCGATCGCCGGCACCGCCCACAAGGCCGGCTACAGCGACCCGCTCTCGACCAACCCGGGGATGGTCCTCGGCGGTCTCACCCTCGGCGTCACCCCGCTCGGCTGGACCTACGCCTACAGCACGATCGGCAACAACGGCGACCGGGTCAGCGGCACCCTCGCCCCCCGGCCCGGCGACAGCCCCGTCGCCTTCACCCAGGTCACCAACGACGACGGCGAGACGATCAAGGGCGGCGACAACGACTCCAAGCACGACCAGGTCTTCGACCAGGAAACGGTGGAAACCGAGAAGGGGATCCTCGAAACGGTGGTCGCCAACGGCACCGGTACCAACGCCCAGATCGGCGTCGAAGGGCAGTGGGGCAAGACCGGGACGACCGAGAACAACGGCGACGCCTGGTTCTGCGGCGGCATCGCCGACGAAGTCACCGCCTGCGTCTGGGTCGGCTACCCCGATACGACGACGCCGATGACCACGCTCTACAACGGCGGCCCGGTGATGGGCGGCACCTTCCCCGCCCTGATCTGGGCGCGGGTGATCTCCGCCTGGCGCGAGATCCAGGCCGAACACGCCGCCGAGGCGGCCGCGCGCAAGGCCGCGAAGGAAGAAGGCGAGGACTTCGAACCGGGCGAAACCGAAGGCTACGTCGCCCCGGAAACCGAATACGGGACGCCGGAACCCGAACCGGAAGCAGTCGAACCGGCGCCGGAAACCGAAGTGACGCCGGAAGCGACTCCCGAAGCCACGCCGGAAGCGACTCCCGAAGCCGCCCCCGAAGCCACGCCGGAATCGTCGGGCGGCGGTGGCGGCGTCACCGCGGGTTAAACGTCAGGCGCCGCCTCCTCCGCTTCGCGTCCGGGGGCGGCTTGGCCAAGGCTTGGATACAAAGCGGTTCCCTTCGGCACAGAAACGCCAGGGGCGCTCGACCGCTTTGGTGATGCCGATGCGGGGACCGGTGACGATCCGCGGCCGCTCGCCGGTCGGTGGGGTCAGCAGGAAGGGCTCGCGAGTGAGGTCGCGCTCGTTGTCGGCGAGGCCTATCCCCAGCGCCTCGGTCAGCTTGCCGGGGCCCGAGCAGAGGTCGGCATCGGCCTTGCCGCCGCGCCGCGCCCGCATCTCTTCGACCCCGTGGGTTGGCTCCAGCGCCCGGATCAGCACCGCCGCCGCCTCGCCATTGGGTTCGGCGACCGCGTTGAGGAGGCTGTGGATCCCGTAGGAGAGGTAGACGTAGGCGTAGCCGGGCGGGCCGAAGAGGACCCGCGTGCGCTCGGTCAGGCCGACGTAGGCGTGGCAGGCGGGATCGTCGGCCTCGTAGCTCTCGGTCTCGACGATGACGCCGCCGCGGCCTTCGTAGAGGAGGGTGCAGCCGACCAGATCGCGGGCGACCTCATGGACCGAGCGGTCATAGAAATCAGCCCCCAACGGCTCTCCGAGCCGTTGGGCCCGGCTTCTCGACCCTGACTTCACCCTCGCTCTTCGTTGACCCGGGTCTGGACCGCCGCCAGCGTCTGCCGCGCCTCCTCGAGCTGCAGCGCCAGCGGCGCCGAGCCGGTGCCGCCGGCGATTCGCTTCGACTCCAGCCAGCTGCTCTGCCGCAGCACCTCGTAGTAGGAGTCGTCGAGGTGCTCGGAGCGCTCGCGCAGCTCCTCCGGGGTTAGTTGAGAAAGGCTTTTTCCGCGCTCGACCGCGTCGCGGACGAGGCCACCGACGATCCCGTGCGCCTCGCGGAAGGGGACGCCGCGACGAACCAGCAGGTCGGCGACCTCGGTCGCCGCCAGCATCTCGTCGCCGGAAGCCTCGAGCATCCGCTCGCGGTCGAACTCGATCCCGTCGAGCATCCCGGCGCTGGCGTCGAGCAAGGCCTCGATCGTGTCGATCGCGTCGAAGAGCGGCTCCTTGTCCTCCTGCATGTCCTTGCCGTAGGTCAGCGGCAGTGCGTGCATGACGCCGAGGAGCGTCTGGTAGGAAGCGGCGACGCGCGGGCTCTTCGCCCGCAGCAGCTCGGCCGAGTCGGGGTTCTTCTTCTGCGGCATGATCGAGGAGCCCGAGGAGAAGGACTCGTCGAGCTCGCAGAAGCCGAACTCGGCAGAGCTCCAGATGACGATTTCCGAGCCGAGGCGCGAGAGGTGCATGGCGCAGGTCGAGGCCGCGTTCAGGTAGTCGAGGACGAAGTCGCGGTTGGAGGCGCCGTCGATGGAGTTGTGGCTGACGTGGGCGAAGCCGAGGTCGGCGGCGACCGCCTCGCGGTCGATCTCCCAGTTGACGCCGGCCAGGGCGCCGGAGCCGAGCGGCATCACGCTGGCGCTGTCGAGGGCGAACTGGAAGCGGAGGACATCGCGGGCGAGCATCCAGAAGTAAGCGAGCAGGTGGTGGCCGAGGTAGACCGGCTGGGCCCGCTGCAGGTGGGTGTAGCCGGGCATCGTCCAGTCCTTGTGGGACTCGGCGAGGCCGAGCAGGCGCTGCATCGCCGCCCCGCAGAGCTCGATCGCCCGCAGCGAGTGCGCCTGCACGACCATCGCCACGTCGGTGGCGACCTGGTCGTTGCGGGAGCGGCCGGTGTGGAGCTTGCCGGCAAGCGGCCCGATCTCCTCGCCGAGCAGGCGCTCGATCGCCATGTGGATGTCCTCGTCGCCGGGCTCGAACTCGAAGCCGTGCTCGGCCATGCGGGCGCGGACCCGGTCGAGGCCGTCCTCAATCTTGGTCAGCTCGTCGGCGCTGAGGACGCCGATCTCGCAGAGGCCGCGCGCGTGCGCCTTCGACTGGTCGAGGTCGTACGGCGCCAGCCAGGCGTCGAAGGCGAGCGAGCGGTTGAGGCGCCAGAAGCGCGGGTCGGGCTCTTTGCGGAAGCGTCCCATGGGCGGGCGATTATGCCGCTAGAGGCTCTGGCCGAGCGCGTCGGCCAGCTCCTGGCAGACGCGGTCCACCTGCGCCTCCTCCATCGCCGGGAAGAACGGCAGCGCCAGCGAGTCGGCGGCGGCGGCTTCGGCGACCGGGAACTGGCCCTCGCGGTAGCCGAGCTCGCGCAGGTGCGGGAAGAGGTGGATGCAGGGCAGGTAGGCCTTGCTGGCGACGCCGCGCTCGGCGAGACGGCGGATCACCGCGTCGCGGTCGGTGCCCTGCGGAAGGCGCACGGTGTAGACGAACCAGCTGCGGACCTCGGCGCCGCGCGAGGCAACAGGCGTCCGCACTCCCTCCAGCCCCGCCAGCCGCTCCTCGTACATCCGCGCCACGCCCACCCGCCGCTCCAGCAGCGAATCGAGCTTCTCGACTTGGGCGACGCCGAGCGCGGCGGCGAGGTCCGAGAGGCGGTAGTTGAAGCCGAGCCGGTCGTGGTCGAGCCAGCCCATGTCGACGGCGCGGCCCTGGTTGCGCTCGGAGCGCAGGCGGGCCGCCTCGCCTGGGTCACGGGGGACGATCATCCCCCCCTCCCCCGTCGTCATCTGCTTGTTGGCGTAGAAGGCGAAGGTGGCGAGGTTGCCGCGGGCGCCGACCTTGCGGGCGTCGGAGTCGACCGCGCCCAGGGCCTCGCAGGCGTCCTCGAGGATGCCGAGGCCGTGCCGCCCCGCCAGCGCCTCCAGCTCCGGCATCGCCGCCGGGAAGCCGAAGATGTGGATCGGCAGCAGGCCGACCGTCTTCTCTCCCACCACGTCAGCTGCCGCAGCTGGATCGAGGCCGAGCGTCTCCTCTTCGACGTCGGCAAAGACCGGCTTCGCGCCCTCGTACAAGAGGCAGTTGGCCGAGGCCACGAAGCTGAAGGGGCTGGTCACGACCTCGTGACCCTCGCCCCACCCCAGCATCCGCACCCCGAGGTGCAGCGCCGTGGTGCCGCTGGAGGTCATCACCGCGTCCTCGACGCCGAGCCAGGCGGCGAACTCGCGCTCGAAGCGCTCCCCCATCGGCCCCAGCGAGAGCTGGCCGGAGCGCAGCACCTCCAGGACCAGCTCCTCCTCGCGGGCGCCGATGTCCGGCTGGGCGAGCGGGATCACTGGAAGGCGTACTCCAGCGAGTCGACCAGAGCCTCCCAGGAGGCCTCGATGATGTTCTCCGAGACGCCCGTCGTCCCCCACTCGCGGCCGCCGTCGGCGGAGTCGAGGAGGACGCGGGTGACCGCGCCGGTGCCGTGGGCTTCGTCGAGGATCCGCACCTTGTAGTTGGTCAGCTCGACGTCGGCGAGGTGCGGGTAGCGGTCGGCGATCGCCGCGCGCAGGGCGCGGTCGAGCGCGTTGACCGGGCCGTTGCCCTCGGATGCCTGGAAGTAGCGCTTGCCATCGACCTCGACTTTGATCGTCGCCTCGGTCGTCACCTCGCCGTCGGCGTGCTTTTCGACCACGACGCGGAAGCTCTCGAGCCGGAAGAGCGGCTTGTAGGTGCCGGCCTCGCGTCGCAGCAACAGCTCGAAGGAAGCAGGCGCTGCCTCGTAGTGGTAGCCCCGGTGCTCCTGCTCCTTCAGCCGCTGCACCGCGCGCGTCGCCGCCGCGTCGTCGAGCTCGACGCCGGCGCGCTCGGCCTGACTGCGGATCGTCGCCTTGCCCGCCAGCTCGGAGGCGACGATGTCGCGCTCGTTGCCGACCAGCGCCGGGTCGAGGTGCTCGAAGGTGCTGGCGTCGGCCTCGACCCCGGCCGCGTGCATGCCCGCCTTGTGGGCGAAGGCGTTGCGGCCGACGTAGGGCCGGTCCGGGTCCGGGGTGAGGTTGCAGAGTTCGTCGAGGTAGTTCGCGGTCGGCGTCAGGCTCGCCAGTTGCTCGGGGGTCACGGCCTCGAAGCCCATCTTCAGCTGCAAGGCCGGCAGGATCGTCGCCAGGTTGGCGTTGCCGCAGCGCTCGCCGTAGCCGTTGACGCAGCCCTGGACGAGGCGGGCTCCGGCTTCCACCGCGGCAAGCGAGTTGGCGACCCCGCAGCCGGCGTCGTCGTGGGTGTGGATCCCGAGCTCGACCGAGCCACCGACGGCGGCCGCGACCGCCGCCGTGGCCTCGGCGACGAAGCCCGGCAGACTGCCGCCGTTGGTGTCGCAGAGGGTCACGTTCTCGGCCCCGGCCTCCGCCGCCGCGGCGACGCATTCGAGCGCGTAGGCGCTGTCTTCGCGGTAGCCGTCGAAGAAGTGCTCGGCGTCGAAGATCGCCCGCTTGCCCTGATCGCGGCAGAAGGCGATCGAGTCGGCGATCATCGCCAGGTTTTCCTCCCGGGTCACCCGGATCACCTTCTCGACGTGGAGCGGCGAGCTCTTGCCGACGAGGCAGATCGCGGGCGCGAAGGAGGAAGTCAGGACGCCCAGGGCCTCGTCCTCGGCGGCGGCGCGGTCGCGGCGGCGGGTCATCCCGAAGGCGACGATCGTCGCGTTTTCGTACTCGACCTCGCCGAGCCGCTCGAAGAGCTCGGCTTCCTTGGGATTGCTGCTGGGAAAGCCGGCCTCGATGAAATGGACGCCGAGCCGGTCGAGCGCCTGGGCAACCTTGAGCTTCTCGCCCACCGAGAGCGACATCCCGCGACCGCCCATCCCGTCCCGCAAAGTCGTGTCGTAGAGCTTCACCTGTTCCATCTGATTGCTGCCTTTCGAGTCGAAGAAGATCGGGTGGACCGTGGTGGTCCGGCGTGCGCGGGCAGGCCGCGCCGGCCGCTTATGCGGCGGGGGTAATTCGCCCGATCGACTCCGAGCCGGAAGCCTCGGTGGAGCCGTTGGAGCCGCGGTCGGCGGAGGCCTCGACGAAGTCGAGCCACTCCAGGTACTCCTCGGCCTTGCCCGTCAGGGCGTCTTCGAACTTCGCCTGCACGTGGCGGGTGATCTCGCCCGGCTGCCCGAGCGGGTGGTCGTCGATCTCGCGCACCGGCACCAGCTCGGCCGCGGTCCCGGTGAGGAAGACCTCCTCGGCCAGGTAGAGCTCGGCGCGGGCGACGTCGCGCTCGACCACGGTGTAGCCGAGGTCGCGGGCGATCTGGATCACCGACTTGCGGTTGATCCCGTCGAGGATCGAGGCGACCTGCGGCGGGGTGACGATCTGGCCGTCGCGGACGACGAAGATGTTCTCGCCCGAGCCCTCGCAGACGAAGCCGCGTTCGTCGAGCAGAATCGCCTCGTCGTAGCCGGCGTTGGTCGACTCCGTCTTGGCGAGGATCGAGTTGAGGTAGGAGCCCGAGGCCTTGGCGTGCGGGATCGAGCCGCCGGGGCTGATCCGGCGCCAGCTCGAGACCTTGGCGCGGATGCCGCCGTTCTTGCTCTCCTCGCCGAGGTAGGCGCCCCAGGGGAAGGCGGCGATGATCACGTCGACCGGGGCGTCTTTGGCGTAGAGGCCGAGCGAGCCGTAGCCGCGGTAGGCGAGCGGCCGGATGTAGGCGCTCTCGAGCCCGTTGCGGCGCAGCAGCTCGTGCGTGGCCTGGCGAATCTCCTCGGCCGAGTACGGCAGCTCCAGGTAGTAGAGCTCGGCCGATTTCTCGAGACGGTCGAGATGGTCGTGGTGGCGGAAGATAGCCGGGCCGCGGGCGGTCTCGTAGCAGCGAATGCCCTCGAAGACGCCGGTCCCGTAGTGCAGCCCGTGGCTGAGCACGTGGGTCTGGGCGTCCTCCCACGGGAGGAACTCGCCGTTGCGCCAGATCAGCTCGACCGGATCCATGACGGGGGATTATGCCCGATGGGCGGCCGCGCTTCTAGCGATGCGGCAAGAGGGTGGCGGCTAGGCGCCGAGCTGCTCCAGGACCGCCGCGGTCATCTCCTCCGTTCCAACTTCGCTCTCGGCGGGCGCCGTCTCCCCCGGCAGCGGCGGGTGGGCGAGCGTCCCGGAGGCGAGGTCGGGGGTGCGGAGGCCGCGCTCGAGCACGGCGTCGACGGCGGTCTCGATCCGGTCGGCGTCGTCGCCGCGGCCGAGGCCGTGGCGCAGCATCATCGCCGCCGAGAGGAAGGTCGCGAGCGGGTTGGCGACGCCCTGGCCGGCGATGTCGGGGGCGGAGCCGTGGACCGGCTCGAAGAGGCCGGGGGCGCCCTCGGCACCGAGGCTGGCGCTGGGCAACATCCCCAGCGAGCCGGTCAGCATCGCCGCCTCGTCGCTGAGGATGTCGCCGAAGAGGTTCTCGGCGAGGACGACGTCGAAGTCGGCGGGGCGGGAGACGAGCTGCATCGCCGCGTTGTCGACCAGGAGGTGTTCCAGTTCGACCTCCTCGTAGTCGCCGGCGACGCGGCCGACCACCTCGCGCCAGAGGCGGGAGGTCTCGAGGACATTTGCCTTGTCGACCGAGGTCACCTTCGGCTTGCAGCCGGAGCCCCCGGCGCGGCGGCGGGCGGCGTCGAAGGCGGTGCGGGCGATGCGGTCGATCTCCTCGACCGAGTACTCGCAGGTGTCGTGGGCGACGTCGCCCTCGCGACCCGAGTCGCCGAAGTAGATGCCGCCGGTGAGCTCGCGGACGACCAGCAGGTCGGTGCCGCTGATCCGCTCTTCGCGCAGCGGGCTGGCGCTGACCAGGGCCGGGCTGGGCCGGACCGGGCGCAGGTTGGCGTAGAGGCCCATCCCCTTGCGCAGTCCCAGCAGGCCCTGCTCGGGGCGCGGCGCGTCGGGGTCGGTCGAATCCCACTTCGGGCCGCCGACCGCGCCGAGCAGGACCGCGTCGGCGTCGCGGCAGGCGTCGAGAACCTCGTCGGTGAGGGCGGTCCCGTGCTCGTCGATCGAGCAGCCCCCCATCAGCCGCTCGTCGTAGGAGAACTCGCCGAGAGCGTCGAGGACGCGGCGCGCGGCGGCGGCGATCTCGGGGCCGATCCCGTCGCCGGGGAGGACGACTATGCGCGGGGCGCCGTTCAAGGTCCGGGGACTCTACGCGTCCGGCTCAGGCGGCGACGGCCTCGATGTTGAGGCGGACGTAGTCGAGGACGAGCGGTTCTTCGTGTTGGGCGAGGACCGCTTCGGCGAAGGGCCGGCGTTTCTCCTCTGGCAGCTGGTCGAGGATCGGGCCCAGGGTGACGGTGGTGATGAAGGCGAGCGGGTCGGATGGCTGGACCGGCTTCGGCTGCAGCCAGCAACGGGCCTCGGTGAAGCCGGCACCGGCGAGGCGCGGCTCGGTTTCCTCCGGGTCGGCGAAGTTCCAGGGCGCTTTGGCGCCGCTCAGGTGCTGTCCGTACTCGGGGTCCGCGGCGGCGGTCGCGATCGCCCGCGTGTGCTCGGCGACGTTGCCCTTGCCGCCGCACTGGGCGACGAGGCGGCCGCCCGGCTTCAGGGCCGCGCGCATCCGCCGGAAGAGCGCATCGTGATCGCCGATCCAGTGGAAGGTAGCGGTCGAGAAGACGAGGTCGATTGGCTCGGCCAGCTCCAGGTCAACGAGGTCGGAGACGAGGTAGTCGGTGCGCTCGCCGAGCCGCTCCTTGGCTTTCTCGACCATCGCCTCGGAGCCGTCGACCGCGATCACGCGGCCGTCCGGCAGACGCTCGGCCAGCTCGGCGGTGACCCGGCCGGAGCCGCAGCCGGCGTCGACGGCGACCTCATCGCCGCGCAGCTCGAGCCGCTCCAGCACCTCCATCCCCCATTCGAACTGGGGGTCGGAGACGGCGTCGTAGGTCTCGGCGTCCCACTCGCGGGCGCCGGTGTTCATCGGCTTCGTCACAGGCTCGTCGTCACCGGGCCGAACGATGCGGCCGGCTCGGTCTCGAAGTCGTCGATCGCGCCGTCGTTTTCGAGCGTGATGCCGATGTCGTCGAGGCCGTTCAGCAGCCGGTGCTTGACCTCCGGCTCGATCTGGAACTGGAAGACGCCGGCGGCGCAGTTGACGGTCTCGTCGTCGAGGTCGATCCGCGCCTCGCCGGCCTCGGCGACCGCGCGACAGTGCTCCTCGTCCAGCACCGCCGGCAGCAGCCCGATCTTGGTGCAGTTGGAGTAGAAGATGTCGGCAAAGGACGGGGCCAGGATCGCCTCGAAGCCGAAGTCCTCCAGCGCCCAGGGAGCGTGCTCGCGGGAGGAGCCGCAGCCGAAATTGGCGCCGGTGACGAGGATCGGGTTCGGCTCCAACTCGATCTCGCCGTCACGCAGCCAGTCGTAGAAGAGGAACTCGCCGAAGCCGGTCCGCTCGACCCGCTTGAGGAACTGCTTGGGGATGATCTGGTCGGTGTCGACGTCGCTGCGGTCAAGGACCGACACCTTGCCTTCGATCTTGTCAATCGGCCTCATGCTCAGCTCCAATCCCTGATGTCGACGAAGTGGCCCTCGACCGCGGCGGCGGCGGCCATTTTCGGGCTGACCAGGTGGGTGCGGCCGCCCTTGCCCTGGCGCCCCTCGAAGTTGCGGTTCGAGGTCGAGGCGCAGCGCTCGCCCTCGTCCAGCGTGTCGGGGTTCATCCCCAGGCACATCGAGCAGCCGGCGACGCGCCAGTCGAAGCCGGCGCTCTTGAAGACCTCGTCGAGACCCTCTTCCTCGGCCGCCTTCTTCACCTGCTGGGAGCCGGGGACGACCATCGCGCTGACGCCGCTGGCGACCTTGCGGCCCTCGATGATCGCGGCGGCCTCGCGCAGATCCTCGATGCGGCTGTTGGTGCAGGAGCCGATGAAGACGCGTTCGGGGGCGATCTCGGTCATCGGGGTGCCCGCCTCCAGGCCCATGTAGGCGAGGGCGCGTTCGGCCGCTTCGCGATCGGCGGGAGTGTCCATCTGATCGGGATCGGGGACGCTGTCGGTGACCTCGACGACCTGGCCCGGGTTGGTCCCCCAGGTGACCATCGGCGAGATCCCCGAGGCGTCGATCTCGACCTCGGTGTCGAAGCTGGCGGCGGGGTCGGTCGGCAGCTCGCGCCAGCGGGCCATCGCCGCCTCGAAATCGCCGGGCGCGGCCGGGCGTCCCTTGACCCACTCGAAGGTGGTCTCGTCGGGGGCGATCATCCCGGCGCGGCCGCCGCCCTCGATCGTCATGTTGCAGATCGTCATCCGGCCGGGCATCGCCAACGCCTCGATCGCCGGGCCGGCGTACTCGACCGCGTAGCCGGTCATGCCGCCGGTGCCGAGGCGGCCGATCGTCGCCAGGATCAGGTCCTTTGGCGTGACCCCGTGGCGCAGCTCGCCGGCGTAGTTGATCCGCATCGTCTTCGGCCGTTTCTGGACCAGGCACTGGGTCGCCAGCACGTGCTCGACCTCGGAGGTGCCGATGCCGAAGGCCAGGGAGCCGAAAGCGCCGTGGGTGGAGGTGTGGCTGTCACCGCAGACGATCGTCATCCCCGGCTGGGTGACGCCCAGCTCCGGGCCGATCACGTGAACGATGCCCTGGCGGTCGGAGCCGAGCGAGTAGACCGGGATCCCGAACTCCTCGCAGTTGCGCTCCAGGGTTTCGACCTGGACGCGCGAGAGCTGGTCGGCGATCAGCCGCGCCGCCATCGTCCCGTCGGTGGGCGTGTTGTGGTCGGCGGTGGCGAGGGTCTTGTCCGGACGGCGGACCTTGCGGCCGGCCAGGCGCAGGCCGTCGAAGGCCTGCGGCGAGGTGACCTCGTGGACCAGGTGGAGGTCGATGTAGATCAGCCCCGGCGAAACCTCGTGCTGTTCCCAGATCTTGTCGAACATCGTCTTTGGCATTTGTCTTATGACCTCCTGAGGCCGGCGGCGATCACGGCGAGGAAGCGGGTCGCCTCCTGGCCTTCGTTCTCGAAATGGTGAGGGAGGTCGGCGTCGAAGGTGACGCTGTCCCCCTCCTCGAGCTCATGGCGGCTGCCGTCGACGACCAGCGCCAGGGTGCCGGCGAGGACGACCGCGGTCTCGCGGCTCCCCGGCTCGTGCATCGGCGGGTCGGCGGCGCCCCCGGTGGTGGCCCCGGGCTCCAAGACGTGCAGGGAGACGTCGGCGCGCTGCCCCGGCAGCGGCGGCGTCATCTCCTCGAACCGGTGTCCCCCCCGCTCGCTGCGCCGGCGCTCGGCGGCCCGGCTGATCGCCACGTGCGGCCCCTCGTCCAAGCGCAGGAGTTGCGACAGCGTCAGCTCCAGCCCGGCCGCGATCTTGCCGGCGACGGCCAGAGTCGGACTGGTCTCGCCGCGCTCCACCTGAGAGAGCATCGGGGCGCTCACGCCGGAGCGCTCCGCGAGGTCGCGGAGAGAGAAGTCCATGGCATCCCGCAGGGCACGGATGCGCGGACCGACGGAGGTTGCGGGGTCCTTGGCGGAGGCGCGGGGAGAGTCGGTGGGCGCGGAAGCCTTGGTCACAGTGGGGGCCATCGGCTGTACGTTATCACGGACGCTTGTATTTGGCCCTGCGCCCGGGTCCCGCTCTTCTTCGGAGCGCTTCGGGCCGGGCCGCTGCAACCTCCACCTGATCAAGTAGAGGTTGCAGCGGCCCGGCTCAGGCGGCTTTGTTGTTCTTCAGGAGGGTTCGTAGGTCGGCGGCGATGGCGGCGGGTTCGTCGTCCAGCTGGTTCCAGGTGAGGTGGGTGACGGTGTAGCCGGCGGCGGTAAGACGGCGGTCGCGAGCCTTGTCCTCGCGGAAGGCGACTCGGCCCTTATGGCCGGCCCAGCCGTCGAGCTCAACGATCTGTTTGGTGCCAGGCCAGTGGCAGTCGACCTGGTAGCGCTTGCCATCGGGGAGAAGTATCCAGTCGTTGTAGCGGGGTAAGGGCAGGTGCCACTGACGGAGGAACGGGCTGAAGCGCTCCTCCAGCTTGCTGCGCTTGCGACCTCCCGGTTCTTCCTTCAAGCGCTCCAGCGCCACACGCACTTTCCGCGACCCCCGTTTCCCGGGATACCGCTCCAGCAGATCCCAGAGAGACAAGCGGTCCCAAAGCTCCCGATATTCCGCCTCCCGCAGCATCGCGACGACCGTGTCCACGTCCTCAGTCGCCGCCAGGTCAAAGGTAGTCCGCGGCACGCTCGTCACCGGGATCCCCTCCTCGATCGTCCGCTCGTCCTCGGGCACGGGTGCGAAATGTCGACGGATTCGCTTCGTGGAGGTGCTCTTGCTCGTCGCCGTCACGTGGATCAAGCCGCTCGAGTGCCCGCGGAGGCCCCAGAGCCCTGCCGCCGAGCGGTGACTCAAGAGGGCACAGGAACCTGAAGCAAGTACAGCGGCCATCAACCAGCCCTCCCTCGAGATCGAGCGATGACCCACGCCGTAGACGCCCGCGTGCAATCGGTGCAGGCGACCGTTCCGGATCCGCCAATCGATCTCTTCCTTCGTCCACCCCCGGTCGAGCAACTGCCTCCGGCTCACCACCCCGTGCTGCCGTCGCGCCAGCTCCGAAAGCGCCCTGTCATCTCCGCGAGTCCGTGATTTTCCTTGCTCTACAAGGTTTTTTACGGACTCGGCGGGCATGCACTGAGCCTGCCGAGAAACATCGCGCGTGTGGTGCGCAGTTCGTGCCAGCTCTCATACGAAAGGCACGCCGGAGCGTGCCGGGGGTGACGGTGCCCCTCTCCCAGAGGCTCCTGAGACCACAAACGGGCCCAGCAGCACGATCAGCTGCGCGACGGTCTCTGGGAGAGGGGCACCGTCACCCCTACCCGGCTCAGGGTCCCGGCGTCCGCTCCACCACAGCCTCAGCAGTCGCCGCCTCCGCCTCGCGAGTCGCCGCCCCTTCCAGGGCGTTCGACAGAGCGCGGACGTAAGCACGAGCACTCGCCTCGAGGATGTCCGTAGCCACTCCCTGGCCCGTAGCCAAGCGTCCCGCGGCGCGCAGCCGAACCGTCACTTCGCCGAGGGCGTCCTCTCCCCCGGTCACCGCCTCGACCTTGTACTCGACCAGCTCGCACTCGGTCCCGGCCGCGTCCTGGATCGCGTGGAAGATCGCGTCGACGGGGCCGTCGCCGCTGGCTTCGCCGACCGACTCCTCGCCGGACGGCTTGGTCACGGCGACTTTGGCCAGCGGCGGCTTGCGGGTGCCCGCCTCGACCTCGAACCAGGCCAGCTCGTGGGCGTCGGAGCGCTCGCGCATCTCGTCGGAGACGATCGCCTCCAGGTCCAGGGCGGTCACCTGCTTCTTGCGGTCGGCGACCTCCTTGAACGCCTTGAAGGCGTTGTTCAGCGCCTGGCCCTCGACGACGAAGCCCAGCTGCTCCAGCGCGTCGCGCAGGGCGTGGCGGCCGGAGTGCTTGCCCAGAACGATCGAGTTCGACTCCAGGCCGACTTCGGTCGCGTCCATGATCTCGTAGGTGCTGCGCTCCTTCAGCACGCCGTCCTGGTGGATCCCGGACTCATGGGCGAAGGCGTTGCGGCCGACGACCGCCTTGTTCGGCTGCACCGGGTAGCCGGTCAGGCGGCTGACCATGCGACTGGTGCGGGCGATCTCCCGCGTGTTGATCCCGGTGTGGAGGCCGTGGACGTCCTCGCGGACGGCGACCAGCATCGCGATCTCCTCCAGCGAGCAGTTGCCGGCCCGCTCGCCGATCCCGTTGACCGCGCACTCGACCTGCCGCGCCCCCGCCAGCACCCCGGCGTAGGAGTTGGCGACCGCCATCCCCAGGTCGTCGTGGCAGTGGACCGACATCTCAACGCCGCGCAGCGACGGCGCCAGCTCGTACAGACGCCGGAAGTAGTCCGCGTACTCCTCCGGGGTCGTGTAGCCGACGGTGTCGGGGATGTTGACGACGGTCGCGCCCTCCTCGACGGCGATCGCGCAGACCTCGGCGGTGAACTCGATCTCGGCCCGGGTCGCGTCCATCGGCGAGAACTCGACGTCCTCGCAGTAGGACTTTGCCAGCGCCACCGCCGCCCGGGCCTGGCCCTTGACGTCCTCGCGGTCGGTCTGCAGCTGGTGCTCGATGTGGATGTCGGAGGTCGAGATGAAGGTGTGGATGCGCGGGCGCGCTGCCTCCTTGATCGCCCCCCAGGCGGCGTCGATGTCGGCCTTGTGGGTGCGAGCCAGGCCGCAGATCGTCGGCCCCTCCACCTTGCGCGAGATCTCCTGCACCGCCTCGAAGTCCCCGGGCGAGGTGATCGGGAAGCCGGCCTCGATCACGTCGACCCCCAGGCGGGCGAGCTGTTGGGCGATCTCGACCTTCTCGGCCGTGTTCAGCGAGATCCCGGGAGACTGCTCGCCGTCTCGCAGCGTGGTGTCGAAGATGTGGACGCGATCGGCGTCGGATTTAGTGTCGTTTTGCGGTCCCATCGGACCTCTCCTTCTCTCTTTGAATCGAATGGCCTTTGTCTCTCGCGGCTATCGCGCCGCCCAGCGCTATTCCCCCCGAGGGGGGAGGAGAAGGAGTAGCGCGAGGCTGTCGAGCCGGAAGCTCATTCGGCTCCGAACCTTAGCGTAGGCTGCCGCCATCGCCAAGCCGGGGAACACCGCCTCCGCCCAACGCACCAACTGGCTCGCCCTCTTCGCGATGGGGATTGCCGTCGTCGTCATCGCCAACGACTTCACCGCGGTCAACGTCGCCCTGCCGACGATGGAGGCCGACTTCGACACCAACATCAACACGATCCAGTGGGTGATCAACGCCTACGCGTTGACCTTCGGGGTGATGATCGTCACCGGCGGCCGCCTCGCCGACATGTTCGGCCGCCGCAACGCCTTCTTCGTCGGCGCAGCGATCTTCGCCTCGATGTCGGCGCTCGGCGGCGCCGCCCCGACGGAGACCTGGCTGATCGCGGCGCGGGTGCTGATGGGGATCGGCGGGGCGCTGATGTGGCCGGCGATCCTCGGCATGACCTACGAGCTGCTGCCGGAAGAGAAGGCCGGCCTGGCGGGCGGGATCATAATCGGCGCCGCCGGCCTCGGCAACGCCGTCGGTCCGCTGCTGGGCGGCTTCCTCACCGACGAGCTGAGCTGGCGCTGGATCTTCTTCCTCAACGTCCCGATCGCCCTCTTCGCGGTCGGGGTCACCTACCTGCTGGTCCACGTGAAGGAGCCGGAGAGCGGCGAGCGGCGAATCGACTACCCGGGGATCGCGACCCTCTCGGTCGGCATCGTCTCGCTGCTCGTCGCCCTCGACCAGGTCGACGACTGGGGCTGGGGCGACCCGAAAGTGATCGGGCTGCTGGCGCTGGCCGTGGTCCTCGTCACCTCCTTCGTCCGGCTGGAGCGGCGGGCGGGCGCCCACGCCCTCGTCCCCCGCGAGGTGATGCGCAACGAGAGCTTCACCGCCTCCTGCATCGCGATCCTCTTCATGGCCGGGACCTTCTTCGCCGCCCTCCTCTACCTGCCCCAGTTCATGGAGAAACAGCTCGGCTACTCGGCGCTCGAATCAGGACTGGGGATGCTCCCCTTCCTTGCCGTCTTCGCCCTCGCCTCCTTCGCCGCCGGCCCCCTCTACAACCGCCTCGGCGCCAAGCCGCTGGCGGTGGTCGGCGCCGCCCTGATCGCGCTCGGCCCGCTGCTGCTCTCCTTCGTCGACGAGGGCTCCGGTTACGGCGCCCTGGTCCCCGGGATGATCGTGCTCGGGATCGGCGCCGGCAGCTTCATCCCCACCGCGACCACGGCGGGGGTCACCTCGGTCGACGAGTCCCAGACCAGCCTCGCGGGCGGGATCATCTACATGTTCCAGATCGCCGGCGGCTCGATCGGCCTCGGTCTCACCACCACCGTCTTCTCCGCCGCGATCCCGCCCTTCGTCGACGGGGTCCAGGCCGGATTCCGGCTCGACGCGGCGCTCTCGTTGATCGGCCTGCTGGTCGCGATCGCCTTCGTCGGCGGCCGGGTCATCGGGTCGCGCACTCCCGTGCGCGAATCGGCCTGAAGCGCTGCCTACGGGATCAGGCCGTTCTGACCCGGGCCGCCGAGCAGCTTGTCCTTGCCCGGCCCGCCCTGGAGCTGGTCGTTGCCCTGGCCGCCGCTGAGGCGGTCGCGACCCGGGCCGCCGAGCATCCAGTCATCCCCGCGCCTGCCGACCAGAACGTCGTCGTCGGGGCCGCCGACGATCTTGTCCGAGGCCCCGCCTCCGAAGAGGCGATCGTTCCCCGACCCGCCGCGGATCGTCACCGGGACCGGGATGTCGCTGGTGAAGAAGACCGAGTCAGAACCGCCCCCGGAGTTGACTTCGAAGCCGGCGATCTCGGGCGCGGTGCAGACGAGTTCGGTGGGGATTTCTTCCGGGTGCTCGCAGAGGTTGCCGCCGACTTCCAGCGGCACGGTCGAGAGGATCACGTAGTCGCGCCCGTCGGCGCTGAGAGCGATGTGGAAGCCGTTGTTTTCCTTGCCGCCACTGATCAGCAGGTTGACCGGTTCCCCGGCACGGGCGGGCAACGCAGGCAAGGCCGCGAGCAGCGTCAACGCAATGAGGATCGCCTTCTTCATCGTTTCCCTGGGCTTGGATCCCGAGGACCCTTACCACGAAACAACTCTTTCGCGCCGACGTTGCGGCGACAACCCCTTACGACTTTCGGCTGGCTATAGGTCGACCGCGCGGCCGTTGGAGAAGCCATCGAGGGCGAGGATCTTCTCGATCGCCTCCGAGCGCACCGGGGCGTCGGTGGTCAGCGCCATCACCGCCCGCTCTCCCCCGCTTTCGGCGCCGACGGCGGCGGAGACGATGTTGACCCCCTCTTCGCCGAACAGCGTCCCGACGCGGCCGATCATCCCCGGCTGGTCGGCATAGCGGAAGACGGCGATGTGGTCGTCGAAGGGGAGGTAGAAGCTCTCGTTCCAGACAGAGACGAGGTAGGGCTCATTGCGCGGGCCGACGCTGGTCCCGGCGACCTCGACCTCGCCGTCGGCGGTGTGGACGCGGACCTTGACCAGCTCGGTGAAGTCCTCGGCGCTGGCGTCGGTGGTCTCGGAGAGGTCGATCCCGCGCTCCTCGGCCATCTGCGGCGCGTTGACGAGGTTGACCGGCTCCTCGGTATGGCCGGAGAGGACCCCGGCCATCACCGCGATCCCGAGCAGACGGGTGTCGTGGGAGGCGATGCGGCCGCGGAATTCGGCGCTCACCTTCTCGACACTGCCGTCGCCAAGGCCCTGGGCGAGGCGGCCGAGCTTTTCGCAGAGCGGGACGAAGGGCGCCAGCGCCTCCATCGCCTCCGGGCGGACGGCGGCGATGTTGACGGCGTTGGTGACGACACCGCCGGTCAGCGCCGCGGTGACCTGTTCGGCGGTGACGACCCCGGCCCGGTCCTGCGCCTCGGCGGTGGAGGCGCCCAGGTGGGGGGTGACGACGACGTCGGGGCGGGAGAAGATCGGGTGCTCGGTGAAGGGCTCGGAGGGAAAGACGTCGAGCGCGGCGCCGCCGAGCTTGCCCGACTCGAGGCCGGCCAGCAGCGCGTCGAGGTCGACCAGCTCGCCGCGGGCGCAGTTGACGAGGCGGGCGCCGTCCTTCATCGCCGCGATCGTCTCGGCGTTGATCATCCCGATCGTCTCCGGAGTCTTCGGCGTGTGCAGGGTGACGAGGTCGGCCCGGCCCAGCACCTCCTCGATCGAGTCGCAGCCCTCGACGCCGAGGTCCTTGAAGCGCTCGGCGGAGACGAACTTGTCGAAGGCGACGACGTTCATCTCGAAGCTCTGGGCGCGTTTGGCGACCAGCTGTCCGATGCGGCCGAAGCCGACGACGCCGAGGGTCTTGCCGTAGAGCTCGGCGCCCTTGTACTTGGCCCGGTCCCAGCGGCCGGCGACGAGCGATTCGTGCGCCTGCGGGACGTTGCGGAAGAGAGCGAGCGCCAGCGCCAGGGTGTGCTCGGCGGCGGCGACCGAGTTCGATTCCGGCGCGTTGGCGACGATGATCCCGCGGCGGGTCGCGGCCGGGATGTCGACGTTGTCGACGCCGGTGCCGGCGCGGCCGATCACCTTCAGGTTGTCGGCCAGCTCGATCAGCTCCGGCGTCATCTTCGTCGCCGAGCGGATCAGGATCGCGTCGTACCGGGAGATCCGTTGACGAAGTTCCTCGTCGGACATCTCCAGGCCGAGGTCGACCTCGAACTGCGAGCGCAGCAGGTCGACGCCGGTGTCGGCGATCTTCTCCTTGACCAGGACCTTCACGAGGCGACCCCCTCGACGTTCGCGACGACCCAGTCGATGCAAGCCGTTAACGCCGCGACGTCGTCGGGGTCGATCGCCGGGAACATCCCGATCCGCAACTGGTTGCGACCGAGCTTGCGGTACGGCTCGACGTCGACGATCCCGTTCGCCCGCAGCGCCTTGGCCAGCGCGGCGGCGTCGACCGATTCGTCGAAGTCGATCGTGCCGACGACGAGCGAGCGCTTGGCCGGGTCGGCGACGAAACAGCTGGCGAACTCGCTGCGCTCGGCCCAGCCGTAGAGGCGGCCGGAGGAATCCGAGGTGCGCTCGACGCAGCCGGCGAGGCCGCCGAGCCCCAGCATCCACTGGACCTGGTCGTTGAGCAGCAGCAGAGTCGCCAGCGCCGGCGTGTTGTAGGTCTGCTCCTTGCGCGAGTTGTCGAGCGCGGTCTGCAGCGAGAGGAAGGCCGGCTGCCAGCGGTCGTCGGCACCGTCGAGCTCCTCGATCCGGGCAATGGCGGCCGGGCTCAGCGCCGCCAGCCAGAGGCCGCCATCGGAGGCGAAGCCCTTCTGCGGGGCGAAGTAGTAGGCGTCCGCCTGGATCGCGTCGAGCGGCAGGCCGCCGGCGCCGGAGGTGGCGTCGACCAGAACCAGCGACTCGGCGGCGCCCTCGGGGCGCTGGACGTCGACCATGACCCCGGTCGAGGTCTCGTTGTGGGCCCAGGCGATCACGTCGGCGGCGGGGTCGGCGGTCGGCTGCGGCGCGTCGCCGGGCTCGGCCTCGACCACGATCGGGTCCTGCAGGAACGGCGCCGCGGCGGTCGACTTGGCGAACTTCGAGGAGAACTCACCGTAGGCGAGGTGCAGCGCCCGCTCGCGCACGAGCCAGGCCGTCGCCGCCTCCCAGAAGGCGGTGGTGCCGCCGTTGCCAAGGGCGATCTCGTAGCCGTCGGGCAGCGAGAAGAGCTCGGCGAGCCCGGTCCGCACCTGGCGCACGAGGTCGCGTACCGGCGCCTGGCGGTGCGAGGTTCCCATCAGGTCCGAGCGCTCGGCCAGCGCCGCCAGCGCCTCCGGGCGCACCTTCGAGGGCCCGCAACCGAAGCGGCCGTCGGCGGGCTTGAGCTCGCTCGGAATCTGCGTGGTCGTCTGCGCCTCCATCGAGCTCGACAGGTTATTGACCAAAGCCGGTGGCTGCCGCCGAGCCCGGAGTTAGGCTCGACAGCGCCGTTTGGGCGCCGTCCACGACGAGGGAGAGAGATGTATCCAGTCAACTACGAAGCCGATTTCAACCCGGAACCGAACCGTTGGACCACCTTCTTCCGGCCGCTGCTGGCGATCCCGTGGCTGATCGTCGGGCTCTTCTGGGGAATCCTCTTCATCTTCACCCACTTCTTCGCCTGGGTCGCGATCATCTTCACCGGCCGCTATCCGGAATGGCTCTACGACTTCAACTCCGGCGTGGTTCGCTTCGGCACCCGGCTCGCCGCCTGGGTCTACCTGCAGACGGACGAGTGGCCTCCCTTCGGCCTCGCCGACGACCCGAGCTACCCGATCCGGGTCAACATCGCCCCCCGGGCCGAGAAGCAGAGCCGCTGGAAGGCGTTCTTCCGCTTGATCTTGGCGCTGCCGATGCTGATCGTCTCCTACGCCGTCAACTACATGCACCTCTGGGTGGCGGCGATCGCCTGGTTGACGATCGTCTTCCGCGGCTACCAACCGCAGGGGGTCGACAACGCCCTCACCTTCGTCAACAGCTTCTACGCCCGGCTCTACGGCTACGTCGCCCTGCTCACCGACGACTACCCGCCGATCGGCGAAGAGAAGGCCAACGGCGGGGGCACCGTGCCCGCGCCGGCGACCCCGGCCCCGGTGTCCTGATGGCGGACGTGATCAAAGGCGACGGCTACGCGGTCGCCAACCTCGACGACCTCGGCGAGGGCTGGGGCTTCCGCAAGGTCCGCAAGGAGCTCGGCGTGACCGCCTTCGGCGTCAACGCGATCGTGATGCCGCCCGGCTACGAGTCCGGCAAGCACTACCACGAGGAGCAGGAGGAGCTCTACTTCGTCCACCAGGGACGGATGGAGATCGACCTCGACGGCACCAAGCACGACCTCACCCCCGGCGGCTTCGCCCTGGTCGCCCCCCAAGTAGTCCGCAGCCTCAAAAACCTCAGCGAGAACGAAGACGCCATCTACATCTGTGTAGGTGGCAAAGACGGCTACGTCGGCCGCGACGGCAAGTTGCCCGAGGGCGAGACGGATCCGCGGGGGCCGATCAAAGGCTGAAGGTTGGGGGTTGAGGGGAGGTCGGTGGGGGTCGTTCGGAGCACCTCCGCCGGGAGAGATGTGGATGGGCTGACGCCTCAAAGGTCGGTTGCCCGGCTCCATGCTGAGTACCTCACGACCCCCACCGACCTCCCCTTTCCACACGGATTTAGCTGACGCCGAGGGTCCAGCCGCTCTCTCAAAAAGCAACGAGGGCTGTTTCGAAGGGAGTCGCGACCTTCTGAGTTACGAGAGCTGGGGTGCTACGGAAGCTGTTGTGGAGGGACCCGGTGGGGGTCCCTGGGTACTCCGCATGGAGCCGGGCCAGGGACCTTCGGGCGACAGCAGGGAGGCAATCCTCTCCCGGCGGAGGTGCTCCCAGGGACCCCCACCGGGTCCCTCCCCCCACCAACCCCTATTTCGTGTCTTTGAACC
Organism: Solirubrobacterales bacterium; assembly: GCA_035535295.1. Taxonomy (GTDB): domain Bacteria; phylum Actinomycetota; class Thermoleophilia; order Solirubrobacterales; family 70-9; genus VAYN01. The sequence continues at coordinate 24,435 of DATLQI010000008.1, forward strand.
CCTGATCGATCCAGGGCATGAGATCCCTCAGCTCGTGCCCGACCTCCTCGATCTGATGCCCCTGACCCTCGGCCCGCATCCGATCGAAATTCTCGTTGCCCGCCCGGTTCTCGGCGATGAACTCGCGGGCGAAGTCGCCGGACTGGATCTCGGAGAGGATCTGCTTCATCGCCGCGCGGGACTCCTCGCCGATCACGCGTTTGCCGCGGGTCATGTCGCCGTACTCAGCGGTGTTGGAGATCGAGTAGCGCATCCCCTGAATGCCCTTTTCGTACATCAGGTCGGCGATCAGCTTCAGCTCGTGCAGGCACTCGAAGTAGGCGAGGCGGGGATCGTAGCCAGCCTCGACCAGGGTCTCGTAGCCCGCGCGGACCAGCTCCGAGGCGCCACCGCAGAGGACGGCCTGCTCGCCGAAGAGGTCGGTCTCGCACTCGTCTTTGAAGCTGGTCTCGATGACCGCGGCGCGGCCGCCGCCGATCCCGGAGGCGTAGGCGAGGACGAGGTCGTGGGCTTCGCCGGAGGCGTCCTGGTGGACGGCCATCAGGCAGGGGACGCCGCTGCCTTCCTCGTACTGGCGGCGGACCAGGTGGCCCGGGCCCTTCGGCGCGACCATGCCGACGTCGACGCCCGGGGGCGGCTCGATCTCGCCGAAGTGGATTGCGAAGCCGTGGGCGAAGAGCAGCAGGTTGCCGGGGGCGATCCCGTCGGCGATCTCCTCGCGCCAGACCTCGGCCTGCTTCTCGTCCGGGAGCAGGATCATCACCAGGTCGCCGCGACTGGCGGCTTCGGCGACGTCGAGCACCTCGAGTCCGGCCGCTTCGGCCTTGGCACGACTGGAGGAATCGGGACGGAGGCCGACGACGACCTCGACGCCGGAGTCCTTGAGGTTGAGCGCGTGGGCATGGCCCTGGGAGCCGTAGCCGAGGATGGCGACGGTCTTGCCGTCGAGCTTGCCCAGATCAGCGTCTTTGTCGGAGAAGATGTCGTCGGTTCGCATGAGGCGGCAGGCTAGCGGAGCGCCCGCCGCATCAGCTTGCCGGAAGGCGTGCGCGGCAGCGCCGAGGCCAGCTCCACCCGCTTCGGCACTTTGAACCCGGCCAGCGATTCGGCGCAATAGCGGCGCAGCTCGTCGGGGCTAACAGCGCCGTCGCTCTCGAGCACGACCACCGCGGTCACCGCCTGCTGCCACTCGGGGTCCTCGCGGCCGATCACCGCCGCCTCGGCGACCTGCGGGTGGCGCAGCAGCACCTCCTCGACCTCGGCCGGGATCACGTTCTCGCCGCCGCTGACGATCATGTCGTCGATCCGGTCGCGGACGTAGAGGAAGCCCTCCTCGTCGATGTGGCCGAGGTCGCCGGTATGGAGCCAGCCGTCGGGGTCGGCGCTGCCGGGGGCGACGGTCGGGCCCTGGACGAGGATCTCGCCTTCCTGGATCCGCAGGTGCGTGGTCAGCAGCGGCCGCCCGGCCGAGCCGAGCTTGCGCTGGGCATCGGCCGGCGCCAGCGTCGTCACCTGCGAGCAGGTCTCGGTCAGGCCGTAGGTCTGGACGACGGTGGCGCCCTTGGCGAGCGCCTCTTCCAGCGGTTCGGCCGGGACCGGCCCGCCGCCGACGAGGATCGCCCGCGGCCCGGAGAGGTCGACCCCCGCCTCGAGCAGGCGCGTCAGCATCGTCGCCACCAGGCTGACCTGGGTGATCCCGTCGCGCTCCAGCGCCTCCCCCACCCGCTCGACGTCGAAGCCGTCGTGGACGACCGCGCCGGTGCCGTAGATGACCGCTTTCATGACGATGCCGAGGCCGGCGATGTGGCTGAGCGGGACGCAGCAGAGCCAGCGGTCGTCGGGCTGGACCCCGATGTTGAAGGCGGAGCCGACCGCGTTCCAGAGGAAGTTGCCGTAGCTGAGCGGGATCGGGCGCGGTGTGCCGGTGCTACCGCTGGTGAGGACGCGGCAGCAGACGTCGTCCAGGTCGTGCTCGCCGAGCAGCGGCAGGTCGGCCTCGGTCTGGGTCAGCTGGCCGGGGTCGTCGAGGTCGATGATCGGCTCCTCGGCGCCGACGATCGTGGCGCGCTCGGCCGGGGTGAGGCGCGGCCCGAGCGGCAGCAGGGCGGCACCGAGCTTCATCAACGCGTGCAGGAGGACGACCTGCTCGCGGCGCGGGTGCATCGTCAACGCCGCGGTCGAGCCGCGGCGGACGCCGTGGGCGGCGAGCCGCCGCGCGACCCAGGTCGCCTCCGCCTCCAGCTCGGCGTAGGTCATCTCCGCCCCGTCGGCGAGGAGCGCCGTCCGGTCGGGACAGCTCTGCGATCTCTGGGAGAGCCAGTCGTCGAGCTTCATCGGGATATCGTCCCCATCATGCCCAAACGCCACAAGGGAGCCCCCTCCGAGGACCAGCTCTACGCGCCGATCGAGTGGACCGCGGGTCCCGGCGAGTACGAGGACATCCGCTACGAGACCGGCAGCGGGATCGCGAAGGTGACGATCGACCGCCCCGAGGTGCTCAACGCGTTCCGGCCGCAGACGCTGATCGAGGTGTCGGCGGCGATGGAGCTGGCGCGCGAGGACAGCGAGGTCGGGGTGATCGTCTTCACCGGCGCCGGTGAGCGCGCCTTCTGCTCCGGCGGCGACCAGACCGTCCGCGGCGACACCGGCTACATGGCCGAGGGCGCCTCGGTCGGGCGCTTCCACGTCACCGACCTGCAGGTGCAGATGCGGCGGCTGCCGAAGCCGATCGTGGCGATGGTCGCCGGCTATGCGATCGGCGGCGGCCACATCCTCCACCTCTGCTGCGACCTGACGATCGCCGCCGACAACGGCGTCTTCGGTCAGGTCGGCCCCCGAGTCGGCTCCTGGGACGGGGGCTACGGCGCCTCCCTGCTGCGCGACCTGGTCGGGACGAAGAAGGCGAAGGAGATCTGGATGCTCTGCCGCCAGTACGACGCCGACGAGGCGCTGGAGATGGGCCTGGTCAACGCGGTCTTCCCGCTTGCCGACCTTGAGCGCGAGACCGTCGCCTGGTGCCGGGAGATGCTCGCCCTCTCCCCCTTCGCCCTGCGCCTGGTCAAGGCCAGCTTCAACGCCCACGAGGACGGCTACGCGGGGATCCAGCAGCTCGCCCACGACGCCAACCTCCTCTTCTACGGCAATGAGGAGGCCGCCGAGGGCCGCGAGGCGTTCAAGCAGAAGCGACAGCCCGACTTCTCGCAGTTCCCCCGCCGCGCATGAGGATCTGGCTGATGGCGGCGCGGCCGCGGACGCTGCCGGCGGCGATCGCCCCGGTGCTGGTCGGAACCGCGGCGGCGGTGAACTGGGCCGGGGAGCTACCGCGCTGGGGCGCCTTCCTCGCGGCGCTGATCGGCTCGGTCTTCATCCAGATCGGCACCAACCTCGCCAACGACTACTCCGACGCCAAGCGCGGCGCCGACACCGCCGACCGACTGGGGCCGGTGCGGGTCACGGCGAGCGGCCTGGTCACCCCGCAGCGGGTGATGGTCGCGACCTATATCGCCTTCGCGATCGCCGTAGCCTGCGGCCTCTACCTCTGGAGCGTCGCCGGCTTCGGGATCTTCGTGATCGGCCTCTTCTCGATCGCCGCCGGCGTCCTCTACACGGGCGGCCCCCGGCCCTACGGCTACGAGGGCTTCGGCGAGGTCTTCGTCTTCCTCTTCTTCGGCCTGGTCGCCGTCAACGGCTCCTACTACGTGCAGCTGGAGGAACTCGACGCTCTGCCGCTGGGGCTCTCGATTTCGATCGGCTTCCTCGCCGCGGCGATCATCGTCGTCAACAACGTCCGCGACGTCGAGACCGACCGCCGCGCCGGCAAGAACACGCTGGCGGTGCGGATCGGCCGCGAGGCGGCGGTGCGGCTGTACGCGGTGCTGGTCGCCGGGGGGTTCCTGGTGCTGCCGATCGCGCTTTGGGCGGGAGACGCCAGCGCGCTGCCGATGCTCGGCTGGCTGGCGGCGCCGCTGGCGGTCAAACCGGCGCGGACGCTGGCGGCGCGGAGGGACGGTCCGGCGCTGAACGGGGTCCTGGCGGCGACTGGGGCCCTGCTGGGCGTCTTCAGCCTGCTGGTCACCATCGGCCTGCTCGCCTCCGCCTGAGAGACTCGGGCCGTGCGCCTCAGCTCGGTCGAGGTCATCCCCTACGCGCTGCCGTTCAAGCGGCCGTACGTGACCGCGCGGGGGGCGTTGCGGGAGCGCGAGATGGTGCTGCTGCGGGTCCGCGACGAGGACGGGGTCGTGGGGCTAGGGGAAGCGGTGCCGCTGTCGTTGCGGGGCGGGACTGCCTTGGGACAGGTGGTGCGGGAACTCGAAGAGTGGGCGGAGGATCAGGCGGCTGAGATCGAAGGACTGAGCGCGCCGGCTCGCTGTGCGGTGGCGGTAGCGCGGGTGGATTTGCTGGGTAGGAGGGCGGCGGGCCAGAGTGGCGGCGAGGACGAAGTGGTTCTGTGCAATGCGACGTTGGTGGCGGGTGAGCCGGAGGCGGTCGCGGCTGACGCCGAAGCGTGGGCGGCGGACGGGTTCGGGACGTTCAAGCTGAAGCTCGGCGCCGAGTCCGTGAAAAACCTTGTAGAGCAAGGAAAATCACGGAGTCGCGATAGTCAGGACGTGGAGATGGTGCGGGCGGTGCGGGAGGCGCTGGGGCCGACGGCGCGGATCAGGGTGGACGTGAACGCGGCCTGGGATCTCGAAACCGCCAAGGAACGCCTAATCGAACTTGAGCCCTATGGGATCGAGCTGGCGGAGCAGCCGGTCGGGACGCTTGACGAGATGGCGGAGTTGGCCCAGGCGACTTCGATCCCCCTCGCGGCCGACGAGAGCGTGGCGTCTCTCGACGAGGCCGAGGAAGCCGCGGCGCAAGGCGCCTGCGCCTACACCGGGATCAAGCTCTCCAAGGCCGGGGGCCCGGAAGAAGCGCTGAGGATCGCCGACGTCCTCCCTGCCTACATAAGCAGCGCCCTTGACGGACCGGTCGGGATCGCGGCGGGGGCGCAGACCGCTCTTAGCCTGGCCGAGACCGGGCACCCGGAACGGCTGCACCTCGCCCACGGGCTCGCGACTCAACGCCTCTTCGCCTCCACCATCGCCTCAGCAGAGTGCGAGCTGCGGAACGGGATGCTTCATCTGCCTTCAGGGCCGGGTCTCGGCGTCGAGATCGACGAGGATGCCCTGCAGGCACATCGCCTCTAGCCCCATGGACCCCACCAACGCCAACACCGCCCTAGCCTCGGCCTTCGTCGAGGAGCTTGCTCGCGGGGGGCTGCAACTCGCCGTTGTCTCCCCCGGCTCGCGCTCGACGCCGCTGGCGGTGGCGCTTTGGCGGCAGCCGGAGATCGAGGTGAAGGTGATCGTCGACGAGCGCTCGGCCGGCTTCTTCGCCCTCGGCGCGGCGCAGGCGCGGCGCGAGCCGGTGGCGCTGCTCTGCACCTCGGGGACGGCGCTCGTCAACTATCACCCGGCCGTGGTCGAGGCCGACGAATCGGGTATCCCGCTCGTCGTCCTCAGCGCCGACCGGCCGCCGGAGCTGCGCGGGATCGGGGCCGGCCAGACGATCGACCAGATCAAGAGCTTCGGCTCCTCGGTCCGATGGTTCTGCGAAGTCGGGACGCATGTGGCCGACGACAGCGGCCTGCTCCACTACCGCTCGGTCGCCTGCCGGGCGCTCGCCGGGGCGCGGGGTGAGACGCGGCCCGGGCCTGTCCACCTCAACCTGCCCTGGCGCGAGCCGCTGGCGCCGGTTCCGGTCGAGGGCGCGGTGACGGCGACCGACGAGCTGGCGCTGAAGGGCCGCGAAGGACGACCGCTGACCGCGGTGACCCAAATCGACCTCGAGCCATCGGCCTTCCTCCTCGACGAGGTCGCCGGCCACATCGGCAACGCGATCTCCGGCGTGATCGTCGCCGGGCGCCAGCTCGACCGCGAGCTGCGCGAGCCGCTCGCCCACCTCGCCCGCGTCGCCGGCTTCCCGATCCTCGCCGACCCGACCTCGCAGCTCCGCTGCGGCCCCCACGACCGCTCCCACGTCGTCGCCGCCTACGACCTGCTGCTGCGAGAGGAGCACTTCGCCCGCTCGGTCGCCCCCGACCTGATCCTCCGCTTCGGCGAGATGCCGACCAGCAAGCCGCTGCGCGTCTGGATCGAGGCCAGCGGCGCCGACGAGATCGTGGTCGACCCCTACGGCGGCTGGAACGAGCCAACCAACCGGGCGGCGGCGATCCTCCGCGCCGACCCGACCGAGCTCGCCTCCGGCTGGGCGGCACGGGTTGAAGGCCTGGAGGGTCGGGAGCGCCCCCTGCCCGATCGCTGGATGAACGCGGAGCGCGCGGCGCAGGCAACGCTGGATGAGGCACTCGAGGGCGCCGAGATCTCCGAGCCGTCCCTGCACCGCGCCCTCGGCGCCGCTCACCGCGACGGTGACCTCGTCTACACCAGCTCGAGCATGCCGATCCGCGACCAGGAGGCCTTCCTCGCCACCTCGAGCACCGACGTCCACTTCCTCTCCAACCGCGGCGCCAACGGGATCGACGGCCTGATCTCCTCCGGCATCGGCGCCGCCCACGCCAGCGGCCGCCCGACCACGATCGTCTGCGGCGACCTCGGCCTCCTCCACGACATCGGCGGACTCGCCGCCCTGCGCGACGTCGAGACGCCAGTCCGCATCGTCGTCATCGATAACAACGGCGGCGGCATCTTCCACTTCCTGCCGCAGGAGGGGGCACTCGACAGCGACGAGTTCGAGGCCCTGCTCGGCACCCCCCGCGGCGTCGACGTCGCCAAGGCCGCCGCACTCTTCGACCTCCCCCACCGCCGCCTCGACTCGCTGGCGGACCTGCCCGACGCCCTCGCCGCCGGCACCGGCCTGATCGAGGTCAAGACGGACCGCCACGCCAACGTCGAGGCGCACCGCGAACTCACCCGCCGCGTCCACGGCGCCCTGCCGCGCTAACAGGAGATCGGTCCGGCCTCGCGGCCTGGCCCCGGTTGCCAGGTGGCGCCGTAAACAGTCGCTTCCCGGTCGGTGTAGACCTTCTTCAGGCAGGTGCCGTCGGCGTTGATTGCCATGAGTGCGTCGCCCTTCCTCGGGTTGTCGTAGCCGTTTTCGACGACGCGGGTGCGGGTGAACGCGAGGCGCTGTCCGGACGGATCCCAGCTGGGCCGGACGAGCAACTTACGAGTGCGCCGCAGGAGCCTGGATCGGGGAAAGGTGCCCACCCGGGTGACCCGCAGCTCGTCGATCGGCGGCGAGCCATCGTCGACCCAGCTCCTCCTCCAGTTCTTCCAGCGGATGAAGGCCACTTCCGATCCGTCTGGCGAATAGACGGGTTCCGACGCTTCCCGCGCCAGCAACGAGACGTGACCGGTGCGCAGGTCGACGGCAACCGCACTGCTTCCCAGCCAACCCACCGTCCCGGCGAGCTTCGAGCCATCTGGAGAGAACGAACTAGGTTCGAACGCCGACCGCACCTCGAATTGGGGCGCTCGCCCCACCGAGCCCGACATCACATCGAGGAGCCAGATAGAGCCCTTGTTCGAATAAGCGACCGCCCGTCCATCCGGCGCCATCACCGGATTGCCGCCTTCGAGCGTGGCGTGCCTGAAGAAACGGATCCCGGGACCGTTGGCTTCGGCCACTGCGACCACTTCGCCGTCCCACTCTCCGTAAGCCCCGAACGTCAGCAGGCTTCCGTCGGCCGACCACGATTGCTGGCTCCACCCAGCTTCTTTGATCATGGCCCGAGGAGATTCTCCCTTGGGACCCATCGTGACGATGTCCCGCGAGCCCTTGGCCTCGGTTAAGACAGTGATCTGCGGGCCTTCCGGAGGGGCTGCCTGCACGGGTAGGGCCATGCCCACGAAGACAGCGATGCATATCGCCGGGAGGAGGGCGATGGCGCGACTCATGTCGCGACCCTACTCCGCCAAAAGCGGCAGCAACGCCCCCAGCTTGACCTCGGTCTCGGCCAGCTCGGCGGCGGGGTCGGAGCCGGCGACGACGCCGACGCCGGCGAAGAGGTGGGCCTCGCGGTCGCGGAGGAGGGCGCTGCGGAGGGCGACGCAGAACTCGCCGTCCTCGGTCGCGTCCATCCAGCCGACGGGGGCGGCGTACCAGCCGCGGTCCATGCCCTCCAGCTCGGCGATCGCCGTGGCCGCGGCGGGCCAGGGCTCGCCGCCGACGGCGGGGGTCGGGTGGAGGAGGCCGGCGAGCTCGATCGCCGAGTGGGGCTCGGCCAGCTGGGCGAGCACCGGCGTCGCCAGGTGCTGGATGTTCGCCACCTTGACGATCTCCGGCTCGGGCGCCGCCTCGACCCAGACGGCGTGCGGGCGCAGAGCGCGGACGATCCGCTCGGCGACGATCCGCTGCTCGCGCCGGTCCTTGTCGCTGCGCAGGAGTTGCTCGCCGAGGTGGTCGTCGACGGCGGGGTCGGAGCTGCGACGGGTCGAGCCGGCGAGGGCGACGGTGGAGACGCTGGCACCGGCGCGGCGGACCAGCAGCTCAGGGCTGGCGCCGAGGAATGCGGCCTCGGGCGTTCCGCAGCAGAAGCAGAAGCAGGCCGGAAACTGCTCGCGCATGGCGCCGAAGACCGCGGCCGGGTCGTGGGCGGCGCCGGCGCTGACGATCACCTCGCGGGCGAGCACGACCTTGCTCATCCCGCCCGCGGCGATCCGGGATGTGGCTGCCTCGACGGCGACTTCGAACTCACGCGGCGGCCGGGCGCTGCGGATGTCGGCGTGGGCGGTCGGGTGGGGGTCGAGCAAGGGCAGCGGCGTGTCGGTGCGGAGCGAGGCGAGGCGCGAGCGCAACCTCTCCCCCAGCCGCTCGCCCTCTTCGCCCGGCTGCACGACCGCGTTGACGGTGAGGAAGGTGCGGCCGCCGCTGCGACAGAGCGAAAGCTCGGGCAGGACCAACGAGGCCGGCGCCAGCGAGGACCAGGTCGGCGTGCCGCCGCCGTCGGGCTCGAAGGCGAAGCCCCCGAGCCAGACCGGACCGGAACCAGCGGGCAGCCCCCGCGGCTCGTCGAAAACGGCGCCGGAACCGACCCGCAGGCACTCGTCGGCAACGTCGTCGAAGCGACTCTCGCCGCGGGAGCTCGCCTCGTGCGCCACCCCGAGTCCGGCAAGCGCGAACTTCCGGTCGGGCTGCTCCCAGCAGAACCAGCGGTCCGAGGCCAGCCGCGAGGCGAAGACCGCCGCGCAGGGATCATCGACCTCGACCTCGCGGGTGACGCTTACGAGGGTGCGCCGTCCCCTTGCGGCGGCAGTACTTAGCGCGCCGAGAAGGTCACTAGTCGTGACCGCGTCCAATAGCGATCTCGCCAGTTCGGACCATTTCGACCAGGCCGTGCGGGCGAACCATCCGCTCGAAGGCCTCGATCTTGTCGGCGGAGCCGGTCACCTCGATCGTCATCGTCCGCCGCGCCACGTCGACGATTTTCGCCCGGAAGATCTCGGCGAACTGGATGATCTCGGCCCGGTTCTCGACCGCCGAGGAGACCTTGAAGAGGGCCATCTCGCGGGCGACCGTCTCCTCCGGCTCCATGTCGCGGATCTTCAGCACGTTGACGAGCTTGTGCAGCTGCTTGGTCACCTGGTCGATCGGGTGGACCGCCCCGTCCAGGGTCAGGGTGATGCGGGAGACGCTGGGGTCATCAGTAGGGCCGACGGCGAGCGTGTCGATGTTGAAGCCGCGGCGGGAGAAGAGCCCGGCGACGCGCGCCAGCACGCCCGGCTTGTTCTCGACCAGGATCGAGAGGATGTGCTTGCGGCCGCTCAGCTGGCCGGCCACATGGAGATCCTCCAGTTTGACGACTTGGGGCGTCCCGGCCTCCATCAGCTCACCGCCTTCCGCGGCGCCTCGACCATGTCGCGGGCGGCGTTGCCCGGGGGGATCATCGGATAGCAGTTCTCTTCGCGGGCGACGCGGACGTCCATCAGGACCGGGCCGTCGTGCTCCAGCGCCGCCACCATCTGCTCCTCGAGGTCGGCCGAGTTCTCGCAGCGCATGCCTTTGGCGCCAAACGCCTCGGCCAGCTTCACCCAGTCGGGGCTGGAGCCCATGTCGACCGAGCTGTAGCGGCGATCCCAGAAGAGCTCCTGCCACTGGCGGACCATGCCCATGTAGCCGTTGTTCATCAGGAAGACCTTGACCGGGATCTGCTCGGTCACGCAGGTGGCGAGCTCCTGCACGTTCATGATCAGGCTGCCGTCGCCGGCGACGCAGACGACCTCCTCGTCCGGGCAGGCGACCTTGGCCCCGATCGCGCTCGGCAGGCCGAAGCCCATCGTCCCGAGGCCGCCGGAGTTGATCCAACGCCGGGGCTTGTCGAAGCCGTAGTACTGAGCGGTCCACATCTGGTGCTGGCCGACGTCGGAGGTGACGATCGCGTCGCCCTGGCTGGCCCGGTGCAGCGCCTCGATCATGAACTGCGGCTTGATCTCGCCGTCCTTGCCGGCGTCGTAGAAGAGCGGATGCGCGTCCTGCCAGCCGCGCAGGGTGTTCCACCACTCGTCGAGGCGGCTGGAGTCGGTCTGCAGCGCCCGGTACTCGCGGGTCAGCTTCGGCAGCACCTGTTTGACGTCGCCGACGATCGGGATGTGGGCGCCGACGTTCTTCGAGATCTCGGCCGGGTCGATGTCGATGTGGATGACCTTGGCGTGCGGTGCGAACTCGCTCAGTTTTCCGGTGATGCGGTCGTCGAAGCGGGCGCCGATCGCGACGATCAGGTCGGCCCTGTCCATCGCCCAGTTGGCGGCGACGGTGCCGTGCATCCCGAGCATGCCGAGGAAGCGGTCGCTGGAGGCCGGGAAGCAGCCGAGGCCCATCAGGGTCGAGGTGACCGGGAAGCGGTCGGAGTCGGCGAGCTCGCGCAGCTCCTCTGAGGCATTCCCGTTGATCACTCCGCCGCCGGTGTAGAAGATCGGCCGCCGGGCGCTCGCCAGCGCTTTCGCGGCGATGCGGATCTGCTTGATGTTGCCCTCGGTGGAGGGCTTGTAGCCGGGCAGCTCGACCGGCTCGGTCCGCGGCAGGTAGTCGATGTCGGCGCGCGAGAGGTCCTGCGGGATGTCCAGCAGCACCGGCCCGGGCCGCCCGGTCGAGGCGACGTGGAAGGCCTCGTGGACGTACTCGGGGATCTGGCGGGGGTCGGTGACGGCGAAGGAGTGCTTGACGAAGGGCATCGTCGCGCCGAGGATGTCGGCCTCCTGGAAGCCGTCGGTGCCGATCAGCTCGGTGCGGACCTGGCCGGTGATGAAGACCGTCGGGGTCGAGTCCATCATCGCGTCGGCGATCGCGGTGACGAGGTTGGTGGCGCCGGGGCCGGAGGTGGCGAAGGCGACGCCGACCCGGCCGGAGGCTTTCGCGTATCCCTCGGCGGCGTGACCGCCGCCTTGCTCGTGGCGCACCTGAACGTGGCGGAAGTCCGCGTCGTAGAGGGCGTCGTAGGTCGGCAGGTTGGCCCCGCCGGGGATCCCGAAGACGTCCTTGACGCCCTCGGCCTTGAGGGATTCCATCAACGTGTCAGCAGCCCGCATAGGAACTGGCGATGGTAGCAGCGGCGCTAGGCCTGGCCTGCAGGCGATTTGGCGGGGTTCCAGCGGGTCTGCGGGTCGATCGCGGTCTCGATCACGCGGCCTTTGTGGCGCTCGATTGCGTGGATGATCGACTCGACCAGCTCCTCGCCGAGGAGGGTCGGCTGCAGGCCGAGGTCGAGCAGCTTGGTGTGGATCGCGTTGTAGTAGTGCTCTTCCTTCTCGACCCGCGGGTTCTCGTAGTGCTGGATCTCGACGCCGTAGCCGAGGTGCTCGCCGGCCTCCTTCACCAACCCCGCCAATTCGAGCACTGAAAATTGCTCGGTGAACTGGTTGAAGACGCGGAACTCGCCGGCCTCGGCCGGGTTCAGCGCCGCCAATTCGACGCAGGCGAGGGTGTCGCGGATGTTGAGAAAGCCGCGGGTCTGGCGGCCGGCGCCGTAGACGGTCAGCGGGTGGCCGATCACGGCCTGGACGCAGAAGCGGTTGAGCACCGTGCCGAAGAGCTCGTCGTAGTCGAAGCGGGTGACGAGGCGCTCGTCGCGGGCCGTCTCCTCGGTCTCGACGCCGTAGACGACGCCCTGGTTGAGGTCGGTGGCGCGCAGGCCCCAAGTGCGACAGGCGAAGTGGATGTTGGTCGAGTCGTGGACCTTCGAGCAGTGGTAGAGCGAGCCCGGCAGCTTCGGATACGGCAGCGTGTCCCTGCGGCCCTTGTGCTCGATCTCGATGTAGCCCTCCTCGATGTCGATGTCGGGCTGGCCGTACTCGCCCATCGTCCCGAGCTTGACCAGGTGGGCGTCGGGGACGTGGTCGCGCATCGCGAAGAGCAGGTTGAGGTTGCCGATCACGTTCGCGTGCTGGGTTTCGACCGCGCGCTCGCGCGAGAGCATCGAGAACGGCGCCGAGGCCTGCTGGCCGTAGTGGACGACCACCTCGGGCTTGGTCTCGGCGACGACCTCGTCGAGGAAGTCGCCGTCCTCAACGGCGCCAATGTAGCTGCGAATCTGCTCGCCGGAGATCTCGCGCCAGGCGGCGATGCGCTCGTCGAGCTCCCCGATCGGGGTCAGCGAGGCGGTGCCGTGTTCGGTGTGCCAGCGGCGGCGGGAGAAGTTGTCGACGACGGAGACTTCGTGGCCGCGAGCCGAGAAGCGGAGCGCGGTGGGCCAGCCCAGGTAGCCGTCGCCCCCGAGGATGAGGATTCGCATGAAGGCGGCAGCTTAGTTGAATCAGGCCGATGGAAAGTGGACTGGCGGCGCGAAACGGCGGCCGAATCGGGCTCGCGGCGCTGGTGGCGATCGTGCTGCTGGGGCTGGGACTGCGGGTCGGCGAAGCCTGGGACGGCCGAGCGCCGGTCTACGACGCCCAGGCGTACGCGGCGATCGCGAAGAACCTGAGCGAAGGCGAGGGGTTCACGGTCGGCGCCAGGGCGACGCAGCCATCGAGCAATTACTCGCCTGGTCTGCCCCTGTTCGTGGCGGGGTTGTACGAGGCGACGGGCGGGGGGCACGAACGGCTGGCGCGGGTGGTGCTGGCGGTGATTGGGACGCTGAGCGTGCTGTTTGCGTATCTGGTTGGGAGGCGGTTGACGCGACACCTGCCGAACCGACCCGAAGCAATTGAGGTCGGTTCGGCAGGTGTCGGCGCTGAGAAGGGTGGGAAAATTCAGCGAGCGCTGAGAAATACCCCCCATAGGGGGTCGAATTCAGCGAGCGCTGAATTCTGGCCCGCGCTGGTGGGGGCGTTCGTGGTGGCGATCTACCCCGCGCTCCTGGAGTACCAGGGGATGCTGATGAGCGAGCCGCTGGCGGCGACTCTGTTGTCGGGTGGAGTGCTAGCGGCACTTTGGGCTTGGGACGGGGGCTGGGCGCGGTGGGTGCTGTCGGGCGCGCTGTTTGGGGCGTTGGCGCTAGTGCGCCCCGAGTACCTCGGGATCGCGATGTTGGTCGCGCTCGTAATCGCGGCCCGCGGGCTGCCTCGCGACTGGCGCACTTCCCTCTTACCTGCTGCTGTTTTCATCGGCGCGGCCCTGGTCGTCATCGCCCCCTGGACGCTCCGCAACGCCACTGCCCTCGACCGCTTCGTCCCGATCTCGACCGGTGGCGGCCAGGTCCTCTTCGCCGGCACCTACCTGCCCTCGGACGGCGATCCGGAAAAGGTCGGCGCGGAGGTGGTCACCGAACATCCAGACCTCTTCTCGCCGCAGGACGCGCAGCGGCTGCGCCTCGAGCAGATCCTCGCCCGGCTCGCCGCGCAGGAGCACCCGGGAATGGAAACCGACCAGGCGCTCTCGAAGATGGGCAAGGAGCAGCTCTGGGATGACCTCAGCGACGAGCCGCTCGAATACGCTGGCTTCGTCGCCACCAAGGTCGGCCGCATCTGGTCCCACGGCCCCCGTGACGTGATGCGCGAGCCAGGCTGGGAGGTATTGCACTGGGCGCTCGTCGCCCTCGGCTTGCTCGGGCTCGCGCTCCTCGCCTGGCGGCGCCGCTGGGAGGCGCTCCTGCTCGGCTCGATCTTCCTCGCGATCACTGCGATCAGCGCCCTGCTGGTCGCCTCCCCGCGACGGGTGCTGGTCATCGTCCCGCTCCTGGCCTCGCTTGTCCCTGTCTCTATCGCCTGGCTGCGGGATAGCCTGAGCGCCTCTTGACCGCCCTCGCCGACTGGATCCGTGCGCTGCCGCAGCGCTATGGCAAGCGGACGCTGATCGCGCTGGGGGCGATCGCGCTGCTGGGGTTGGCGGTGAGGGCGTATGTGGTCGTCAACCCGGTCGAGCATCCGGGGGACGACTCGCGGGCCTACTACGCGCTCTCGAAGGCGCTCTACACGGAACAGAGCTTCGGCGGGGCGGAATTCGAAGACTCCAGCGACTGGTCGCCCGGGGCTCCCTTCCTCTACGCCGCCTCCTTCTATGCGACCGGGGGCGCGCGGGAAGGAACGGCGCGGATCGTCGAGGCGCTGCTCGGGGTGGCGACGATCCTCGTCGTCTTCGCCCTCGGCTGGCGGCTCGGCGGCCGGGCTCACGGCCGCTTCGCCGGCCTCGTCGCCGCCTTCGCGGTCGCCGTCTACCCGCCGTTCCTCCACACGACGGGCGAGCTGATGAGCGAGCCGCCGGCGATGCTGACCCTCCCGGCCGCGATCCTCGCCTTCCTCTGGGCCTGTGACCGTCAAGCGGACGCAGTTGTTCCCGGTATGCGGGGACAGCACGCATCATGGTGGGTGTGGTTCGTCCCGGGGCTCCTGTTCGGGTTGACCGCCATGTTCCGTCCCGAGTACCTGCTCGTCGGCGCCGCCTTCGTCCTTCTCGCGGCGGTGCGGGGGTGGCACGCTCGCGAATGGCGGCTCGGCCTCACGGGCGCCGCCGTCCTCCTGGTCGCCCTGATCCTGCCGATCCTCCCCTGGACGGTCCGCAACCTCGTCGTCCTCGACCGCGTCGTGCCGATCTCGACCGGGGGCGGCAAGGCGCTCTACGTCGGCACCTATCTCCCAGCCGACGGCGAATACCAGCGGGTCAAGGCGATCCTCGCCGAGCGCTACATGAGCTTCACTCCCATCGACCTCGACCGTGTCGACCCCACCCCGCTCTTCGACGAAGTCGCCAAAGAGCATCCCGACCTTCCCCGCGACGAGGCGCTCGGGAAGATCGGCAAGGAAAACTTCAGCAAGTACTTCGACGAAGATCCTTGGGGCTACCTGGCGATGACCGTCCGCAAGGTCGGCCGCATGTGGAGTAGCGGCGTCGGCGAAGCGATGAGCACGACCGCGGGCCGCGTCGTCCAGATCGCGCTCGTCATCCTCGGCCTCGCTGGCTTCGTCCTCCTCGGCCTGCACCGCCGCTGGTGGGAGCTGATCGTCCTGGCGACCCCGATCGCCCTCGTCACCGCGGTCGGGGCGGTCTCCCTGGCGGCCCCGCGCCGCAACGAGGTGCTGATGACGCTGGTCTTTCCGCTTGCCGGTTTGGCGCTGTCATCCGCCCTCGCGGCCATATTCTCAGGTCGCGAATGGTCCCCAGAGCAGGCATCTTCCCCGCCGAGCTAACCGCGCTGCGCAGCGTTGGGCTGGTGATGGCGATCTTCCTCGTCGCCTACGCGGTCGTCCGTCGCCGCACCCTGCGCAACGCCGACGTCCTGATCCTGATCGCCGCCGGCCTCGGGCTCGTGCTCGTCGCCGGGACCGAAATCGTCAACGGCCTCCTCTCCGCGTTCTCCTTCGAGAAGGGCAACGGCGGCCGCATTCTCGGCCTCGCCGTCTTCGCGATCTTCGTCCTCTTCCTGCTGACGCTGCGGGCGCTTTCGCAGTCAGCGCGGAACAGCCGCCAGCTGGCGGCGGCGCTGGAGGGCCTGGCCTGGGAGGAGTTCCGCCAGGCCAGCCTGCCGGAGCGGTTCCGCGACAAGATCGCGATCCTGATCCCGGCCTACAACGAGGCCGACAACATCGCCACCGTCCTCGACCAGATCCCGCCCGCGGTCTGCGGCGTCCGCACCGAGGTCCTCGTCGTCGACGACGGCTCCCGCGACGGCACCGGCGACGTCGCCATCGAGCATGGCGCCGCGGTCGCCCGCCACGTCACCAACCGCGGCGGCGGCGCGGCGCTGCGGACCGGGTACAGGCTGATGGTCGAATCGGGAGCCGAGATCGTCGTCACCCTCGATGCCGACGGACAGCACCGGCCCGACGAGATGGAGCGCCTGGTCAAGCCGATCCTCGACGGCGAGGTCGACATGGCCCACGGCTCCCGCGTCCTCGGCCACGCCGACCGCAACCACTTCGCGCGGGAGCTCGGGATCGTTTTCTTCAACCGCCTCGTCTCCGCGATCACCCGCACCCACGTCACCGATTGCTCCAACGGCTACCGCGCCGTCCGCACCACCGTCCTCCCCCAGCTTGTCCTCCGCCAGGAGCAGTTCCACACCTCCGAGTTCATGATCGAGGCGATCAAGCGCGGCATCCCCGCCAAGGAGGTCCCGATCACGGTCGAACAGCGCCTCCACGGCCACTCGAAGAAGCCCGCCGCCCTCCGCTACGGCGCCGGCTTCGCCAACGCGATCGTGCGGACCTGGCTGCGTTGATGGAGAACTAGATGTCTCCAAAGATCGGGGAGACCGAGTTCACCGCCCGCTACGGGATCAACAAGGTGGAGCGCATGGTCCTCGCCGCCCGATGCGTTTGGCGCCCTACTTCCCTCCAGGACATCGGCATCGACGGCCAGATCGAACACGTCGCGCCCGATGGAGAGGCAACCGGTCGCCTGATCGCGGCCCAGGTCAAATCGGGTGCCAGCTACTTCCGGCGCAAGCGCGGCGATCGGGTTCTGCACGAGGTCTCCGAGAAGCACGCCGGATACTGGGCGACGTTTCCGCTCCCGGTGATCTTGATCCTCCACGAAGAGGAGAGCGACCTCACCATCTGGGCAGACGCGAGAAGCGCTCTGCGCCGAAGCGAGAACCCGGTCGAGGTGGAAACCTCAAACACCTTCGACGCAGACGGTGTTCTTCGCGCCCTCAGCCTCGAGGGTCCACTTCCCGCAGCGAAAGCCGTCCCCGAAGAGATCGCTCGCGAGATGTGTCAGGCCCGGTACGAGGACCAGGGATTGAGCATGAGCTTCTTGGATCTCTTCTCCCACGGTCTCACGACGCTGGCCCGGAATCTTTACTTCAGCATGGACCTGTTTCTCGAGGTCGGGCAGGCGAATGCCGCACTCGAGGGTCGGGCCGGAGGATGGGGATTCGGCCCCTCCGCATTCGAGTTCATCGATCGCTACGTCGCCTTCCTCGTGGCACGCAATCTGGCTCGAGTCGATTTCGACGCATGGCGGGCCGTAGCCAGCGAACTGCAGATGACGGACCAATTCATCGTGCCTTTGACGGCCCCCGGGAGAGAGCTAGTGGAAGAGATCGCGCGACTCAACCAGATGCTTCCCCTCGGGGAGCAGGGGCCGGTGATCGAAGAGCGATCGGTCAATTTCCTGCCCCTCCGCATGTCGGAGCGAGCGGTGGCTCTCGGAGCAATCGCGGACCGTCTGCGCCCCGACAGCTAACGCACGCCCGGGTGCCGCACCGCGCCCGGGTCGGGCAGGTAGAGGTCGGTTCCACAGCGGGGGCAGACCTGGACGTAGAGCTTCAGCGCCTTGTGGCAGTTGGGGCACTGGCGTTCGGGTTCGTCCTTGTCGACGCGGTAGAGGATCACGGCGAGCAGGCCGAGCGGGGGGATGACCATGCCGATGATGAACCAGATGAAGAAGGAGCTGCCCTTGCCCTTGCCGACGATGCCGGTGGCGAGGCCGAAGAAGAAGGCGATGACGAGGTACTCCACGTACCCATTCTTGCGGTTCGCGGCTTGGACCTAACGTCCAGCCGCGGCGCGGAGGCTTCAAGGGGCGCCGAGGGGTGCCGAAAAAGCAGTGAGGCCCCGCGGGGGCCTATGCGTGCATGGCGATCCCGCAGCAGAAACCAGTCGAGGCGAGGCCGCAGCAACGGCGGCGTAAGCGACGCCGCGTCTGGAAGGACAAGCACTACCGCTGGGTCCTCGACGGCCAGGGCGACTGGCGCGTCCAGGGCTACGTCTTCCGCCACCACCACAACCCCAAACGCGGGCACTTCCGCGGCCCGGGGCCGAAGCCGCCGCGCCAGGCGCCCCCTCCCGCCACGGCCCCGCCCTCCGCGCCGCCAGCCTCCGACCCCCGTCCCGTCGGCGCCTACCAGGGTCCCTTCGGGGAGCCGCAGGCGGTGCGATTGCTGCAGCGCGCCGGCTTCGGCCCGGTCTCGGGCCAGACGGCGCAGCTCGCCTCCCTCGGCCTCGTCGGCGCCGTCCAGTCGCTGACCCGGCTCAGCGGCCCCGCCCTTCTCAGCGGCTCGGCGCCGCGCGACGACGACGGCAACCCGCTCTCCCCCGCCGACGCCTGGGGACACGACCACCTCTGGTGGCTCGACGCATGGTCCGCACCAGCCAGCCGCTGGTCGAGCGGATGGCGCTGATCCTCCACGACTGGTTCGCGACCTCCAACGCGAACGTCTCGACGACGCAGCAGATGATCGACCAGTCGAACCTCTTCCGCAGCCGCTGCTTCGGCTCCTTCCTCGACCTCTTCCGGGCGGTGACGGTCGACCCGGCGATGCTGCAGTGGCTGAACGGGAACGAAAACTACAAGTGGGCGCCGAACGAGAACTACGCCCGCGAGATGATGGAGCTGTTCTCACTCGGCGCCGATCGCGGCGCCTACACGGAGGACGACATCCGCGAACAGGCCCGCGCCCTGACCGGCTGGCGCAACGACTGGGGCGACGTCGGCGCCTACAACTTCCGCTTCGAGCCGAACTGGCACGACACCGGTAACAAGACGGTGTTCGGCCGCACCGGCAACTGGAGCTGGGAAGACGCCTGCCGCCTCTGCGTCGAACACCCCCTCCATCCCTCCTTCTTCGTCGAGAAGCTGTGGAGCTACTTCATCCCGGTGACGCCGACGGCGGACGTGCGGGAAGGCCTGGAGCAGACCTACGCCGGCTCCGGCTGGCAGATCCGCCCCGTCCTCGAGCAGATCCTGATGCGGCCCGAGCTCTACGAAGGGCCGCCGATGGTGAAGCCGCCGGTCGTGCAGCTGGCGACGATGCTGCGCCGGCTCGGGCGCCACGTCGACACCGAGGCCTGGGTCTGGCTCTGCGAAGAGGCCGGCCAGCGGCTCTTCTGGCCGCCCAACGTCTCCGGCTGGGACGACAACCGCTGGCTCGACACCTCGCGGATGCGGGCGCGCTGGAACATGGTCACCTACGCGCTGGAGGGGATCTCGGTCGACGCCTGGAACGACGACTACGACGAAGACGAGACGCCTGAGGAGGCGCTCGCCCGGGCGCTGGCCTCCTGGGGCTCGCCGGCACTGAGGAGCGAGCATCGCGACGCCCTGCTCGAACTCGCGCAGCGCAGCGAGAACCTGATCCTCGCCAGCTGGCAGAAGGGCCCCTACCGGGCGCTGCGCCAGAACGCCCTCCTGCAACTGATCGGCGTCAGCCCGGACCTGATCCTGCAATGAGCGCCACGAACCGAAGCCACTCCTGCTGCAGCGGCTACACCCGCTCGCAGCTGCTGCGCTCGGCCGCCGCCGAGGCCGGGAAAGGCCTGCCGGCGATCGAGCCGGGTATGCCGGAGCCGGCGGGCACCGGCCTCTCACGGCGCAAGTTCCTCTCCCGCGGCGCCGGCCTGGCGCTGGCGGTCTACGGCGCCTCGAAGATCCCGCTCTCGGCCTTCGAGACCGGGATCGCCCAGGCCGCCCAGGGCGACAAGATCCTCGTCTCGATCTTCTTCGACGGCGGCATCGACTCGCTCAGCGTGCTGGCGCCGGTCGGCGACTCCCGCTACGCCCAGCTGCGGCCGAACCTGGCGCTGCCGCCCGGGGCCGGCACCTCCTTCGCCGAGGATCCGAACCTGCAATGGCACCCGGCCGCGGCGGCACTCGCCACCCTCCACGGCGAGGGTAAGGTCAGCGCCTTCCCGGCGATCGGCTACGACCATCCCGACCAGTCCCACTTCACCTCCCGCCACTATTACGAGATCGGCGAGCTGCAGGTCAGCTACCGGACCGGCTGGCTCGGCCGCTACCTCGACGCGGTGGGCGACGAAGAGAACCCGCTGCAGGGGCTCTCGCTCGACGGCTCGCTCTCGCCGATGATCGCGACCGCGGAAAAGCCGGTGGCGGCGATCGACAGCGTCGACGGCTACGACCTCTGGTCGCAAGTCAGCGACCCGATCGAAGCGGAGATGTTCCGCAGTTTCGCCCGCTTCGGCTCGCTGCCTTCGGACTCGCCTGGCATGTCGCAGGTACGCCGAGCCGCGGCCCAGACCGACAAGCTGCGCCAGGACCTCGCCGGCATCGGCGACTTCAGCAGCCCGGTCGAATATCCCGACACCTGGTTCTCGCACAAGCTTGCCGGGCTCGCCGCTTACATCGCGGTCGGGCTGCCGATGCGGGTGGTGACGGTCCGCGCCCCCGGTGGCTACGACACCCACGCCGACCAGGCCGGCGACCTCGAAAGCAACCTGCGCGAGACCTGCGAGGGGATCCTCGCCTTCCAGCGCGACCTCGAGGCGCGCGGGCTCGCCGACCGGGTGATGGTCGAGATGTGGAGTGAGTTCGGGCGGCGGCCGGAAGAGAACGGCTCGCTCGGCACCGACCACGGGGCCGCCGGCTGCGCCTTCGTCATCGGTTCGAAGGCCAAAGGCGAGATGGTCGGCGAGTTCCCCGGCCTCTCCAGCCTCGACGCCGACGACAACCTGCGGGTGACCAGCGACTTCCGGGCGATGTACTGCTCGCTGCTGGAGCAGTGGCTCGAATTCGACGCCGAGGCGATCATCCCCGGCGCCTCGGGGTTCGCGCGACCGGTGTTGGTGAAGCCGTGAGGCGGGGATTGGTGGCGGTCGTCCTCGCCGCCACGGTTCTGGCGGGCATAGCGGCGAGGACGACCGCAATGCCGGGGCCGCTGTCAGGGACGGCAGAGGCGAGCGAATGCACCTGGACGAAACACTCGAAGCGGGTGGTGAAGCGGGTGAGACGGCATGGCAAGGTGCGCAAGGTCGTCCGCAAGCGGCATTGGTGGACCTGCGCGCCGCGGGCGGAGGCGCCGCCAATCGCGCCGCCCGTCCTGGCGCCACCGCCCCCGGCGCCTGAGCCCGAACCGGAACTGGAAGCCAACCGCCTCGCGGTCAAAAGCAGCGAGTACTACTTCGTGCTCTCGCGCCCGAGCGTCAAATCGGGCGCGGTGACAATCGAACTGAACAACCGCGGCGAAGACCCGCACAACCTCAATCTGCAACTGGAAGGCGGCGACGGTGAGCCGCTGCAGATCCCCGAAACGGACTCCGAACAGCGCAACCTCGCCAGCTTCGACCTCCCGGCCGGCAAATACCGCCTCTGGTGCTCCCTCCCAGAACATGAGGAAAAGGGGATGAAGGCGACCCTGCTGGTCGAGTAGTTAGAGCAGCGGCTTCGGGTGGCCGATCGAGCCGACCTCGGAGATGTCGCGGCGGAAGGGCAGGCCAGCGGTCCAGTCGAGGACGGCGTGGAACTTGCGGGCCGCGCCCGGGATCTGGCTCATGTGGTAGGTCCGGGCCAGCCACCAGGCGGGGAAGCCGCGGAAGGTACGGTCGCCGATCTTGCCGACGGCCTTGTAGCGGCCGAGATTGACGAAGGCCGCTTCGGAGCGGTACTCGTAAGGCCTGGGGCTACCGATCCCGAGCTCGGCGGCGATGTTGCGAGCAGCCACCGGTCCCTGTCGTACCGCGGTCTGCGCCGTCGGCGGCGAGGTGCCGCCAGCCGGGTCCGGGACCGCGGCGCAGTCGCCGATCGCCCAGACGGAGTCCATCCCCTGCACCCGCAGGTGGGAGTCGACCGGGACCCGGCCACGGTCGTCCAACGGCACGTTCAGCTCTTTGAGGATCGGCTGCGGGGCGACGCCGGCGGTCCAGACGACGGTCTTCGTCGGCAGCACCTCGCCGGTCGAAAGGCGCGCCGTGTCCGGTCCGACCTCCTCCAAGGTCGTCTCCATGCGGATGTCGATGCCGCGGCCGCGCAGCTCCCGCAGCGCGTATTCACCGAGGTCGGCGTCGATCTCGGGCAGGACCCGATTCGTCGCCTCGACCAGAACCCAGCGCATGCCGTGCAGGCGGGCGCGCGGGTAGCTGTCCATCGCGTCGGCGGCGAAGTCCTGCAGCTCGGCCAGCGCCTCGAGCCCCGCGTAGCCGCCGCCGACGAAGACGTAGGTGAGCAGCTCTTCGCGCTTGCTGGGGTCCTCGGTCGCGTTCGCTTCCTCCAGCGTCTCGATCACGTGGTTGCGCAGGTAGATCGCGTCGGCGAGGCTCTTGAACCCGACCGCATGCTGAGCCAGGCCCGGCACCGGCAGCACCCGCGAGACCGAGCCCATCGCCAGCAGCAGCTGGTCATAAGGGATCTGCTCGGTTTCGCCGTACTTGGCCCGCAGCGTCACCGTCTTGCCCTCGGGGTCATGGCCGACGATCGCACCGAGGCGCAGGTAGGTCCGTTTCAAAATCTCCCGCAGCGGCGTCACCACGTGCCGCGGCTCCAGCGTCCCCGCCGCTGCCTCCGGAAGGAACGGCGTGTAGAGCGCGAAGTTCGTCTCGTTGACCAGCGTCAGCCGCGCCGACTGCTTCGGCATCGTCCGCTCCAACTCCCGCGCCGCCGCCGCGCCGCCGAAGCCACCACCCGCGATCACGACGTTCCAGGCCATGACCTCAACCTAGCACGCTTGTAACACGTTGTTACAAAGTGCCAAGTGGCACTAGAACGTCTACAGCTTCTCTTGAATCAAGCGGTTGACCTCGCCGCCGTCGGCGCGGCCTTTGGTCTCGCGCATGACGGCGCCGACGATGGCCCCGATCGCCTTGTTGTTGCCTTCGCGGATCTTCTCGACGGCGTCGGGGTTGTCGGCCATCGCCTTCTCGACGATCGCCTCGAGCTCGCCGGAGTCGGACATCTGGGCGAGGCCCTCGCGCTCGACTATGGGCTCGGGGTCGCCGCCCTCCAGCACGAGGGTGGCGAGGACGGTCTTGGCGCTGCCGTGGGAGATCTTCTTGTCCCCGACCATGCGGACGAGGGCCGCCATCGCGTCAGGGGAGACGCGGGAGTCCGCGGCGCCGCCGTCGACCTCGGCCTGGCGCAGGGCCGCCGCCAGCTCGCCGGTCACCCAGTTGGCCAGGATCCGCGGCTCGATCCCGTCCGCGACCTCGACGACGTTCTCGAAGTAGCCGGCCGTGCGGGGGTCGGTGGCCAGGGTCAGCGCCACGTCGGCGGGGACGCCGATCCCCTCGTAACGCTCGATCCGCGCCGCCGGCAGCTCCGGCAGCGACTCGCGAGCCTCGCGCAGCATCTCCTCGGTCGGCGCCAGCGGCACCAGGTCGGGCTCGGGGAAGTAGCGGTAGTCGTGGGCTTCCTCCTTCGAGCGCAGCGAGGTGAGGGTGCCGCTCGCCGGGTCGAAATGGAGGGTCTCCTGTTCGACCGTCCCCCCCGCTTCGACCAGCTCGCGCTGGCGGGCCAGCTCGGCTTCGACCCCGCGCTGGAGGAAGCGGAAACTGTTCATGTTCTTCAGCTCGGTCTTCGTCCCCAGCTCCTCGCTGCCGGTCGGCCGGACCGAGACGTTGGCATCGACCCGCAGGCTCCCCTCCTCCATGTTGACGTCGGAGACGCCGAGCTGGCGCACGGTCTCCCGCAACAGACGGGCCCACTCGGCCGCTTCGGCGGCGCCGCGGAGGTCGGGCTCGGTGACGATCTCGACCAGCGGCGTGCCGCCGCGGTTGAAGTCGACCAGGGAGGCGTCGGAGCCGTGGATCCGTCCCGACTCGCCGACGTGGATCGTCTTCGCCGCGTCCTCCTCGAGGTGGGCGCGGTGGATGCGGATGTCGCCGAGGCGGCCGGCGCCGCAGATCGGAATGTCGTACTGGCTGATCTGGTAGGCCTTCGGGTTGTCGGGATAGAAGTAGTTCTTGCGGTGGAAGATCGAGTGCGGGGCGATCTCGCAGCCGAGCGCGAGGCCGATCTGCAGCGCGTAGCGGATCGCCTGCTCGTTCGGGACCGGCAGCACGCCGGGGTGGGCGAGGCAGACCGGGCAGGTGTGGACGTTCGGCTCGTCGCCGAACGACAGTTCGCAGCCGCAGAACATCTTCGTCTTGGTCGCCAGCTGGACGTGGATCTCCAGCCCGATCACCGCCTCCAACTCAGCCATCGGCGGCTCCTCCCGGGCGGGCGTCGAAGCCGATCCCCTGCTCCAGCGCGTAGGCGGCGTCGAGCAGCTTCTGCTCGCTGAAGGCGGGGCTGGCGATCTGGAATCCGACCGGCAGCCGCGGGCCGCCGCCTTCGGGCTCGGCGAGCCCGGCCGGGATCGAGATCGCCGGGATCCCGGCGAGGCTCATCGGCACCGTGAAGAAGTCGTTCAGGTACATCGCCAGTGGGTCGTCGGTCTTCTCGCCGAGCTTGAAGGCGACCGAGGGCGCGGTCGGGGTGACGACGAAGTCGACCGTGCCGAAGGCGCCGCTGAAGTCTTCGGCGATCCGGGTGCGGACCTTCTGCGCCTGGCCGTAGTAGGCCTCGTAATAGCCGGAGGAGAGCGCGTAGGTGCCGAGCATGATCCGCCGCTTCACCTCGGGGCCGAAATAGTCGGAGCGGGTCGTCTCGTACATCTCGATCAGGTCGCCGTCGCCGCCGGCCCGCATCCCGTAGCGAACGCCGTCGTAGCGGGCGAGGTTGGAGGAGGCCTCGGCGGGAGCGATCACGTAGTAGGCGGAGATCCCGTGCTCGCTGCTTGGAAGCGAGACCTCCGCGATCTCGCCGCCGAGGTCCTCGATCTTCCGCAGCGTCTCCTCGAAGACGCCGCGGACGCCGCTGTCGTAGTCGTCGCCGCGCAGCTCGACCGGGACGCCGAAGCGCAGGCCGGAGAGGTCCTCGCGGCCGGGCAGGGAGATCCCGCCCTCGATCCCGACCGAGGTCGAGTCGCACTGGTCCTTCCCCTGGAGGATCCCCAGCAGCAGGGCGGCGTCTGAGACGGTGCGGGTCAGCGGGCCGCACTGGTCGAGCGAGGAGGCGAAGGCGATCATCCCGTAGCGGGAGATCGCGCCGTAGGTGGGCTTGAGGCCGACGATCCCGCAGAAGGCGGCGGGCTGGCGGATCGAGCCCCCGGTATCGGTGCCGATCGCCCAGGGCGCGAGGCCGCCGGCGACGACCGCGGCCGAGCCGCCGGAGGAGCCGCCCGGGACGCGCTCGCGGTCCCACGGGTTGAGGACGGCGCCGTAGGCGGAGTTCTCGTTCGAGGAGCCCATCGCGAACTCGTCCATGTTGGTCTTGCCGAGGACCGGCGCTCCCGCCTCGACCAGCTTGCGGACCGCGGTCGCGGTGTAGGGCGGCCGGTAGCCCTCGAGGATGCGCGAGCCGGCCGTGGTCGGGACGCCCTCGGTGGTGAAGATGTCCTTGACGGCGATCGGGGCGACACAGTCGCGCTCGACCGCGATCGCCTTCGCCTCGTCGCTGCCCTCGTCGCGCCACAGATAAGCGTTCAGCTCGTCGCCGGCGGCGGCCTCTCGCCAGGCGGCCGTGTACTCCTCGGCGGCGAGATCGCCGGCGACCATCGCTTCGTGCGCCTCGAGGGCGGTCAGGTTCAACAGGTCCGACATCTATTCGGCCTGCGGCGAGGGGGCGCGGAAGGCGCCGTCCTGGGGTTCGGGCGCCGAGGCGAGGGCGACCTCGCGGGGCAGGCTCGGCCGCGGTTCGTCCGCCCGCAGCACGTTCTCCAGCGCCACCACGTGCGAGGTCGGCTCCACCCCCTCCAGATCCAGGTTCCCGATCCGGTCGACGTGCTCGAGGATCCCCGACAGCTCCCCCACCATCGTCTCCACTTCCTCGTCCGAAAGACGAAGCCGAGACAACTTCGCCACGTGCAGTACCTGCTCTCGCTCGATCACGGGCGCGATTCTAGGTGGGTTTGGTAACTGGCTGCCCAGCCAGTTAGAGTGCCGGCGATGCAGGGTCCCAAGGCCGAGAGATTCGTCGTCTTCAACCTGCGCCTGCTCGCCGTCACCTTCGCCGTCGTCGGCATCCTCTTCATCGCCGTTCCCAGCGGCGTCCTCGACGTCATCTCCGACGTCGGCGAATGGTTCGGCTTCGACCACCGCGCCCCCCACACCCAGGAGTACCTGTGGCTGGCGCTGGCCTTCGCCTACATGGTCGTGATCACCGGCATCTGCCTCGTCGCCCAAGCCGACGTCGTCCGCTACCGGCCACTGCTGTTGGTCCTCGCCGCCGGCAAGACCGCCTCCTCGCTGGGATCGCTGGCCTTCTTCCTGATCCAGGAAGAAGTCTTCATCTACCTGCTCAACTTCCTCGTCGACGGCTACCTGGCGCTGATGTCCCTCTACCTCTGGATGTTGGCGGGACGGGTCGGCCGCCCCGCCGCGCCCGGTTGACAGCGCTCGCCAGGGCTCTCGGCCGCTGAGCAGCGCACCCTGAGCGCGATCTGCGCGGCGATGGCGCCGGGCATCGACGGCCTGCCGGCGGCGGAGCGCGAGGTCGACGTCTCCGGTCCCGTCGCCGAGTTCCTGCGCTCGCTCTCGCCCACGGTCCTACTGCGTCTGCGGCTGGGGCTGCGCGCCTTCGAGTGGCTGCCCTTCCCCTGGCGATTCAGCCGCCTGGAGCCGGAGGCGGCCGGCGAGTTCCTCTCGAAACTGGAGCGCTCGCGGCTGGCCCTGCACCACGAGCTGCTGATGATGGCGAAGATCCTCTCGACGCTGGGCTACGCGGTGGCGCCGACGGTCGAGGCGCGGATCGGGACCGAGATCGGGTGCGCGCTCGCCGACGGCTCGCTGCCCGAGCCGGCCGGCTCGCTCGGCGACACCCGCCCGCACGGCGAGGGCGAGGAATGCGACGTCGCCATCGTCGGCTCCGGCGCCGGGGGCGCGGTCGCGGCGACGACGCTGGCCGAGGCCGGGCTCGACGTCCTCGTGCTCGAGGCCGGCGACCACTACCACCGCGACAACTACCCCGCCGACCGGCTGGAGGCGATCGCGACGCTCTACCGCGAAGCCGGCCTGACGATCGCCGCGGGCAGCCCGCCGATCCCGATCCCGGTCGCGAAAGTCGTCGGCGGCACCACGGTGATCAACTCCGGGACCTGCTTCCGAGCGCCGGACCAGATCCTCGAGAACTGGCGGCAGGAGTTCGGGCTCTCCTGGGCGCGCGAGCTCGACGCCGACTACGCCGAGGCCGAGGGGTTCCTGCAAGTGACCCAGCTCGACCCCGAGCAAATGGGGCGCAACGGCCAGCTGGCGATGGAGGGCGCGGAAGCGCTCGGCGCCAGCGGCGGGCCGATCCACCGCAACGCCGGCAACTGCGTCCAGTGCAGCTCCTGCCCCTTCGGCTGCGCGATCGACGCCAAGCAGGGGATGCACGTCAGCTACCTGCCGCGCGCGGTCGCGGCCGGCGCCCGGGTGCGGGCGGGCGTGGAAGCACAGCGCGTCCTGGTCGAGGACGGGCGCGCGGTCGGCATCGCCTGCTCGGCTCGCGACGCCAGCGGGCGCCAGCGCCCCTTCACCGTCCGCGCCAGGCACGCCGTGATCGCCGCCGGCGGCGCCTTCGGCACCCCGGAGCTGCTTCTGCGTTCGGGGCTCGGCGGAGATCGGGTCGGCCGTCACCTTCGCATCCATCCAGCCTGCTGGGTCGGCGCTCGCTACGAGGAGGAGGTGCGCGGCTGGGAGGGCGTGATGCAGAGCTACTACGTCGACCAGTGGGAGGCTCAACACCGCATCCTGCTGGAGGCGACCTTCACCCCGCTCGCCTTCGGCGGCGCCTGGCTGGTCGGGACTGGCGAGGAACACCAGCGCTCGATGCTCGACTTCGGCCACGTCGGCTCGATCGGCGTCCACCTCT
Source organism: Solirubrobacterales bacterium (assembly GCA_035535295.1). Taxonomy (GTDB): domain Bacteria; phylum Actinomycetota; class Thermoleophilia; order Solirubrobacterales; family 70-9; genus VAYN01. Next base: position 52,368 of record DATLQI010000008.1, read on the forward strand.
GCGACCGCTCCCACGGCTCGGTCGGCCTCGCCAACGAAGGTGCCCTGCGCGCCAGCTACGAGCTGAACGAGGACGATGCCCGCCACGTCGTCTTCGGGATCGCCCGCGCCGCCGAAGTCCACTTCGCCGCCGGGGCGACCGAGGTCTACCCCAACATCCCCCGCGCCGGGGTGTTGAAAGCCGGCGACCTGCCGCAGTTCGAGGCCACCCGCTTCAAGCCCTCGGAGCTGCGGCTGGAGGCCTTCCATCCAATGGGAACGGCGCGGATCGCAGCCGATCCGCGCCGTGGCGTCTGTGCCGTCGACGGCTCGGTCAACGGCACCGCCGGCCTCTACGTCGCCGACTCTTCGCTCTTCCCGACCTCGGTTGGCGTCAATCCGATGATGACCATCATCGCCTTCGCCAAACAGGTCGCCAGAGGGGTGGCTACTGAGGCGGCGGACCACCCTGGCCGGAACTCGGCGGGGGCGGCGGAGGCGGTGGCGTAGCCGCAGGCGGCTGCTGTGGCGGGGTGCCGCCGGTGTGACCGCCGCGACCGCTGGAGAGCTGGTCGCCGAGGTCGCCAAAGGAAGTGCCCTCTTCCTGCATCGCCCGGTAGCCGCCGTAGGTGATGGCGGCCGCGGCAATCAAACCGAGGAAAGCGCCGACGGTCGGGCTGATGTCGACGGAGACCCCGGCGATGTCGCCGCCGCCCGGGGGGTCGATGATCCGGTAGAGGATCAGCAGCACCGAGAGGCCGCCGAGAATGGCGACCGCGGCATTGAGCGAGAAGGGCGGCTCGAAGACCGCGTCGGTCAGCCGGATCACCGCGACCGCGATCGCGACGACGATCGTCACCAGCATCAAGAGGTCGATCCAGCTGAACGCTTCCCAGGCGTTGCCGCCGACGCTGGCCGTGAAGAGGCCGTTGCCGCCGGAAACCGAGGCGTTGAACCAGTCGAAGAACATGAAGATGAAGAGAAGGACGGCCGATGCGCCGGCGATCTTCTCCCCCGTACTCAGCCTGTCCGCGTCCATCTCTTCCTCCTTGGAAGTTCGGGGTGGGTCCTCGCGACCCTATATCTGCATCAGGCGGGACTTCGACGCCGCTAGCCGGGTTTCCTACCCGTTGGTCGTTCGCATGCGTGCTGCCTGGAGCGTGTTGCTGAGCAGCATCGCGATCGTCATCGGGCCGACGCCGCCCGGGACGGGCGTGATCGCGGCGGCCACCTCGGCCGCGGCCTCGTAGTCGACGTCGCCGACCAAGCCCTCCTCGAGCCGGTTGACGCCGACGTCGATCACGACCGCACCCGGTTTCACGGCGTCGGCGCCGAGCAGCCGTGGCACTCCGACCGCGGCGACGAGGACGTCGGCGCGGCGACAGGTCGCGTCGAGGTCGCGGGTGCGCGAGTGACAGACCGTCACCGTCGCGTTCGCCTGCAGCAGCAGGCGAGCGACCGGCACCCCGACCAGCTTCGAGCGGCCGACGACCACCGCCTCGGCCCCTTCCAGCTCGACCCCCTCGTGGGCCAGCAGCTCCATCACCCCGGCCGGGGTACAGGGGACGAGGCCCGGATCGCCGTGGGCGAGCAGGCCGGCGTTGATCGGGGTGAGGCCGTCGACGTCCTTGCGCGGATCGATCGCCGCGACGATCGCGTTCTCGCTGATCTGCGCGGGCAACGGCAGCTGGACCAGGATGCCGTCGACGTCGTCGTCCTCATTCAGCTCGCGGACCAGTTCCAGCAGTTCCTCCTCGCGGATTGAGGCCTCGGGTTCGTGATGTATCGAGCGCATCCCCACGTCCTCGGTGTTGCGCCGCTTCATCCCCACGTAGACCTGGGAAGCCGGGTCCTCGCCGACCAGCACCGTCGCCAGGCCGGGGACCCGCCCCGTCTCCTCGACATAGGCGGCGACGTCGACCTTGACCCGCTCGCGGACCGCGGCGGCGACGGCTTTGCCGTCGATGACCCGGCCCCCCACGCTCAGCGCTTCCGGATCGGGGCGTAGTCGGCCATCAGCTTGCGCTCGGTGCCGTCGCCGGAGAAGCGGACGACGACCACCCCGCCCGGCTCCACCGCCGTAACGACCCCGTCGCCGAAGCTGGCGTGGACGACGTCGTCTCCGGTCTGCAGCTCCAGCGCCGGACCGGGGTCGATCGACTGCGCCGGCGTCACCTCGTTGGCGACCGAGGTGCTCCAGCTGGTGCCGAGACTGCGGGCGGCGGTCGAGTGGCGCTCGGTCAGCTCGTGCGGCAGCTCGTCGACGAAGCGCGAGGGCAGGTTGTGCTCGGCCCGGCCGAAGAGACGCCGCTCGCGGGCCCAGGTCATGTATAGGCGCTTGCGGACGCGGGTGATGCCGACGTAACAGAGGCGCCGCTCCTCTTCTTCGCCACCCTCCTCCAGCGCCCGCATGTGCGGGAAGGCGCCCTCCTCGCAGCCGACGATGAAGACCGTGTCGTACTCGAGCCCCTTCGCGTTGTGCAGAGTCATCAGCGTCACCAGCTCGCCCTCGGCGGCGAGACCGTCCTGCTCGGTGTAGAGGGAGATCTGCTGCAGGTACTCCTCCAGCGGCGAGACTTCGCTCTCCCCCTCGCGTTCGCGCTCGATGTCGAACTCGGCGGCGCCGCCGATCAGCGTTTCGAGGTTTTCGCCGCGGCCCTCGGCCTCGATCGTCCGCTCCGCCGCTAACGCGTCGAGGTAGCCGGTCTCGTGCAGCACGGCCTCCAACAGCGTCGCCACCGGCCCACCTTCTTCGGCCCGTTCGCGCAGGCCGGCCATCGTCTCGTAGAAGCGGGAGACCGCCTTGATCGCGGCGCCGGAGAGGCCGGGCACCTCCTCGACCCGCTCGATCACCTCCCAGACCGGCTGCCCGGTCGTGTTGACGTGGGAGGCGATCCGGCCCTGGGTGGTGTTGCCGATCCCCCGCCGCGGCGAGTTGACGACGCGCCCGAAGGAGACGAGGTCGGCCGGGTTGGCCAAGAGGCTGAGGTAGGCGATCGCGTCCTTGATCTCGGCCCGTTCGTAGAACTTGGTGCCGCCGATCACCTGGTAGGAGACGTCGAAGCGCTGCAGCGTGTCCTCCAGCACCCGGCTCATCGCGTTGGTCCGGTAGAAGACCGCGACCTCGGAGCGGCTGACGCCGTCCTCCTGCTCCAGCCGTTCGATCTCCCCCGCAACCCAGCGCGCCTCCTCGTGCTCGTCGGTCAGCTCGTTGAGCTGGACCCGCGCCCCCTCCTCGCCTTCGCTCCAGAGCTCCTTCGGGCGCCGCTCGCGGTTGCGCTCGACGACGGCGTTGGCGGCACGGAGGATCGTCTGGGTCGAGCGGTAGTTCTGCTCGAGCTTGACGACCTCGGCGCCCTTGAAGTCCTCGTCGAAGTCGAGGATGTTGGAGACGTCGGCGTGGCGGAAGCCGTAGATCGACTGATCCTCGTCGCCGACCACCATCAGGTTGCCGTGCTCGGAGGCGAGCAGCTGCAACAGCCGGTACTGGGCGTGGTTGGTGTCCTGGTACTCGTCGACGAGGACGTGGCGGAAGGTCCGGCGCCAGCGCTCGCGCGCCTCCTCGGAGAGCTCGATCACGTTGACGGTGCGGACCAGCAGGTCGTCGAAGTCCATCGCGTTGGCTTCCCGCATCCGCTTCTCGTAGAGCGGGAAGGCTTCGGCGACGATCTCCTCGAATTCGCCGAAGGCGGAGTCGTTGTAGGTGTCGGAGTCGATCAGCTGGTTCTTGGCGCCGGAGATCTTCGCCTGGACCGCCCGCGGCGGGAACCGTTTCGGATCGACCCCGAGCTCGGTCAGGCATCGTTTCAACATCCGCAGCGAGTCGGCCTGGTCGTAGATCGTGAAGTTCTTCGCGTAGCCGAGGCGCTCGGCGTCGACGCGCAGCATCCGCGCGCAGGCGGAGTGAAAGGTGGTCACCCACATCGCCCGCACCGAGCGGCCGACCAGCTGCCCGACCCGCTCCCGCATCTCCGCCGCGGCTTTGTTGGTGAAGGTGATCGCGAGGATCTCGCCCGGCCGGGCGGCGCCGGTGGCGAGCAGGTAGGCGATCCGGTGGGTGAGGACGCGGGTCTTGCCGGAGCCGGCGCCAGCCAGCACCAGCAGCGGCCCCTCGCCGTATTCGACGGCTTTGCGCTGGGGCGGGTTCAGCCCCGCCAGCAGGCGCTCGACGCGGTCGGCCCCGGGCTCGGTCGGGGCGCCGTGGCTCGCCTCGGGCGGCTGCGCGGGGGTGTCGGGATGACCCTCCTGGAACACGTCTCCGAGCATAGAGACGGGCGCGGACTCAGCCTCCGGCCGAGGAACGGCCGGTGCGGGGCTGGATCTTCGTCGCGTCGCCGACGTCGCCGCTGGGGCCGTCGCCGCCGTCGATCCGCGCCAGCCGCTGCTCGACGTCGGCGATCCGCTCAGAGAGGGCCTTGATCGCCTCGGCGATCGGGTCGGGCAGGTGGATCCAGTCGGCGTCGGGGCCTTCGACCCGCCTGCCTTCGAGTTTCACCGGGTGGCCGGGGTTGCCGACCACGGTCGCCGCCGGGGGCACGTCCTCGACGACGACGGTGTTGGCGCCGATCTTCGCCCCGTCGCCGACCGCGACCGGCCCCAGCAGCTTGGCGCCGCTGCCGACGGTGACGTTGTTGCCGAGGGTCGGATGGCGCTTGCCGCGCTGGAACCCGGTCCCGCCCAGGGTCACGCCCTGGTAGAGGGTGACGCAGTTGCCGATCACGGCCGTCTCGCCGATCACCACCCCCGAGCCGTGGTCGATGAAGAACTCGCTGCCGATCCGGGCCGCGGGATGGATCTCGATCCCGGTCACCGCCCGGGTCAGGTAGGCGATCGTCCGCGGCAGCAGCGGCACCCCGGCTTCGAGCAGCGCGTGGGCGCCGCGATGGGCCAGCAGCGCCTGCACCCCGGCCCAGCTGCTGAGGATCTCGAAGGTGGAGACGCCCTGGGCCGCGGGGTCGCGCTCGCGCGCAGCCTTGACGTCCGCGCGAACCTCCTTGAGCAGACGTTTCCAGCGGTTCATGGTGAGAAGAAGGGTAGGGACATGTAGCGCTCACCCGAGTCGCAGACGATCGTCACCACCCTCTTCCCCGCCATCTCCGGCCGCTTCGCGACCTCCAGGGCAGCCCAGACGTTGGCCCCGGCGGAGATCCCCGCCAGCACACCCTCCTCCTGGGCCACCCGCCGCGCCATCTCCAGCGCCTCCTCGTCGCCGACCGAGAGGACCTCGTCGACCACCTCGCGGTCGAGGATCTCGGGGACGAAGCCGGCGCCGATGCCCTGGATTTTGTGCGGGCCGGGTTTGCCGCCGGAGAGAACCGGCGAGCTGGCCGGCTCGACCGCGACCACGAGCGCGTCGGGCGCCCGTTCCCGCAGCATCTGCCCGACCCCGGTGATCGTGCCGCCGGTGCCGACGCCGGCGACGAAGGCGCCGATCTCGCCGTCGGTGTCGCTCCAGATCTCCTCGGCGGTGGTGCGGCGGTGGATCTCCGGGTTGGCGGGGTTGGAGAACTGCATCGGCATGAAGCCCTTGCGCTGCTCGCGGATCTCTTCGGCCAGCGCCACCGCCTCGTTCATCCCGCCCAGCGACGGCGTCTCGCGGACCTCGGCCCCGTAGGCGCGCAGGAGCTTGCCGCGCTCACGGCTCATCCCCTCCGGCAGGGTGAGGATCAGCTCGTAGCCGCGGGCGGCGCAGACCATCGCCAGCGCGATCCCCGTATTGCCGCTGGTCGGCTCGACCACGACCGACTTGCCGGGCTGGACCTGACCCTCGGCTTCGGCGGCGTCGATCATCGCCACCCCGATCCGGTCCTTGACCGACCCGCCCGGGTTGAAGTACTCGAGCTTGACGCAGACCTCGCCGGCCGCCCCCTCGGAGAGCCGGTCGAGCAGGACCATCGGCGTGTTGCCGACGACGGCCGAGGCCTCGGCGCCGATCCGCATCAGCGTTCGATGCGGACGATCTTGAACTTGCGGAGCGCCGGGGTCGGGTCGGGCACGCCACCGTTGACGGCGCGGACCTGGAAGCGGTAGCGGCCGGGCCGCAGCCTGTAGACCTTCGGCGACTTGCAGCTCTTGAAGACCGCGGGTTTCGTCTTTTTCCCCTTCAACTTCGTCAGCGCGCACTGGAACGTGACGCCGGTAGTCGAAGAGGAGAAGCGGAACTTCACCTTCGCCTTCTTCTTCGTCGTCTTGACGACCTTCTTCGGCCCCTTGTTGATCTTGGTCTGCGGGGCGGGCGGCGGAGGCGGGGGGTTGTTGCCGCCGGGGGGTTCGACGCCGGTTACACGCGCGACAGCGGCGATGCCTTCCCCCGGGATTTCCATCGTCACCCAGACGGTGCCCCCAGGGCCGCCGGCGACCTGGCGGGGGAAGAATTTCTCCGGGAAGCCACCGAGAATCGTGACCTGGCCGTCCGTCGTCAGTCGAATGACTTCGTCGGCAGCGGAGCGGGCGAACCAATAGGCGCCATCAGGACCGAGATCGACGCCGAAGGGATCGCCGTCGATCTGGTTCCCCTGCGGGGCGTTCGGCGGGTCGATCCGTCCGACTTCCTCGGGCTGGACGCCGGCCTGTGAGAAGCCGATTTGGCCGTTGGGACCACCAGCAACGCCCTGCGAACCGCCGGCCAGCGGGTAGTTCACCTGGGTGCCCCCGGTGGTGAAGGTGACGATGCGAGCGTTGCCGAAGTCGCTGATCGCCAGCAGGGGGCCTGCGGAGTCGATGTCCGTCGGGCCCAGGGTCCCTTCGATCAGCTGCGACTGTTCCGTGCCGACTGGATCGGCCGGATCGAAGTCGACGACGCTGTTGAGCGAGGCAACCCACATCCGCCCGTCCGGACCGGCGACGATCTGCCCTTGGCCAGCGATGCCAGTCAAGGTGAATGCCTGGTCGGTCCCCTCCGGATCAGCGGGAGAGAACTTCGTCACCTCGTTGATCGTCGGCACCCACATGTTCCCGTCGGGGCCGGGCGCGATCCCTTGGGCGTCGTTGTCAACCCCTTCGATCTCGAATTCCTGGATCTGCCCGTCAGGCGTGATCCGAGCGACGTCTTTCCCTTCCCCCAGCGTCACCCACATGTTCCCGTCAGGCCCAGCGACGATCTTGTTGTTGATTTCCAGCGAATTGAGCGGAAAGACCCCATTCACAGCCGGCGCCGCCACAGCCGACCCCGTCCCCACCAACAGGCAGACAAGAGCGGCAAACGAGGCGACGAGCGTGGCAGCAGTTCTCCCCATCGCGGAGCAGTCTAACCGGGGATCACGCAGCCGTCAGCGTCTCATCCGTCAGCGTCGCAGTCGCCAGCTGCAGCGGTCCACCTTGCTCCCCTTTGCCATCGAGACAGTGAGCAATTCCCTCTTGCAATGACTCGATCAGCTCGTCCAAGGTATCGCCGGACGCGAAGCAGCCGGGCAACCCAGGGACGTCGGCCCAGTAGCTGCCGTTGTCGATCCGAATGCGCGCAGTCAGCTCCATGGTGAGTTGCCTCATCCTAGTCCCCGCTTGAGCCCCGGCTGAGATCAGCGCGAGGTCGGGGAGGTCGAGGACCAAGCGGGGCGGTCATGACGAATGCTCCCCGGTAGCGGCGCTACCGGGGATGCCGAGGAAGGGCCGCATCCGCGCCGGTCATCGAGCTCATTCGGCCCGCGATGGTCGAAGGAGGGGCTCAGATGAAATACATGCCGCTGTTCGCCTCTTCGGCCTCGCGGCGAGCGACTTCGGCGATCGTGGTCTGGCCGAAGACCTTGCGCAGGGCGGTGACGCCCTCGGCCCAGATGCCGCCAGCCTCGTCGGCCTCGTCGCCGACTTTGCCGTCGAGCGCCTGGACGACCTCGAGGACGGTGATCTCCTCGGCCGGGCGGGCGAGGGTGTAGCCGCCGCGCATGCCGCGGTGACTGGTGAGGAGGCCGTTGCGGCGCAGGGTCGAGAAGAGCTGCTCGAGGAACTGCTCGGGGATGTCGCGGCGCTCGGCCAGCTCTTTGATCGGCATCGGCCGCTCCCCCGCCCTCGCAAGCTCCGCCATCGCGACGACGGCATACCTGCTCTTTGAGGTAATTGAGATCACAAGGGGGTTTCTACCGCACCCCTCGGCTGGGTAGGATCGGCTCGCGGGAGGCCATTCGAAGTCGACAGTGCCCGCGAACGCCACTCGAGTGATTGGAAGCAGTCCTGAGCGAGCCCCCACACTGCCTAGTGATCGACGGTCATCCCCTCGTCCGTCTGGGGATCCGCGAGGCGTTGGCGGATGGTTTTGTCGTCCACGAGACGCCGACGCGCGACGAGGCGCTCGACCTCGTCCGCGACATCGGCGACTTCGACGTCGCGATCGTCGACATGCGCTGGCGCGGCAACGGCGACGGCAACTCGATCTCGGGCCCAGAAGCGATCCGGATGCTGCACCGCTCCAGCGCCGCCCTCGGCATCGTCGCCCATGGCGAGATTCCCGAACGGCACCTGGCGAGCGCCGCCCTGCAGGCGGGTGCCTCGGCCTACGTTGCCCGTACCGCCGGCCCAGCCGAGCTGCGGCGGGCAGTCGACGCCGCAGCTGCCCAAGAGCGTTTCATCGACCCCAACGTGCCGCCGAAAGGAAGTCGCGGCAAGCTGACCCGGCGCCAGCGCGAGATCCTGCAGCTGCTGGCCAACGGCGAGTCGACCACCGTCGCCGCCCGCGAACTCGACCTCAGCGAGGAGACGGTGAAGAGCCACACCAAGCACGCCCTCGCCCGCCTCGGCGCCAAGAACCGCACCCACGCGGTCGCGATCGCCGTGCGCGAGTGCCTTATCGACTGACCGGGCGCTGGGGGCTCTGCGCCTGAGCCCAAGCCGGGCGGCGGACGCGCACCAGCGAACGACGGCGCCAGGTGGCGGGCTGCTCGCTTTTCTGCACAGCCGAAGCTGCGGTGGACACCGCGGACTGCTGGCTCATCGCTAGATCCAGCCTCGGTCGCGGGCCATGAGGACTGCCTGCGCGCGATCGACGGCGCCGATCTTGCCGTAGACGTTGTGGAGGTGGGTACGGATCGTCGAGACGGAGAGGTGCATTTCGCTGGCGATCTGCTTGTAGACCATGCCCTCGGAGAGGTGGCGGAGGACGTCGAGCTCGCGGGCCGACAGCGGGCAGGGCTCGCTGATCCGAGAAGCGTCCTGAGTCGGCAGCGGCAGCTCGTAGAGGAGGTCGCGCAGGGCCTCGGGACTGAGGCCGCAGCGCTCGGCGCCGGCGCGGAGCCGCTCCGGCGCGATCGCCTCCCCCTGGCAGTAGTGGGCGATCATGTCGGCGGTCCCGACCATCGCCGCCAGGCCCTCGGCGTCATCGGCGTGGTGGCGCTCGATCGCGACCGCGATGCGCGCGGGCAGGTTCCAGCGGCGGGCGAGGACTCCGCCGACGAGGGCGTGGTCGATCCCCAGCTGCTCGCGTTCCTCGCGCAGGCGCTGCTCGGGGGTGCGGGAGATCGCGTCGAAGTAGACCTTGTAACCGGGGTGCAGGCGGGAGATGACGAGGCGGCCGACGTCGTGCAGCAGCGCCGCCACCGCGAGCTCGTCGCGTTCGGCCCAGCCGACGACGCGGCCGAGACGGTCGGCGGCGCGCTGGGTGGCGAGGGCGTGGACGCGGAAGCGCTCGGGCTTCAGCTCCCAGCCGCCGTTGGAGTCGAAGAAGTCGAAGCTCGGGGCGGTGCCGGCGAGGGCGAGGACGCCAGCAGGCTTCAAGACCTCCAGCGCCGTCGGGATGCTGGCGATGCCGCCGGCGACGAGGCCACCACGGTTGGCGTGGCGGAGCACGGCGATCGTCAGGGCGACGTCGCTCTCGACCGCTTCGACGATCTCGCCGACGCGGGCGGTCTCGGCGGTCGCGGCGGTGATCACGCGCTGGCGCGACTCGATCAGGACCGGGAAGCGCTCGACGGCCTCGAACGCCTCGGCGAGGCGGCTTCCGGGGGCGGGGGTGCGGGATCCCGATTTGGCGGTCTCGTGCAGGGGGACCTTGCCGTTGCTTTGGGCGGCGGTGACGCTCATTGGCACCCCTCCCATCGGCAGCTACCGCTCAGGGGTTTAGCTCAAAGACCCTTTCCGACCCCAAAATTGTGGAGCAATTTCGGGCGACTCAGGTTGGCGAGAGGCGCTCTGAAGCGGCACGGATCCGCTCCAGCGAGCGCTCCTTGCCCAGCGCGGCGAGCGACTCGAAGATCCCTGGGGAGATCGAGGTGCCGGTGATCGCGACCCGAATCGGCTGGTAGAGCTTGCCCGGCTTGAGGTCGAAGCGGTCGAGCAACGGCGCCAGAGCGGCCTCAATCTGGCTTGGCTCGAAGGGCTCAATCGGCTCCAGCGCCTCGGCGACGGCCTCGAGCACGCCCCCGGTCCCCTCCTTCATCACCTTCCCCCAGGCCTTCTCGTCCTCGACCGGCGGCTCGAAGAGGAAGCGGATCAGCGGCCAGACCTCCTCCAGGGTCTGCGCTTTCTCCTGGGCGATCTCGCAGGCGCCGCGGAGCCGCTCGTCGGCCTCGCGGCCGAGGTGGCGGGCGACCGCGGCGGTGTACTCGTCGAGCGGCATCTCCCGCATGAAGCGGCCGTTCAGCCAGCGCAGCTTCTTCTCGTCGAAGATCGCCGCGGATTTGCCGACGTCGGCGACGCGGAAGCGCTGGACCAGCTCCTCGGTCGACATCAGCGTCGTGTCGTCGTCGGTCCCCCAGCCGAGCAGCGCCAGGTAGTTGCGGACCGCCGCCGGCAGGTAGCCCAATTCGCGCAGCTCCTGTACCGAGGCGGCGCCGTGGCGCTTCGAGAGCTTCTTGCCGTCGGGCCCGTGCAGCAGCGGCAGGTGCGCGTAGCGGGGCGGCTCGATCCCCAAGGCCTCGAAGACCAGCAGCTGCTTCGGCGTGTTGGACAGGTGGTCGTCGCCGCGGATCACCTCGCTGATCTGCATCTCGGCGTCGTCGACCGCGACCGCG
>DATLQI010000009.1:0-20914 GCA_035535295.1 Solirubrobacterales bacterium
TGGCCCTCGTTCTGACAAACGGCGGCCTAATTAGGCCGCCGTTTTGAGTATCCGCCAGCCCGATGGCCATCCCCCGCCCCTCGACAAGCCGCTGCTGGCAGTCGATATTGATGGGGTCATCAGTCTCTTCGGGTTTGAGGAGAGACCACAGCACACGCAGGTGCAACTGGTAGATGGGGTTCCTCATTGCATCTCGCTTGTTTGTGGAGATCGCTTGCTGCGGCTCTCCGAGAGCTTTGAGTTGGTTTGGGCGAGCGGGTGGGAGGACAAAGCGAATTTTTATTTGCCGCAGCTATTGGGGCTGCCGGAGTTGCCGCATATTTCTTTCGACGTCGCTCCTCGGAGCGGCGGGGAGCACTGGAAGCTGGCGGCGATGGCGGACTTTGCCGGCGAGCGGGCGATTGCCTGGGTGGACGACAACTTCGACGAGAGCTGTTACGAGTGGGCCGGGCGGCGGGCGGCGCCGACGCTGCTGGTGCCGACGGAGCCGCACCTGGGGCTCGAGGAGGGGCACGTCGACGCGCTCGCATCCTGGGCTGCCTCCCTCAGCCGGAGCTGACGGATCACTCTATCCGGCTCGATTCGATACGGAATACAACAATCAGGGTGCTGCAAGAAGGCGCTTCGTCGCGCTCAGAATTGCGAGTTCGGCGGCTTAGCGACCTGCGATTTGCAGGGATCAAAAACTGATTACAGCCAAGCGTGTGGTCCCGGGCAACCAATACACCGAAGTTTGTTGAGTATTTCGCACCGCACTGACTAAATATGAGGTGCAAGCAAGGGATGCACCCTGTCGGGTCTGCCTCCCTCTACCCATGACCGGTGCGTCACTCCTTGACCTGCCGGCCTAAAGAAAGGCTATTCAATGAACAAGAAATTGATGCTGCTCGCAGCGGCGGCGCTTTCAGCGCTCGCCTTCGCAGCAGTCCCGACCGTGGCGTCGGCGGGAGAATACGAAGCCCATTGTGAAAAAGCAGGCGTCGTTCAGGCCACGTGCAACGCCACGATTTCAGGCGGCATCGCCGAGCTCTCGGACACCAACGGGCTTCGCATCCACTGCAAAACCGTTGGCGGGACGGCCAGCTTCACGACCACAACCAGCACAGGCACGGCCTCCCTCCAGTTCAAAGAATGCACAGATGCCGTCTTCGGCCTGGAATGCAACAACCAGGGCACCGGCACCAAACAGATCAACACCAATGCAATGGTCTCGCATCTGGTCAACATCGAGCCCTCCCCGGGTACAACACCGGGTGTCCTGATGACAGGGGTCAATGTCACATTCACTTGCGCGTTTGGAATCAGGAAAACAGTCACAGGGAACGTCATTGGGCACCTCGAGGAACCTGCGACCGTCTGCAACAAAGCGGTGACGTCGCTCAAGCTGAACTTCGAAAAGATCGCTAACGGTCAGCAGCAATTCAAGCAGGTCACAACAACCGGCACGATTTTCGACCTGATCTCAAGTGCCGATCCTGGGGAATACCTCACATCAGCGCAGACCGGTACAGGCACTGTAAGCATCACGGAAGGCAAGACGGTCAAAATTACATGCTGACCCCCTTGTCACATTTCGCCTGAGCCTAGTAGCTCGAGCAAGCGGCGGGGAGGGATGCCTCCCCGCCGCTCTTGCATTGAGGAGATCTGCCGGATGGCGGACAGCGCTGAAGAAACTGGGCGAGGTCGATTGCGAAGGTCTCTAGACTGGGGAGAGTGACGGGGTTCTGGCCCATCTTCTTCCTTGCCGTCGTGCTCAAGATTCCGGTCTTGGCCTCGATGTGGCTCGTCTACTGGGCCGCCAAGCAACACGACGAGGAACCGGAGGCGGCGACCGACGAGAACGGCGGCTTCAAGCGGCGGCCGCGCCCGAAGCTGCCCCGCGGGCCGCGCCGCGGCGGTCCCCACGGGGGCGGTGCTGCCTTGCCAGTACCGGATTGCCCGCCCGGCGGGCGCACCCGTGTGGTCAAGCCGGCTGCGCAACCCGCTTTCGCTCGCGCCGGATCTCGCGCAGATAAGGGTGGAAGTCGACCTCGACGGTATGACGCTTAGAGGCAACGAAGCGCTTCGCCTGCTTCCGTTCCTCCCGCGCGATCTCCCGCTTCATCTCCCCTGCCGGGGGTAGCGTCGCCCGGCCACCAAGCAGGTCGGCGATCCATTCGCACTGGGCCTCGGCAAGGGGCATGATCGGCCCGAGGGGCTGAATGAAGCCGATGAAGTAGAGCCCCGGCCGCTCGACCGAGACGACGCGGCGGAAGAGCGGCATCCGGTTCTCGGGGGCGGCGAAGACCTTTGGGTCGAAGAACGGGAAGGTGATCTTGTAGCCGGTGCAGTAGACGACGAGGTCGATCTCCTCGCTGCTGCCGTCGACGAAGCGGACTTGGCGGCCGCCGGAAAAGCGGTCGATGTTCGGCTTCGCGGTGATGTCTCCGTGGCCGAGCCGGGGAAGCAGCTCCGAGGAGACCGTCGGGTGCGCCTCGAAGAGCTTGTGGTCAGGCTTGGGCAACCCGTAGGCCGTGGGGTCGGCGGCGGAGGCCACGCCGAGCGCCCGCATCGCGAAGAATCTCTGCACCGCCAGCGGCGTCATCGAAGTAATCGGGTTGGAGAGCTCGTCGATCGGCTTGCCGTTGATGTACTTGGGAATCACGTAGGCGCCGCGACGGGTGGCGAGGAAGGTGGCATCGGCAATCCGCGAGGACTCGACGGCGATGTCGGTGGCGGAGTTGCCGAGCCCGAGGACCACCACCCGCTTGCCCGTAAGGACGTCGGGCTCGCGGTAGTGGTGGGCGTGCAGCTGCTCGCCCTCGAACTCGTCGGCGCCGGGAAAAGCAGGTTCGGGCCAGCGCGGGTCCCAGTGGTGGCCGTTGGCGACCAGGACCGCGCGATAGCGCTCGGTCCGCTCTCCCCCGCCCTCTCCTTTCACGGTCACAGCCCAGGCGCCATCGGCCGGCTCCACCTTCAGCACCTCGGTGCGGAAGCTGATCTTCTCCCGCAGTCCGAAGTGGTCGGCGAATTCGTCGAAGTAGGCCGCCATCTGGAAGTGGTTCGGATAGTCCGGGAAGTGGTCGGGCATCGGCAGCGATTTGAACGCCATCACCCGCCGCGAGGTGTTGATGTGCAGCGAGCGGTAAGCCGAGGACATCCCGTTGTCGTTCTCGTAGCGCCAGTTGCCGCCGATCATCGACCCCTTCTCGAAGCAGTCGAAGGGGATCCCACGCGCGTCTAGCACCTGCGCAGCACAGATGCCGGAGCTGCCGGCACCGATGATGCAGACCTTCTCCGCCGAGTCCATGGCCCGCAATCTATCGGACTGGCTGCCTGGCCAGTTTCGGCAATCGGCCCAAAACGCACCGAAGACCGGGGAAAGGTGACCCGGCCTTCGGCGTCAAGGAGAAATGAAGTACCTCAAGAGCAGAAGTCGATGCTGTCTTTTCTTTCTTGGGGTACCTCTTAGTTACCCATTTTCGCGGGCAGTACACATCCGTACCGACCCGCAGCGGTTACTTCGTCTCTTCCGAAGTCGACTCGATCTCCTGGGCGAGCTCCTCCAGCTCCTCCGCGAAGGAGGTGCCGAAGCCCTCGACCGGAGCCTCGACCCCGTCGACGCCGAGTTCCGCCGCCAGCTCGTCTTCTTCGAGCAGGTCGTCGTCGCTCGGCGGTTCGATCGGTTCCGCCGGCTCGATCGCGACCGTCCGATAGTGCTTGAGGCCGGTCGCGGCTGGGATCAGCTTGCCGATGATCACGTTCTCCTTCAGGCCGACCAGGCGATCCCGTTTGCCCTCGAGGGCGGCGTCGGTGAGCACCTTGGTCGTCTCCTGGAAGGAGGCGGCGGAGAGGAAGGACTCGGTCGCCAGCGAGGCCTTGGTGATCCCGAGGATGACCTCCTCGCCTTTGGCCGGCGTGCCGCCGTCTTCCTTGGTCTTCTTGTTGAGTCGTTTGAGGCTGCCGCGGTCCTCCAGCTGCCCCGGAAGCAGGCTGGTCGAGCCCTTGGACTCGATCCGCACCTTCTTCAGCATCTGGCGGGCGATCAGCTCGATGTGCTTGTCGTTGATGTCGACGCCCTGGGCGCGGTAGACCTTCTGCACCTCGTCGACGAGGTAGAGCTCGGTCGCGGTGCGCCCGCGGATCGCCAGCAGGTCGGCCGGGTAGAGCGAGCCTTCGTTTAGCTGCTCCCCCACCTCGACCCGGTTGCCGTCGGCGACGTGGAGCCGGGTGCGGAGCGGGAAGCTGTAGCTGTGCTCCTCGCCGCTGGACTCGGTGACGATCACTTTCAGGGCTTTGTCGGTTTCTTCGATCGAGACTTTGCCCGCGGCCTCGGCCATCTGCGCCAGGCCCTTCGGTTTGCGCGCCTCGAAGAGCTCGACGATCCGCGGCAGACCCTGGGTGATGTCCTGACCGGCGACGCCTCCGGTGTGGAAGGTACGCATGGTCAGCTGGGTCCCCGGCTCCCCGATCGACTGGGCGGCGATGATCCCGACCGCGTCGCCGATGTCGACCGTCGACCCGGTCGCCGGGGAGATCCCGTAACAGGACCGGCACACGCCCGACTCGGCCTCGCACTTGAGCGCGGAGCGGACGGGGACCTTGACGTCTTCGTCGCCGAAGGCCTCGGCGATCGCCTCGACGTCGGTCAGGGTGATCTCCTGGTTGCGCTTGAGCAGCTCGCGACCGCGTTTGGTCTCGAGCTTTTTCGCTGCCAGGCGACCGATCAGGTTGTCGTTGAGGGAGCCGTCGTCCTTGCGGATGACCATCTCGATGTGGTCCTTGGTTTTGCAGTCCTCCTCACGGACGATCACGTCCTGGGCGACGTCGACCAAGCGGCGGGTGAGGTAACCGGAGTCGGCCGTCCGCAGCGCCGTGTCGGCGAGGCCCTTTCGGGCGCCGTGGGTGGAGATGAAGTACTCGAGGACCGAGAGCCCCTCCATGAAGTTGGCCTTGATCGGCCGCTCGATGATCTCCCCTTTCGGGTTGGCCATCAGGCCGCGCATCCCGGCCAGCTGGCGGATCTGTTTGAACGATCCGCGAGCGCCCGAGTTGGCCATCATGAAGATCGGGTTCAACTCTTCGAGGTTGTCCTCCATCGCCTGCGCGACCTCGTCGGTGGCCCGGTTCCAGTGCGCCGTCACAGCCTCGTGACGCTCCTCGGCGGTTATGTAGCCTTCGTCGTACTGGGCCTGGATCGCTTCCGTCTCCTTCTCGTAGCGATCGAGGATTTCCGGCTTCTCCGGCGGGGACACGACGTTGTTCTTGGAGACGGTGATCCCGGCCTGGCTGGCGTAGTGGAAGCCGAGGTCCTTGAAGGCGTCGAGCACCTGGGAGACCGCCGGCGCGCCGTAGGACTCGACCAGGTCGGAAACCATCTGGTTGATGTCCTTCTTCTTCAGCGAGAAGTTGACGAACTCGATCTGCTCCGGATCGAAGTCCTCTTCGAGGGCGTCGGCGAGGGCACGCTCGATCTTCTCGTTGAAGATGATCCGCCCGACCGTGGTCAGGAAGTGTCCGCGCCCGGCCCGCCGGTACTCGGCCTGGTCGTGCAGCTTGCAGCCGCCGTTCTCGTAGACGAGCTCGGCCTCCTGCGAGGAGCGGAACACCTTCACGTTCGGGCCGGAACCGTTGCTGCCTTTGCCCGTCTTCAGCTCCTCGTCGACCTTCGCCAGCTCCTCCGCTTCCGGACCGTAGGTCAGGTAGTAGATCCCGAGCACCATGTCCTGGGTCGGGGTCGCCAGCGGCGCCCCGTGGGCCGGGGAGAGGATGTTGTTGGCCGAGAGCATGAGGATCCGCGCCTCGGCCTGAGCCTCAGCTGAAAGCGGGACGTGCACGGCCATCTGGTCGCCGTCGAAGTCGGCGTTGAAGGCGTGGCAGACCAGGGGGTGAACCTGGATCGCCTTGCCCTCGACCAGGACCGGTTCGAAGGCCTGGATACCGAGGCGGTGCAGGGTCGGCGCCCGGTTGAGCAGGACCGGGTGCTGGTGGATGACTTCCTCCAGCACGTCCCAGACCTCCGGGATCATCGACTCGACCATCTTCTTCGCGGCCTTGATGTTCTGGACCGCTTTGCGCTCGACCAGCTGAGCCATGATGAACGGCTTGAAGAGCTCGAGCGCCATGAGCTTCGGGAGGCCGCATTGGTGCAGCCGCAGGTTCGGGCCGGAGACGATCACCGAACGGCCGGAGTAGTCGACACGCTTGCCGAGCAGGTTCTGGCGGAAGCGACCCTGCTTCCCCTTCAGCATGTCGGAGAGCGACTTCAGCGGCCGGTTGCCGGGCCCCGTGACCGGGCGTCCGCGGCGGCCGTTGTCGAAGAGGGCATCGACCGCCTCCTGCAGCATCCGCTTCTCGTTGTTGACGATGATCTCGGGGGCGCCGAGGTCGAGCAGCCTTTTCAGCCGGTTGTTGCGGTTGATCACCCGGCGGTAGAGGTCGTTGAGGTCGGAGGTCGCGAAGCGGCCACCGTCCAGCTGGACCATCGGGCGCAGCTCCGGCGGAATCACCGGCACCGCGTCGAGGATCATCCAGTCGGGCTTGTTGTCCGAGTGGTGGAAGGCGGAGGCGACTTTCAGCCGCTTCACCGCGCGAGCCTGTTTCTGGCCTTTGGAGCTGTTGATGGTCTGCTCCAACTCCTCGATTTCGGCCTCGAGGTCGACCTGTTCGAGCAGGTCGCGCACCGCTTCGGCGCCCATGCCGCCGCGGAAGTACTCGCCCCATCCGAACGGGGAGCCAAACCTGTCCTTGAGCTCGCGGAAAACCGTCTCGTCGTTGATGACGTCCTTCGGCTTCATCTCCGTGAAGATCTTCCAGACCTCTTGCATCCGCTCCGCGGCCTCTTCGAGGTAGGCCTCGGTGTCGGAGATCTCGGCGTCGAACTGTTTGCGCAGTTCTTTGATCATTTTCGCCCGGTCGTCGTCTTTGAGCTTGCGCAGCTGCGCCGCGGTCAGTTTCAGCGAGTCGGCCCAGATGTGGTCTTCGTCGTCGAACTTGTCCTGACTACCGTTCTCCAGGTAGGCGATCCGGCGCTCGAGGGACTCGTTCAGCTCCTGGGTCCGTTTCTGTTTTTCGGACTCGTAGGAGTCGACGACTTTCTTGACCTCTTTCTCCAGTTTCCCGACGTCTTTGTCACGGGCCTCCTCGTCGACCCAGGTGACCATCGAGGCGGCGAAGTAGAGGACCTTCTCCAGCTCTTTCGGAGCCATGTCGATCAGGTAGCCGATCCGGCTCGGAACGCCCTTGAAGAACCAGATGTGGGAGACCGGCGAGGCGAGGTCGACGTGCCCCATCCGCTCGCGGCGGACCTTGGAGCGGGTCACCTCGACGCCGCAGCGCTCGCAGACGATGCCCTTGTAACGGACGCGCTTGTACTTGCCGCAGTAGCACTCCCAGTCCTTGGTCGGACCGAAGATGCGCTCGCAGAAGAGCCCGTCTTTCTCGGGCTTCAGCGTCCGGTAGTTGATCGTCTCGGGCTTCGTGACCTCGCCCCAACTCCAGGAGCGGATCTTCTTCGAGGACGCGAGCCCAATCTCGATCGCGTCGAAATTATTGATGTCGATCATCAGTCCTCCACCTCGGCCGGCGTGGCCTCTTCGGCTTTACCGGCACCATCACCATCAGTTCCGCCCTCGCCCTCGGCGACCACCTGCTCCTCTTGCTCGTCGGCGGCTCCGTTGGAGGAGTCGGCGCGAACGCCGGTCAGGTCCATGCCCAGCTCCTCGGCGGCTTTCAGCAGGTCGTCCTCCTCGTCGGAGATTTCGACGTCAGTCCCCTCGGAGACCACGTTGGCGTCGAGCGAGAGGCTCTGGATCTCCTTCAACAGCACTTTGAAGGACTCCGGGATCGAGGGCTCGGGGATGTTCTCGCCCTTGACGATCGCCTCGTAGGCCTTGACGCGTCCGACCGTGTCGTCGGACTTGACCGTGAGCATCTCCTGCAGGGTGTAGGCGGCGCCGTATGCCTCCAGCGCCCAGACCTCCATCTCGCCGAAGCGCTGACCGCCGAACTGCGCCTTGCCGCCCAGCGGCTGCTGGGTGACGAGCGAGTACGGACCGGTCGAACGGGCGTGGATCTTGTCGTCGACCAGGTGCAGCAGCTTGAGGATGTACATGTAACCGACCGTGACCTTGCCCTCGTAGGGCTCGCCGGTGCGGCCGTTGTACAGCTGCGCCGTACCGGAGGCACGAGCACCCGGGCGGGCGCTCTTGTCGATTCCAAGGTCGATCCCGCGCTCGGCGTTCTCGTCGCTCCAGGCGACGAGCGCGTCGTCGACGTCCTCGACAGTGGCGCCGTCGAAGACCTGGGTCGCAACGTAAACCCGGCCGTCGCCTTCGGAGTGGGCCTGTTTGTAGGCCTCGGAGCCGTCGTCGTACCAGCCGTTCGCCGCGACCCACCCGAGGTGGGTCTCGAGGATCTGGCCGATGTTCATCCGGCTCGGCACGCCGAGCGGGTTGAGGATGACGTCGACGGGGGTGCCGTCGGCCAGGTGGGGCATGTCCTCCTCGGGCACGATCTTCGAGATCACACCCTTGTTCCCGTGGCGGCCGGCGAGCTTATCGCCCTCGGCGATCTTGCGCTTGGTCGCGACGAAGACGCGGACCAGGTCGTTGACGCCGGGGGCAAGGTCGTCGCCCTCGTCGCGGCTGAAGGTGAGGACGTCGATCACGACGCCGCCCTCGCCGTGCGGCACTTTCAGCGAGGTGTCGCGGACCTCGCGCGCCTTCTCCTTGAAGATCGCGCGGATCAGCTTCTCCTCGGCGGTCAGCTCGGTCTCGCCCTTCGGGGTGACCTTGCCGACCAGGAGGTCGCCGGAGACGACCTCGGCCCCGATCCTGACGATGCCGCGCTCGTCGAGGTTGCGCAGGCTCTCCTCGGAGCGGTTGGGGATGTCGCGGGTGATCTCCTCGTCGCCGAGCTTGGTCGTGCGGGCGTCGATCTCGTACTCCTCGATGTGGATCGAGGTGAGTTCGTCGTCCTTGACCAGGCGCTCGGAAAGGATGATCGCGTCCTCGAAGTTGTAGCCCTCCCAGGACATGAAGGCGACCAGGCAGTTCTTGCCGAGGGCGATCTCACCGCCGCCGGTGGAGGAGCCGTCGGCGAGCACGTCGCCCTCCTTCACCTGCTGGCCGCTCTTCACGATCGGCCGCTGGTGGATGATCGTCCCCTGGTTGGAGCGCATGAACTTGTGCAGCGGGTACTCGTCTTTCTTCGAGCCGCTGCTGACGACGATCCGCTCGGCGTCGACGTGGCTGACTTCGCCGGCGCTCTTGGCCAGGACGACGTCGCCGGTGTCGACCGCGGCGCGGCGCTCCATCCCGGTCCCGACCAGCGGCGGGTCCGGCTTCAGGAGCGGCACCGCCTGGCGCTGCATGTTCGAGCCCATCAGCGCCCGGTTGGCGTCGTCGTGCTCGAGGAAGGGGATCAGCGAGGTCGCCACCGACCAGATCTGGGACGGCGAGACGTCCATCAGGTCGACTTCTTTAGGAGCCGCGGTCGCGTACTCCTGCTCGCCGGCGCGGACCAGCACCAGCGGACCCTTCAGTTTGCCCGTTTTGGGATCGAACTCGGAGTTCGCCTGGGCGATCACCTTGTCCTCGTCCTGGGTCGCGTCGTAGTGGACGATCTCCTCGGTGACGACGCCGTCTTTGACCACCCGGTAGGGGGTGGTGACGAAGCCGTGCTCGGAGATCTGCGCGTAGGAGGCGAGCGAGCCGATCAGGCCGATGTTCGGTCCCTCCGGGGTCTCGATCGGGCACATCCGGCCGTAGTGGGTCGGGTGCACGTCACGGACCTCGATCGGAGCCCGCTCACGGGTCAGACCGCCAGCGCCGAGCGCCGAGAGCCGGCGCCTGTGGGTCAGGCCTGCCAGCGAGTTGGTCTGGTCCATGAACTGCGAGAGCTGCGAGGAGCCGAAGAACTCCTTCATCGCCGCCACGACCGGGCGGATGTTGATGATCGTCTGCGGGGTGATCGCGTCGGAGTCCTCGGTGGTGAGGCGCTCGCGGACCACGCGCTCCATCCGGTAGAGGCCGATCCGGAAAGCCTCCTGGATCAGCTCGCCGACCGTGCGCAGGCGGCGGTTGCCGAAGTGCTCGTACTCGTCGAGGTGGTCGTAGACCTGCTCGCGCGGGTAGGTGATCGCCTCCGCGGCATAGTCTTTGATCGGGTTCTCCTCGTCGACCTCCTCGGGGATCCCGAGCAGTTTCGGCAGGGTCACCAGCTCTTTGACGAGGGCGATGATGTCGTCGTGGGTGAGCACCCGCGTCTCGAGGTCGATGTCGAGGTCGAGGCGGGCGTTGAGCTTGTAGCGGCCGACCCGGGTGAGGTCGTAGCGCTTGGGATCGAAGAAGAGCTGCTCGAGCAGCGCTTTGGCGGCGTCGACCGACGGCGGCTCGCCCGGACGCTGCTTTTTGAACAGCTCGATCAGGGCGCCCTCTTCGGTCTTGGTCGCTTCGGTGTCCGCCTCGATCGTGTGGCGGATGTAGACCGAGTTGTCGAACATGTCGAGGAGCTGCTGGTCCTCGACGTAGCCCATCGCGCGCAGCAGCACCGTGACCGGCAGTTTCCGCTTGCGGTCGATGCGGACGAAGACTTTGCCTTTTTTGTCGACTTCGAGCTCCAGCCAGGAGCCGCGGGCCGGCATCAGGTTGGCGATGAAGACCTGCTTTTCGGGGTCCTTCGGCGCCATCACGTAGGCGCCCGGGGAACGGACCAGCTGCGTGACGACGACGCGCTCGGTGCCGTTGATGATGAAGGTCCCGCGCTCGGTCATCCACGGGAAGTCGCCCATGAAGACGGCCTGCTCGCGGATCTCGCCGGTCTCCTTGTTCTGGAAGGCGACCGTCGCGGTCAACGGCCGCGAGTAGGTCATGTCCTTCTCACGGCACTCCTCGATCGAGTGCGGCGGCTCCTCGAATTTGAAATCGCCGAAGACGATTTGGAGGTTCCCCGTGTAGTCCTCGATCGGGGATATGTCGTTGATCGTCTCCCTCAGCCCACCCGCTTTCGGATCCGTCAGTTCCTCGAAGGAACGACGCTGGATGTCGATCAGGTGTGGGACCTCGAGAGGGTTGTCTAGGCGGGAAAAGCTCCTACGGGTTACGGGGGCAGCGTTGGAACGTGCCAAAGTCGGCGACTCCTCGGACGGTCAGAGGGACGTGGATACAGCGCAAATATGGGCAGGGGCACTCAAATGGCGCGCGACGGCGGAAAATAACACAACGCCGCCGGCACCTTCAAGTTTGGCTTCCCGAGCGGGCTCGGGAAGGCCCAGCCGAACTCTTAGGCGAGTTCGACCGTGGCCCCGGCCTCCTCGAGTTCAGATTTGAGTTTGTCGGCCTCATCGCGCTCGACGCCCTCTTTGATCGCTTTCGGAGCCTCGTCGACGAGCGCCTTGGCCTCTTTGAGGCCGAGACCGGTCGCCGAACGGACCACCTTGATGACGGGGACTTTCTGTCCGCCGACCTCTTTGAGGACGACGTCGACGGTCGAGGACTCTTCGCCGCCGCCCTCGTCGCCACCGCCACCGCCACCAGCGGCAGCGGGCGCCGCGGCCGCAACGGCCGTCGCGGAGACGCCGAACTCCTCCTCGAGCGCTTTGATTCGCTCGGAGAGCTCGAGCACCGAGATGCTTTTCAGCTCCTCGATCCAGTCCTCGGTTGAAGTCTTGGTTGCCATGCTTTTGCCTACCCCTCTTCCTCGTTTGAATCTTCATTCGAAGTCTCTTCATCTGGAGCCTCTGCCTGATCGGCAGGGGGCTCGTTGCCGCTGGAAGCCTCAGTCGGGGCCTCCTCCACGGGCGCATCCTCAGCTTTCTCGGCCGGTGCCTCTTCGGCAGCCGGGGCCTCGCCCGACACGAGTCCTTGCTCGGCGATCTGGCCGAGCTGCAGCGCCAGGCCCTGGATCATCGAGCCGAGACCGCGGACCAAGCCGGTCAGCGGGCTGGCGACGACCCCGGCGAGCTGCCCGTTCAGCACTTCGCGCCCGGGCAGTTTGGCGATCGATTTGAACGCGGCTTCGTCGAGCGAAGTAGTGCCCATGAAGCCGCCCCGATAGGTGAGCACTTCGTGCTCTTTATTGAAGGTGGTGATCGCTTTCGCGGCCTGGGCGGTGTCGCCGCGGACGAAGGTGAGCGCGGTCGGGCCGCTGAGGAGCTCCGCCAGCCGTTCCTCGCCGACCTGGTCGGCGGCGCGTTTCGTCAACCGGTTCTTGACGATGCGGAAGCTGGCGTCGGCTTCGCGAAGTTTCGAGCGCAGCTCGGCTGCCTGGGGGACGCTGATGCCGCGGTAATCGACAGCGAAGATCGCCTCAGCCGCCTCGATATCGGCGGCGATCTCTTGTATGGCTGCTGACTTTTCCTCGCGGTTCATTGTCTCACCTGCACCGGGCTTCTGGGCAAAGACCCTGCCGGTGGTCTGCGGTTAGCGGCGACGCAGTTTAAGCGGTCGCCAACTCCTCTGCGGTCTCCTCCGCTGCGGGCGCCCCTTCACGGTCGCTGGCTTTGGAGCCGGCGTCGACGCGGATGCCCGGGCCCATCGTCGTCGCCAGGGTGGCGGAGACGATGTATTTGCCCTTGGCCGAGGAAGGCTTGGCGCGAATGATCTCCTCGATCACGGCCAGGTAGTTCTCGAGCAGTTTGCCCGTGTCGAAGCTGGCCTTGCCGATCGCCATGTGGACGATCGCCTGGCGGTCGGTGCGGTATTCGACTTTGCCGGACTTGGAGTCGTTGACGGCCTTCTCGACGTCGTCGGTGACGGTGCCGACCTTCGGGTTCGGCATCAGGCCCTGGGGGCCGAGCACGCGGCCGAGCTGGCCGACGGCTTTCATCATCTCGGGGGTCGAGATCGCGACGTCGAAGTCGGTCCAGCCCTCCTGGACTTTCTCGACCAGGTCCTGGCCGCCGACGATGTCGGCTCCCGCGGCCTCGGCGTCGCGGGCCTGCTGGCCCTGGGCGAAGACGGCGACGGTGACGTCCTTGCCAAGCCCGTGCGGCAGCGCCAGGGTCCCGCGCAGCTGTTCGTCGGCGTGGCGGACGTTGACACCGAGGAGGACGTGCAGCTCGACGGTCTCGTCGAATTTGGCGCTGGCGGTCTCCTTGATCAGCGCGATCGCCTCGGCCGGCGGGTAGGCGCGATCGCGGTCGACCTTCTCGTACTGGGCGCGGAATCGTTTGCCGTGAGCCATCAGGGTCTCCTAGGCGACGTCGACGCCCATCGAGCGGGCGGTGCCGGCGATGATCTTCTTCGCGGCGTCGATGTCGTTGGCGTTGAGGTCGGGCATCTTCCGTTCGGCGATCTCCTGGATCTGCGCGTCGGAGATCGTCCCCACCTTGTTGACGTGGGGCTCGCCCGAGCCCTTCGGGATTTTGATCGCTTCCTTGATCAGGACCGCGGCGGGCGGCGTCTTGGTGATGAAGGTGAAGGAGCGATCCTCGTAGACGGTGATCTCAACCGGGATGATCGTCCCGCCTTCGCCCTGGGTCTGGGCGTTGAAGGCTTTGCAGAAGTCCATGATGTTGACGCCGTGCTGACCCAGGGCCGGGCCAACCGGCGGCGCCGGGTTGGCGTTGCCTGCCTGGATCTGCAGCTTGATGAGAGTTAGGACTTTCTTGGCCATGAGCGGGTTCGGGAGGGTAGCGGTTTCGCGACCTAAATCTTCTTGACCTGGTCGTAGCCGACCTCAACGGGGGTCTCGCGGCCGAAGATCGAGACCAGCACCTTGAGTTTCGCCGCGTCCTCGTTGATCTCGGCGATCTCGCCGGAGAAGTCGGAGAGCGGGCCGGAGATGACTTTGACCGATTCGCCGATCGCGAACTGGGCCTGGGTCCGCGGCCGCTCGGCGGTCTCGCGGTGAAGCAGGCGGTCGACCTCGGGTTTGGAGAGCGGCACCGGTTTGTTGCGGGAGCCGACGAAGCCGGTGACCCCGGGGGTGTTCTTGACCAGGCCCCAGGCGTCGTCGGTCATCTCCATGTTGACGAGGACGTAGCCGGGCATCGTCCGTTTCTCGGTCTGGACTTTCTGCCCGTCCTTCATCTCGGAGACCTGCTCGGTGGGAACGACGACCTGCCGCACGTTGCGGTTCTGGCTCATCGTCTGCACCCGGTGCTCGAGATTGTGCTTGACCTTGTTCTCGTGCCCGGAGTAGGTGTTGATCACGTACCAGCGATACATCGTCTGAGAAGCCTTTGTTCGGGATCCCGCTTAGAGGATCTGCTTGATGAGCCAGTTGAAGGCCGCGTCGAGAGCGCCGAGGTAGGCGGCCGCGACGGCGACGAAGAGGATGGTCACAGCGGTCGCCTGGATCAGCGTCTCGCGATCCGGCCACTGGACTTTCTTCAGCTCCTGCCAACAGCTTATGAGGAAGCCGATGAAGCCGGAGCGCTGCCGTTCGGCTTTCGCCTGTTTCTGCTTCTTCGCAAGCTGCTGGCTCTCGCGCCGCTTCTGCTCCTCGCGCTTGCGCTTTTCGTTTTCCTTCAGCGCCTTCGCTTCGGCCCGGCGAGCCGAGCGCGGCTTCGGCGCGTCCGGGGTCTCGAGCTGGGACTCGGGGGCGCCGGCGGCGATCCCCATCTCCACCGCCTCGACCTCGGCCACCTCGCCGGAGACGCCAAGCTGAGTCTCACGCTGAGCCTCGACCGGACTCTCGTGCCCGCCGGAGCGTTTCCGGTCCTCAGCTTCCCGAGCCCGGCGCTCGGCCTTGCGCTGTGCGCGGGTCTTCGCCATTAGCGGCTACCGGGTCTCCTTGTGGGCGGTGTGGTGACCACACCAGCGGCAGTACTTGCGCATCTCGATCCGGTCCGGGGTGTTCCGCCGGGACTTGTTGGTCTGGTAATTCCGTCGCTTGCACTCTTCGCAAGCCATCGTCACCGCGATGCGGACATCTCCGCGAGCCATCTCTTCCCTCGTTCCGTGCCTGAGGTAGTCGTTACAGAAGAAAACCCCGGGCCAAGGCGCGAGGCTGAGGCAAGGATAGCGCCCTGCGGCGCCTCGGGACTGGTTGCCGCCGACCACTCAGCTAGTGGTTCACATGCCCTACCTAATTCTATGTAAAGTCGTTTTCAAGGCAATCCGATAGGGGATCCGAGGGCGACAGTGCAAGAGGCGATCGAAAACGGCGGTCTCTACGACAGGGACAGCTTCGTGGAAGCGATGGAAGAGCGGCTCCTCGACCCGCTCCATCGCGACCGGCCCGGCGCGCTGCTGCTGCTCGACATCGACTCCTTCCACATCGTCAACGACTCGCTCGGCCACGAGGCGGGCGACCGGCTGCTGGAGACGGTGGCGACGATCCTGCGAGACCAGTCGCGGGTCGACGACCTGCCGGCGCGGATCTGCGCGGACGAATTCGGGCTGCTGCTGCCGCGGGCGACGCCGCAACAGGCGATGGCGACGGCCGAGCGACTGATCGCCCTGGTCCGCGAGCGCGGCAAGCCGGCGGTCGGGGCCAGCGTCGGGATCGCCACCTTCGGCGGCACCGGCGAGGAAGTCACCGCCGAAGGGCTGATGATCACCGCCGACATCGCCCTCTGCGAAGCGAAGGAGGCCGGGGGCGGGCGCGCCGTCGACGCCGCCAGCGGCCCCAACCAGAAACTGACCTGGGCCGACCGGATCCGCGAAGCGATCGACGGGGAGCGGATCGTCGTCTACGCGCAGCCGATCTTCGACCTGCGCAAGGAGTGCGTGGCGCGGGAGGAGCTGCTGGTGCGGATGCTCGACGACAACGACGACGTGATCCCGCCCTCGTCCTTCCTCCCGACCGCCGAGCGGCTGGGGCTGATCACCGAGATCGACCGGCTGGTGCTGTCGAAGGCGATCGAGCTGGCCGGGCGCTCGCAACCGATCGCCGTCAACGTCAGCGGCGCCTCGCTCTCGGACCCGCGGCTGATCGCCGACGTGCGGGCGGCGATCGCCGACGGCCTCAACCCCGCCTGGCTCGACTTCGAGATCACGGAGACGGCGGCGATCTCCAACATGGACCACGCCCGCGCCTTCGCCGAGGCAGTGACCGGGATGGGCTGCGGCCTCGGCCTCGACGACTTCGGCACCGGCTTCAGCTCGTTCAGCTACCTGAAGGAACTGCCGGTCCAGCACCTGAAGATCGACATCGAGTTCATCCGCGAGCTTCCCTCCTCCCCCACCGACCAGCGCCTCGTCCAGGCCCTGGTCCAGTTCGCCAAAGCCTTCGGCCAGGAGACCGTCGCCGAGGGGATCGAGAATTCCGAGACGCTCGCCCTCGTCCGCGCCTTCGACGTCGACTACGCGCAGGGCTTCCACATCGGCGAACCCGCCCTGGTCGACGGCGGCCGCTTCGCGGCCACGGCCTAGCGCTCCGCTGTTGTCAGTCATCATCTGCCAGATGGATGACCGAGCGCTGGAAATGCTGCCGGGGGCCGAGATCGTGCTGCCGGGGCTTGCCGATCTGCAGGCGGGGCGGATGAGCACGAGCGCCCTGGCAGTCCGCTCGGCGGCAACTCGACTGCGAGAGCTCGGCTTTGAGGCGGGCGGATCCGACGGCGAGGAGCCGTCCGCCCACCAGCTCTACCAACACCTACATCGGGAGCTGGGCGACGCGGCGCACTCCCGCTACAACGCGATCCTCAGTCGGGTAACCAGCTTCGCCCGCGCCGCCGAGCGTGCGAGAGCCGGCTGACGTCGAGCGCGTCGAGCGCTTGGCGCAGGAGCTTGGCCGGGCCGTGCGGCCAGGGACGAGGATGTACCTGACGGGAGGGGCAACCGCAGTACTGGAAGGTTGGAGGCCCTCGACGGTTGACGTAGACGTCCGCTTCGAACCCGACAGCGACGAGGCCCTACGACAGATCGCCGAGCTGAAGGAGCGGCTCGAGCTGAACGTGGAGCTCGCCTCGCCTCTTGATTTCCTTCCCCCTCTTCCCGAATGGAAAGAGCGCTCCCGCTTCCGTTTCCGGGCGGGCAATCTCGAGGTTTTCGATTTTGATCTCTACTCGCAAGCGCTGGCGAAGCTGGAGCGAGGCTTCGATCTCGACTTGCACGACGTTGCCGAGATGGTGCGCACCGGCCAAGTGCAGGGCCCACAGCTCCTGGAGCTGTTCGAGAGCATCGAGGGAGAGCTCTACAAGTTTCCCGCCGTTGACCCAGGCCGCCTCAGGAGGGCCGTCGAGAGCCTCTAGAGCCCCAACGTTTTGGCGATGATGCCGCGCTGGATCTCGCTGGTGCCGCCGTAGATGGTCGAGACCAGGGAGGTGCGGACGAGGCGCTCCATGTCGTACTCGGAGGAGTAGCCGTAGCCGCCCATCATCTGCATCCCCTCGAGGGTGGTGCGCTTGGCGACCTCGGTGACGAAGAGCTTCACCATCGAGGCCTGCTGCGGCAACATCCGGTCGGGGTCCTCGTCGACGAGGGTGGCGACCCAGTGGGTCATCAGCCGCGCCGCCTGCAGGTCGGTGGCGAGGTCGGCGATGCGGTGCTGGAGGGCCTGGAAGGAGCCAATGGGGCGGTCGAACTGGCGCCGCTCCTTGACGTAGAGGGTGAGGTCGTCGAAGGCGCGCTGGGCGATCCCCAGCATCGTCGCCGAGAGGATCAGGCGCTCGACGTTGAGCCCTGCCATCAGCTGCATCCAGCCCTGGTCGACCTGGCCGAGGACTGCGTCGGCGGGAGCGGCACAGTCGGTGAAGTAGAGGTGGTTGGTCTCGCGACCCCCCATCGTCTCGATCGGGATCACCTCCATTCCCTCGGCTTCGCGGGGGACCCAAATCATCGTCATCCCCTCGTGCTTGCTGCCGGCGTTGTTCGTGCGGCAGACGACCAGCACGTGATCGGAGATGTGGGCGTTGGAGCAGAAGACCTTCTGGCCGTTGATGACGAAGCCGTCGTCGGCCGCCTCCGCCTTGCAGGAAAGGGCGCCGACGTCAGAGCCCGCCTCGGGCTCGGTCATCGCGATCGCCTCGACCGCGCCGCCGGCGATCCCGCCGAGGATCTCCTCCTTCTGCGCCTCGGTGCCGAAGCGCTGGGCGGCGCCGGCGACGATCAACGTCGTCGCGTAACCGCCGATCGGGGCCAAGCCGCGCGAGGTCTGCTCCATGAAGAGACAGGCGTCGAGCATCGTCCCGCCCGAGCCCCCGTACTGCTCCGGGATCGTCACCCCGAGCCAGCCCAGCTCCGCCATCTGCCTGTAGATCTCGAAGTTGTGGTGCTCCCGGTAGCCGTCAGTCAGACGCTCGCGCTGGTCCGGCGTCCCGCACTCGCGGTCGCAGAAATCCCGGATCGCATCGACGAAGTCCTTCTGCTCGTCGCTGAGGGCGAAGTCCACGGCGGCAGCCTACCGCCAAGGACAGGCCGCGGCGCCTGAAGCGCGGCGGCCCAGCCTGACTTCTAAGCGAAGCCTCTTACCCGGGTACTCAAATCAGAGGGGCCTCGGAGGCGTAATCATCATCGACATCGATCGTACCCCCGCCCGTTACGCCGCTGCCACCCGGCGCTGCTACAGCCAGGCTGAAATGGGCATTCCGCGTTGAAAACGATTTCAGATCGGGTTCAGGCCGTCAAAGACCTCACCATTTGAAACATGATCGCAACACCAATGTGGGGAAGCGAAGGGTGCGATCACTCCACAACTCGCGAATAAGGCACCGTGAACCGTGAAAGCACCATTTCACGTTCCGAAGGTGACTGGACGGTCATCTCGAGCCTGAGCCCGTTTGGGCCGCCGCACGAAATGTGCGGCGGCCCATTCGGAGCATCTGAGAGGCGCCGTCGACTTGACGTACTCAGCTCAGAGGGACGCGGAGATGTAGTTGTCTTTGAGGTCGACCAGGTTGAGAATGAAAAGCGATAGCGGGTGATTTTCGTAACCACACCAGGCCGAGCCCGCCGTTTTGGTCACCGGCGCCGAAAGGATCGCCGAGCGGTAGGGAATACCCCCTCCTTCGATAGTCATATCGACCGGGGCGCTTGCCGCGTACTGGCAGGTTTCGCTCCAGGAAAGGCCCAGGTATTTGTATTTGCAGGTGAACGACAGTTTGAGCCCGCCGATCCTGGCATATCCGCCCCCCTGTCCCGTAGCTACGAGGGACGTCTGGCCACTGCTGGCGGTAATCGATGCGCTGGTGCAGGCATTCTGTTCGCTCAGGCTCTGCGTTCTGCATTCGGTGGGGTCGACGCTCCCAATGAGTTCAGCCGGCAGGGGGTCTTTTTTCTGAGCCAGGGATTTGAAGGTGATCTGGTTGTCCCTGCATTTGATCAGGTCAGTACCTTCTTGATTGTCTTTGACCTTGAAATAGAAGGTAGTGCTTTCGCTCGGCTGCGACATAAACGTCGTGATGGTGGAGCCAGATGGCTGCACGGCGCCAGCCGAGCAGACCGACTGTTCCGGTTCGCTGCAGAGCACGGTGTAGGCAGCGGAAGCGGAACCCGCCCCCATGATGCCGATCGCTCCCAGCGCTGCCGCGGCTAGAATGGATATTAGTTTTACGCGTTTCACATGTTCCTCCATTGTCGGTTCCCAAGGTAACCGTAAGAGCGTTGTTCATACGAGGTGTCACCCGCAACACCAATGTGGGGAAGCTGAGATGTGCTCATTCCGCAGATCGTGAATAGAGCGATGCAGAGCGTTAAGCTCACCTTTCACGGTCAGGTGGCTGACAACGCTCAAGGTTGAGGGCGGCTTCGATGTCTGGCAGAGCGGAACCGAGTGGACGCGGCAGCTTCCCCTCGATCGCTCGCAGCCGGTTCGCGACGGTCCGTCGGTCGACCTTGAGCGCAGAAGCAGCTGAAGAGATATTCCGATCAGCCTCGAAGTAGGCCCGCAGGGTCGCGCGAAACGCTGCCCCTCCGTCCCGCTCCAGCGCGAGGGGCTCGAGGTAGAGCTCGTAGAGGGAGGACCGCAGCAGATCGTCCTGAAGCATCGAAGCCAGCAGGGCGACCTCCGCGTAACGGACGGGCCCTTCTTGTCGGTGGTGGAGGACGAGCCGCGCGGCTTCCGCCTGCCGGTGGGAGCGGCGCCAGCCGGATACGCCACTTCCCGGCTCCCCGATCGCGACGGCGGAAGACCCGTGGATGGAAACGAGCCTCCTCATGATGCCAGCCGGATCGAGCCGGCGGCGGGTACCCAACCAGGCCCAGGTAACGCCATCGCCACGAGTGACGTGCAAGAGGCGGCAGTCGAGTGCCGCGGGAAGAGTCCGAATCGTCACAGAAGCGTCGGGCCCGTGGCCTACCACGGCGACATGGTGGGCATCGAAGTCGTAGTCGACCTCTCCCGTGCCGAGTGGCTCGCCTGCAAGTAGCCGTTCGACCCGTACCGCGAGCCGGCGCTCCGCGGAATGGTCCCCTCGAGTCTCCTCCTCGCGGCGGTACTCGTCGCTCACGGAAGCGAGGAGGTGGTCGAGCGCAGACGAGCTGAGGGCGAGGAGCCTTCGCAACCCCGCCGCGGCCAGGGCTTCTTCGCGCTGCACCTGCTCGACCAGAAAGTCGAGGAGGATCGCCTGGCCCGCCATATAGCGGCGCAGCACGGTGTCGAGCGGGACCCCGTTCCGTGCCGCAAGCCTCGCCTGCGAGAGAAGCGCCGGTGGCACGGGCGGAGCGCGGACCTCGGGCTCGACGAGGACGTGGAGGGCGAAGTCGAGCGCAGCCGAAGCCGCGGTGCGGAATCCGCTCACGTAGCTGGTATCCGAGACCTCGCTGGGGTCGGCGATCCCGTAGACCCGGGTGAGCAGAGCCTGGACGATCTCGGGACGCCGCTGCTCGAGACGTGCCCGCAGAGCCGCCCGGCTGCCAGGGGGGGTCGCCGACTCCGTCTCGGTCATGAAACGTCAGGGTCGGCTCTAGCGCTTCTTCTTCCCGCAACTGGTCGCGATCGCGCGGTTGGTGCTCTTGACCCGGCCGTTTTGGCCGACGAGGCGGATCTTGGCCCGGCGGGGGTCGCGGCAAAGGGGTTCGGAGTTCTCGATCAGGCCCCGCTTGCC
>DATLQI010000010.1:0-33332 GCA_035535295.1 Solirubrobacterales bacterium
CCCCCCCCCCCCCCCCCCCCCCCCCCCGCAGATCTAGGTAAGCCGGCCTCCGACCCGGCAGTCGTAGATCCCCGGAGGCGGCAATGAGTCCGGGGGCGGCGCGATGGGCGATCGAGGCCATCCGCAGGTTCGCGGGAGGCGGTCGCCGACCGATGGCCGAGGTTGCCGACGTCGTCGTCAGCTCGGGTCGCGGGTCCTTCGTCTACGACTCTGGCGGCAGGGGCTACCTCGATACTGTCGCGGGATACGGGGTCGCCTCGATCGGGCACAGCGATCCCGCCTGGGTCGACGCTGTCATCACGCAGGCGCGCCGGCTTGCGGTCACCCCGCTTTACACCGAGGAGCTGGGACGCTACCTCGAGGCCTTAGCAGGAATCCTGCCCTCCGGGCTGGGTCAGATTGCGCTCTGCTCGACTGGCGCCGAGGCGGTGGAGATGGCGGTGCGACTGAGCCAGACCGCGAGCGATCGTCCCGACGTTCTCACTTTCGGCAACGGCTTCCACGGCAAGACCGCCGCGGTCCGCTATGCGAGCAAGCCCGACACCGCCGAGGCGCAGGCGCTGGGACCTCCCTGGCTGCGCTCGACGCCATACCCCGCCTGCCAGCACGATCCCTGTGAATACCTTTCCTGCGGCGACTCGGGGGCAGAGGCGATCGCTGCAATCACCTCCCGCGACGACCTGGCCCGCCTCGGCACTGTCTTGGTCGAGCCAGTGCTCGGCACCGCCGGGAACATCCCCCCTGAGCGCGGCTTCCTGCGTGCTCTTCGCGAGCTCTGCGACGAGCATGGCTGGCTCCTCGTATTCGATGAATCGATTACCGGGCTCGGACGCACCGGCACCCTTTTCGCCTTTGAACACTTCGACGCCCAGCCCGACGTGCTTGTGCTTGGGAAGGGGCTTGGCGGCGGCCTCCCCTTCAGTGCTGTCTGCGCCTCCCCTGAGCTCTGGAACGACTCCGCGCTCGCCTCGCCGTCGTCCACCTCGAGCAGCTTCGGCGGCAACCCCCTGGCCTGCGCGGCGGGGCTGGCGACGCTTCGAATCCTCACCCGCGACGGATTCCTGGAGAACGTTCGCTCGACCTCCCAGGACTTGAGCGCCGGTCTCTGCGAGCTTGCCGCGACCTCGAGCTCGGTGGCCTGGGCACGGGGGCTTGGGCTGATGCTCGGATTCGACCACGTCGATCCGATCAGCGGAGATCTGGCAGACGAGGCCCTCTGCGGCGATCGCTTTCGCGCCTCGAGGGACCGGGGAGTACTGCTGGCCGCTCACAGCCCGCGGATCAGGATCAACCCACCACTTACCCTGACGCCACTCGAGGCGGACCGTCTGCTGGCGGTGCTCTTCGAGGTCTTCAAGTGAAGATCGCGCTCGCCGGTCTCGGCGGGGCAGCAAATCGAGGACACCTTCCTGCGATCAGCCGCCTGACGGCAACCGGACGAGTACAGCTGGTGGCCGCAGCTGACCCGAGCGCCGAGCGCCGCTTGGCAGCGCAGCGCGAGGCCCCCGGCCTGGCGACCTTCAGCAGCACCGCTGGGATGCTCGAGTCGGTTGAGTCAGATCTGTTAGTCGTGGCGACGCAGCCGAGTGCGCATTCTCGATTGGCGATGCTGGGACTCCAGCATCGCCAACACGTACTGATCGAGAAGCCCCTCGCGCTGACCAGCCACGATCTCCGAGCCCTCAGGGAGGCCCGGGTCGCTAATTCCGAGTTTGCACTAGTCTCGGTGTACCAGTACCAATTCTCTCCGGTCTGGACGCGAATCCTGCCCTGGCTGCGGTTTGCCAATCATCTCGGTACTCCATTCACCCTCAAGGTCAAGGTCCAGCGCAATGGCACCGACGCGAAAGCGGCATCGAGATGGCGTGTCGACTCACGCTCGGGAGGAATCCTTGCCGATCATGGCCTGCATTTTCTCGCCCTCGCATGGCGAATCGGAGGGGGGCTGAGGGTGGTGGCAGGGAAGCGGCGGCCAAAGCCACCGGGGCGCGAGAGCGCAACCGCACTAGTGAGAGTCGGCCGCTCGGGGCTCCTCGAGCTGGACCTCAGCGCCAATGCGAGCAATCGGCGCACTCGGATCGAGGCGAGCGCCCTGGGCGCAAGACTTGTCTGGGACGACGCAGAGGCAACGCTGGCAGCGGCGGGCAAGGAGTTCCGTCATTGGGAGGCAGAGGCGCTGAGCAACCGCGCTCACGTCGACTCTCTCTACCACTCGATCTACTGTCACCTGCTCGATGGCGTCGACAACAGGCGCTGGCGCCAGCGGCGCATCGCCGAAACCTTCTCCGTCGCCGATGCCTGTGTCTCCCTGCTCGCTCGCACCGAGGTTGAAGAGGGATCCTGAACAAGGGTGACCCTCAAAGCGACTTCTCACCAGAATCTCACGGAGATCGCGTCGCAGCATTGGGATCTCCTCGAGGCGCGGCCCCCGGCCACTCTGATGATGTCGAGGGACTGGGTCACAACGGCGTTCGAGACGGTTGACGCCGATTCAGAGCCTTTCCTCGTCGCCGCCAGGGACGGAGCACAGCTGGTCGGGCTGCTGCCGCTGGCTCGCCGTCAGGGAGAACGTGCCCCCGTGCTCGAGTTCGCAGGCGCCCCTCACCACGACCTGACCGACCTGCTCGCACTGCCGGGCCGGGAGGCCGAGGCGGCCGAGGCGGTGCTCGGGTTCTTGAAGGAGGTCGACGACGCTGAGATCGACCTCGACGACATCGATCCCACTGGCGTTCTTGCGAGCAGCGACAGCGATGGGATCGTCGACTGGCGGGCAAGCAGCTCGACCTCGGTCCTGGACCTGCGCGAGGCCTGGGAGTGCCGGGTCTCGAAGCGCCGCCGCAAGCGGCTCAACAAGGACATGAGGAGGTTGCGCGAATCGCACCGGGTCGAGATCGAGCAGGTGAAGGGACGGGCTGTTGTTGCGGCATTGCCGGGCTTCGTCGCGCGCCGTCGGCTCCACCTCGAAGCGCGGGGCCGACCGCTGGACCAGCCCCCGGTACCGCTGCTCGAAGGAGTCGTCTCGCGCCTAGCGCCAACCGGTCGTTGCGCTCTTGTCGAATTACGCGTGGACGGGGTCACGGCCGCCGCTGACCTCCTCCTCTTGGACCGGCCGGTGGCAATGTCCTGGGTGTGCCTGCTTGAGGCGGATTGGCGCCAATACTCCTGCGGCAATCTCTTGCTGCGAGAGACGGCTTTGATGCTGCGCGCGGAAGGCTATGAGCTCCTCGACCTGGGACGAGGCGACGAGCCATACAAGTTCGAGATGGGAGCTGGTGGAGGGACCCTGCTGCGGGCGACTCGGCTCAGACCGGAGCGCCGCTGAGCCGCAAGGGGCGCAGCCGGTGGTATAGGCGCAGGAAGGGAAGGAACTTGGTCCGCCGCGCCGCTTCGAAGATCGCTCGTGCCTCCGCTGGCTCTGGAGACAGGCCGAGGCGAGATGCTTCCGCTTGGGCGACCGCCGCGAGCCGGCGGGCCTCGTCAAGGCGACCTTCGAGCAGACACAAGTTCGCTTCGGTCAGCGAGATGCGCGCCAGCTGACGCAGGTCGCCGCCGTTGGCGGCGGAGATACGGCGAGCGCCCTGGAGCTGCTCGCGCGCCTCGACGAATCGACGACGCTGGAGGGAGATTTCGGCTAGGTCCCGCAGCGGATAGGAGACGCCCCGGTGCCACCCTTGTTCCTCGCAGATGCGCAGCTCCGCTTCCGCCGCGACCCGCGCGTCGTCGAACCTGCCGAGCTGGCGGTTGGCCGCCGATCGCACCGCCAGGATGTTGACCACGCCGTGAGGATCACCCGCCTCCGAGGCCAGCTGCTCGGCGCCCTCGATATCGGCCAGGGCCTGCTCCATCTCGCCAGACCGGTAGCTGACCAGGGCCGCGCACCTCATCTGGCGGGCTTCCTCTAGGGGTGAACCGGTGTCCCTGGCTGCCATCTGCCCTACGGCAAGCGCTTTCCGCGCGAGCTCGATCTCCCCGCGCGCGACGTAGGTCGAGGAGAGGACTTCGGAAGCGTGGGATGCAGCAGCGTCGTTGCCCGCGGCCCTCGCGCTCTCGTGGCAGAGCCAGCCGAGCAGGATCCGATCGTCGAGTCGCCCGAGCGTAAAGAGGATGTCGAAGCTCGCTTGGAAGAGCTCCTGCAGCTCATCATCCCTGCCCCGCTCCGCCAGGCGCTTCATCACCGCCCGCAGGCTCTCCAGATGGGGAACGGTCGCCGAGGCATCGTCGGAGCCCTGCGCAAAGTGCTCCTTCAGCACCTGAAGGAGTCGGTCGGTGAACTCGTCGATGATCGTGGGCGGCGTCTTCAGCATCGCGAACCGAGCGAGCCGTTCCGAACAGGTGTAAACGGTTACCTGATTGGTCCTGTGCACTGGCATCAACAGTCCCGTGTCACTCAATGACTCCAGTGCTGCGCCGAGCGAGTCCTCATCGAGGTCGCAGGCGGTGGCAATCTGCGCGGCGGTGGCGCTGCCCTCGATGAAGGAACAGGCACCGAGAACCAGCTGCTCTCTCGGGTTGAGGTTGGACCAGGAGGAGACAAAACGGTCCGGCAGCGTTTTGCCGCTTTTGACTGCAGCGAGGTGCGCTTCCAGCGAGCCGGCCCGATGGTCAAACGACCGCAGCAGCCATTCGACCATCCCTGGGTTTCCTTTCGCGACATCTTCAAGGTGATTGGCGAGAGCGCTGTCGACGCCGCCTTTCAACTCGAGGTTGAGGCTGCGCGCTTGGTCTTCGGTGAGCTGCTTGATGTACTTCGCCTCGAGCCTGGGGAGAAACACCCTGGAAGCCTTCAGGTCCAAAGGGCGGTTGAGCGATGCGATCACGTAAGACCCACGCGGCACCTCGCTGAGGAGGCGACGAATGTCTCCCCCCTTGTCCTCGGAGAGGTGGAGGTCATCTAGCAGCAGCACGGTCTTCCGAAGTGACATGTGGATGCGCAGAGCGTCGAGCTTTTCGTCGTCGCCAAGCGAAGAAAGGGATCGATCGCCGGTCAGGCGCGCCAGCGCCCCGCAGATCTCTCGCAGATCGGGACAGCCCCCTTCACATGGGACCCAGAGGAAGTTGTGTTCGCGCAGATCCGGCGGGTCCTCTCCTGGACCGGGCTCATGAAGGCGGCGCCCCAGCTCGATTGCGGTCGCGCTCTTCCCAATCCCTTCATCCCCCTCGATCGTGATCAACGGGCTCCCCCTCCGAATCAGCTCTTCGAGCTCGCCCATCTTTTCCTCACGGTTACGGAACGGAAAGGGAAGGCTGGGCAGCGCCGCTTGGCCCGCCAGCAGGCCGTCTCTTCTCAGAGCAGGCTCGATCGGGGTGGAAACACCTCCTTTGGCTCCCTCCAGCTGAAGCTGAGCGGCACGGAGCTGAATGAACGCGGTCGCCAGCCCGACCAGAAGGGGAAGGGCTCCGATCGCCACCAGAGTCGGAGAAGCGGACTCCATCGACTCGAATATTCACTGATTTGGCGGCGCGAAGCGCCCTGGCCATCCAGGAGCCCAGGGGGTGTACTTGCGCACCAAGCGATCACCCAAGACCAGCAGGTCAATTGGGCGGTGCATAAACAGCTCCAGGGCGTCCTCCGGCGTCTCGACGATCGGCTGCCCTGGAAGGTTGAGGGAGGTGTTCAACAACACTGGGATGCCGGTGTCGTTGCCGACGAGCTCCAGCAGGCGATGGAGGAATGGATTGTCTTCAGCGCGGACGGTCTGCACGCGAGCGGTGCCGTCCACGTGGGTGACCGCCGCAAGCTGGTCTCGGAACCGGTTCCGAACCTGTGCAACCAGCAACATGTGCGGTGACTCCTCGATTCCGTCGAAGTAAGTAGTGACGTGCTCGATCGGGACCACGGGAGCCAGAGGTCGATAGGACTCGCGCTCCTTGACCTCGAGGTTGATGTAGTCACGTACGCGCGTGTCGGACGGCAGGGCAAGCAGACTGCGGTTGCCGAGAGCGCGCGGGCCGAGCTCGGAGCGACCTCGACAGACCCCTACGAGCTTCCCGCTGACGAGCGCCGATGCGGTCTCCCGCGGCAGATCAGATACGCGTCGCGCGATCACGCCGCCATCTGCAACCGCCTTGACCGTCTCGTCGTCGGAGTACTCCCTCCCCGTATAGACAATTTCTCCGCGCCAACCTTGCCTGGGGGGCCGTCGCGACTGGCCCAGAACGACGTGTGCTCCATACAAGGCAGCCCCCACGGACAGACCGTTGTCTCCAGCAGCAGGGAAGATCGCGACCTGCTCAAACGGCGTTTCCTCGAGGATCCTGCTGTTGGCGAGCGTGTTGAGCGCGCAACCACCGCCGAAGCTGAGCACCGGAGAGGGGTTTTGTCGATACGCCTCTTTCGCCGCGGCAACGACCGCTCGGACCAAGATCTCCTGCCCGGCGTAGGCGATGTCAGCTCGCAGCTGCATCGCGTTCGGGCGACCGCTCAGCTTGTCGGTGAGCCATTCCGAGATGCCCCCGTAGGGGTTGAATCGAAAACGCCCGTCACCAGGGATTTCCACGAACTCGGACATCTGGTCTAAGAGCGCCGGAGTGCCGTAGGCCGCGAGCCCCATTGCTTTGCCCTGCCCACGGGGGCCAAATCCCAGGGCCATCGTCAGGACCTCGTAGAACCACCCAATCGAATCGTGGGCTGCGTACCGCCAATCGCTCGAGGTGCGCTTCCGTACTCCTTTCTGCAGAGGAACGAGCGACAAGGAGGCTCCCTCTGCGTATCCGATCGAGATCGTCTCCACCTCGTCAGTGGGTTCACTCGCTGAAATAGAGCTGCCATGGCCATCGATCACGAGGAGAGCGGAGCTCTCGTGCGGAGAGGTGAAGAACGAAGCTGCGGCGTGCGCAGTGTGATGGTTAACGAACGTAACTCGCGACCAGTCCAACCATGGCGTCGGACGATCGAGGTCGTCACAGCAGAACACTCCCCCGAGCTCATCGAGCTCGACGCCTGCGGCTTCCAAACAATAAGCAGTGGCATCGGCAGCGGGCTGCGCATCCCAAGCGGTATTTCCATGCTTGATCCGCTGCACGCGCTCGTCCTCCACCGCAACCCTGACCCTCCCCTCCTCGACCAGGGCCGCGCTGAAGTCGTGGTCCGAGCCCCCCACTCCGAGCACCCATGCACTCACAGCACACCTCCTGCTTTCTCGATGAGCAGCCAAGAGCCAGAACCCCGACAGAGACCCAGAAAGTGGCGAGGGCCGGATTCGAACCGGCGACACCACGATTTTCAGTCGTGTGCTCTACCAACTGAGCTACCTCGCCTGGGCGCGCGGAAACCGCTTGCGCAGCGGGAAGGCTAGCGGTCCGGGGAGGGCCGTGGTTGATTGCATGGAGGGATGAGCTGGGCGCGGGCTGTCGTGGGGCTGGTGGCGGTGGTCGCCGCGGGGGCGCTGCTGCTTTCCGGAGGGTCGGGGGCCGATCCCGAGACGCCGAAGGGCCTGCCGGGGACGTCACCGCCCTTCCTCGGAGTGGCAGTGCTCGGCGAGGGAGGACTGACGGCGGCGGTCGACGCCTACGGGAACGTGGTCGACCTGCGGGCGCCGGGGCCGGGCGGGCGAGCGCTGATCGAGAACCCGGAGGAGCGACAGGCGGCGGGAACGGTGCCGGTTGACACCGGGGTTCAGGTTCGGGTGCGGATCGGTGGCGGGCCGGCACTGCCGATGTGGCGGGCGGACAAGGTGCGGCAGCGCTACCTGCCGGGGACGAATGTGCTGCGGACGGTCGCCTGGTTCGGATTCAAGCGGGTGCGGGTCGAAGAGGCGATCCACGACGGCCGGTTGGCGGTGGTGACGGACAGCGGTGGCGCGGTGGCGCAGCTGCGGGTCAACGCAGCAGGGGACGCGGTGACCAAATCTCGCGAGGCCCTGCGTCAGGCAGCGGCCTCCGATCGTCGCTGGCTCCGGCGCAGCCGATCGCTCGGAAGCGCTGCGCCAGCTTGGGCCGAGGAGATGTACGAGCGCTCCCTGCTCGTCCTCCGCGCGCTCACCGACCGCCGCACCGGGGCCGTCGCCGCTGGCGCCCGCGACGGCTGGGCCTACGTCTGGCCACGGGACGCGGCGGCAGTCGCCATCGCCCTGGCGGCGGCCGGGCACCAGCAGGAAGCCGAGCTGATCGTCCGCTTCCTGCTCGGTGCTGGGATCGAGCAGGCCGCTCGCTTCAACGGCGACGGCAGCCCCGTCCCCGGCCGGGAGGCCCAGGGCGACGCGATCGGCTGGGTCGTCGCCGCCGCGAAGGCAGTGGGGATCGCCGGCACGGCCCGACAGGCCGCGCACATCCTCGCCGGTGGCCAACCGATCCCCTGGCGCGACCGCGCCGACTACTGGGAGCAAGGCCCCGGCGACTACCTCGGCAACGCCCTCGCCTCGGTCGACGGGACGAACGTACGCCTATATGTAGGGAAATCGTCCCGTCGGCTGGTGAGGCGGCTGGGAGACCCGGGGTCGGGGCTCGATTCGGCGGCGGCGTGGGGGGTGCGGCCGTTTCCGCATCCCGAGCTCTATCCGGCGATCCGCGCCACCCTGAATGAGCTGGTCGCCGCGAGCGGGCGCTTCGGGATCAGGCCCGGCGAAGGCTGGGACGGCGGCGAGGATCCCTGGTCGGCCCCGACCGCCTGGACCGCCTGGTCGTTGGCGGCGCTCGGCGAGCGGCGACAGGCCCTGCGGCTGATGCGGGCGCTGCGCCGCAGCGCCACCCCGGCCGGTGCCCTGCCCGAGCGCGTCGACGCCGGCACCGGTGTTCCCCGCTCGACCACCCCCCTCGCCTGGTCCCACGGCTTCGCGATCCTCGCCCTACGGGAGCTCTGGCCCTAGCTTCTGTCCCCCTCGCTCACAGCTCCCCCCGCATCAACCCCATCAGCTCCAGCGCGCCGGCCTTGTGCAGCGGTTCGTTGAGGTTGCCGCACTTGGGGCTCTGCACGCAGGAGGGGCAGCCGGACTCGCAGGGGCACTCGGCGATCAGCCGTTCGGCGTCGCCGAGCAGGCGCTCGAACTGCTCGTAGCCGCGCTTGGTGATCCCGACCCCGCCCGGGTGGCCGTCGTAGATGAAGATCGTCGAGCGGCCGGTCTGGAAGTGGACGTTGGTCGAGAGGCCGCCGATGTCCCAGCGATCGCACATCGCGATCAGCGGCAGGACGGCGATCTGGCTGTGCTCGGTCGCGTGCAGGGAGCCGAGCAGCGCCTCGGTCGGCAGCTTGCGGCTGAGCGGATCCGGCAGCACGTACCAGAGCGCCTGGGTGACGAAGTTCTGCTCCGGCAGCTCCAGCGCGACGATGTCGATCGGTTCCTGGTCGGAGACCGACACCCTCTGGAAGGCGATCACCTGCTCGGTCACCGAGACCTCGCCGAAGTTGAGCTGCACGCCGGCGACCTCGCGCTGCTCGTGCACGCGCTCGATGTAGATCTCGGTCTCCTTTTTCGGCCGCGTGTACCAGTCGCCGTCGAAGGCGGAGACGATCGCCCGCCGCTCCTCGACGTCGAGGCGGTCGACCTCGTAGGAGCGGCCGAGGTGGAGGTAGACGGCGCCGGGATGGATCGTCGTGAAGGCGCGCTCGGCCTCGACCAGGCCGAGCATCTCGCCGGCGTCGCGTTCGATCACCGCGACCGAGTCGGCCGAGGCCGAGCGCAGCGGGATCCGGTTGGCGACGAACTCGGCGCGGCGCGGCATCAGCTTGCCGCCGACCCCGCGCAGCTCCCCCGCCGCCAGCAGCCGCTCGGCCCGCTCGCGCCACTCCGGTCCGAAGACCTCGTCGTCCTCGTCGGTCAGCGGCAGCTCGTAGGCGGCGGCGATCAGATGCCGGGAGGCGATCTGCTCGTTGCCGTGGTCGAGGATCGCCGCCTCGACCGGCCGCCCGAGGAACTCCTCCGGGTGGCGGCAGAAGAACTGGTCGAGCGCGTCCTGGCCGGCGACGTAGACGGCGAGCCCGCGGCGCCGCCGCCCCGCCCGTCCCCACATCTGCCGCAGGCTGGCGACCGTGCCGGGGAAGGTGACGCAGATCGCCGCGTCCAGCTCGCCGACGTCGATCCCCAGCTCCAGCGCGTCGGTGGCGACGACCGCCAGCAGCTCGCCGTTGCTGAGCCGGGACTCGATCTGGCGCCGCTGCTGCGGGGTGTAGCCGCCGCGGTAGGGAGCGATCCGCTTCGCCAGCTCCGGCTTCCCCCGCCGCTCGAGGTTTTCGCGGGCGAAGCGCTGGATCAGCTCGATCCCGCGGCGGCTTTTGAGGAAGCAGATGGTGCGCACACCGTGGGTGACCAGCTCGGCCAGGAGATCGGCGGCCTCGGAGAGGGCTGAGCGCCGCGTGCCGCTCGCCTCGTCGATCAGCGGCGGGTTCCACATCGCGATCTCCCGCCCGGCGCGCGGGGCGCCGTCGTCGTCGACCAGCTCGAACTCGGTCCCGACCAGCCGCTCGGCCAGCTCGACCGGGTTGGCGATCGTCGCCGAGGCGAGCAGGAAGCGCGGCTCGCGGCCGTAGTGACGCGCCAGCCGCCGCAGCCGCCGCAGCACGTTGGCGACGTGGGAGCCGAAGACGCCGCGGTAGGTGTGGGCCTCGTCGACGACGACCCACTCGAGGTTGGCGAGGAAGTCCCCCCAGCTCTTGTGGTTCGGCAGCAGGGCGACGTGGAGCATGTCTGGGTTGGTCAGGACCAGGTTGGAGCGGCGGCGGATCGCCGGGCGCTCCTCGCGCGGGGTGTCCCCGTCGTAGATCGCCTCGCGCAGGTTCGGGGGGCGCAGCTGGGCGAGCTTGCGCGCCTGGTCCTGGGCCAGCGCCTTGGTCGGGTAGAGGTAGAGCGCCCGGTCTTTGGGGCGGGCGGCGATCCCGTCCAGCACCGGCAGGTTGAAGGCGAGGCTCTTGCCCGAGGCGGTGCCGCTGGTGATCACCAGGTTGGAGTCGGCGGCAGTCTCGTAGGCGCGCAGCTGGTGGGTGTAGAGCGAGTCGATCCCGACCCGTCCGAGCGCCTCCGCCAGCCCCGGGTTGAGCTCCGCCGGCAAAGGAGCGGGACGCGAGCGCTGCTCCTCTTCCGAGGACTCCGCGACGATCCGCCCGTCCCGCCGCGCGGGGTCGATCGCGACCGCCCAATCAGACGCAAGGAGACTTGACCCCCGCGGCGTCATTCGGCGCCCCCCTCATGCTGACGGGACGAAAATGCCCCTATATGGCGGGAAATCGGCCCGTCGGCCTGGTGGGTGCGGCAGATCTCGGCGGCGACGCGCATCGCCTGCAGGGAGCTGCGGTCGTGGATGCGGAGGACGTCGGCGCCCTCGCGGACGGCCAGGGTCACCGCTGCGACCGTGCCCCACTCGCGCTCGCGCGCCGGCAGACGCTCCTCCCACGACCCCGCCAGGACGGCGCCGATGAAGTCCTTGCGGGAGAGGGAGACATAGAGCGGTAGGCCGAGCGCGCGCAGCTCACCGAGCCGCCGCAGGATCTCCAGGTCCTGCTCGGGGCTGAGGTCGAAGTCGAGTCCGGGGTCGATGGCGATCTGCTCCTCCGAGACACCAAGGGCTCGGGCCGCCTCGACTCTCCCCTCGAACCAGGCCCGCAGGTGGTCGAGGACGTCCTCGTACTCGCGAAATGGGCGATCTACCCGGGGCGGTCCCTCGATGTGCATCAGCACGTAGCCGCACCCGCTCTCGGCCACCAGCTCGAACATCTCCTCGCAGCCCCCGGAGATGTCGTTGACGACCTCCGCCCCCGCCGCCAGAGCCTCGCGCGCCACCTCGGGCGAGAAGGTGTCGGCGGAGAGCGGCACTGCAGTCCGGGCTGCCATCCCTTCGATCGCCGGGACCAACGCCGCTGCCTCGTCCTTCGCCGCGACCGGTGGGCCGGCTTTGGCCGCCACTGCCCCGACGTCGAGCATCTCGAAGCCCGCCTCGGCCAGGGCCAGGCCGTCGGCCACCGCCTGCTCGGGCGTGCCGCTGCGGGCGCCCTCGAACATCGAGTCGACGGTGACGTTGACGATCCCGGCGCCGATCGGCCGCGCCAGGTCGAGCGCCCTGTCACCTAGCCGCCACCTCATCGCTCGCAACGGTAGCGAGCGCGGCCTCCCTGCCTCAGGCCAGCTTGCGGATCAGCCAACGATCCTGGAGCAACCCGTCGAGCCGATCCGGGGGCAGCCGATGGGCCTCCCGCAGCTCGACGAGCTCGAACCCGGCGAGCAGGCGGTCGCGGACCCACTCGGTCGGGTGGTAGCTCGCGCAGAGATTGCTCCCCTCGGCGGCGGGGAAGAGCACCACCGGCTCGCCGTCGTCGAAGCGGGCGCCCCTCGCAGGCTCCAGGCGATCCCGGTACGCCCGCCCGTGGGTGGTGAAGAAGAAGACGCCGCCGGGGCGCAGGACGCGGCGGATCTCCGCCATCCATGCAGCCGCCAGGTCGTTGCTCAGGTGCGTGAAGATCGAGATCGCGTAGGCGACGTCGAATTCCTCGCCGCCGTAAGGGAGGGGTGGCTCCAGGTCGTTCTTCCTGGCCTCGGCGAAGGGCAGGTTGCCGTTTACCCAGCGGACCAGCTTCGAGTTGTAGTCGCAGCCGTGGACCGCGGTCTCCGGCAAGTCGGCCCACCAGCGCATCACCCGCCCGCAGCCGCAGCCCCAGTCGAGCAGTCTCTCCGCTCCCTCGATCTCGAACCCGGCTCGGGCCGCCGCCTCGCGGATCACCTGGTTGTGTCGGCGGCCCTCGTCCAGGAACGCCCCCGGATCGGCGTGACCAACAACCATCACCCGCAATCGCGGTGGCGGCAGGGGCAGCGGCGGGCTGCCGTCTCGCCGCTCGTGCAGCGACTGCCGGAAGGCGACAAGGGCCTCGTAGACCCGGAGGAGCATCCGGCTGACCGGGTCGCGCAGGGCGGCAGGCAGATGGTCGAGCCGATTCTTCGCCCGCCGGCGGATCGTGGTTCTCCAGGCCATGGTCGCTACCGTGAAACCGCTTCATGCCACTGAGTTGCGTCTACACCGATCTCGACGGGACCCTGCTCGGCCGGGGC
Source organism: Solirubrobacterales bacterium (assembly GCA_035535295.1). Lineage (GTDB taxonomy): Bacteria > Actinomycetota > Thermoleophilia > Solirubrobacterales > 70-9 > VAYN01. The sequence continues at coordinate 12,969 of DATLQI010000010.1, forward strand.
AGCTCGCTCTTCCGCGACGCCGAGGGCGGCTTCAGCCTGGCGCAGGCGCGGGCGCTGGAGGCCTGCCACCGGGCCGGGGCCGAGGTGGTGATCATGTCCGGCCGCCGCGAGCCGCAGGTGCACGAGGCGGCGCGGCTGATGGGCCAGGCCTCCTACATCTACGAGGCCGGGTGCGCCTTCGCGATCGAGGGCGAGACGACGCTGATGACCGGCGAGATGGCGCCGAACGAGGAGGGGACGATCTACGAGCAGATCGAGCAGCGGGGGCTACCGAAGCTGCTCTTCGAGCACTTCGAGGGGCGACTCGAGTACCACTCGCCCTGGCACCACGGCCGCGTCCTCTCCCACCTCTTCCGCGGCAAGGTCGACGTCGAGGAGGCCAACGCGCTCCTGCACGAGCGCGGCGATGACGACCTCCGCCTGCTCGACAACGGCGCGATCGGGCGGCCGATGCCGACCGTCGAGGGCCGCACCCACGCCTACCACCTGGTCCCGGTGCAGGTCAGCAAGGCGGCTGCGGTCGCCGGCCACGCCCGCGCCCGCGGCTACGACCCGCGCGAGTGCATCGCCGTCGGCGATTCGATCGAGGACCTCGAGGTCGCGGCCGCGGTCGGCCGCTTCTTCCTCGTCGCCAACGGCCCCGAGCACGACGCCGGTCTCCGGGCCGCGCTCCCGAACTGGGACAATGTCACCGTTACCGAAGGCAGCATGGGAGACGGCTTCTACGAGGCGGTCGTCACCTCGCTGATGGAAAGCCGGTCCTAAAGGAGAGCTTGTGTCGTCTGAGAACGCGACCGTCGCGGAGCAGGAGTACCTGGAGATCATGTTCTGGCTGGAGGAGGCCGGGCTGCCGATGACGGGCGCCAACATCGCCCGCGCGATGCAGCTCTCGCCGCCGACCGTGCACGAGATGATCGGCCGGCTGACCGACGACGGCTACGTCGAGCGCAACGAGGACAAAACCCTCGCCTTCACCGAGTCCGGCCGCGAGCACGCCAGCTACATCGTCCGCCGCCACCGGATGATCGAGCGCTTCCTCACCGACGTCCTCCACATCCCCTGGGACGAGGTGCACGAGGAGGCGGAGCGGATCGAGCACGCGATGAGCCCGGTGCTGGAGGAGCGGATGCGGGCGGCGATCGGCGACGCCACCACCTGCCCCCACGGCCACCCGATCGTCGAGGGCATCCGCGAGCAGGGCTCGCTGCTGGCCGACGTCGAGGTCGGGGCGAGCGTCGTCGTCCTCCGCTTCGAGAACGAGGCCGAGGAGCTGCTCCACTACCTGAAGGCGGCGGGGCTCGACCCGGGCCTGGAGGGCAAGGTCGAGACCTCCGACGACGAGCGCGTCGTGATCGCCTCCGCCGACGGCAACCACGAGGTCAGTCGCAGCGTCGCCGAGACCGTCTCGGTCCGCGCCGACCCGGCGCCGCCGCCGCGGGCGGCGATCCCGGAGCAGCTGGTCCTCTCGAGCGACCGCTACGGGCGCTAGGAAAAACGCCCCTACTGGGGCACCGCCATCGACATGATCGGCTCGCCCGTGGGGGCTTCGCTGCCGCCGCGGGGCTCTTCGGTGACCATCACCGTCTCGACACCGCTCATGTCGGCGATCGTCGTCTCGGCGTGACCGTGGCGATCGGGGACGAACAGGGCCGGCACGGCTTCGACCTGGCCTTCGCGTTCGACCCAGGCCTCCAGCACCTTGTCTTCGGGCAGCTGGTGGAGGTTGGAGAGCTGCAGGGTGCCGCCGTCGCCTTCCTGGACCATCCGCACGCTGATCCCGTCGATCTGGCGTTCGAGCGTGCTGGCGCCCCCGCCCGAGGAGCCGTCGTCTTTGCCGACCTCGTAGCCGACCACGCCGGCGACCAGCAGGGCGACGAGCGCGAGGCCGGCCGCCGGCTTCAGCAGCCAGCCCCAGGACCGGGACCGCGCCTGGCGCTCCGGCGCCCTCGCCGCCCGCGCGTCGGCGCGCACCTCGGCCATCAGGCTCTCGCGCAGCTGCGGCGGCGGCTCGGTCCGCTCGACCGACTCCGGCAGCGTCCCCAGCGCCGGCTGCAGCCAGCGCATCTCCTCCTGGCAGCGTTCGCAGCCCTCGAGGTGGCGCTCGAAGGCGGACGCTTCCTCGCGCTCCAGCGCGCCGAGGACAAAGGCGGCGAGATCCTCGCTCCAGCGGTTGTGATCGGACGCGTTCATGCCAGCCCCTCCGCAAGGTCTCCCCTGATCTTCTCCAAACCGAGCCTCATCCGCCCCTTCACCGTGCCCATCGGCAGGTTCAGCATCCGGGCGATCTCCGAATGGCTGAAGCCGCCGAAGTAGGCGAGCTCGATCACCTTTGACTGCTCCCCCGGCAGCTTCCCCAGCGCCCCGCGCAACTCGGCCGAGGTCTCGCGCCGCAGCGCCTCCTCCTCGGTTCGCTCCTGCGCCGGCCGCTGCTCCAGCGAAGCCTCGTCGTCGAAGTCCAGTTTCGGCGCTTTCGAGCCACGGCTGCGGAGGAAGTCGATCGCCCGGTTGCGGACGACGCTGAGCAGCCAGGAGCGGACGCTGCCGCGGGCGGCGTCGAAACGGGCGCCGCTGCGCCAGACCGAGATGAAGGCCTCCTGGGTGACTTCTTCGGCGGCGGCGCGGTCGCCGACGATCCGGTAGGCGAGCGAGTAGGCGGCGCCGCCGTGGCGGTCGTAGAGAACCTCGAAGGCCTCGGGGTCCTTGCGACCGACGAGGGGCATCAGCTCCTCGTCGGCCAGTCGCTCCGCCTTCTCTCTCCGCACCGCCATCAGCTACCTGCGTCGCCGCCGGCCTAAACGAGGAACGGTTCGACGGCCTTCAGGACTTGCTTTTCGCTCAATGGGCTGTCGAACGCGGCCGGAGCCGGTTCTTCCTTGTTCTGCAGCCGGATCGCCGCCGCGTGGCGGGCCTCGACCTGGACGATGCCGCCCGCCGCCGCCAGCACTTCTTTGGACTTGATCATCGGCCCGGCGCCGTTGTAGGCGCTGACGCCGGTGTCCTCGAAGGTCTGGGCCAGCTTCAGGAAGCCCGCGGTGTCGCTGTATTCGAAGTTGAACTTCGGTTCCGCCACCGGCTTGCCGCCCAGTTTCTTCACCGTCGCCGCCAGCGCTTCGACGTGCTGCTGCTCGTCTTCGGCGAGGAGGTTGACGAGGCTCTTCAATTCGCCCTTCGCCTTGGCGCGGCTCTTCGCTTCTTCGTAGAACTTCGCCTCCAGGTACTCGAGGGTGAGGGCGAAGTTGAGGATCCCGACGTCGCCGGATTCCGACATCGCCAGCGCCTTGCGGAGGAAGGGGCTGACCGCCGCCGCTCCGTAGATCGCCCCGGCCGCCAGCGCGCCCTTGAGGATCACGTCGCTGCGGGAGAGGTCTCCGCCCTCGACGTCGACCTCGACGGCCGCGAGCTCGGGAGTCTTCAGCTGCTCGTTCATCGCTCTATCTCCTTTTGCTCGTGGCCTCATTCGACCAGGAACGGTTCGACGGACTTGAGGACGGTCTTCACGTCGGCGGGCTTGGCGAAGGCGCCGTCGGGGGTGATCGATTCGCCCAGCAGGGTGTTGAGGACGGCGGCGTGCCGACCCTCGACGCTGTGGATCGCCAGCGCGCTTGCCAGCACTTCCGGGCTCTTGATGTTCGCCGCCTGGCCGAGGTAGGCGGCGGCGCCGAGGTTCTCGACGGTGCCGGCCAGTTCCAGCACCGACTTCGCGCTCTTCAGCGGGAATTCGGCTTTCGGTTCCGGCGCCGGCTTGCCGCCGAGCTGCTTCACCGCGGCGGTCAGCGCTTCGACGTGTTCGGCCTCCTCGCGGCCGAACTTGCGGATCGTCTCCAGGTCGGCTCCCTTGAAGAGCCCGCTCTTGACGACGTCGGCGTAGAAGGCGGTCTCCAGGTACTCGAGGGTGAGCGCGTAGTTGAGGATGCCGACGTCGCCCTTGCCGAACTGGGCGGTTTCGCTGGCACCCGACGCCATCGATTCGGCCATCGTGGTCGTGGTCGTGCCGCTGTCGTCGCCGCAGGCGGCGAGGAAGGCCGCCAGCGCCGTTGAGCCGCCGCCCACCGCGAGGAACTTGCGCCGCGACACCGGGTCACGAAGCTGTTTCACATCAGCCATTTGGGAGTCGCCTCCTGGTCGTTTGCATGCTCGTCCCTACGGGGAGGGCCATGTGGTGGATCAGAATCCGCCGATGGCAACCGCCGAGGCAAGCGCACCAGCACCTGTCGCGAGAACGCGAAGCGCGGCCGTGCTGGTCCTGGCCTCGATCGTCTCGGTCCAGGCCGGGGCGGCCCTGGCGACGACGCTGTTCGACGAGATCGGCGCCGCGGGAGCGGTCTTCCTCCGCGCCGGCTTCGGCGCCCTGGTCCTGCTGGCGCTGACCCGGGGGGCGGTGCTGCGGGCGCGCGAGTGGCCGCATCGTGACGTCTTCCTGCTCGGCGTCGCCGTCGCCGCCGTCAACCTCTTCTTCTACGCGGCGCTGGAACGGCTGCCGCTGGGGATCGCGGTCACGCTCGAGTTCGTCGGCCCCCTCGGGGTCGCGATCGTCGGCTCGCGCCGGCCGCGCGACGTGATCTGGGTGGTGCTCGCAGCTGCCGGGATCGTCCTCTTGTCCGACGGTGGCGGCGGGGTCGACGCCCTCGGCGTCGTCCTGGCCCTGACCGCCGGGGCCTTCTGGGCCGCCTACATCGTCCAGGCCGATCGGGTCGGGGCCCTCGCGCCTGGCCCGGGCGGGGCAACGATGGCGGCGGTGATCTCGGCCGTGCTGGTGGCGCCGCTGGGGTTAGCCCAGGGCGGCGGCGAGATCTTCGTCCCCTCGCACCTGGCGATCGGCGCCGCGGTCGGTGTTCTCAGCACCGCGATCCCCTACGTCTTCGAGATGGAGGCTCTGCGGCGGCTACCCCGCGCCGTCTTCGGGGTGCTGATGAGCCTGGAGCCAGCCGTCGCGGCGGCGATCGGCTTCCTCGCCCTTTCGCAGAACCTCGATGCGATCGAAATCATCGCCATCTCACTGGTAGTGATTGCCTCGGCAGGTGCCCTCCGCTCAACCGCAACGACGCCACGTGACTGAGGGGGAGGGTCACCTCCTCCAGACACTCAACATCGAGCCATAGCGAGATGTGTCGGGAGGGGGTGACCCTCCCCCTCCCTACCGCAGCCGTTCGAGTGCCGTCGCGATCCGCGAAACCCCCTCGGCGGCACGGTCGGCCGGCACCGGGGCGAAGGAGAGACGGAGGCTGTTCTCCCCGCCCTCGATCATGAAGTCGGGACCGGCGACGAAGGAGACGCCGTCCCCTTTCGCCTCGGCGAGGAGGGCGACGCTGTCGGTGCCCTCGGCGAGGTCGAGCCAGAGGAAGTAGCCCCCGTCGGGGACGACGAAATCGGCCTCCGGGATCTGCTCGCGCAGCGCCGCCACCAGGGCATCGCAGCGGGCCTTGAGCTCGCCCTTGACGAACTCGATGTTGCTATCGAGCTCGCCGCTGCGGCAGAGCTCGAGCACGATCGCCTCGGCCAGCATGTTCGGTGAGATGTAGGTCTCATTGGCCTTTTTCGCCAGCTTCTTGATCTCCTCGACCGGACCGGCGAGGTAGCCGACGCGAACGCCGGGGCTGACCGTCTTCGAGAAGGAGGAGGCGTGGACGACCTTGTCGCCCTCGTCCATCGAGAGCATCGTCTCCAGCGGCTCCCCCTCGAAGGGCAGCTCGCGGTAGGGGTCGTCCTCGAAGATCCAGAAGTCGTGCTCGGCGGCGAGAGAAACGACGCGCCGGCGCTTCTCCACCGAGAGCGTGCAGCCGGCCGGGTTGTGGGCGTTGGCGATGACGTGGGCGAGCTTGATCGGCCCTTCGGCGAGCGCCGCTTCCAGCTGCGCGACATCGAGCCCGTCGGCCTCCAGCCGCACCGGCACCAGCTCGACCCCGAGCTGCTGCAGGAGCAGCAGGGTCCGGTCGTAGGTCGGCTGCTCGACGACCACCCGGTCGCCCGGCCCCAGCAGGTGCTGGAACAGCATCGCCCCCGCCTCGAGTGACCCGTTGGTGATCATCACCTGGTCGGCGCCGAGGCCCCCGTGCCGCTCCGCAACCCATTGGCAGAGCCCCGGATGCCCGATCCCGACCCCGTAGGAGAGCGCCGTTTCCCAGTCGGAAGCAAGCGCCCGCGAGGCCGCCTCCCGCACCTGCTCGTGGGGGAGGATGTCGGCGCTGGGAGCCCCGCGCGCGAATGAGATCGTGTCGGTTGCCATCGAGCGACGACCCTAGCAACGCGCCCACGGCCGCGAACCCCCGCCATATACTCGCGCGGCATGGCGGGCTCGTCCGGTTTCCGCGTCGGCACCATCGCGCTCCTCGCGGCGGTCGCGGTCGCGCTCGGAGTCGCGCTGCTCAGCGAGTCCCCGAGTGACGCAGCCGGTGGCTACCGCCCGCCGAAGGCCAACCAGTCGGAGATGGTGCTGCGACGCCCCGACCTGCCACCTGGTTTCGGCAATGGCTACCTCGGCGAGGGACGGGGAGACGACGGCCTGCTTTGCGAAGCCTTCAGCGACCCGTCTGCCCAGCACGGTGCGATGGTCGAGTTCGTGCGCAAGTACCGCCCCAGTGGATGCATCGCCGCCTATGACAAGCTCTACGAGATCCCGGGGGAGCCACCCTTCGCGCCGGTCGTCTTCAGCGGCGTGCTGGCGCTCGGCAACGCCACCGCCGCTACCGACGCCTGGCACCTGATCCCGACGATGCTTGGCCGCGTCCTCTTGGCTGGGCAGCCCCGGCAGGTAGAGACGGCCCTCAAAGTCGGCGCACGAAGCCGACTCTTCCACACGCCGCGGGCATGGTTTCCCTACCTGATACGCGGCAAACACAAGGCTTCGCTCCTCGCCTGGCGCAGCGGCAACACGATCGCCGTGGTCGTTGCCATGGGCGGTTCCGTCGCCACCAACGACCGCGTCGTCGCCGAACTGGCACCGCGTCAGCAGGCGCACATCCTGGAGCCGACCCCGTACACCGCCGCCGAACGTTCCGACGCCGAAGTCGGGCTCGATAACCCGGCCATCGACCTTCCCGTCTACTGGTTGGGGCGCAACTTCCGCCCCGGCCACGGGCTCCCACCCAACCGGCTCTTCAGGTCCTATTTTTCCGGGGAGCCGCTCCCGGAAACCAACGAAGACATCTCGGAAAAACCCTACGGCCCGCTCGGCGTCGCCTACGAAAACATCTGGCTCGATACCTGGACTCCCGCCACTTGGAGCGTATTTGCCGATTCGCGAGTCGGCCGAGCGATCACCTCCTGGAAGTGCACCCGGACGCGGACGATTCCCCTTTCCGAAGGCACGGCGACGATCTTCGCCGGCTACAAAGAGGACTTCCGGCAATGCCCCGATGAAAAGCGAAAAGTCTTCACCGCCTGGGTCGACCTCGGCGAGGTGAGAATCGTCGTCAACTCTCCCCCGGCTTGGGATTTCATCGAAACCGTCAACCCGTACGGGTCCTTCGAGGGCATGGAAGCGATTGTCCGCAGCCTACGGCTGCGGCCCAAGCCGACCTCCTGAGCGGTCGCTAGAGAGAGCGCAGCATCTCGGCCGCGATCGCGGCCGTCTCGGTCGGGCTTTCGCCGACCCGCACGCCCTTCGCTTCGAGCGCGTCTTTCTTCGCCTGGGCGGTGCCCGAGGAGCCGGAGATGATCGCGCCGGCGTGGCCCATCTGCTTGCCGGGGGGCGCGGTGAAGCCGGCGATGTAGGCGACGACCGGCTTCGAGACCTCGGCGGCGATGAACTCGGCCGCCCGCTCCTCGGCGTCGCCGCCGATCTCGCCGACCATCACGATCAGCTCGGTGTCGGGGTCGGCCTCGTACAGCTTCAAGATGTCGATGAAGTCGGAGCCGACGATCGGGTCGCCGCCGATGCCGACGATCGAGGAGTTGCCGGTCCCGGCCTGCTTCAGCTCGTTGCCGATCTGGTAGGTCAGGGTGCCGCTCTTGGAGACGACGCCGATCGGGCCCGGGTCGAAGAACTGGGCGGGGATGATGCCGACGTTGGCCTTGCCGGGCGAGAGCACGCCGGGGCAGTTCGGCCCGATCAGCCGCACCCCCTTCTCCTTCGCCTTCCAGTAGGTCGAGAGCATGTCGAGGACCGGGATTCCCTCGGTGATCGCGATCACCGTCTCGACCCCGGAGTCGATCGCCTCGTCGATCGCCGCGGCGGCAAAGCGCGCCGGGACGAAGATCATCGAGGTGTTGGCGCCGGCCTCGCTGACCGCCTCGGCGATCGTGTCGAAGACCGGCGTGCCCTCGACGTCCTGGCCCCCCTTGCCGGGGGTCACTCCGGCGACGAGGTCGGTGCCGTAGGCCTTGTTGCGGAGGCCGTGGAAGGAGCCCTCGCGGCCGGTGAGGCCGGAGACGGCGAGCTTCGTCCCCTCGTCGACGATGATGCTCATGCGGCGCTCCCGGCGAGCTCGACGACGCGACGTGCGGCGTCCAGCATCGTCTTCTCCTGGTGCAGGTTCGGCAGGTCGGCCTCGGCGAGGATCTTCAGCCCCTCCTCGGAGTTGGTCCCGTCGAGGCGCACCACCAGCGGCACCCCGAGGTCGATCTGCTGCGAGGCGGTGACGATCCCGTTGGCGATCTCGTCGCAGCGGGTGATGCCGCCGAAGATGTTGAAGAGGATCGCGCTCACCTTCGCGTCGCTCTTGATGACTTCGAGCGCGTTGACGATCGCCTCGGCTTTGGAGCCGCCGCCGGCGTCGAGGAAGTTGGCCGGCGCGCCGCCCGCCTGGGCGACGACGTCGAGCGTCGACATGCAGAGCCCGGCGCCGTTGGCGAGGATCCCGACGTTGCCGTCGAGTTTCACGTAGGTAAGTCCCTTTTCCTTCGCCATCTGCTCCTGCGGGTCGTCGACGGTGTCGGCGATCTCGGCCAGGTCCTGGTGGCGGAAGAGCGAGTTGCCGTCGATCGTCACCTTCGAGTCGAGGGCGACGACCTCGCGGCCGGCGGTGACGATCAGCGGGTTGACCTCGATCAGGGTCGCGTCCTCCTCGCGCGCCACCTCGGCCAGCTTCACCAGCACGTCGGCGGCGTCGTCGAGTGCGTCCTCGGCGAGGCCGGCGTCGGCGACGATCGAGCGCGCGTCGGCGGCCTCGAACCCGCTCGGGTCGATGTGCCGTTTGACCAGCGCGTCGGGATCCTCGGCGGCGACCGCCTCGATGTCCATCCCACCCTTGGCGGAAACCATCGCCAGCAGCTTCTTCTCGCCGCGGTCGAGGATGACCGAGGCGTAGTACTCCTCGGCGATGTCCGAGCCGCCCTCGATCCAGACCTGGTCGACGCGGAAAGGCCCCTCGCCGTGGGGACCGACGATGTCCATGCCGAGGATCGCGTCGGCGTGCTCGCGCGCCTCCTCGGCGTCCTGGGCGATCTTGATCCCGCCCGCCTTGCCGCGGCCGCCGATCAGCACCTGGGCCTTGATCGCGCAGGGGTAGCCGATCTTCTCCGCCGCGGCGACGGCGTCGTCAACCGTGTCGGCGACCTCGCCGCTCGGCACGGCGATGCCGTGCTTGGCGAACAGCTGCTTGCCCTGGTACTCGAGGAGGTCCATAGAAGGGGTGGCGCGAGGGGCGCGGCGGCGCAGACTACCGAATGGCATAATGCGCCGCCGCCATGCCCCTTCCCAGCCTCAAAAACATCAAATGGGTAACCACCGACTGCTACGGCACCCTCATCGACTGGGAGAAAGGCATCATCGAGGCCTGTAAGAAAGAGGCGTCCAAAGACGGCTTCAGCTTCGAGGAGGGCCCTTTCCTCGAGCGCTTCATGGAAGTGCAGGCGGAGATCATGGCCGGCTCCTACGAGCTCTACGCCGAGGTGCTGCGCCGCACTATCGTCAAAGTCGCCGGTGAGATCGGCTGGGAAGTCGAGCCCTCCCGGGCCCAGTTCCTGCCCAACAGCGTCGCCTACTGGCTCCCCTTCCGCGAGGCCAACGCGGCGATGGACCGGCTCGGCAAGAAGTACGAGATCGGGATCATCTCCAACGTCGACGACAAACTGCTGGGGATCAGCCGCCGCCACCTGCGGACCGAACTCGACCTCGTCGTCACCGCCCAGCAGGTGCGCAGCTACAAGCCGGACCCCGTTCACTTCAAAGAGTGCGCGCGGCGGATCGGCGGCAAGAAAGGCTGGCTCCACATCGGCTCCAACTACGCGACCGACATCGCCCCGGTGCTGAAAATGAACGTGCCGGTGATCTGGGTCAACCGCCACGGCGAGAAACTGGAAGGGCGCAAAGCCCCCAGCGCGACGGTGAAAAACTTTCGCGAAGCAGTGAAAAAGCTCGGCGCGTCCTGAGCGTCTTCTAGCGTTCAAGCCGCAACTCAGGCGTGAGGCGCCGGTTTCGGGGGTAGTGCGCCCCTCGATTTGCTGATGCAGATTCCCCTTCTACATCCCAGTCACCTGCCTGCCCGCGCGCGAATGCGCTCCGCGATCGTCCTCGGCCTCCTGCTACTGCTCGGGAGCATCGCCCTCGCCAGCCGGCAGAGCGCCGAAGCGGCCGAGCCCTCGGCGATACAAAAACCGAGCTTCGTCGTCATCCAGACCGACGACGAGACCCTCGACCAGCTCTATGCCAGCCTCAACGTCGGCGGCATCGAAGTGCAGGCGATGCCCTACACGCACGCACTGATCGCCAACCGCGGCATCACCTTCAACCGCTACTACGTCCCCTACCCCCTCTGCTGTCCCTCGCGGGTCAGCCTCCTAACCGGCCGGTACTCGCACAACAACAACGTCCGCGGCAACGTTCCGCCCAACGGCGGCTACACCGGCTTCAAAGCCCGCGGCGCCTACAGCCACAACATCGCCACCTGGCTGCAGGGCGCCGGTTACCGGACGATCCACATCGGCAAGTTCCTCAACGGCTACGGCGACGAACCTTTCGACGAAGGCAAAGACGTGCCGCCGGGGTGGAGTGCCTGGCACTCGGTGCTGAAGGCCGACACCAACCACTATTTCTACGGCTACACGCTCAACAACAACGGCTCGATCGAAGGCCCTTATGGCGACCCCGGCAGCTGGGAAACGCGCGAATACGGCGAACGCGACGACTTCGGCTGCCCCAGCGCCCCGCTCGAAGGCAATCCCTGCTTCTACGCGACGGATCGCTTCAACACGATCGCCTGGGAAGAGCTGACCCAAACCTCCCCCGAACAGCCTTTCTATCTGCAGCTCGACTACACGGCGCCCCACGGTGACTTCCGCCGTCCGGCCGGGCCGGAGCCGGCGACCCGCCATTACGGCACCTTCACCGGTGCCCCCTACCCACACAGCCGCTCGCAGGGGTTCAACGAGGGCAACGTCAACGACAAGCCCCGCTTCATCCGCGAAGCGCCATACCTCTCGGGGACCGAGATCCACACCTACCGCGTCTACTACCAGAAGGCGCTGGAGTCTCTGCGGGCAGTCGACGAAGGGGTGAAACTGGTGGTCGACACGCTCGGTGGGCTGCACCGGCTGCGCAACACCTACATCATCTTCACCTCCGACAACGGCTTCTTCTACGGCGAGCACCGGCTCACTGGCGGCAAGTTCCTCGCCTACGAGCCGGCCACCCACCTGCCGTTCCTGATCCGCGGACCGGGGATCAAGCCGGGCACCTCGACCGGGGAGCTGGCGGCCAACATCGACATTGCCCCGACTTTGCTGGAGCTGGCCGGGGTGAAAGCCGACAAATCGATCGACGGTCGCTCGCTGGTCCCGTTCATGCGTGACCCGAGCCTGCGCTCGCGCCGCCCGATCCTCTTCGAGTCCTTCGTCGAGACCGCCGACGTCGAAGCCAACGGCGAACCGCCGGCGCAGCGGGTCCGCCGCAACACCAGCGACGGCGCCAGCGCCTCGATCATCGCCCCGCCAAAGGACTATGAGGGAATTCGCCTCGGTCCCTACAAGTACATCGAGTGGCCGGACGGCGAGAAAGAGCTCTACGACATCACCAAGGACCCCTACGAGCTCAACAACGTCGTCCGGGTCCCCAACCTCTCCCCGATCCGTGCCTTCCTCCACGCCCAGCTGGTCCGCCTCGAGACCTGTGTCGGCCGCGCCTGCCAGGAAGTGGCGCCGAAATTCCCGCTCACCCGCGAGCAGCAGCGGAAGGTCGACAAGCAGCGGCGGGAAGAAGAACGGCAGAAGGAAAAGGAACGCGAAGAAAAGCGGCACCACAAACGCACGGGCTGAAGCCTCGAGCGTTGGGGGAGGGTCTAACCCCCTCCTCTCTCAACTTGCTCGGGTGGATCGCCGGTTGCCGTCCGAGGGCGTGCTGCCCGAGAAGTACAAGCCGTTCGGAGGGGGTCAGACCCTCCTTGATAGTTCGTGAGGTCAGCCCTGCCGCTTGCGGCTAGAGGGAGCTGGGTGAGGGCTACTTGATGACGGCGAGGGTGTCGCCGGCGCCTACTGCGGTGCCTTCGGAGATGGGGAGGTCTTCTACTTTGCCGCTGCGGTGGGCGGTGATCTCGTTCTCCATCTTCATCGCCTCGATCACGCAAATCAGGTCGCCCTCGTTGACCTCGGCGCCCTTCTCGACGGCGACTTTGAGGACGGTGCCTTGGAGCGGTGAGGGGAGGGCCTCGCTGGAGGCGCTGGGGCCGCCGCCGCCTTTGCGCTCACGCTTCGGGGGCTTCTTCCCACCCCCTGCGGCGGGTGCGGCGACGCCTCCTGCGGGGGCCTCGCCGATCACCTTGACGTCGAAGAGCTTGCCGCTGACCTCGACCTTGTAGTCGCGGGTCAGCATCTCGCCGCCGTCCTCGGAGGGCTCAGGCGGCGCCGCGTCGGCGGGAGCGGTCGTCTTCAGCCACTCCTTGTCCTCCATCAGGTCGCGGCAGGTCTCGCCCTTGGCCCACTGCTCGGTGGCAAGGATCGCTTCGTGGAAGGGGATCAGGGTGGTCAGGCCGCCGGAGTCGTATTCGCCGAGCGCCCGCAGCATCCGCCGCGTCGCCTTCTCGCGGTCGACGTCCCAGACGATCAGCTTGGCCACCATCGGGTCGTACATCGGCGTCACCTCGGAGCCGCCCTCGACGCCGGAGTCGACGCGGACGCCCGGCCCGGAGGGCTCGCGGTAGGACTCGCCGATCGGCCCCGGGGCGGGGGCGAAGTTCTTGTGCGCCGCCTCGGCGTTGATCCGGCACTCGATCGACCAGCCGTTCAGCTTCACGTCCTCCTGGGCGATCGAGAGCGGCTCGCCGGCGGCGACGAGGATCTGCTCGCGAACGATGTCGACGCCGGTGACCATCTCGGTCACGCAGTGCTCGACCTGGACGCGGGTGTTCATCTCGAGGAAGAAGTACTCGTCGCCGACCTGCATCCCCTCGATCGTGCCGGCGCCGCGGTAGCCGACGGCCTCGGCCGCGTCGGTGGCGATTTTCCCGATCCGCTCCCGCATCTCGTCGTCGACGTGCGGGCCCGGCGCCTCCTCGACCACCTTCTGGTGACGGCGCTGCAGCGAGCAGTCGCGCTCGCCGAGGTGGATGACGTTGCCGTGCGAGTCGGCCAGCACCTGGACCTCGACGTGGCGCGGGTCCTCGAGGTAGCGCTCGACGTAGACGCGCGGGTCGGAGAAGAACTTCTCGCCTTCCCTGGAAGACCCCTCGTAAGCCTCTTGGAGGTCATCAGGAGTCATCGCCACGCGGAAGCCCTTGCCACCGCCGCCGCCCGCCGCCTTGCAGGCGACCGGATAGCCGGCTTCGTCGGCCTGGCGTTTCGCGTCCTCCAGACCCTCGGCGACCTCGGTCGAGCCGGGGACGATCGGCACCCCGGCCTTCTCCATGATCTCGCGCGCCCGCGTCTTCGAGCCCATCGCTTCGATCGCCTCCGGAGGCGGGCCGATCCAGGTGATCCCCGCCTCGTCGCAGGCGCGCGCCATCTCGGCGTTCTCGGCGAGGAACCCGTAGCCGGGGTGGATCCCTTCGGCGCCGGCCTCCTTCGCGGTCTCGATGATCTTCGGGATGTTCAGGTAGCTCTCGGCCGGGACCGCGGGGCCGATCAGGAAGGCCTCGTCGGCCTCGCGCACGTGGGGGGCGTCGCGGTCGATCTCCGAGTAGACGGCGACCGAGGTGATGCCCATCTCCTTCAGCGTGCGGGCGACCCGGATCGCGATCTCGCCGCGGTTGGCTATGAGGACCTTCTGGAACACGGACGCGGCAGTCTATTTATGTCAGCGGCAGAGACGCACGCTGCCCTGTCCCAGCCCCTAATCCCGCTTGTAGCGGCTCGCTTCGTACTCCTCTACCCACGCCGTCGAGCTCCGCCAGGTTCCGTCGGCGGCTTTCGCTGCCTTCAGCCTCCCCCTCGTCGCCGCCACCCGCAGCGCGTTTGCCGAGAGCTTCTCGGTGGCCAGAGCGGGAAGCGGGACGAGGCGAGCGGGGCCGGCTATCGCGGGGACGACGAACTTGTGGAGGTTGTCCAGGATCGCCCGCGCCAGGAACTCCCCGAGCGGGCCGAGATCCCCTTGGTCGGCGCGCCGAAGGACATTGAGATATCGGCTCCGTTCGCCTTTGTAGATGATCGCCGGTGGGTAGCCCAGGCGGACGAGGAGAAGGTTGAGGACAAGTCGGCCGGCACGACCGTTCCCGTCGAGGAACGGGTGGATTTGCTCGAACCTCACGTGCAAGTCGGCCAACGTCTCCGGGAACTCGCTCTCTCCAACTTTCCTCAGGGCCTGCGCCTTCCCGATCCAATCGCGGATGAGAACTGGGACCTGTGGCCAGTCGGGTGGCCGCATCCCTCCCGGAAACGGCTCGATGTCGTGCTCACGGAAAGAACCGGGGCGCTCCTTGGCGGTCGCCTGCGGATGGGGAGCCACCTCCCAGACCGGCGTCATCGCCAGGGAATGAACCTCCCGAACCTCGGCCAGGGTGATCAGTTTGCCCCCGCTCCAGTCCCCGGGCTGGATGCCCTGCCCGTACACCCAGGCGGCGGCGTCCGCGTAGCCGCGCACCTCGAGGTATTCGCTCAGCTCTTTGTTGCCGACAGCCCGCCCCTCGTTGAGAAGTTGCTCGACCTGTTTGAGGACGAGGGTGTTGCCCTCGATCGCGGTCGAGTGATGCGCCTCCTCCAGCCAGATGCTACGCCAGATCCCGTCCGCCTCGTCCGGAGAGGGGAGCCCTCCAAGCCGCTCACGCAGCTCGGCGATCTGGACTTTCAGGCGCTCATAGACAGCGGCGCGCGATGGACGACCGCGACGGGAGGGAGAAGAGTTGTTCGGTTGCGGCACAAGTTAAATGTACCGAACAAAAGCTAGAGTTGTGCGGTTGCGCGGCGATTAATTGTTCCGAACAAGTTCTGAGAACCTCTGCCAGCTAGTCTGCCGCCGATGCTGATTGAGCTGCAGAGCCATTCCACGGTCTCGGACGGACAGCTGGGGCCGTCCGAGGTGGTGGCGGAAGCCGCCAAGGCGGGAGTGACCACTCTTGCCCTCACCGACCACGACGCAATTGCGGGAGTTCCCGAGGCGGCCGCCGTGGCGCAGGAGCTGGGGATCGAGCTGGTGCCGGCGATCGAGATGTCCTGCGTCCACCGCTACGCGGAAGACCTGCACGTCTGCGGCTACTGGATCGACCTGGAGAAGATGGCTCCCGCCTGCGACCGGGCCCAGGAGGAGCGGCGCTCGCGGGCCGGGGAGATCGTCCAGAACCTGCGGCGGGAGGGTTTCGACCTGACGCTCGATGACGCGATCCGCGAGGCCGGCGCCGCCGACTCGATCGGCCGGCCCCACATCGCCCGCGCCGCCGGCGCGACCGGCGACCTCGGTCCCTTCTTCGAGGAGTACCTGGTGCCCGGCGCCAAGGCCTTCGTCCCCCGCCGCTGGCCGACCGCCGAGGAGGCGGTGGCGACGATCCGCGAGGCGGGCGGCGTCGCCGTGGTAGCGCACCCTTACTGGGACGTCAAGGACCCGGCCCAGGTCGAGGACCTCGTCCGCTCCCTGCGGCCGGACGGGATCGAGGCCTTCTACCCCAGCCACACCAAGGAGCAGACCGAGCACCTGCTGCGCCTCTGCGACGAGCTCGGCCTCGCGCCCACCGCCAGCTCCGACTACCACGGCCCCACCCACAAGACCTTCGCCGAGTTCGGCGCTTACGACACCTTCGGTCTCGGCGAGCCCCAGGTTCCGGCTAGGCCGTAGCCACTCGCAGGCAAACCCATTCGACGAACTTCCCCACGCTGATCTCTTCTTCTTCGAGCCTGCGCAGCATCTGCGCGATCTCGTAGGAGTCCTCCTGCGCCCGCGGCCAAGGCACTTCAGCCCGCTTCAGCATCAGCCGCATGAACCTGTAGCCGATCTGGCGGTTCCGCTTCGGGAAGGGCCGGCGGCAGATGATCCAGGCGCCGTAGAGGGCGGCTTCTTCGGTCCGATCCGGGTAAGGATCGGCTCCCTCGAAGTCGGCCATCGGCTCGTTCAGGATCGACTCCGTGGCCAGCACGGGGATCGTCTGCAGCAACCGCTCCGCCGGAGCGCCGAGCTCCTCCTGCGCGATGTAGATGAGATCGCCGTGCAGTTCCATTCGGCTTGGCATCGAGCCGAATGATAGAGGATATTTACCTTAACGCGAGGTTTTTGCGTGATATCTCGACTACAAGTACTTCTCGCGGTTTAGGGGATTTATGCGCTAAGCTGCCGCCCACCGGAAATGTCGACGAAAGCAACGAGCCTGCGACTTCCCGAGCCGATGGCGGCCGAACTTGCGGCCGTCGCTCGCGCCGACAACATGCCGGTGTCCGAGGCCGTGCGCGCTGCGATCGAAAAGCACATCGCAGAACGGCGGGCCGACAAGGACTTCCAGAAGCGCCTCAAGCAACTCCTCGAGGAAGACCAAGAGGTCCTCAAACGTCTCGCTGAATGAGAAAGGGGAGAGGCTCTCGCCCCTCCCCTCGGAAACTCCGGCGCTGCCCGGCGACTAAGCCGCCGCGGCCTCCTTGGCCGGGATCAGGCCCCGCTGCTCGAGGTAGGCCAGCAGCTTGTCGGCCGATTCCTCGGGGGTCTCGTTCTCGGTGTCGCAGACGAACTCCGGGTTCTCCGGCTCCTCGTAGGGGTCGGAGACGCCGGTGAATTCTTTGATCTCGCCCTTGAAGGCTTTCTCGTAGAGGCCCTTGACGTCGCGCTCGGCGCAGGTGTCGACCGAAGCCTTGACGAAGACCTCGACGAAGCGGTCGCCCATCAGCTCGCGCGCCTCGTCGCGGATCTCCTTGTAGGGGGAGATCGCGGCGGTGATCACCGGCACGCCGTTGCGGCTGAGCAGGTCGGCGACGAAGGCGATGCGGCGGATGTTGGTGTCGCGGTCCTCCTTCGAGAAGCCGAGCCCCTTCGAGAGGTTTTCGCGGACGACGTCGCCGTCGAGGATCTCCAGCTTCGAGCCGCGCTCGAGCAGGTGCCCCTCCAGCAGTCGGGAAATCGTCGTCTTGCCGGACCCGGAGAGCCCGGTGAACCAGAGGGTGAAGCCCTTCTCACCAGCCATGCTTGTCAGTCCTCCTTGTAAGCGTCGATCAGGATGTCGGCGACCTCGTCGCGCGAGAACTCGTGCGGCGGCCGTTCGCCGTTGCCGAGCATTTCCCGGACCTTGGTCCCGGAAAGGAACAGGCGCGCGTCTTGGTCGTGGGGGCAGGTCTTGTTCGAGGCCAGCCCCTCGCACTCGTTGCACCAGAAGGTGTGCTCGAACATCAGCGGTTCGATCCCCAGCTCCTCGATGTCGATCGTGTCGAAGATCTTCTGGGCGTCGTAGGTGCCGTAGTAGTCGCCGGCGCCGGCGTGGTCGCGGCCGACGATGAAGTGGGTGGCGCCGTAGTTGCGGCGGACGATCGCGTGCAGGACCGCCTCGCGCGGGCCGGCGTAGTGCATCTTCGCCGGCTTCACCCCGAGCACCACCCGGTCCTCCGGGTAGTAGTTCTCCATCAGCACCTCGTAGCAGCGCATCCGCACCTCGGCGGGGATGTCGCCGGCCTTGGTCTTGCCGATCAGCGGGTGGATGAAGAGCCCGTCGCAGGTCTCCAGCGCGGCCTTGGTCAGGTACTCGTGGGCGCGGTGGATCGGGTTGCGGGTCTGGAAGGCGACGATCTTCTTCCAGCCGCGGGCCTCGAAGTCGGCCTTGTGCTCGGCCGGGGTCTTGTAGCGGCGCATGAAAGCCTCGTCGTGGTCGGGCAGCGCCTCGACCTCGATCGGGCCGGCGAGCATCCGGTTGCCCTCCTCGTAGATCGCGGCGACGCCCGGGTGGGCCTCGTCGGTGGTCCCGTAGACCTGCTCGGCCTCGCGCTTGACGTCGCGCTCCCAGATCTCCTCGACGGTGAGGCGGCCCAGCTTCTTGCCTTCGTCGGAGGAGAGCTCGATCACGTCGCCGACCTCGCACTCGAGGTCGCTCGCCAGCGTGATCGGGATCGGCCAGTAATCGCCGTCGGTGGTCCGCATCTCGCTGCAGACGCGCTCCCAGTCGGCGGAGCCCTGGAAGCCGGTCAGCGGCGCGAAACCGCCGTTGCCGATCATCTCGAAGTCCGCCGTGTGGCGCTCGGAAAGGGTCAGGGACAGCTCAGCCATCGTCTCGCTCATCTCACCTTGTTCGGGGTTGGGGGAAGGGTCTTAGGAAAGGACGTAGGGGCGGCTTGCCGGTCGCCGCTAGTTGATCCCGCACTCGGTCTTTGCCAGGCCCGTCCAGCGACCTGCGCGCAGATCCCCACCCGGTTCGACCGGCTGGGTGCAGTGGGTGCATCCGATCGACGGGTAGCCGCGATCGTGAAGCGGGTTGTACGGGAGGTGGTGCTCACGGATGTAGTTCCAGACGTCGCGCTCGGACCAGTCCGCGAGGGGGTTCAGCTTCCAGAGGTTGAAGCGCTTGTCCCAGCCGAACTTCGGCGTCTTGGAACGGCTGCTGGAGTCTGCCCGGCGGACGCCGGCGACCCAGCAGTCTACGGAAGAGAGGGCCTGGCGCATCGGCTCGACCTTGCGGATTCCACAGCAGGCGTCGGGGTTGCGGTTCCACAGCTCCGGGCCGTGCTCGGCCTCCTGCTCCTCGAGGGTCATGTTGTGGAAGCGGTCGAACTCGATCCCCAGCGCCTCGGCGAGCCGGTCACGGGTCTCGTAGCTCTCCTCGAAGAGGACCTCGGTGTCGAGGTAGAAGAAGCGCGCCTCGGGGTTGATCGTGCTCGCCAGGTGGGCGGTGACGCTGCTGGTTTTCTGGAAGGAGCAGGCGATGTAGTGGTTGCTGCCGAAGTTCTCGAACATCCAAGCGAGCGCCTCCTGGGCGCTGGCGTCCTCGAGCTCAGCGGCGATTTCCTCGTGGTCGAGGTCAGCCGGTGTAGGCACGGTGCCGGAGAGAGTGACGGGAGGCGGCTTCATCGCGGGCATGCGCGATTCAGATCGCGCACTCCCCCTCTCCGCGCACGACCTCGTACGGGCTCGAGCGGTTCCAGTCGATGAACTCCTGCATCGTCTCCAGGCTGAACTCGGCCGGCAGGGTCAGCTCCTTGACCGCGGCTTCGAAGGGCTCGGCGCCGACGCGCTCGACGAACGGGTTGAACTCCTCGCCCTCGTTGCGCTCGGTCTCGTAGAGCTGGATCCAGCGCTCGACGGCCTCGGGGACGCGTTTGGCCGGCAGGCGCGATTTCAGCCGCTTGCCGAAGGCGACCGGACCGCCTTCGAAGTTGCCGCCGATGTGCGGGATGTAGGCCGGCATCTGGCGGCCGTTCACTTTCAGCGAGGCGCCGTAGAAGCCGATGTTGGCGATGTGGTGCTGGGCGCAGCCGTTCGGGCAGCCCGACATCTTGACGTGGATGCGCTTGGTCAGCGGATCGCTGATCTGCATCGCCTCGAGCCGCTCTTGGACCACCTGGTTGAGGCCCATCGAGCTGGTGATCCCGAGCTTGCAGCTGTCGGTGCCCGGGCAGCTGACCACATCGGTGATCTCGCGGGGCCCGGTGCCATCGAGGCCCAGCTCGCCGAGTCGCTCCCAGACGTCGTAGAGCGACTCGTCGCGCACCCAGCGCAGGACCAGGTTCTGCTGCACGGTGGTACGGGCGTAGCCGCCGCTGAACTCGCGCATGATCGTGGCCAGGCCGCGAAGCTGCTCGGGGGTCAGATCGCCGCGGGTCACCTTCACCTCGATCGCGCTGAACCCCTCCTGGCGCTGCGGCTTGACGTTGGCCTGGAGGAAGTGGTCGAACTCCGAGCGGTCGCCGTTCGGGCTGCCGGACGTGCCGGGCGGCGGCGGCGCCTTGGCCTCCTCGTCATCGATGAGCTTGAGGCGCTCGACGTCGAAGTGGCGCTCGCCGACCCAGTCGCCCTGGAGCTCCTCCTCGACCATCTCGCGGAAGGCGTCGATGCCGATCTTGTCGATCAGTACCTTGATCCGCGCGCGGAGGCGGTTCTCGCGCAAC
>DATLQI010000011.1:0-100836 GCA_035535295.1 Solirubrobacterales bacterium
GACAGGACCTCTCCCAGCAGCGCCTCCGGCTCGATCCCCTCCGAGCTGTCGCCGCCGCCCAGGCGGCGCAGGTACGCGCGGGCGAACGTCCGGACCGCCTGTGCGCGGTCAGGGGACACCTGCTCGTCGATCAGCTCCAGCAGCCGGTCCTCCGGCCGAGAGCTCGCGGATGGGCGCGCGAGGCTCACGATCACCCATCATGCCGCTCCTGCTGGCGGAATGCACGCCGTCGCGGCCATCCGGCCGCAGCGGCGGGGATCCGCGGGTCAGCCGAGCCGCGCCTCGAGCTTCTCGAGCTGCGCCCGGATCTCGTCCGGCAGGTCGTCCCCGAACTTGGCGAGGTGCTCCTTGACCTGCTCGATCTCGGCCTTCAGCTTGTCCTCGTCGACGGTCAGCAGCGCCTGCATGGCCTCGTCGGAGAGATCCAGGCCCTCGGTGTCGAGCTCGCCCGCCGCCGGCACGAGGCCGATCGGGGTCTCGACCGTCTCCCCCTCGCCGTTGCAGCGGCGGAAGACGTAGGCGAGCACGCGCGAGTTCTCGCCGAAGCCGGGCCAGAGGAACTTGCCGTCGGCGTCTTTGCGGAACCAGTTGACGTAGAAGACGCGCGGCAGCTGGGCGGCCTCGCGCTGGCCGATCTTCAGCCAGTGGGCGAAGTAGTCGCCCATGTTGTAGCCGCAGAAGGGCAGCATCGCCATCGGGTCGAAGCGGAGCTGGCCGACGGCGCCGGCCGCGGCGGCGGTGGTCTCCGAGGACATCGTCGCCCCCATGAAGACCGCGTGCTCCCAGTCGAACGCTTCCTGCACCAGCGGCACGACGGTGGCGCGGCGGCCGCCGAAGAGGAAGGCGTCGATCGGGACGCCGGCGGGGTCCTCCCACTCCGGCGCGATCGAGGGGCACTGGGAGGCGGGGGTGGTGAAGCGCGCGTTCGGGTGCGCGGCGGGCGTCTCGGACTCGGGGGTCCAGTCGTTGCCGTGCCAGTCGATCGCGTGCGCCGGCGGCTCGCCGGTCATCCCCTCCCACCAGATGTCGCCGTCGTCGGTCTTGGCGCAGTTGGTGAAGATCGTGTTCCGCTCGATCGTGTCCATCGCGTTCGGATTCGTCTTGTGGCTGGTGTTCGGGGCGACGCCGAAGAACCCGGCCTCGGGGTTGACCGCGTGGAGGCGGCCGTCCTCGCCGAATTTCATCCAGGCGATGTCGTCGCCGACGGTCTCGACCTTCCAGTCGGGCAGGGTCGGGACCAGCATCGCCAGGTTGGTCTTGCCGCAGGCCGAGGGGAAGGCGCCGGTGATGTACTTGACCTTGCCCTCGGGGGAGGTCAGTTTGAGGATCAGCATGTGCTCGGCGAGCCAGCCCTCGTCGCGGGCCATCGCCGAGGCGATCCGCAGCGCGAAGCACTTCTTGCCGAGCAGGGCGTTGCCGCCGTAGCCCGAGCCGAAGGACCAGATTTCGCGGGTGTCCGGGTAGTGGACGATGTACTTGTTGGCCTCGTTGCAGGGCCAGGAGACGTCTTCGACGCCCTCGGTCAGCGGCATCCCGACCGAGTGGACGCAGGGGACGAACTCGCCGTCGGAGCCAAGCACGTCGAGGGCGGCCTTGCCCATCCGGGTCATGATCCGCATGTTGGTGGCGACGTAGGCGGAGTCGGTGAGCTGCACGCCGATCTCGGAGATCTCCGAGCCGAGCGGACCCATCGAGAAGGGGACGACATACATGGTCCGGCCCTTCATCGAGCCCTTGAAGAGCTCGTTCAGGGTCGCCCGCATCTCGGCAGGTTCGCGCCAGTTGTTGGTCGGCCCGGCGTCCTCCTCCCGCTCGGAGCAGATGAAGGTGCGGTCTTCGACGCGGGCAACGTCGCCGGGGTCGGAGAGGGCGAGGTAGGAGTTCGGGCGCTTAGCGTCGGAGAGCTTCTCGAAGGTGCCGGCGTCGATCAGGACCTGGGCGAGGCGGTCGTACTCCTCGGCGCTGCCGTCGCACCAGTAGACGGAGTCGGGTTCCGTGAGAGAGGCGATTTCATCAACCCAGCTGAGCAGCTTGGAGTGGGTCGTCAACTCGTCCGGGGCAGTGGTCAGATCGCTCATTCGCCTCTCTCTAATTCTTCGGTTTGAGGCCGATCATCGAGATGTCGGCATCCTTGTTACGAATCTTCAAGATCGCTACTTCCCGCCTGTCATCGACAAAAATCACGTCGCAGGTAAACGTCGCGCCCGGGTCTACAGACTGATCTGAGGGGCAATCGACGGCCTTGATCTTTTCATGAATCGAGTCTTCTAGCGAAGCCTGGATCGTGTCCTGGAGCTTTTCCCGACTGACAACGGTGCCGCATCCAGGCAGCGCCACAGCGCCAAAAACCAGCATCAGCACGAGGAAAACGGAGGACCGCAAGCGGATCTTCCGCCCGGGGGAAGCGGGAAGCACCCGCGGCAGTAAAGCAAGGGGGGTCGACATTGCCGGGTGACTTGGGGTGCGCGGGGGTCGGGTGGGGGTCGCTGGGAGCACCTCCGCCGGGAGGGGCGTTTGCCTGCTAGCGCCTCAAGAGTCGGTGGCCCGGCTCCATGCTGAGTACCCAGCGACCCCCACCCGACCCCCGCTTCCGGCACTCCAGCAAAGGTCTTAGGGGGAGCTGGGTTCACCGAGACCGCAAAAACCCTTCCTGGAGAAGGAATTTTGCGGTCTCGCGGTGGTGGGGTGGCGAGGTTGGATAGGGTTCCGCGCCGCTGATGCGCTTTTACGAGTACGAGGCCAGGAAGATCGTTGAGTTGGCGGGGATTCCCGTCACGCGGTACGGGTTCTGCACGTCTGCCGACGAGGCGCGGAAGGTCGCCGAGGAAATCGGCGGGCCGGTCGTGATCAAGAGCCAGGTGCTGACCGGGGGCCGGATGAAGGCCGGCGGCGTCAAGTTCGCCGATACGCCCGACGAGGCCGCCCAGCACGCCGAGGAGATCTTGAAGCTGGAGATCAACGGGCACATGCCGCGCGGCGTTCTCGTCGATCCCAAAGCCGAGGTCAAGCAGGAGTACTACGCGGGGGTCGTCTGGGACGGGACCGCGAAGAAGCCGCTGATGCTGTTCAGCGACATGGGCGGGATCGACATCGAGGAGGTCGCGGAAAAACACCCGGACCACGTCGGCAAAGGCCACGTCTCCAACCTCCTCCCCGTCTCCGACTTCGAGGCCAAGCAGGTCGTCGCCGCCACCGGCGTCACCGGCTCGCAGCTGAACCGGGCGACCCCGGTGCTCGCCCGCCTCGCCCGCCTCTTCCGCGACAACGACATGACCCTCGCCGAGATCAACCCGCTGGCCGAGCTGACCGACGGCAGCTTCGTCGCCCTCGACGCCCACATGGAGATGGAGAACGAGGCGGTTGGCCGGCAGAAGAAACTCCTCCGCAAGGAGCTGGCGATCGCCGAGGACGACACCCGCGAGACCTACGAGCCCTCCGACTTCGAGAAGAACGTCAGCGCGATCGACGCCGCCGATCACCGCGGAGTGATCCAGGGCAAGGACCACGGCTTCACCGGCAACCTCGGCCTCGTGATCGGCGCCGGCGGCGGCTCGCTGACCCTGACCGACGCGGTCCGCAACCAGGGCGGCCAGCCGGCCAACTACTCGGAGATCGGCGGCAACCCCTCGGTCCAGAAGGCCTGCGGCCTCGCCAAGGAGGTGCTGGAAAAGGACGGCGTCGAGAAGATCGCGGTGATGATGTCGATCGTCTCCAACACCCGCGTCGACATCGTCGCGCGTGGCGTGATCAAGGCCTGCCTCGAGCTCGGCAAGGACCCCGGCGAGACGATCGCGATCTTCCGCATTCCCGGCGCCTGGGAGGACGAGGGCTTCAAGATCCTCGAGAAGTACGGCGTCGAGTACTGCGACCGCTCGGTCTCGATGTGGGAGGCCGCCGGCCGCGCCGTCGCCAAGATCCAGGGAGCGCCGGCATGAGCATCCTCCTGAACAAGGACACGACCTTCATCGTCCAGGGGATCACCGGCCGCGAGGCGGTCAACCTGACCAAGGAGTGCCTCGACTACGGCTCCAAGGTCGTCGGCGGCGTCACTCCCGGCCGCAAGGGCCGCGAGGTCCACGGCGTCCCGGTCTTCGACACCGTCGCCCAGGCGGTCGAGCACCACGGCGGCCCGATCGACGGCTCCGTCGTCACCGTCCCCCCCGCCTTCACCAAGGACGCCGTGCTGGAGGCGATCGAGAACGGGATCAAGCTGATCGTCGTCGTCACCGAGCGGATCCCGCGCGGCGACGTCGCCCAGATGGTCGAGCTGGCCGACATGCGCGGCGCCCGGATCATCGGGCCAAACTGCCTCGGCCTGATCGTCCCCGAGGTCTGCAAGATGGGCGGCATCGGCGGTCCCGCCAAAGACGCCGCCAAGGCCTACCAGCCCGGCCGCGTCGGAGTGATGAGCCGCTCGGGCGGGATGACCACCGAGATCTCCTCCTCGCTGACCCAGGCCGGCCTCGGCGTCTCCACCGCCGTCTCGATCGGCGGCGACGCGATCATCGGCTCCACCTACGCCGAGCTGATGCCCTACTTCGAGGCCGACGAGCAGACCGAGGCGATCGTCATCTACACCGAGCCCGGCGGCCGCATGGAGGCCCAGCTCGCCGAATGGGTCAAGGACAACAACTCCCGCCTCCCGATCGTCGCCTTCATGGCGGGCAAATTCATGGACGACGAGGAGATGAAAGGCATGAGCTTCGGCCACGCCGGCACGATCGTCGAGGGCAAAGAGGACACCGCGACCGAGAAGATCGCCCGCCTCGAAGCCGCCGGCATCCGCGTCGTCGAGCGCATCGACGAGATTCCGGACGTGGTCAAGGAGAAACTGGGAGCGACCGCCTGATGCCCGAGCAACTGAACCCCGATTCAATGAACAAGGTCTTCATCGACATTTCCGTCGAGGACAGCATCAAGAACGATGCCGCGATCGCCGCGAAGCTCGAGGAAGTCTGCCCCGTCGACATCTACAAGGACGTCGACGGCACTGTCGAGATCGTCGACCCCAACGTCGACGAGTGCGTCCTCTGCCGCCTCTGCATCGAGGCCAGCCCCCCGGGCACCGTGCACGTCAAGAAGCTCTACGACGGCACCGAGCTCTCCTAGCTCCCGGTTTCCATCCCTGAATCACGAAGACCCGCCGAAGCGGGTCTTTTTCGTGCGGGGGAGCTACCCCCGGAACGGTTGATAACCGTGGTCGAGGCTAGCCCTCTGCACCAATCCCGTCAAGAGGGGAGAGTTTTCGTCGCTGGATCCTTATAGAGGTGGAGGATGAAGCGGCGAGGCGCCGCGAACGGTTGATAACCGTGAGTCCGGAGTCGCTCTCCGGATGGGGTTCGAGTCCCCCGTCCTCCTCACGACTTGCTGTCGGGCAGGGAACGACTGGAGAGGCCGCCACGTCATGCGGCCGATGGGTAGCTCCCATCCGATCTCCAGCCTTGCCCGGCAGCTTGATCTTGTGGCGTAGAGACCGTCGGCAGGTGCGTTCCTTGCAGCCACTACATCGAGCAAGCGCCGGGCGCCGTGCCGTCAAGAAGCCCTACGACGGACCGAGCTTTCGTAGAGCCGCTCCAAGACCCTTGAATCACGAAGACCCGCCGAAGCGGGTCTTTTCGTGCGGGGGAGCTACCCCCGAACCGCTTGACACACGTGGCTTTGAGCGTACTCCCTTGCCCTCTTCTTCGTCAAAGGGGGGGAGAGTTTTTCCTGCTGCCGCCTTATAGAGGTGGAGGACGAAGCGGCGAGGTGCCGCAACCGCTTGACACGCGGAAGTCCGGGGTCGCTCCTCGGATGGGGTTCGAGTCCCCCGTCCTCCTCACGACTTGCTGTCGGGCAGGGAACAACTGGAGAGGCCGCCACGTCATGCGGTCGATGGGTCGCTCTCATTGAATCTCCAGCCTTGCCCGGCAGCTTGATCTTGTGAGGTCCATCACGTTACGTCGGTATAAATTTATATTGCGGTAACGTTTGCACCGATGGATGCATCGGTTCGCACTCGGCTCTCGCGGGACGACCGCATGGAGCAGACGCTCGGGGCGGCGCACGCGTTGTTTGCGGAGCGTGGGTACGCGGCGGTGACGATGGACGAGATCGCTTCGGCGATCGGGGTCACGAAGCCGCTGCTCTACAACTACTTCGGCAACAAGGAGCGGCTCTACATCGCCTGCATGGAGCGGGCGGGCGACTCCTTGATCGCGACCATCGCCGAGGCGGTGCGGGAGACCGAAAACCCCGCCGACGCGCTCGGGGCCGGCGTTCGCGCCTTCTTCTCCTTCCTCGACAGCGACCGCTCCGCCTGGGCGGTGCTCTTCGACGAGACCCTCCCCCAGGCCGGCGAGGTCTTCGAGCGGGTCGCCGCTTATCGGGGGCAGATCCTCGACCTCGTTTCCGCCTCGCTGCTGGCCCAGCTGCCGATGCGGCGCCGCGAAGGCGCCAAGGTCGAAGTCGAAGCCCTCTCCACCGCCCTGCTCGGCGCCTCCGAGGCGCTGGCGCGCTGGTGGCTGCGGACCGAGGCGATCACCGCCGAGGACGCCGCCGCCCTCCTCGTCTCCACCGTCGAGCCCGGCCTCCGCGGCCGCACGACCCCCACCCCCACTTCCAACTCATCCCAAGGAGGACCCTCCCCCAAATGAACGCCAAAACCCGCAAAGTCGCCGTCGTCGGCGGCAACCGGATCCCCTTCGCGCGCTCCAACAGCGTCTACTCGCACGCGAGCAACCAGGACATGCTGACCGCCGCCCTCGACGGGCTGATCGACCGCTACGGCCTCCAGGGCGAGACGCTCGGCGAGGTCGCCGGCGGCGCCGTCCTCAAGCACTCGCGCGACCGCGACCTCACCCGCGAGAGCGTGCTCAGCACCCGTCTCGCCCCCGAGACCCCCGCCTACGACGTGCAGCAGGCCTGCGGCACCGGGCTGGAGACGACGATCCTCGTCGCCAACAAGATCGCCCTCGGCCAGATCGACTCTGGGATCGCCTGCGGTGCCGACACCACCTCCGATGCGCCGATCGCGCTCAACGAGGACCTGCGCGAGACCCTGCTCGAGGCCAACCGCGAGCGCTCGACCGTCGGCAAGCTGAAGACGCTGACCAAGGTCCGCCCCGGCCACATCGTCCCGGCGATCCCCCGCAACGAGGAGCCGCGCACCGGCCTCTCGATGGGCGAGCACTGCGCGATCATGGCGACCGAATGGGAGATCGGCCGCGAGGAGCAGGACGAGCTCGCGGTGAAGAGCCACAAGAACCTCGCCGCCGCCTACGACCGCGGCTTCTTCGACGACATGATCACCCCCTACATCGGGCTCGACCGCGACCAGAACCTGCGGCCGGACTCGAGCATGGAGAAGCTGGCGAAGCTGAAACCGGTCTTCGGCGGCCCCGAGGGGACGATGACGGCGGCCAACTCGACCCCGCTCTCCGATGGCGCCTCCACGGTCCTCCTCGCCTCCGAGGAGTGGGCGAAAGAGCGCGGCTTGCCGATCCTCGCCTACATCACCGAGGCGCAGACCGCCGCCGTCGACCACGTCCACAAGCGCGAAGGCCTGCTGATGGCGCCCGCCTACGCGATGCCGCGGATGCTCGACCGCGCCGGCCTGAAACTGCAGGACTTCGACTACTACGAGATCCACGAGGCCTTCGCCGCGCAGGTGCTCTGCACCCTGAAGGCCTGGGAAGACGAGGAGTTCTGCACCGAGAAGCTCGGCCGGAAAAAACCGCTCGGGCCGATCGACCGCGCCAAGCTCAACGTCAACGGCGGCTCGCTGGCGGCCGCTCACCCGTTCGCCGCGACCGGCGGCCGGATCGTCGCCAGCCTCGCCAAGCAACTGAACGAAGACGGCAAAGGCCGCGGCGTGATCAGCATCTGCGCCGCCGCCGGCCAGGGTGTCGTCGCGATCCTCGAGGCCCCGGGAGGTGCCAAGTAACGATGGCTGACCGCTACTCACAAGTTGTCAACGCGCCGCTCGTCGGCACGATCGCCAAGCAGCTCGGGCTGCCGCAGCCGGTCTCGCTCGACCGCTACCAGGAGGGCCAGCCGGTCGTCGCCGGCCCGGTGCTCTACGACGGAGCGCCCGCCGGGCGCCTCGGCAAGGCGATCGCCGGCATCCTCGACAGCATCAAGGCCGAACGGGCCGGCGCCGAGGGCAAGGCAAAGGCGCTGGTCTTCGACGCGACCGGGATCGCCGACTCGACCGAGCTGGTTGAGCTGCAGCGCTTCTTCTACCCGGCGGTCGCCCGCCTGCAGCGCAGCGGCCGCGCCGTCGTCCTCGGCACCCCGCCCGAGGAAGCCGGATCGGTTCCGGCCCAGATCGCCCAGCGGGCGCTGGAGGGCTTCACCCGCTCGCTCGGCAAGGAGATCGGCGGTCGCGGGTCGACGGCCCAGCTCGTCTACATCGAGCCCGGCGCCGAGGACCAGCTGGAGTCGACGCTGCGCTTCCTCCTCTCGCCGAAATCGGCCTACGTCTCCGGACAAGTAATTCGGGTCGGGGTAGGCGTCGCCCCGAGCCCGCAGATCGACTGGGAGCAGCCGCTCGCCGGCAAGGTGGCGCTGGTCACCGGCGCCTCGCGCGGGATCGGCGCCGCGATCGCCAACACCCTCGCCCGCGACGGGGCCGAGGTCGTCGGCCTCGACATCCCCCAGATGTCGGCCGACCTCAAGGCGGTGACCGACGCGATCGGCGGTCGCTCGATCGAGATCGACATCACCGCCGACGAGGCCCCCGAGACGATCGCCTCCGAGCTCTCCGACGGGGTCGACGTCGTCGTCCACAACGCCGGCGTGACCAAAGACCGGACGATCGCGAAGATGCCGGAAGAGCGCTGGGCGCAGCTGATGGAGATCAACCTCTCCTCGGAGGAGCGGATCAACGACGCCCTGCTCGGCAAGAAACTGCTGAACGGCAACGGGCGGATCGTCGGCGTCTCCTCGATGGCGGGGATCGCCGGCAACAACGGCCAGACCAACTACGCCTCCTCCAAGGCCGGCGTGATCGGGATGGTCGAAGCGATGGCGCCGGAGCTGGCGAAACGCAAAGCGACGATCAACGCGGTCGCCCCGGGCTTCATCGAGACGCAGATGACCGCGGCGATGCCGATCGGCCCGCGCGAAGCCGGCCGCCGGCTCTCCAGCCTCTCGCAGGGCGGCCTCCCGGTCGATGTCGCCGAGACGATCGCCTGGTTCGCCAGCCCCGCCTCAACCGGCGTCAACGGCAACGTCGTCCGCGTCTGCGGCCAGAGCCTGCTGGGGGCGTAACGCATGGCGAAGACCCTCGAAAGCTCCCCCAGCATCCTCCCGCTCTACGCGCGGGCGGCGCTGCCGATGATCCCCGGCGCCTCGCTGCTCCCGTTCGTCCCGGGCGGGGGCGGCGAGATCCCCGACGGGCTCGAACTCGAGCTGGCGGGGGTCGTCGCCGAGCCGGAGGACGTCGCCGCCTACGCCAAGGTCTGCGGCTTCGCCCTCCGCGACACCCTCCCCCCGACCTACCCGCACATGCTCGCCTTCCCGCTGCATATGGCGGTGATGAGCGACGGCTCCTTCCCGTTCGGGGCGGTCGGCCTCATCCACGTCGAGAACTCGATCGCCCAGAAGCGCCCGATCGGGATCCACGAGGAGATGACGATCCGGGTGCGGCCGACGAAGCTGCAGCCGCACCCGAAAGGGAAGACCTTCTCGCTGGAGACCGAGGTCCTGGTCGATGGCAAGGTGGTCTGGGAGAGCGTCAGCACGATGCTGCGCCGCGGCAAGTCGAATGGCGACGCGCCGAAGCAGGAGAAGGGCTTCGATTCCCTCCCCGCCGACGCGCCCGCCGGCGCCGAGTGGAAGCTGCCCGGCGACCTCGGCCGCCGCTACGCCGGCGTCTCGGGCGACCGCAACCCGATCCACATGCACTCGCTGACCGCGAAGCCGCTCGGCTTCCCCGGCGCGATCGCGCACGGGATGTGGACGAAGGCGCGGGCCCTGGCCCAGCTCGAAAGCAAGCTGCCCGACAGCTTCGAGGTCGAGGTCCGCTTCCGCAAGCCGGTCTTGCTGCCGGCGCGGGTCGAGTTCGCCTCTGCTGTTCACAGCGCTGTTCAGGGCGAGGAGATCCTCTTCGCCGTCCGCGACGCGAAGAAGGGCACGCCCCACCTCGACGGTCGCGTGCGGCCGTCGAAAAGCGCATCGCAATCGAAAACCAAATCCAAATCCGCCAAAACCGGAGGGAAGACCAAGTGAGCACCACCACCGAGAACAAGGGGATGGCGGAGCGCAGCATGGGCTACGGCCTGCGGGCGCTCAACCGCCTCGCGGGCTCCGACCTGCTGGACCGCATCCGCATCCGCAAGCAGGTCGAGCAGGCCCTCTTCCAGGGGACCAAGAACGGGTTCAAGGGCGCGACCGCGGCCGGCCGCACCTTCAAGGCGGCGCAGAAGCTCGGCAAACCGGCCCGCCAGAAGAAGGGCAAGTCGACCGGGCTCTTCGACCTCACGCCCGACGACGAGCAGCAGATGTTCCAGGAGGCGGGGCGCGCCTTCGCCGAGGACCAGATCCGCAAGGCGGCGCTGGAGGCCGACGAGAAGCGGGAGACGCCGAAGGAGATCCTCGACCAGGCGAACGAGCTCGGCGTCAACATGCTCGGCGTCCCCGAGGAGCTCGGCGGCGTGATGACCGAGCAGTCGGCCGTCACCACCGTCCTGATCGGCGAGGCGCTCGCCCACGGCGACATGGGCATCGCCTACGCCGCCATGGCCCCCGGCGCGGTCGCGACCGCGATCGGCCTCTGGGGCAGCGCGGAGCAAGAGGCGACCTACCTCCCTGCCTTCACCGGCGAGGACATTCCCGCCGCGGCGCTGGCGATCCTCGAGCCGCGGCCGCTCTTCGACCCCTTCCAGCTAGAGACGAAGGCGAAGAAGAAAGGGGACGAGTGGGTCCTCAGCGGCGCCAAGTCGCTGCTGGCCCGGGCCAAGGACTGCGAGCTGTTCGTCGTCGCCGCCGACGCCGAGGGCATCGGCCCGGCCCTGTTCGTGGTCGAGTCCGGCGCCAAAGGCCTCTCGATCGAGGACGAGCCGGCGATGGGGCTGCGCCCCGCCGCCACCGGCCGCCTCCTGATCGACAAAGTCAAACTGCCGGGCAACGCGCTGCTCGGCGAGGGGAACGCCAAAGCCAAGGACTACGCCGCCTGCGTCAACCGCTCGCGGATCGCCTGGTGCGCGCTCGCGAGCGGGACCGCGCAGGCCGTCCTCGACTACGTGATCCCCTACGTCAACGACCGCCAGGCGTTCGGCGAACCGATCTCCAACCGGCAGGGCGTCGCCTTCGCCGTCTCCGACATCGGCATCGAGTCGAACGCGATGCGGCTGGCGACCTACCGGGCGGCGAGCCGCGCCGACCGCGGCGAGAGCTTCGGCCGCGAGGCGGCGATCGCCCGCAAGCTCTGCACGACGAAGGGGATGAAGATCGGCTCCGACGGCGTCCAGCTGCTCGGCGGCCACGGCTTCGTCAAGGAGCACCCGGTCGAGCGCTGGTACCGCGACCTCCGAGCCGCGGGCGTGATGGAGGGCGCCCTGCTCGTCTAGGCCTCGCCTGGAGAGCGAAAGGAAACCATGATCAACCTCGAGATACCGAAGAAGTTCAAGCCGCTGGCGAACCAGGCAAACCAGGTCGCCACCGAGGTGTTCCGCCCGATCTCGCGCAAATACGACGAGGCCGAGCACTCCTACCCGAAAGAGCTCGACATGCTGGCGTCGCTGATCGACGGCATGAACGAGGGCTCCGACATCGGCGGCGCCGGTGCCGCCGGCGTCCGTCGCGAGAAAGCCGCCGACGGCGAGAACCGCAACGGCTCCAACCTCTCCACCGTGCTCGGCATCATCGAGCTCTGCTGGGGCGACGTCGGCCTGCTGCTCTCGATGCCGCGCCAGGGGCTCGGCAACTCGGCGATCGCCTCGGTCGCGACCGAGGAGCAGCTGAAGCGCTACGGCGGCAAGTGGGCGGCGATGGCGATCACCGAGCCGGAAGCCGGCTCGGACTCCGCCGCGATCCGCGCCACCGCCGAGCTCGACGGCGACGAATACGTCCTCAACGGCGAGAAGATCTTCGTCACCTCGGGCGACCGGGCCGACCTGATCGTCGTCTGGGCCTCGCTCGACCGCTCGAAAGGGCGGGCGGCGATCAAGTCGTTCATCGTCGAGCGCGACAACCCCGGCCTGAAGCTGGACCGGCTCGAGCACAAGCTCGGGATCCGCGCCTCCGACACCGCCAACTTCACCCTGCAGGACTGCCGGGTGCCGAAAGAGGCGCTGCTCGGGGACCCGGAGGTCAAAGAGAAGGGCTTCGCGGGCGTCATGGAAACGTTCGACAACACCCGGCCGCTGGTCGCGGCGATGGCCGTCGGCGTCACCCGTGCCGCGCTCGAAGAGACGCGGAAGCAGCTGAAGAAGGCGGGTGTCGAGATCGACTACGACGT
Organism: Solirubrobacterales bacterium; assembly: GCA_035535295.1. GTDB lineage: Bacteria > Actinomycetota > Thermoleophilia > Solirubrobacterales > 70-9 > VAYN01. The sequence continues at coordinate 12,443 of DATLQI010000011.1, forward strand.
CCCCGCCAACAACCAGCACGCCGCCGCAGCTCGCTTCCTGGAAATGGAGGCCGACTACGAGGCCGCCTGGCTGCTCACCCTCCAGGCCGCCTGGATGGCTGACAACTCGAAGCCGAACTCGCTCCAGGCCTCGATGGCGAAGGCGAAGGCGGGGCGCACCGGCGTCGACGTCACCCTTGGCTGCGTCGAGCTCTGCGGCAGCATCGGCTACGGCGAGAACGAGCTGCTGGAGAAGTGGGCCCGCGACTCGAAGATCCTCGACATCTTCGAGGGCACGCAGCAGATCCAGCTCCTGATCATCGCCCGGCAGTTGCTGAAGAAGACGTCTGCCGAACTTCGGTAGCCAGGTAGGTAGGCGTAGCACCCGGTACCCCTCCCCCAGAGACCGTCGCGCAGCTGGGGCGGGGGTGCTGGGTGCCTACGTAGTCTCATGAGCCTCTGTGGGAGGGGTACCGGGTGCTACTACGATCCGCAGCTTGAATCTGATTGAGGATCTACTGGAGCGGTCGCCGGCTTCGCGGCTGGGGATTGTGGCGATCGATGCTGAGGGGAATCGGCGGGATCACTATTTCGGGGAATTGATCGCGCAGTCGGCGGGGCTCTCGGGGGCGTTTGCTGCTCGGGGGGTTGAACGAGGCGACGTCGTGATGACGTTGGTGGGGAATCGGATCGAGTGGGTTTTGACGCTGCTTGCTTGTTGGCGGATGGGGGCGGTGGCTCTGCCTTGCAACACGATGCTGCGGCGGCACGATCTGGAGCATCGGGTGGCGGCGGCGAATCCCAAGCTTTGCGTGGGCGAGGAAGGGCTGTTGGCCGAGATGCCCGAGGGGGTGCCCCTGATGACGATGGCTGACGTTGCTCGGGCGCTCGATGAGGACCAGGCGCAGGAGACTCCCGCCGCGGTTGAGGAGATGGACGGCGAGGATCCGGCTTTGATCGTTTTTACCTCTGGCACCACGGGAGAGCCGCGGGGGGTTGTGCATGGGTACCGCTATCTGATGGGCCAGCGGGTGCAGGCGGAGCATTGGTTCGGGTCGCGGAAGGGGGATCTGGCCTGGTGCACGACTGCGACGGGGTGGTCGAAGTCGGCTCGGAACGTGTTTCTCGCGCCTTGGGTCACGGGGGCCGCGGCGGTCATCCACGACGGGCGGTTCGACCCGGCCGAGCGGCTCGACTTCGCGGCGGCGCTGGGGGTCGACGTGCTCTGCCAGGCGCCGACGGAGTACCGGATGCTGGCGCGGCGCACCCAGTTGCGGCCGCTGCCGAAGCTGCGGCGGATGGTCTCGGCTGGGGAGCCCCTGGACCCCGAGACGATCGCGGCCTTTCGCGAGGCGACCGGGCTCGAGCCGGCCGACGGCTACGGGCAGACCGAGACCGGGCAGGTCACCGCCAATCTCGTCGGCGAGCCGGTGCGGCTGGGGTCGATGGGGAAGACGCTGCCGGGGATGGAGACGCGGATCGTCGCGGGGGAACTGCAGCTGCGCGCCTCCTCCTCCCCCACCTTCTTCTCGCGCTACCTCGACGGCGAGCGCTTCGAGGGCGAGTGGTGGGAGACGGGCGACCTCGTGCGGGAAGACGAGGACGGCTACCTCTACTTCGAGGGCCGCGGCGACGACATCATCCTCTCCTCCGGTTACCGGATCGGCCCCACCGAGGTCGAGTCCGCCCTCCTCTCCCACCCCGCCGTCGCCGACGCCGCCGCGGTCGCCGCCCCCGACCCCGAGCGCGGCTCGGTCGTCCGCGCGATCGTCGTCCTCCGCGACGGCACGCCCGGCAACGGCGCCGACGACACTCTCGTTCGCGAGCTGCAGGAGCACTGCAAACGCGAGACCGCCCCCTACAAGTTCCCCCGCATCGTCGAGTTCGCCGACGAGCTGCCGAAGACCAGCAGCGGCAAGATCAAACGGGCGTTTTTACGCGGGAGCTAGCCCCTCGGCGACGTCTGTCGGCCTGCCCAGGTGGTACCCCTGGGCCATGTCGACGCCGTACTCCTGCAGCAGCCCCCGCGTGGCCTCGTCCTCGACGAACTCGGCGATCGTGCGCTTGCCGAGGCCGCGGGCGATGTCGACGATCGCCTTCACGGTCAGCTGGTCGGCGTCGTTGCGGGGCAGGTCGCGGATGAAGGCGCCGTCGATCTTGATCACGTCGAACGGGACCTTTTGCAGGTAGGCGAAGGGGCCGAAGCCGGCGCCGTAGTCGTCGATCGCGACTTCGCAGCCGAACTCGGTCAGCCGGTCGGCGAAGCCGGCGGCGGTCTCGTAGTCCTCGACCCGCGCCGTCTGCGTGATCTCGAAGGTGCAGCGGGCGGGGTCGGCCTCGCCTTCGTCGAGCCTGCGTTCGATGAATTCGAGCACCGAGAGGTCGGTGACCGAGGCCCCGGAGATGTTCATGTGCAGGGAGACCGGCGAGCCGGCCTTCTCGCGCTCGCCGATCAGTTCCAGCGCCTGGGTGACGACCCAGCGGTCGAGCTCCTGCACCATCCCGGAGCGCTCGGCGACGTCGATGAAGTCGGCGGCGGGCAGCAGCTCGCCGCTTTCGCCGGTCATCCGAAGCAGCAGCTCGTAGCGCTCAATCCCGCCGGAGGCGAGGCTGCGGATCGGCTGCGTCGCCAGGCGCAAGCGGTTCTGGGTGAGGGCGTCGCGGATCCTGGCGCTGGTGGTCTGCGGCCGGGGCGGGACGGCCCCGTCCTCACCCGCCGCATGGAAAAGGGTGATCCGGTTCCGCCCCTCCCCCTTCGCCTCGTACATCGCCTGGTCGGCGGCGACCAGCACCGACTCGGCGCCGACCTCGCCCTGGCCGCCGAACATCGCGATCCCGACGCTGATCGTGGCGCCGTCGATCTCGGAGTTGAGCGGCATTCCCTCGGCGACCTGGGCGCGCAGGTCCTCGCCCAGCTGCAGAGCACCGCCGGTGTCGGTCTGCGGCATCAGCACCGCGAACTCGTCGCCGGAGAGGCGGGCGACGATGTCGGTGGCGCGGACCCGTTCGCGGAGAATCCCGGAGACGCGGCGGATCAAGGTGTCGCCGGCCTGGTGGCCGAGGCGATCGTTGACCTCCTTCAGCCCGTCGATGTCGATCACCATCACGGCGCCGCGGCCGCCGTAGCGGGCGGCGAAGGAGACGTATTGGTCGAGCTCGGCCCGGAACCGGCGCCGGTTGACCAGACCGGTCAGCGAGTCGTGGTCGGCGAGAAAGCGCAGTTCGGCCTCGGTCTTCTCGGCCCGCTCGAGGGCGCCCTGGATCACCGCCCGGTCCTCGGGTGCCAATTTCGACAGCACGGCCTCGACAGCCGGGTCCGACTGCCCCTGTCCCTGGTTGTTCTTCACGAGAGTGACGGTATTCGGTTACCCAGCGGGAAAGGATTTCTCTCCCATAAACGGGAAACCCAGCCCAAGTTTCCGTGAGTGCCAACACCCAATACTTGACTTGTCCGCTCGCGGGTAGGTTGAGAGCGATGCCGAACCGCCTCGCGCAGCAGACCAGCCCCTACCTGCTCCAGCACCGGGACAACCCGGTCGACTGGTACCCGTGGGGGGCAGAGGCGCTGGAGCGGGCGCGCGCGGAGGACAAGCCGATCCTGCTCTCGGTCGGCTACTCGTCCTGCCACTGGTGCCACGTGATGGAGCGCGAGTCCTTCGAGGACCCCGAGACCGCCGCCTACATGAACGAGCACTTCGTCAGCGTCAAGGTCGACCGCGAGGAGCGCCCCGACGTCGACGCGATCTACATGGAGGCGGTGCAGTCGATCACCGGCCACGGCGGCTGGCCGATGACCGTCTTCCTCGACCCCGACGGCGTCCCCTTCTACGGCGGCACCTACTTCCCGCCCGACGAGAGCCGCGGGATGCCGAGCTTCCGGATGGTGATGGAAGCCGTGGTCCACGCCTTCGAGACCCAGCGGGAGGAGATCCGCGAAAAGGCGCCGGTTGCACGGGCGCGGCTGGGAGCGATCGGCGAGGTCGAGCCGCGCGACCCGCCGGGCAGTGCAGACCTGGAGGAGGCGGTGCAGCGCCTGCTGGGCGCGGCCGACCGGCGCAACGGCGGCTTCGGTCACGCCCCCAAGTTCCCGCCCGCCTCTTCGCTGGAGCTGCTGATGGCGCGCGGCGAGACCGAGCACGTCGAGCTGACCCTCGACCGGATGCTCGCCGGCGGCATCTACGACCAGCTCGGCGGCGGCTTCGCCCGCTACTCAGTCGACGCCGTCTGGCTCGTCCCCCACTTCGAGAAGATGCTCTACGACAACGCCCTCCTCGCCCGCGCCTACCTGCACGGCTGGCAAGTGCTGGGTCACGAGCGCTACCGCCGCGTCTGCGAGGAGACGCTCGACTGGATGCTGCGCGAGATGCGCGGCCCCGAGGGCGGCTTCTACTCGGCGCTCGACGCCGACTCCGAGGGCGAGGAGGGCAAGTTCTACGTCTGGACCGAGGAGGAGATCCGGGAGGTCCTGGGCGAGGCTGCCGAGGCGGTGATCGAGCACCACGGGGTCAGCGAGCGCGGGAACTTCGAGGGAAAGAACATCCTGCATCTGGCCGAGGGAGCCGATGGCGAGGAGCCCGAGCGGCTTGCCGGGATGCGACAGGCTCTATTCGAGGCGCGGGCGCGACGGGTCTGGCCCGGACTGGACGACAAGCGGCTGACCTCTTGGAACGCGCTGGCGATCAGCGCCCTGGCCGACGCCGGTGCCGTCCTCGACCGCGAGGACTACCTCGACGCCGCCCGCGCCTGCGCCGAGTTCGCCCTCGACCAGCTGCGGGATGACGACGGCCGCCTCCTCCGGACCTACAAAGACGGCCGCGCCCACCTCAACGCCTACTTGGAGGACCACGCCTTCCTGCTGGAGGCACTGCTGACGCTGTACGAGTCGAGCTTCGAGCAGCGCTGGTTCGAGGAGGCGCAATCCCTGGCGGAGACGACGATCGACCGCTTCGGCGACCCTGAGCGCGGCGGCTTCTACTCGACCTCCTCCGACCACGAGGAGCTGATCGCCCGCCGCAAGGAGGTCGGCGACCACCCGATCCCCTCCGGCAACAGCTCGGCAGCGATGGGCCTGCTGCGCCTTGCAGCGCTGACCGGCGAGCACCGCTACGAGGAGGCCGCCGAGGGGGTCTTCCGCCTCTTCGCCAAACCGGCCGTCCAGCACCCCGACGCCTTCGCCCACCTCCTCCGCGCCCTCGACTTCCACCTCTCCCCCACCCACGAGGTCGCCGTGGTCGGCGAAGAACTGGACGACCTCGCCGCGATCGCCCGCGACAAACCGCTCTTCCACCTCGTTCTTGCCGGCGGACCCGAGGGAAGTGAGTCGCCACCACTCCTAAAGGGCCGCACCACTGTCGACGGGCGCCCCGCCGCCTACGTCTGCGAGAACTTCACCTGCCAACTCCCCGTCACCGGCCCAGACGAGCTACGCCGCCAGCTCTGACGGGAGGAGGGGTGTCCCCCTCGGGACACTCAACATCGAGCCATAGCGAGATGTGTCCAGAGGGGGACACCCCTCCTCCCCCAACCCTCAGAGGATGGGCAAGAAATTCTCGATCTCGTACGGCGTCACCTGAACGCGGTAGTCGTCCCATTCCTGCCGCTTGATCTCAACGAAGCGCCGGAAGGTGTGCTCGCCCAACGTCCGCAGCACCAGCTCGGACTCGGCGGCGATCTCGATCGCCTCGCCGAGCGTCGCCGGCAGCTGCTCGATTCCCTGGTGCGCCAGCTCCTCCTGGGAGAGGTGGTAGAGGTTCTGCTCCATCGGCTCCGGCAGCTCGTAGCCCTTCTCGACCCCTTCCAGCCCCGCCTGCAACATCGCCGCGAAGCAGAGGTATGGGTTAGCGGCGGGGTCGGGGCAGCGCAGCTCGGCCCGGGTCGCCCCCTCCTTGCCGGGGTGGTAGAGCGGCACCCGGATCAGCGCCGAGCGGTTGCGGCGCGACCAGGCGAGGTAGACCGGCGCCTCGTAGCCGGGAACGAGGCGCTTATAGGAGTTGACCCACTGGGCAAAGAGGGGCGAGATCTCCCGCGCGTGCTTGAGCTGGCCGGCGATGAACGACTTCGCCACCGGCGAGAGGTAGTAGGGGTCGTCCTCGTCGTAGAAGGCGTTCTTGCCGTCGCGGCTGAGCGACTGGTGGACGTGCATCCCGGAGCCGTTCTCGCCGAACAGCGGCTTCGGCATGAAGGTCGCGTGGTAGCCGTACTTCATCGCGTACTCCTTGACGACGATCCGGTACGTCATGCAGTCGTCGGCCATCTCGAGCGCGTTCTTGTAGCGCATGTCGACCTCGTGCTGGGAGGGGCCGACCTCGTGGTGGGTGTACTCGACGTGGATCCCCATCTTCTCCAGCGCCAGCACCGTCTCCCGGCGCAGATCGGAGCCGGCGTCGAGCGTGGTCAGGTCGAAGTAGCCGCCCTCGTCGAGGGGCTCAGGGGTCCCGCCCTCGGGCTTGGCCGAGCGGAAGTAGAAGTACTCCAGCTCCGGGCCGATGTTGTAGGCGTCGAAGCCCATGTCCTCGGCCCGCTTCAGCGCCCGCCGCATGATCCAGCGCGGGTCGCCCTCGTAGGGGCCGCCGCCGGGGACCTGGACGTCGCAGAACATCCGCGCCACCGCATCGTCCTCGGGTCGCCAGGGGATCAGGGCGAAGGTCGAGGGGTCCGGCACCGCCAGCATGTCGGACTCCTCGATCGGGTTGAAGCCGGTGATCGAGGAACCGTCGAATCCCATCCCCCCTTCGAAGGCGTCCTCCAGCTCGGAGGCGTTGACCGAGAAGCTCTTCAGCTGGCCCAGCACGTCGGTGAACCAAAGGCGGATGAAGCGGACGTCGTGCTCCATTACGAGCTGGATGACGTCGGCGGCGCTGCGGGGTTGATCGGCCATACCTGCTGCTCCTTGCTGGGGAAGGCCGCAACGATAGGCGAATGAACCGGAGCGGTGCGGATCGCCGTATTACGGGTAGAGAAATGTGATCCAGCGCACCCTTGAATCCGTCCCCTGAACGAGGTATAACTTACGTCAAGTAAGTAAGCGGCTAAAAGTAAAGTAAAGGCCACGTAAGGGCTCTGTAAAGCGATTGCCGCCCCATCAGCAGAGCCCAGAAGCGAGAAGCCCGTGACGGTAAAAACCGCAGTAAGCAGGTTCCAGATCCACGACGAGCTGACGGCGCCTGATGAGAGCGCTCCTCTCATCAAGAGCATCCAGGCCGCCGGGGGCGCGGTGACGAAGTTCGTTGGCGTGCTCGCCGGAGCACCGGCCGTCCTGCGCGCGTACACGCGGATGCGCTCGGAGCTGCGCGGCGGAGTCCTGCCGCAGGCGACGAGGGAGCGGATCGCGCTCGCTGTTGCCGAGTACCGAGAGGACAACTACAGCATCGCCCAGCACGCGAAGTCGGCGCGGCGGGCCGGGCTGGGCCTCGACGAGGTCTCCAAAGCCCGCAGCTTCACCTCTGCTGACCCGAAGGAGGCAGCGCTCCTCACCTTCCTCAAGGAGACGCTGGATCCGGAGGGGCCCCCGCCTCTCCACCTCCACGAGGAGGCGCGGGAGATCGGCTGGACCGACGAGGAGATCCTCGAGGCGGTCGCGCACCTGGCGCTGAACGAGTTCCAGAGCCTTATTGCTAGCGCGGCTGCTCTTCCTCAGGACCAAGGTGGTCCGAGGGCGCTCCCCCCTGTCGCCTAGGCGGCGGCAGAGGGGCCGAGTGCCCCTCCCCCAGAGACCGTCGCGCAGCTGGGCGGGGTGCTGGGCGCAATTGTGGTCTCAGGAGCCTCTGTGGGAGGGGCACCCGGCCCCCAAACCAGCGTAGGTAGCCTGCTACCGCCCCTCTACGAGCGTTGCGGTGTAGAGAAGCCGCGCGGTGGTGTATTTGCAGCCGTAGGTGCGGCGGGTGCCTACTTTTTCTTGGGGCTCGCCTTGGCGGATGTCGGTGGCGTTCTTGCAGGCGCCCTCTTCGCGGCTGGCGCGCCAGACGTTGTTGGTGGTGAGGTCTTGGGCGAAGGTGGGGGCCCAGGTGGGGACCGTGAGGCCGACGATGTCGCCCTTTTCGACCTCGAGGTTGGCGCTGAACTTGACCGTCTGGCCGAGGTAGGGCGAGAGCACCTTGACCGAGCCCTGGCGGCGCAGGTTGTAGCGGGGTGGGTTAGTGCCGGGGACGCGGCGGAGAATTGCCAGGCGCGCCTGCGGCGGAGTGCCGAAGAAGCCGTTGAAGAAGGTCCGCTGGCTGTTGGTCGGCTGGGCCAGGGTCAGCGTCCAGGCCTTGATCGTGCCGTCGTGGGGGACGGTGAACGGCAGCCTGGTCTGGCCGTTGTTGACCTGGAAGCCGGTGACGCTGCCGACCGCCTGACAGGGCAGGTCCGGGCAGGAGGGATCGGGCTCGGTCGCGGTCTGGCCGAGTATCACCGTGGTCCGACCGGGCGCGGCATCGCCGTCATCGGTCGCGAGGCTGAGGAGGAGCAGGGCGACGGAGCCGATCAGGGCCAGGGCCAAGCAACGCCCCTTCCAGGCACCCTCTGTAGCGACTCCTCGCGAAAACCTCGACATGAACGCTGCTCCTCTCGTCTTTGGACCCTGCGAAAAACGCAGCGTAGCCTTCGGAGCGGCCGGAGAGAGCAGCCTCAGTCGGTGCGAGCGCTGGTGGCGTCGTCGAGCGCGATCGCGTAGCGGACCCGCCCCACGCCTTCGAAGCCAAGCGCGTCACTGGCGGCTTTGGTCAGGTCCCAGGCGCGCCCTTGCACGTAGGGGCCGCGGTCGATCACCTGCGTCACCACCGACTTGCCGTGGTAGACGAACTTGACCGTGGTGCCGCAGGGCAATTTCTTGTGCGCGACGCCCAGGGTTCCGGGTCGCAGCGTCTGTCCACAGGCGGTCTTGTTGCCCCAGAGGCCGGGTCCGTACCAGCTGGCACCGCCGTAGCGCCAGGCGCCAAAGGTGTATTCGCCTGCCTCTTCGGCGGGCGGGTCATAGCTGGAAGCACCCCCGGTCGCCGCCTGCGCACCGGTGACAACCCCGGCGAAGAGGGCGAAGAAGGCAGCGAGGGCAAGCGCCCAGCGCACGGAGTTTTGTCGAATCGTCTGCATCTCTTTCCAGGCGCTTGCGGGGTTAGCTGTCGGGCTCGCGCTGAAAGAGCTGCGCTACGCGGCCATCGCCGCGACTCGCCCCAACTACTTGGGTCCCCCGCTCCTCGCGTTATGTAGGCGAAGATTCAGCGGAAGTTGGCGCCAGATTAGCAAACGCTAAGACAGAAAAGTTGCGTTGTCCCCTCAAATAGAAGAGGCCCCCTTTCGGGAGCCTCTTCCGTAGCGGGCCTATAAGCCGGATCCTGTCTCGAGCGGCCATCTATCTCTGCGGCCTACCTGGACCTCGCCGAGCCGGGTCGACGGTCCTGCTTGGCCTTGCACCGGGCGGGGTTTGCCTGGCCGCCGTGTCACCACGACGCCGGTGCGCTCTTACCGCACCATTTCACCTTTGCCTGTGCGCGACGCAGCTGCAGTCGCGCCATCGGCCGTGTCATTTCTGTGGCACTTTCCCGCGGGTTTCCCCGGGTGGGCGTTACCCACCGCCCTGCCCTGTGGTGTCCGGACTTTCCTCGAGGGGTTTTCTCTCCCCCCGCGGTCCGCTCGGCCCGCCCCTCAAGGGTAGCTCGGAAGCGCGTTTTCGCAACGGGATGCCGCCCGCTGGTGCCGACGGGCCGAAAACGCTCCATATAGGCGTACTTTCGGCCCGTCGGCGGGGAGCGACGTAGACTCGCCGCGATGCGAACGGCTGTGTTCACCGGCGCTGGGAGCGGTCTCGGGCGCGCGATCGCCGCGGAGCTGATCGAGCGCGGCTACCGGGTGCACGTAACCGACGTCGACGCCGGGGCCGCCGACCGAGCCGCTGCGGAGCTGGGCGCCGAAGCCCGCGGCTCCGCCCTCGACGTCCGCGACGAGGCGGCCTGCCGCGGCCTCGCCGACTCGATCGGCCGCACCGGCTCGCTCGACCTCTGGGTCAACAACGCCGGCGTCTTCTTCAGCGGCGTCCCCTGGGAGCAGAGCGCGGAGCGGCGGCAAACGATGCTGGACGTCAACGTCACCGGCCTGATGAACGGGACCGTCGCCGCGCTCGGCCCGATGCGATCTGCCGGCCATGGCCACGTCGTCAACGTCGTCTCCCTCGCCGGGATCGTCGCCGCCCCGGGCGAGGTCGCCTACTCGGCCACGAAGCACGCGGCGATGGCCTTCACCCTCGGCACCCTCTTCGACCTCCGTCGCTCTGGCGTTAAGGGGATTCAGGTCTCCGCCGTCTGCCCGGACGGAATCTGGACGCCGATGCTCGAGGACAAGCTCGACGACCCCGACGCGGCTCCCTCCTTCTCCGGTCGCCTGCTGACCGCCGAAGAGGTGGCAAAGGAAGTGGGCAAGCTGACCGAGCGTCCCCGCCCGATCCTCATCGTCCCCCGCTGGCGCGGACCGTTCCTGCGCCTCGTCGACCTCTTCCCGCGGCTATCGCTGCGGCTGTTGCCGCTGGTGATGCGGGACGCCCGCCGACGACAGCGGCGCTACAAGCGTTTGATCGAAGCGGGCCGGTGGCCCTGACGAGGTCCAGACGTTGCTAGGCAAGGACGCAGGGAGTCCGAATAGCAGCGCTATTTGGACGACCGAGGACGCCGCATAGCGACGTCTGGGGCCGTCAGGTCAGACCTTCCGGAAGACCCCGACGACCTTGCCGAGCACCCGTGCCTCGGTGGTGATGATCGGCTCCATTTCCTCGTTTTCGGGCTGGAGCCGGATGTGGTCTTTTTCGCGGAAGATTCGCTTCACCGTCGCCTCCTCGCCGATCAGGGCGACGACGATCTCGCCGTTGTTGGCGTCGTCGCTGGGCCGGACGATCACGTAGTCGCCTTCGATGATGCCGGCGTCCTTCATGCTTTCGCCGCGGATCTGGAGGATGTAGTCGCCGTCCTCGCCGCCGATTACGTCGGGGACCTCGAGGTACTCCTCGATGTTCTCTTCCGCCAAGATCGGCTCACCGGCGGCGACCTGCCCGATCAGCGGCAGTCCGCTTTCCGAGCTGATCGTCCGCTTTGCCCTTTCATAGAGCAGCTCGATCGCCCGCGGCTTCGAGGGATCCCGCTTGACCAGCCCCAACTTCTCCAAGTTCGCCAAATGAGCGTGGACCGTCGAAGACGAGTGCAGCCCGACCGCTTTGCCGATCTCCCGCACCGTCGGCGGGTAGCCCGTCTTCGCTGCGTACTTGCGGATGAAGTCGAAGATCTCCTTCTGCCTCTTGGTCAGGTCCAGTTCCATCGTCTCTTGACGTTCCTCCGGTGCCGGGTTGTCCAACGCGAACAGCCGCAAATTGCCTTCGAACACTTGTTCGCAAGGCTACCGCCTCCCCCGGACACCCGCAACCTCCGCCCTCCCCCTGCACGCAAACATCTAGAATCGAGCGCCCTCAAGCGGCTGTGGCGGAACTGGTAGACGCGCAAGGTTGAGGGCCTTGTGCCCCTAACGGGGCGTGATGGTTCGACTCCATTCAGCCGCATCGAAAGCCCCCGCAAATCGGGGGTTTTCGTCTTTCTGGGTTTGCCACCTAGAAGTCTTTCGTCTGCGGTGCTTCGGACCATTTCGGACCAATTTCAGGGCGGTAAAATGGCTCTGTAGCGGGGTGGCGCCTTTGAGCCGAAGGTCGTGTAAAGGCCATGAAGACCAAACCGCGCCGCGCTCACGGAACGGGATCGCTGTATCCGGTAGTCGGCTCTGGAGGCCGGGAAACCTGGTACGGGCGCTGGTACGTCGGCAGGAAACGCGTGCAGCGTCGCATCGGGCCCAAGCGACGGCGTGGCGACGCAGGCGGACTCACCAAGACAGAAGCCGAGACGGAGCTGCGACGCATGCGGATGGCCACGGAAGAGTCCCCGCCGCCGGAGACGACCGTGACGGTCGACGAAGCAGCCGGGCACCTGATGCGCCATCTGGAGGCGATCGGCCGCCGGCCCACAACGCTCGCCACCTACAGGTCCATCTTTCGATCCCACCTGCAGTGGAGCGTGGAGGAAGTCGACCTCGAGCGCTTCACGAGGCGCGACGTCGAAGAGCTGGATCGAGTGATGCGGCGCAAAGAATTGGCGCCGAAGACCCGCCTCAATGCCCTCAAGCTGCTCTCGGAGATCTTTGCCTTCGCCAAGCGCCAGAGCTGGTGTCGGCGAAACCCGTGCGAACAGGTCCAATACCCCCGGGTCGAGCCAACCACCGACATCAGGTTCCTCACCGAAGTCGAGCTCGTCGCTCTGCTCAAGGCAGTCAGCATCGAGGAGGAGCCGCTTGGGCACACGGACCGGGCGATGTTCCTGACCGCCGCGCTCACTGGCCTTCGGCAAAGCGAGTTGCTTGGGCTGGAGTGGCGCGACGTCGACTTTGCCGCCGAGAGGATCCGGGTGCGGCGCACCAATGTGCGGGGCCACCGGGGACCGCCGAAATCGCGCTACGGCTCGCGCTCGGTGCCAATGGCGCCACAGGTCGCGGCCGCCCTTCGCCGGCATCTAGACTGATCTCGACACCGGGATCGACAGGATCTGGTCTTCGGGCATCCCCTCACCGGCAAAGTCCTCAGCTACTCCGCAATCGACCAGCGGTTCAAGAGGGCGCTGCGAGCAGCCAAGGTGCGTGAGGTGCGCTTCGAGGATCTGCGCCATACCTTCGGGACGAGGCTCGCGGCAGAAGGGGTGCCGATTCGAGATACCCAGGAGTGGATGGGGCACGAGGACATCAGGACGACACAGATCTATGCCGCCTACGAACCGCGAAAGCACGAGGCAAAAGTGGCCGGCGAATCGTTTTCCGAAGTGAAGCTGGACCCCTGAAGCGCTCAAGCACCGAGACCGGCAATACCCAGACCGACGCGCTCGGCCGCCTGGGCGAGGTCTCGATCCCAGGTAACTAGAACCACGTCCTCGTCGCCGAGTTCGAGCGCGGTGGCGAGGTGGACCGCGTCATAGCCGCGCAACGCCAAGTCTTCGGCATTCTCGCCGGCGCGATTGGCGATCTCCCGATCCACGCCCACCGTGACCAGCTCCGCGTGGAGCTCCTCGAAAGCAGCAAGTGCCTGTCGGTGTCCCTCTTCTCCGAGGCACCCCAGGCAACGGGCAGCTGCCAGGGCAGCTCGTCCCTCGCAGCTACATGGTGAGAGGGTAAGCACTGTGGCCCTACCTCCGGCCGATGGACGACCGGCTAGCGGTCGACCTGATTGGCCAACAGGGTCTCGATATGCTCCACAGCGTCCGGAAGCTTGGCAACGACCGTGGCTCCCGCCGGAACCCGGGATTGGGCTCTCTGGAGGTAGTGGGAGAACTTGTTCTCAGTAACGACAAGGTCGACGTAGCCCGCCGCGCAGGAGAGAAAATTGAGGTCGAACAAGTCGTTGGGCTCCCAGCGATCCTGGGCGTTCCTCAAGCGGTGGTAGATCACCTCATGCTGGCGACCGAGGTACGGCATCCGTGAAAGATCTCGCTCAAGCCCTTCGGCGAGCCAGAGTTGAAATGCCTTATCTCCAGCATCGACCAGCGCGGCCGCAGCGGCAATCTCCTTGTGCAAATCCGCGATCAACATTGCTCGGGTGTTGATGCGAGCATGCTCTTTCGGCACGCGATGAGCGCGCATAAACTCAGCGAGCCGCTGATGCTTCTCACCCCAGCCGGTGGCCATCTGTAATCCCTCGACCATGGGCAAGGCCTCGTCGTCCACCAGAGTCGAAGCGATGGCACTCGCGGTGGTGATGTCCTGAAACCATTGCGCCCACTCGACGGGTACACCCTCGGCGACTTGCAGCGGCTCGGGCGGAGTGGCGGCGGCTACACCTGGCTCAAGGGTGACCACTCCGTCGGCCACAGGCTCACCGCCCTTAAGGGATCTCCGCAACTCCGCGCTGCGAACTGCGATCGGACTCCGCATTTGCCAGCCCGCTGAGAGCTGCAGCATCACGGTCCCAAGGTCGCGGCGCTGAGGGCCCGCCAACTTGGTCGTCTCGACCATGTTTGCTGCGGAGAGCGGCAAGATGATTGCGCTGGCCCTCGTCCATCCAAGCAGTCGCTCGACCGCCTCTTGCTCGCCCTTTCCCAGCTTCTCGGGGGAATGCAAGTACTGGGCAGTGGCGATCCAGTGCAGCTGGTCGAGATAGACCACAGGACCATGCGGAGTCTCATTCGGCGCCTTGCGGTCGGGCAGCCGAATTCTTGCAGTGTCACCATGGCGCAAGGCTAGGCGCAACTCCCTCGCGGCGGGCAAGTACAAAGACGCGCTAACCCCGACCTCCGGTGCTCGGGCCTCACTCTCTAAGCGCTCTTCGAGAACCTCTCCACTATTGGATTCAACTCGCACCAGACCAAGCTCATAGTCGATCCCCATGCTGCGGATAGCAGAAAGTGGAGGGGGCTGCGCGTCGGCGGCGCCCGGGACGGAAGAAGAGCCGGCGAACACTCAGAGCTTGGAACACTCGTAGTTCGGCTTAATCACCCTGTTGAAATAACTACCCACCGACTCGGCATTGAGCAGCTCTTCGAAAGCACCCTCGTCGGCACCGGAGTAGACATAGGTGTCGCCGCCCAGGAAGCGGACATAGATCGCACCATTGTCAGCGTCGTACCCGACGGCTTCAATATTCGAGGAGTCGACCATTTGCATCTCGGGCTCAGACATATTTCCTTTCAGGTCTCGGTAGCCGAGGTAGATTCACGGCGCCAGTTCCTGACGGCCGCGCGATAGAGATTGGAGTCAGGTCGGTCGCCCGAAAGCCAAGCGGCAGGTAGCGGTGGGTCCTCGCCGACGGGCTTGCGGATTGCTTTATCGACGCGGATTCGCGAGGGGACTTGGAGCGCGTCACCCAGCACGAGCGCCTCGCCGGTTCGCAGGGCCGGTAGGAGCTCGGAAAGGTCGCCGAGGTCGTCGGGAATGGTCGAGGCGACGGCGGCGAGATCGCGCTGGTTAGTGACACGTAGGGCGATCATCGTCCCGCACTGACTAAGGACGGCTGAGTCGACATCCGATGGCCGCTGGGTCACCACCATCAGGCCGACCCCATACTTGCGACCCTCCTTGGCGATCCGCGACACAACCCGGTTTGCGGGACCTTGGCCATTGTCGGGTAAGAAGCGATGGGCCTCGTCGAGGACCACGAGCAGCGGCTGCTTGCGGCCGCCCACATCGAGATCCATCGCCCAGAAGAGGGCGTCGTAGACAAGACGCAGCATGGTGCCGACCACGGTGCCGAGCACCTCCGGGGGGATTCCGGAAACATCGAGGACCGTGACCTGCTTGTCGCCACCCACCCACTGAGCGAGGAGAGTGTCGATGTCCTTTTCGGCCTTGCCGTCGAGGTCTGGGTGAAGCGGGTCATCGCGGTCGAACATGAAGTTGAAACGACTGTCGCGCAGGCGGCTGTTTAGGAGGTCGAGTTGTCGGGAGATCGGAAGCTTTTTGGCTGGCGCGTAAGGGGCGACTGAACCCATTGCCACGTCGGGGAACCGGGGTGGCCGCAACGCTTCGGCGTCGCCGGAGTCAAGGGGATCTTCGCGATCAGCCTCGGTCTGCTGACCGCTCTTCTTGTAGCTCGCGCGCTGTTCGGTCTCCAGTTCGAGCCAGAGCTTGCGAATACTGAAGGGCACCGGCGTGTCGGCAGTGATCGCCTCTGGAGGTGGCGGCTCATCGAGGTGTTGGGACGCCTCGCGCTTCATCTGCGCCACTCGGTCGCGCAAGGCTTCGAGCGCGAGGGGCTGCATCTCCCCCATCGCGAGCTCTACCAACTCGTCGAAGGGCAACGCCCAGTACGGCACACGCAAGATCTCGGCACCTTCAGGCGGGCTCGCGCCGGTGTGAATAACCCGCCCCCTGTCTCCGACAGAAGATCCGTACTCGCCATGGGCGTCTATGACGAGGGTTCGAGAGTTTGGAAGGTCGCCCGAGGAGAGCGCATCGAGGACCACCGCTACGAGGTTCGACTTGCCGCTACCGGTAGAGCCGACGATCGACGAGTGGCGACTGACCAGGGTCGAGAGCTGCAGGCGCGCCGCCAGTCCGCTTGAGCTGGCGATGCGGCCGACGACGATCGCGTCCTCCCCGCCGCTCCCACGGTAAATGGTTTCAAGATCGTCAGAGGTGACGAGATGGACCTCATCCCCGATCGTCGGGTACTGGCCGACGCCACGATCGAAATAGCCCCCTACCGCCTCCCCGAATAGAGAGACGCTCATCCAGCGATAGCTGTCCGCATCAGCGTCTTCTTCTGGAGCAGGGATCGGTGCCGGTTCCTCCGCGGGTTGAGGCGGGGCCGCATCCGCGCCCACCTGGGTGCAGATCGCATAAAGGTCCGTAAAGCCAAGCGGGATTCGAACGAAGGCTCCGAGCTGACCGACACGGTAGGACTCACCCTCAACTAGGACCAGCGTCGTCGGCAGCCCTTGCAAGCGCACCCGCACGATGGCGCCGCGGACCGAAGCGACCCGGCCGATGAAGGTCGGGGCGGTGCCATTCCGCTCACGCATCATGCCCCGTGATCGAATCGAGAAAGCGGGCGAGAACAGCAAAGTCGCCGAGTCGCATGCGCCCAGTCAGCGAGACCTTGTCTTTGTCGGGCTCTGCGTCTGAGTCGAAAGGAATGTCAAGCAGATGTCTGGTTCGATCAGCAACCGGCTCGTTTAGGCGCCAGTCAGCCCGCCTCCCCCTCACGACGGCAGTCTCGGGCCCGTGGACGATCAAGTTGTGGTGGCGATTCGCCGCCTTGATCAAATCGTGCTCATCGCCCACCTCCTTGAATTGCAGAGCAACTACGTGGGTGCGATCCCGTGCCTCGAGAGCGTCGAAGATCACCTCGTTGATGTGCTCGTCGCCAAATGAGTATCCAGTAGTGACCAGCAGGGTCTCGGTGTCTCGATCGAGAACGTGGCGAAGGTGCTCAAGGATCGCGACGTAAGGCTGCTTGCGCGACTCGTCGTACTTATGGTCGGAAGGGAAGATCAACTCTCCCTCGGTGCCTTCGGCGCCGCGAACGATCCGCTTGCCTTCGTCAATGTTCTCCTCCCAGTGCCAGTTGACTGAGCCGTGGATCTTCCACAGCCGGGTCCAGTTGCGGGCCGGCGCAGCCTCGGGATGGAGCAGACTGGCCGTAGAGAAGAACGGCTGCCTGGAGCCGACGAATCCGTCAAAGACCGGCGCGCGCTCTTCCTCGAAGCCTCGCTCGAGCAAGGTGTCGTAGTTGGTCGTGAAGACCTCAACCGCGACCTTACGCTCAATTCGCGTCAGCCAGCGGCCAAAAGCCCGGTGCGGCAGTTCTCCGGGAAAGCGGCTCTCTTGCGGGTTTGCGGCGGTGGCGATCGTCTTGCGCAACTCTGCCTCGATCGCGACCAATTTGGGGCGACTGACACCGGAGAGCTTGTCGGCATCGGTCATTGCGGCGATCTTCTCTCGCACACTTGAGAGCACGTCCTCGACGGTCGCCCGGCGCCCGTTCTTCTCTTTCAGCTCATCGCCAATCAACTCGTAGGCAGCGTGGTACTCGTCGCCAAGTGATGCAACTGCCTCGTTGCAGCGGCGGGCGAGCTCCGCCAAAGCAGGGATCAGGGGGTCCCCGTCTGATCCCCTCGCCGCGCAGGAAGCCCCGGCGCCGATCAAGAAGGCGAGGGGCTTGTCGTGGGAGCCGAGGCTCTCGCGTAGCTTCTCAATCTCCTTGCGCGGATCATGGTGGTCGCCCATTGACCTGAAACCTAATACTCAGTGGGTACCTGTGGGGAACCAGCACTAGCCGAGCATCAAAGATCTCGTAAGCGGACCTTTCGGGGCCGGGGTCAACTTCGAACCTCAGTCCTCGAGCTATGAGCCAACTGTCAGCACCCCAAAGCCCGATAACCCCGTCTTATGAACACCGCTGGAACCGGCTCCGAAGATCCTGGCAGGACATAGCTCGCCCTTTCTCAATCGCTACGGCCAGAGCCGCTTGAGCCCGCTCTCATAGACCCCGTAGATATAGGGGCCGGATTTTCGGGCTTGACGAAGGATCCGATCCCGGTTACTGACGAAGCGCTCGATCTGCTCCGCTCCACGTAGCTGGGCACTCGTCAGACAGAATGCTCGTACTTCCGCCTCGGTGAGAGCGTCGCGCTCCGCCGGCCGGCGGCGGATGGCGTCGTCCTTGGTCAGCACGATCCAATCGTTCTTCCCTGCGTCCCGCAGCCAGACCTCGTCGGCAAGACGCTGGGCGCGCTTCTCTCCATAGATGTCTGCCATCGAATGAACGGTCAAGCCCACGTCGCGTAGCGCTTCGACGATGCTCTTACCAAGACTGCGATCGACGAAGAACTCAGGCTGCTGTTCGGTTTCCTGGGCCATCGCCGCCGACTATCGGACGTGACCCTCCTTTCGGGAAGGCCTTCAGGCCGCCGCTCGGGTTGCGACGCGGATCACGTCCTCGACCTCGGCGGACGCCACGCCGAAATCGGTGGCGATCTCGCTGACGGAGTCGCCCGCCTGGAAGCGATCGACGAGATCCTCGACGCGAGCGCCGCCGCGAACGAGAAGGGGCAAACCAAATGCCACGCGTGGGTCGACCACAACCTCCGCGTGCTCGTAGGTCGGCAGCCTCACCGAGTTGGCCCAGCCATCTCCTCCGTAGTGGATGCGCTTGAGGTAATCCTTGACGACCCCGGTGAACTGACGCTGCTGGGTGCGCACAACAGTCAGGTCCATGACCTCGCGCTCGCCGCTCTTGTTGGCATAGTCAAAGAGCACCTCCGCCCCGTCGGTGTAGAGCTGCTTGGAGGCCAAGGCGTGCTCAACGCCGATCTCCTTCGCCAGCACCTCAACAGCGGGACGAATCCTCTGGAGAGGAACGCCGGCGCGCCGGAAGCTCGAGAGAACGAAGGCCTCGGCGAAACCGATGAAGGGGACAGTCGCCTGTCGTCCTCTGGACGGGAAGCAGGTGATCAGGGGGTATCTGGCTCCCTGGGAGCGAGCCCACCAGTGGACCGTCGACTTGGGAACATCGAGGTAGGCGGCGGTTTCACGCAGAGTGAAGATCGCATGGGCAAGACGCGGATCATCGCCGCCGATCCCGCCTTTCGTTTTCATCGACTTGCTGATGAAACTGCCCTCCGACTCTTCGTTTCTGCGTCAATTACCGATCGTAGCGACGGGCGCGGTCAGGGGATAGCTTCTCGAAGCGGCGCAGCTATCCCCCGCGGTATTCAGCTTCGCCAGTTACGCCGTTGGGCCTGCCGTCCCCCATCTCGCGACGCACTCAGATCCTAGATCCATCGTGCGGAAGGCGATCAGCAAGCAGGTCGAAATAACGCTGGCGCATCCACGCTTCGCGATCACCGATCACGTACAGCCGGCGCTTGGCGCGGCTGACCGCGACGTTCAACAGGTTAGGCCTGCTCGCCGCCCAGGCTCGTGCCCCCTCGCGGGCGGGATCTGAGCCGAGGACGAGAATCACGATGTCGGCCTCCTTGCCCTGCGCGGTGTGGATCGTTCCCGCCCTCAGACCCGAATGCGAGCGGGCGCGTTCACTGAGTTGCGTGGCGACGTCCCGAAAGGGCGCTATCGCCATCACCTGGGAGAAGCTGAACCCGATCTTTCCGAGGTGGGCGAGGATCCGGTCTACCGCCTCTCCCTCGGCCGGGATCCAGTGGCCGCGTGAGGTATCGGAGCGGACATCGATCCACTTGCTCTGCGGAAGCGTCGGGTAGCGCTCCGCGAACGCCTCAGCCAGGGCAGGGTCGGTGGCGTCGACCATCAGCCCGTCGTAGGCGATCTCGTTGGAGATCTCGAACATCGGACGGTCGCAGCGGCGATGAACGCTCAGCGGGGCCCCGACCCACACCTGCCCTTCGGGTCCTGGCAGGCTCGTGCCCAGCCGGTTCAGGCGGTCGGCGAGGCTCTGAACCGAGCCCCGCCCCGTCAGCCACTCCTCCCCCACCCCGTAGTGCCCGCGGATCGCCTGCTCGGCCCGGAAGGGAATCGAGGTGATCGGCTCCAGCTGCAGCGGGTCGCCGATGATGACCGCGCGCCGGGAACGCCAGAGCGCCCCGACCACGTTCTGCGGGGTGGCCTGGCCGGCCTCGTCGACCAAGAGCCAGCCGAGTGCCTCGGGACCGAGGGGGCCGAGGAGGCGTGAGACCGAGGCAAAGGTCGTCGAGATCACCGGAACCAACAGGAAGAGGGCCTGCCAGGCGGCGAGCGCCGCGTCGGCCGATAGGTCCGAAGGGGCGTTTCCGGAGAGGATCTCCATCGCCCCGTCGAGGCTCTCGCGCATCGGCCGGGCGGCGTGGACGAGGAACGCCTTGTGCAAGGCGAGCGCAGCCAGGAAAAGCTCGCTGCGCGCCTCATTCCATTCGTTGTCGCTCCACGGCGCCCGCAGCTCGCGTGCCCGGCGGTCCTCGAGCCACTCGGCGTCTGGCAACGAGGCACCCAACTGTTCGCGGTAGCGCGCCAAGGCCTCCTGGCACTCATCGTGTTCGCGTTCGGCGGCGACAACCGCGGCCTTCGCTTCGGCGACTTCTCGCACCTCGTCTTCCAGCGGCCGCAACTCCTCGCGACCCTCCGCCAGCCTCGCGTCGAGCTTCGAGACCTCGGCGGCAAGCCGGCGATCGTGCTCGCGCCACTCGGCGCGCGCCCGCAGCCTGAATACCGAGGGTCGAAGTCGGCGCAACTCCTCGCGCTCGCCGACCCGGCGCTCGCGCTCCTCCTCACTGGCCTGCAACGAGAGCGTGATCTGGTCGTGGCGCGGGCGCGAGGACTCGACGCGCTCGGCAGCCTTCCGCTCGACCTGGAGTGCGATTTCAAGATCTGACTCCACCTCCCTCAGGCGGTCGAGCTGCCTGTGCACGTGCTGGCGCCTATCGCGAATCGAAGCTGCCCGCCCGCGAGCCCGCCCGAAGGCCGCAACGGCATCGGCCCAGGAAGGCCCCTCGGGATCGACCTCCCATCCCTTGAGGAGATCACGGAGACCGGTGGGCGGGGGCGGGCGATCCCCACGCTCATTGTGTTCGGTCCAAAAGACGGCGTTGACGAAGTCCTTCCGGTTTTTGCTGTTGCCCAGTCGCGCCGCGACCAGAGCCCAGGCCTCCGGCTCGGGTAATCCTCGCCGGGCGCTCTTCCTGTCTCCTGTCCTCATCGCCCTGTCGGCGAGTGTCGGGAAGTAGTCGATCTCCTGGGCGCGCTCACCCCAGACGGTGTCGATCGCCTTATCGGAGGGCATCTCGAGGGTGACGTTCTCGACCGCGCCGTTGTTGCTCGAGGCCACGATGAGCTCGAATCCCGTGAGCTCGGGGCGCAGGCAGTGGACGGTGCGCTGATAGTGCGTGGTCTTCCAGCGCTTGGGCTCCTCGAGGAAAGCGTCTGCGGGATCGCGCAGCAGCGCCAGTCGTTCTGCTCGTTCGGTCACCAGCCCGGCGACCAGATCCCGGAGCATCGTCGTCTTCCCGGTTCCCGGCGGACCATTGACGGCAAAGAGGCCGCCGCCCCGATCCTTTGACGCCACCGCCTCGTTGACGGCAAGCTGCTGGCCGAGGGCAAGCGGGTGATCCGGGCTCGCGGGCCAGCGGCCAAGCGGAACATGCTCGGGAGCAGTCGCGAGCCGGACCTCGGTCAACTCGGTCCGCACATCGATCCGGGCATCGGTCTCGATCTCAGCGTTGGGCCTCAGGTACTCCCCCAGCGCCGGTCCTACCTCTCCCCGATCTTCGGCGCCCGCCACACGAGCGAGGTCGTCGGCGATGAAGCTGTTCAGGAAGTCGTGCTCGACCGTCTCGGCGCTCCGTGCTGCGACGATTTCGCTGCGAACGCGCACGCCCTCGGCCCCAAGCGCTTTAGCCACCCCGAGCTCCTTAGCGGCGGCGGCGAGACACTCCGCGAGAGAAGACTGCCGGAGCACGGTGGGATGCTTCTTCCCGTCTTCCCAGCCGAGGTAGATCTCTTCGAGGCGCAAGGCGAATTGGCCTTCGATGTCGGCGAACCCCTCGAGCCAGTCGGCGGCCGTCGGACCGGGATCGAGCGCGCGCCCGGTTGCCCACGCGCATGCCGAGAGCACCACGGAACTCTCCAACATGATGCCCCCATCGGAGACCGCGAAGGCGAGCAATGCACTGGATCCCGAAGGCCTCTCCTCGAAGCTGTCGGAGTCAGCGGGAAAGACGCCCTTCAGCACCTCGAAGACGTTCTCGCGCGGAAAGAGTCCGAGGTAGACGGTGTGGCGCCAAGTTTGCCCGTCCTTCAGCTGCTGGCGACGAAGCGGGTGGCCTGCCTCCCATGGCAGCGGCTGATCGGCCTCAATGTCGAACACATTCTGGGACGGCCGAGCCGCCGGTATCGCCGGCGGGCTGAACATCTCGACGGCTCGCCAAAATTCGATCACCTTCCCCCGCACGGCCCCGACGATATCCGGCGCAAAGACTGCGGACCGCTTAACGCAGCTATCCCTCGCTGAGCGCGGGGTTCGGATCCACCCAGTCAGGATCGCGCCGCCTGCGCCAGCGGGCAAAGCCGCCGAACGCTGCCTGCCGACTGAGGCCGTGGGTCAGGCACCAGTAGATGCTGTCGCCGTCCAGGGACTCCGGCGCTTCCAGCAGGGCACGTTTCAGCGACTCTCGGTCGGCGACTCCCGGAGGCTCCGCTTCGCGGTCTTGGTCGTATCTCCACGCCGAGGAGCTGGGATCGCTGACCAGCTCGATGAAACGCTCTACGACATCCGGCCACCAAGGCGACCCGAACCAGTCCTTGTAGGAAATCCCGGCCTGCACCGCGAGGACGCTGAGGACGTAGAGAATCCCCCGCCGCCGCTCGGTCCCCTCGACGATCGCCAGCGCCTCCTCGACATCGACCGCCAGGCGCTCGAACTCCTCTCCGCAGAGCCCTCCGACGGTCAGATTTCCTGGCAGCTCGCGGTCGGGATCGGTCAGCGCCGCCTCTAGGCCGCTCCAGTCGAATCCGTCATCCCCGATGAATCCGGACACCACCCGCGTGGTGGCGATGTTGAAGCGCATCATCTGCGAATCGGGGAAGCCGCCGCTTGGATGACTCCCGGCGTGCAGATCCTCCAGCGAGGTGTTTCGCCAAGCCCGGAGAGTGAGACCTATGGCAGCGAGCTGCTGCATCTCCCGGCGATCACGGTCAGGGTCAAGACCGAGGTGCTCGCCCATGAAGTCGACCACCTGCTCCAGGGTGGGCTCCTCGATCCGCATCTACTAGCGGCCACCCCGGCTCGCGGCGGCTCTGCTCACCGAATCGAGCATTCAGCGCAGCCCCGCGATCCGGGCCTCGACAACGCTTCGAATTCGATCTCGAATATCGCGCCGGCCGCTCCCGAGAGAAGCCTCCCGCTCGAACAGACCAAGCGATTCGGAGAGGACCCCGACCCACAGCGACTCGCCGATGAGCTCGTGCGGCTCGAGTCCCGACGGGCCGCAGCTCGCAGACCACTGCTCGTAGAGCGAGGGCGATCGACGTTCACGTTCCCCGAACAGCCTGCGCAGTGGCCCCGGCCCCCGGCGCTTGACCTCTCTCGCAGTCAGCTCGATCTCCGCGCCTAGCCAGACTTCCAGCGCGATGTGGCGAGCTCGCTCGAGACTGCCGATCTCCCCGCCCTGTCTGAGCCGATCACCTAACAGTGATTCCGTTTGCTGAGTGACCTCGGCCATTCGCCAGGGCGGCCATCGGGCTCCCTCCTCCGCGGGCTCCAGGCAATCGAGGAAGAGTCCGTGGAACATCGTGCAACGCGGACAGATGCGGCGGGCCATTTCATAGTCGGGCTCGAAGTGGTGATTCCGCGGCGGCCCGGCTTCCGTTTTCTCCTGCTCGACCTGTTGCCTGTATCGAGCCAGGGCTTCAAAGTGCTGAAGCCACTCGCCCCGCCACGCCCGCTCCCAAGGCCTGGTGGCGTTCCATCGCAGGGTGATCTGCCTGCCGCAGGCAGTCAGCGTGCCAGGCGTTGCGCGCGAGACGCCTTCCTCATCGGGAAAGAGATGTCCGTCGGGGAACAGGTGAAGCGTTCGGGGGTGCTGCGCTGAGTAACTCGACCAGACAACGTGGTCGCACAACTCTCCGCGCACGCCGACCTGACCCAAGAGCCAGGTCATGAGCGACTCCGACGCTGCTGCGGAGAAGGCGCTGAGCTTCTCAGCGAGCCGCCCGATCTGCCTCGTGGCGTCGATCTCCTTGGACACCGACAGCTCCGCCTTGCCCAGCTCCTCGCGGGAGCGAAGGTAGGCCCGATACTCCTCGAGCAGAGAGGCGTCATCCGAGCTTGAATGCTCAGGGGACGCCAGCAATCCCGCAGCCGCCTCACTCACCGCCTGCTGAATTCGCTTCGCCGCGTCCCTCTCACGCGGCACCCGGTTGACTTCGAGAGCAGGGGCAATCGGCGGAAGGCCTGCCCACAAGCGGACCCGGGCGATCGCCGCGCCGCGGTCGGCATCGCCGACCCGCGAGCGTCCCGAGGCCAGCTCAGAAGCCCGCTCCTCAATCACGTCGGGTACCGACCGAGCGAGCTCTTCGAAGAGCTCGCGCCATGCTTCCATCGGTGCCGAGACTCCGCCGCCATCGTCGACATAAGCCAGCTCATGAAGCTCGCTTGGGTCCGTCGAGCGGCCGAGCTGGGAGAGAACCGCCTCCAAGGTCGCCTGGCTGTAGATGTCGGTGTCGCCGGTCGCAAGGTCGCAGAGGATCTCCATTGCCAGCCGGGAGACGTGGTCCACCGGATGACCGCGATCCAGCTCGGCGATGCGGAGGTCTCGCTCGCGCCGCTCCTTGGCGTGCGCCAGCTGGTCGGGCTCCCAGAGCGACGACGCGAAGACGTTGACGGTTTGTCCCGTTTCTGGGCCACTCAGCATCTCGACGCTGACACGTGGCCCCCGACGCCCTCGGACGATTACATCCTCGAAGTTCTCGGCGGGATCCTGCCATCGCCGGCAACACACGAAGCGATCGCCGGGCGAGCAGTCACCGGCGCTTCTGCCGCTGCTCACCATGGTTCCTGCAGCGCACCCCCCCAAAGTCCAAGTAAGAATCCTGCGGTCACCTTACTTGCTTCGCTTATCCGCTCACGAGTGCCGGGTGACCATTGGCTCACGATCTCCGATGACATTCAACCGGCGTTTCCCCGATAACCGCGATTCTGCGCCCTACCCCGCCCCGCCCCTCCCTCTCAGTAGGCAGGCTTTAGCCCGGAGATCACCCGTGCCCACTGGTCGACGCCGAAGTCCGCAGCGGCTAACCGTCGGTGCCGCTGTCGAGCAGGGTCGAAGCGGAGCAAGAGCGCATCTGCTCTCCTTTTTCTGGCGCGGGCGACCTGGTCTGCGCCAACCCGTCGAGCGGCGATGTCCACCTTCACGGGCTCTGGTGCGCCGCTTCAAGAAGGCGCTGAAGGCCGCCGGGTGCGGAAGATCCGCTTCCACGATCTGCGCCATACCTTCGGCGAGTGCACGGGCCTAGGAAACGGTGTCGAGCAGCTCGCGCAGTTGCCCCGCCTCATCCGCCGCTTGGGATGCATCGAAGTCCTGCAGCCGGACCACTACTTGGTCAAAGCTCGGTCTGGCGAAGCATCTCGGCTGCCCCTCCACGCTCATCAACTGTTCGGAGGAAGTCGAGGTTGCAAAACGGGGGACATCACCGCGACGCAACGCTGCAAGCTCAGCCGAGGCGAGCCCGCCAGGTTCCTCGGTCGCTTTGGAGTCGCGCCGCTTCACCAGCTCGCCCAGGCCATCGGTCTTACCGCGCAGCGCCGCTGCGGAATTGCTGCGTGCCAACAGCCGCTGATACTCGGCGGTGGGACGAAGGAGCACCCGGACCTGCTGGTCCTCGAAGGCTGCAAGTGGGCCATCGTCAGCAAGAAGACGGGGCTTCAGCTGGGCCACGAATTCGCCCGTGCTTAGATAGCCCTTGAGGAGTCCATCGGGGCATACGCGTTGCAACGACTCGTACGCATATGCAACGCCCTCGTCAATCGCATCTCGTCCTTCAACTTCCAAGGTCATGGCGTCCGAGTTAACGTGAGACCAGACAAGCCTCCCTGGTTGGGGCAAGTCAGTAGGCCGGGGCCCCAGCCCACTGATGTCCACCGAGCCGTTGCCAACATGGAGCAGCCCGGTGGCTGCTAGATCGCCCGGCTGGGCGGGGACGCGAATCTCTGCCAGATACTCACGCCGGAAGGTGGGATGCATGATGCACTCTGCATCGATCAGGATCGGCGAGCAAGCCGAAGCGACGATGTTCTCGAAGTGACAATCGATCCCGTGCAGCAGTTGGACGAGGCAGAGCAGCGAACCCGCGCGACGCGAAAAGGCTGCCTTATTTTCGAGGGTATGGGTCGATAGTCGTGCCCTGCGCGACCAGCCATACTCACCGCGGTTAAGGACGTCAACCGCGAGTGGGGCATCAATAAGTCCCTCCTGACTGCACCAACGAAGTAACTCGTTGAAAGCGGCCTCGAGCCCCATAGCCCGCGGCTTGTAATAGGCACCCCTGCCCCCGCGAGCTCTGACGAGGACCACCGATCGGCCGTTGTCATGCGGATCCGAAAGACCCGCTGTAAGACCAGACGGGCCGTCCCCGCCGAGAAACCCGGCCGCCCCCAGCAGCGACCAGTCCGCCTCGATGCGATCGAGCAGATCAGCCGCAAAATCCACCCACTGAGCAATGGCGGTGGCGATCACTCCAGGCGCGTGTTCGTACTCGGACAAAAAGCTCTCCAGTCCGCCGCTCTGTAGTCCACCGGCGAACTCGAGGTAGAGACCTCTGCTTGGGACCGGGTGGCTCTTGAGCCTCAGCAGTTCCAGGCGGGACAGTTGACTATCGCGAAACAGGGCAAAGTCGAGATAAAGGGCTTGCCCAACCCTGGTCGCCAAGCGGCGGTACAGGTCGACTAGGAGGTCCTTGCGCAGCTCTCGTGAATTCTCAAAGGGACACCTGCTGCGCCGCTCGAGCTGCTGATAGCCGATCGCCGCGATCGGCTCCAGCACCTCGGCAAAAGGAATATTGCGTACGACGGCTGAGGACGCCAAGGCCGATATTGAAGCGCTCGACCCGTGGCTGGAGGACG
The DNA here is from genome assembly GCA_035535295.1 of Solirubrobacterales bacterium. Classification (GTDB taxonomy): domain Bacteria; phylum Actinomycetota; class Thermoleophilia; order Solirubrobacterales; family 70-9; genus VAYN01. The sequence goes on from DATLQI010000011.1 coordinate 39,471, forward strand.
GAAGCCGAGCCAGCTCACCGAGGGCGCTCTCGCGGACTTCCGAGAAACGAGTCAGGAGTTCGAACCGTCGGACTAGGCCTTATTCACCCACAGCGTGCCCGAGTTGCTGCAGGTGCCAAGAACTTCGCCGTATGCCGCCTTTGAGCAGGTCCCGAAGATCTCGTCGGCCAACTCATCCTCGGAGAGTTCATCGGCTACGCCCTCCGGAAGGTAAGGCATGACGAGGGTGGTCGTGTTCGGCCCGTCTTGGACAAGCTGTACATCGAGCTCGCTGGACAGCTCGACGTCGAGAAACTCTTCAACCGCAGACCGCGGATCGTCAATCAGTCGCTGACGAAACTCCGCATCCTTGTAGGCGCGGGCAAACAATTCCGCCTCGAGTTCCCCACCTCTTTTCTTGCCGTCACTCATACTTATCCTTCCGTTCGAATTGCTTCCGGCCAGTCTATGGCGTGGCGGACGCCGGGAAAAGTTCCCGGCGGGCCATCGCTGGCCAGCAGCTAGAACTTCAGGCATTGCTCGGCGGCCGGATCGCGGGAGTACGCCTGCTGCTAGCAGCCGGTGGCAACCAAAGTCACCGGTACTACCGCTCTCTCGTCTCCTCTCTCGCCAGCACGAACGCCAGCAGGCTTGGCTCCTGCTGGCTGGCAGCTAATGAAACCGACGACGCGCTGGCGTAGCAAGCGTACGCGCGTGGCGACCGCGGGACTCGAGCTGCGCCATCTGTCTCGCCTGCGGCTCGGAGGAATACCGCCCCCTCGCCGACAACCACTTCGACCTGATCCTCGATCTCGGTGCGAACGTCGGCGCGGCCACGATCTGGTTCCACGAGCACTTCCAAAGACACGGATCATCGCCGTGGAGCCAGACCCCCCTACACGCCCTCCCCTGCTGCGCGGGATACCGGCACCTCGACGGGGTCACGGTCGTCGAGGCAGCCGTAAGCCGCGATCAAGCCCCAGATCTTGCGGACCCTTTTGCGGACCTCCAAATCGCTAACCTGCGTGACTTCAGAGCACCTCAGGACACCTAGGAGCGCTGAATGGAACTGAAATCGCCCAAAGCCGCAAGGTTGAGGGCCTTGTGGGTGGAAACACCCGTGATGGTTTGACTCCATTCAGCCGCATCGGAAAGCCCCCGCTAGTCGGGGGTTTTGCGTTTTTTAGGGATGAGCGGGCGTGTTCCGGTTGGGCAGCCGTGCGCCAGTCGATGCGCCAGTCAGGTCGCCCCCACGCTCTGCGGCATGCTTGTCGCCCTGCGACTTGGCATCTGGGAATACAGCCTCCATGAGAAGGGCGGTGTACTCCCGGGCGCGCTGCTTCGCCTCCGCTTCGATCAGGTCATAGGAGGGCTTCGGGAAGAACACGAGCGCCGCCAAGACCAGCGCCGGAACGAGGCGCGGCCAGAGATACCGGCCTAGAGCGATGGCGTCGAAGGTGTCCACTCGCCTGAGCCTAGGCGGTGCCCCTGCGGAAAAACGGCGCTATGCCGCCTCGCGAGCCGCCGCCATATACGCATCGACCAACTCACGAGCCTGATCCCGAGCGCCGGGCATCAGGTATCCGTACCGGGAGAACGTCTCCTCAATGGCGGCGTGCCCCATGTCCTGAATCGCCTTGGGGTTGGCTCCAGCGTCGATCAGCAGCGGGGCAAAGGTATGTCGGCACTCGTGAAGAGCCATGGCCGAAGCGCCTGCCGAAGCTCTCCCTTCTCGCCTTCGCTTTCGTTGGCCTGGTTCCAAAAGCGCTTAGCGCGGTCGCCGACGGTCTTGGGGTCGAAGGGCTGATCAGGACCTCGACCGAAAATGAGTTCCGGACTACCCGCCGCTCCTTGAGGTATGGACGCAAGACCGCGAGGAGGGGCACCGCCCGCGTCCCCGCCTTGGACTTCGGAGGGATCGGTCCCCCCTCTTGGTCCAATGAGCGCTGGATATGGATCTCCGACCGCTTCAGGTCACAGTCAACCTTGGCATCGGCCGGAGAGAGCCGGAGATAACTGAGCTGGTTTTGGCTTTGTGGCGCGAAATCGGCTCTGCCAAGCGGCCCGTTTTCAGCTTGAGGGCCTCGTGGGTGGAAACACCCGTGGAAGTTCGACTCCTCTCAGCCGCACTCAAGGGGTACAGCGAATGCGGGGGGCGTGGGATTGGACGAACCGGGCCAGCTCGGGGACTTCACCTGCCGGGGCCGCGAAGACGCGGGTGAAGGTCTCCTCGTACTCGCAGACCATCACCGGGCCGAGCAGCTCGTCTGCCTCGGGGGCGTCGAGGTAGTCGTGGTTGAAGAGCCAGGCGAAGTAGTTCATCCCGTAAGCCTCTTCGGCGACCGCCTGGTAGGCGGCGGTGCTGATCCGGGTCCGCTTGCCGGTCTTCAGTTCAGCCAGCTCGTCGCTGTAGGGGACCTTGGCGTAGATGGACTCGGTCATCGCCGTCTGGATGCCGGCCAGCAGCCCGAGTTCGGTGGCCACCTTCGCCTGGCGCTGCGCCTCGGCGCTGCCGCGGACCTGGAAACCGTTGAAGATCAGCGCAGCGATCAAGGAGAGGAGCGCGACGAGAACCGACCATCGCGCCCAGATGTCTTTTTTCGACTCCATGGCTAGGAGCAGGCCTCGGTGCGGCTGCGGCCATACCGGACCGCCACGCGCCTGATCGGCTTGAACGAGAGGACGGCCGAGCAGACTTCCGCGGCGTCCTCCCTTTCGTCCCCCTCCAGCGTGGTCGAGATCACCGCCCGACGGTGCCTCACGTCTACCATCCCCAGTCTCACCGACCAATCCTCGCCCGCGAAGTTGTGCGCGAGATAGGCGCGCAGCGCTATCTCCGCCCGGTTGGACGGGACGGGCACTATCTCCGGGGCGGCGTCGCCAGACCCTCCGCACCCGGTCGCGGCGAGCAGGAGCAACGCCAATACGAGCGGGAACCCCCGCTTGACCATTCTCATCGTTGTTCCCTCAAAAAATCAAAGGTCAGTTTGCTTCCAGCTCCCGCTCCATCTCTTCCGCTAGGAGAACGTGACGGTACGGACCTTTTTCGCGCAGAGCCGCGATCACGCTCCGCCGCGTCTCCTCGTCTCTGTTCTGGCTCAGCTTCCGCTTCAGCTCGAAGCGGTCGATCGGGATACGGAGGCCGACGGTGCCCTTGGCGATCGGGGCGGCGTATTCGGGCTCGAGGGTGGCGGGGTCGTCGAGAGGGCGCTCGAAGTGGGCGACCAGGCGGGTTAGGACTTGGAGGTTCTCGTCCTCGTCGAGGATCTGCGGGGTGCCATGAAGGTGGGCGACGGTGAAGTTCCAGGTTGGGACCTTGCGCTCCTGCGGCGAGTACCAGCTCGGCGAGATGTAGCCGTGGTGGCCCTGGACGATGACGAGGACCTCGCCGCGGTCGATCTCGAGGACCTCCTCGTCGGGGCGGCCGAGGTGGGTGAGCAGGGTGAGGCCGTCCGCCTCCTCGTCGAGCAGCAGCGGGTAGTGGGAGGCGCGAAGGCCGGCGCCGGTCGCGGTCACCAGGGTCCCCCAGGGGTGCTCGCGGACGAGCTCGCGGACCAGTTCGGGGTCGTCGGAGGCGAAAAGCCGGTTCGGGCGCATGGGGCATGATCCCACCCCAAGCCGGACCGTCAGGCGAAGGACTCCGGGCGCACCAGCAAGACCGAAGGTCTCTTTGGGTCGTGCAGGCGCAGGTAGAAGTAGGCGGTACCGGCGCGGCCGAGCAGGAGGCTGTCGGTCTGACCGTCGTGGACGCCGAGCGGCCAGGGCGCCCCGGTTTCCAGGTAGCGGTCGATGCCGGCGCTGGCAACCTCGTGGGTGAGGGTCGGCTCTTCCTCGAAGAGTGCCGCCCCCTCGGCGAGCACCTCGCCGTTGCCGGCGAGACCGTGGCAGAGCGAGTAGTTGCCCGAGTCGAGCTGGTGGCGGAGCGACGCCGAGGTGGTCTCGAGGGCGATGCGCGCTTCCTCCTCGCACCCGTTGCGGACGCCGAGCTCGCAGGCCCGCAGTCGCGAGAGGGCAATGCCGGGGGCGCCGTGGCACCAGAGCGTCGTGCAGGGCGGCGCGGCGTCGGCGGGCCAGTCGCGCAGGACGTGCTCGCGCAGATCGGGCCAGTTGCGAGCCTGGGGGTCGAAGAGCGAGCGCTCGTAGGCGAACGCCGCCTCGGCCGCGGTTCGGAACTTCGCCTCGCCGCTGGCCCGATGCAGCTCCAGCAGCGCAACCCCGATCCCGGCAGCGCCATGCGAGAGCCCGGTCAGGTTGCGACTCTCCGGCGATGAGATCGAGGGCCACGAAAAGCATTCGCCATCGCGGTCGGCCGCGCCCAGCAGCCCCTCGCCGAGCGTCGTCGCCCGCTCGAGCGTCGCCTCGGCGATTCCCAGCTCGCGCAGCGAGAGCAGGCACAGGATGCCGCCGGCGCGGCCGGCGATCAGGTCGTTCTCGAGCGGCTCGGTCTCGTGGTCGAGCGCGCCCACCAGCTCCCCGGCCCGCTCGAAGAGAGCCGGCTCCCCCAGCAGCTTTCCGGCACGCGCCGCGCAGAGTGCGATGCCGAGCTGCCCGCCGTAGGCGCCCAGGCGCGAGGGCGCGGAAACCTCCTCCGCCCGGGTGAGGCCGTGCGCGAGCGCTCCCATCGCGACTCGCTTCAGCTCGGGCTCCCCTTCGCCCTCGGCGTCGAAGAGCTCGGCGAGGACGAGCCCCACCCCCGCGGTACCGCCGTAGAGATCGGGGCCGAAGGAGGAGTAGGTCATCAGGATCCTCCCTTCCGGTCCTTCGTCCGGCATCCCGCCGACCCAGGAGCAGCGCTCGCCGCTCCAGATCGCCGCCGCGGCGACCTCCCGGCCAAGGCGCAGCGCGGCGTCCAGGTAGAGGTCGTCGCTCACGACACGGGCTCGTAGTCGTCGGCGGAATCGGCATTTAGGTAGGGACGCTCGAAATCGACACCGCGCTCGCCGAAGGCCTCCTCGACCAGCGCCAGGCGCTCCTCCCCCGTCTCCTGGCCGAGCTCGAAGGCCCGCACCATCGCCTCGGCCAGCAGCCCGCAACGGTCCATCCCGAAGCTGTCGCCGCCGGGTGGATCCTCGGCGACCCCGAGGCCTTCCCCAAGGGGTTTGGTCAGCGCCGGGGTCCCCGGCCGCAGGTGCTCGGCGACCGCAGCCCGCACTGCCGGCAACAGCTCCGCCACCTCGGCTCGCAGCCGCTTGGGCGTGTAGAGCACGCCGGCGTCGCAGCGCCTGTAGAGGTCGGGGTCGATCAGGACCTTGAGGCGGAACGGCAGGCCGGCCTCGTTGAAGAGTCGCGTACCGGCAGCGACCAGGGCCTCTCCCCCGCGGCTGTTCAAATGCCAGTAGTGGCGGACGAGCGGGCCTTCGCCGCCCAGATCCTCGTTGCCGAGCGCCATGTAGAAGCCTGGCGAGAGGCGCAGCAGCTCGGGCGGCATCCGCACGCTCACCTCGGCGTCGGGTTCGGCATTCCCGTCGCTCACCTCCTCGGGGCGCACCCAGAGGCTGAGCCCGTGCCGCCGCACGACGAGCCGCCCGTCGCCTTCGCTGCGCACCACCCTCCACCCCGCCTCGCGACTGCCCGTGCCGTGGTTCGCCCGCGACAGCGAGTCGATGAAGGCCGAGGCCCCGTGGGGACGAACGACGACACGGCTGACCTGCTGAGGCACGGCCCGACCGGTGCAGTAGAAGCTGCCATAGAGCTGGCCCTGCACGCGATCGCAGAGGTAGGCCCGTGCCGCCTCCGCACCCATCTGCGCGATCGTCTCGGCCGGCAGCGGCGCGACCGGCTCGCCGTACCAGGAGAAGCTCGTCGGGGTCTCGATCCGCAGCGCCTCGAACGCGGCCTCGACCACCCGTCGATAGAGGCTCATGCCGGTGCGGCCGCGAGGCCGAGCAGTTGATCCGCCGCGACGGCGGGCCGCTGCATCAGGTTCGACCCCAGTTGCAGGTGCAGGATCGCGGCGCTGTTCAACCGCTGGTCGAACTGCGAAGCCTCGAAGGCGCTCTGGATCAGGCGCGCGCCGGCGTAGGAGACCGTCCGCCGCAGCGGCTCGTCAGCGAGCAGTGGCTGATCCTCGCTGGCCCGGGCATACGCCTCGCACAAGGCCCGAAGCGCCGGCTTCATCGCGTCCAGCGGAAAGCGGGCAAGGGCAGGGAACCGCTCCGGCGGCTCGCCGCCGATCGCCGGGATCGAGAACAGCCAGCTGCTGAGGTACTGACTCAGGACGGTGCCGAGATCCCAATGCGGGTCGCCGGCGACGGCCAGCTCCCAGTCGACCAGGTAGAGACGCTCGTCATCGGCGACCAAGAAGTTTTCCCACTTGGCGTCCTGGTGGATCAAGGTCTCGACCCGCCAGCCCTGGCGCAGCTCGTCGAGGCACTCCCCCAGTCCCTCGGCGTTCTGGACTATCCCGATCAACTCGAGGTTCGCCGCGCTGGCATCGCGGAAGACGCCGGTGTCGGGACGGTGGATCGAGAGCACCCACGGCGTCGGCGCCTGCGGATAGGTCTCCCGCATCTCCCGGTGCAGGGCACCGAGGGTATCCCCGAGCTGCTCGCCGAGGTGCCCCGGGAAGGTCTCCTGCCGGGTCTGCCGCGTGCGCAGGTCCTCGGCCCCCCGCAGCAGCTCCAGGACCAAAAGGCCCTCCTCGGCGTCATAGCCGACGATCCCCGGCAGGCGGGCCTTCACCTCATCTCCCCTCGCGGTCACCTCCTCGAGCACCGCGGCTTCGCGGGCCACGGTCGCCGCGCCTTCCGCGGAGCGCCCCTGCTTCAGCAGATAGGAGGATCCGCCGTCGACCTCGACCGCGAAGTTGCGGTTGCGGCTCGAGACCTCGCGGACCACGACCCCGCCACCGACCACCGCCTCTGCGGTCAGCAGACCGCGGCGCAGCAGGTACCCGGCGACCTCCTCATGCCCGAGCACCCGCTGCCCGACCTGATCGCGCGTCTACCGCTGGGGCCGGAACGGGCCGATCTGGTTGACGATCGGCGTGTCGACCGTCCGGATGCCCGTCTCGGGAGGCGGACACACGCCCACCGATTCCGGCTGGATCGTCGTCTCGATGCACGGAACGCCCGGACTGATGCAGCGGAGGGTCTGTATCGGGTCGCAGAGCATCGGGTCGGTGGGACAGCGCACGTTCACCGAGATGCAGACGAAGCCCCGCGACTGGCACGGGAGTTGGCGCGTCACGCAGGGGATGTTGTAGCTGACTTTGCACCCCAGATCGGTAGGCAGGATGCAGGCCGTCCGGGCGAGCGAGGGTCTGCAGACGGTGGCGATAGTCGCTTCGAGCGTCCCCAGGCCAGCAGCCGGTGCCGCCCCGGCGAGGTTGCGCTGGGCAATCGTCCCGCCGAGGAATTCCGCCTGCACCTCCTGGGCCCCGGGCGAGCCGTGGGTGAGCGTCGCGGTTGGATCGACCCAGAGGATCGTCCCCGCGTCGTCATCCAGAGTCTTGCTGTGGAGGATCGCGTCGTTGGGGACGTCGACGTAGCTGCTCAGCTCTTCGTCGAGCCAGAGGCGGGTCGATTTCGAGTCGGCCGCGGGCCCCGGGTAACCGAACAGCCTCGTCGCCGGTTTCGGCGGTTGGCTCGGGTCGGAAGCTAGAGCTTCGACCAGGGGGTGATACGGCACACCTTTATTCCGTCCCGACCGTTTTTGGTCCGCCATAAGAACTCTCCAGTTTTCTTGGAAGTATTGAGCAGTACCGATCAACCTATGCGAAGCCCAAGCTTCAAGTCAAGGAGTTTTCTCGCTTGCTCACGCGCGCTCGCAGGGGGAATCCCAACTGGGGCAAGGCAGGTCCGTGGTTTCGACCAGCGGGCAGATCCACTCCACAGATCTGCACTCGCGGGTGTGGCATTCCCGCAGCGTCAGCGACTGCGGCAAGAGACAAGGCGGGTTGTCGGTCCAGGTAACTTCGCCCCGCTCGGAGAGGGCCACCGGAACCACGGTCTGCACGCTGCATCCGAGATTCGATTCGGTTATCGCGCCGCCGAGGAACTTCGCCTGCACCTCGTGCGACCGGGCATCGGAGTACTCGAGGCGGGCCTCCGAGTCGACCCAGAGGATCGTCCCCCTGTCGCCGTCGAGCGTTCGGCTGTGGAGGATCGCAGTGTCGGGAACGTCGACGAACCTGCTGAGGTCGAGGTCCAGCCAGAGACGGGTCGACTTCGAGTCGGCCGCGGGACCCGGGTACCCGAACAGCCTCGTCGCGCGTTTCGGCGGTTGGTTCGGGTCTGGCGCGAGCGCTTCGACCAGGGGGTGGTAGGGCACGCTCGAGGCACTGCGCGGGCGTTCGCGGTCAGCCATCGGAACCTCCTGGACGTTCAGATATTCATTAGTACCCAAACGACCCTAAGCGATCGACCGCGCAAGTCAAGCCTTGGAACTGCTGTCGGCCCCCGGCGAGAAGGTCACGGCGAACGGGACCCGAGGGCCATGTCGATGAACGGCCCCAGCAGCTCGGCTGCCGCGCTTGCCGCTTCCTCGGCCGACTCTCCCGGCGTCGTCACGTAGCTGATCGAGAGCCGCACCAGCGCCTCGGCCAGCAGCTTCACGTCCGCCTCCGGCGCCTCCGGCCAACCCTCCTCGATCACCGCGGTCAGCCGCGCGGTCGCCCACTGGACGACCGGCAGACCCTGGGTGGTGACGAAAGGCAGCATGCCGCCGGTGCCGTCGTCGCTGAGCAGGATGCTGATCAGCGGGTCCTCGCCGGCAGTGCGGAGGAAGTGCTCGAGCGCCGCCAGGACCGCTGCGCGGGGATCGTCGGTGTGCCCGAGGACCGCTTTTTCGACCCCGTCCATGAACCGTTCCGCCTCGTGGATGACGAAGGCGAAGCCGAACTCGTTGCGGTTTCCGAACTCGTTGTAGAGGGTCTGGCGGCTGACCCCGGCGCCGCTGGCGATGTCCGCCATCGTGATCTCCGACCAGGGCTGCTGCCCCAACTGCTCGCGGGCGGCGTCGAAGACGGTTTTGCGCAACAGCTCCCGCGTCGCCTCCTGATAGGGGGTCCTCCCGTTCGACATCCCCCTTATCGTGCCAGCGGCGGCAGTCAGGCGTCGGCCGAGACGGGTTCGAAATCGATCTTGTCGCGAACGCCGCAGTCGGGACAGGCCCAGTCGTCCGGGACCTCGCTGAACGGCGTCCCCGCCGGGAAGCCCTCGCGCGGGTGGCCCGCCTCCTCGTCGTAGACGTAACCGCAGCTGGGGCAGCGCCAGGCGCTCATGCCGCCGCCCGTCCGTAGCGCTCGAGCACCCGGCCGAGCCGGCGCGGTTGGATGTTGCACTTGGTCACGTCGCCGTCGTAGTGGTCGAGCAGGCGCGGGTCCATCACCCGGCGCCAGAGCGGCGGGAACCAGGCGAGGACGATCATCCCCGCGTAGCCGGTCGGCAGCTGCGGCGCCTCGTCGACGTGGCGCAGCGCCTGGTAGCGGCGGGTCGGGTTGGCGTGGTGATCGGAGTGCCGCTGCAGGTGGTAGAGCAGCACGTTGGAGGCGACGTTGTTGCTATTCCAACTGTGCTCGGGACGGCAGCGCTCGTAGCGTCCGTCCTCGCGTTTCTGCCTCAACAGGCCGTAGTGCTCGAGGTAGTTGACGACCTCGAGCAGCGAGAACCCGATCACCGCCTGGACCAGCAGGTAGGGCAGAACGATCGCGCCGAAGGCAATTCCCAGGCCGGCGAAGAGGATGATCGTCATCGCCCAGGCACCGAGGATGTCGTTGTGGAAGCCCCAGTGCGACTGCCCCAGCCGGTCCAGGCGGGCGGCCTCGATCTGCCAGGCCGAGCGGACGCTGCCGATGACGGTGCGCGGCAGGAAGGCCCAGAAGCTCTCCCCGAGGCGCGAGCTGGCGGGATCCTCGGGGGTGGCGACTTTGACGTGGTGGCCGCGGTTGTGCTCGATGAAGAAGTGGCCGTAGCCGGTCTGGGCGAGGGCGACGCGGCTCAGCCACTTCTCCGAGCTGGCCCGCTTGTGGCCAAGCTCGTGGGCGGTGTTGATCGCGATCCCGCCGACCACGCCCATCGTCAGCGCCAGCCCGATCGCTTCGACCAGGTTGAGGTCGCCGCTCGACCACATCCAGCAGGCGAAGACGAGACCGGCGTACTGGATCGGGATGAAGAGGTAGGTGCACCAGCGGTAATAGCGGTCCTGCTCGAGGAACTTGAGGACGCTGTCAGGGGGGTTGACCGAGTCCCTTCCGATCGCCATGTCGAGCAGCGGGAAGACGACGAAGACAAGGACCGGGCCGAGGAACCACATGCCGCCGAAGTCGGTCAGCGACCAGTAGAACCAGGCGAAGAAGGGCGAGAGCGGGACGACGATCCCCAGCAGCCAGGCGTAGCGCTTGCCGTCGGTCCATTCAGCCGGATTGACCTCGACATCGTCGTGGTGGTGATGAACGTGCTCCGCGTGTGCCTCCACAGGCTCCTCCTTGTCAATAGCCCCCCGAGTCGTCGCTGATCTTTACACAAATCTCGGATGTGTCAAGAGCGCCTACAGCGCAGCACAAAATGTCCGCAGAGACGGACGTGAACCAAAGTGAGGAGGAGGCGCTTCTAAATCTTCAGGAGCAGGAAGGTGTTCAGCACGAACAGGACGCTGAAGAAGACCGTGGCACGGTCGAGGTTGCGCTCGACCATCGAGCCGCCGCCGAGGCCGCTGCCGCCGGCGCCGCCGATGCCGAAGGCACCCGAGAGGCCCGCGTCTTTCCCCGAGTGCAGGAGCACGAGGAAGATCACGACGATGGCGATGATCACCTGGATGACGGCAAAGAACGTGAACACGGTGGAGAAAGTCTAGCCCTGCTCGATTTTTTCCGGCTCGTGGGGGTGGGACCCGTTGCCGTTTCCGGCCCCGTTGCCGTTCTCCCGGTCGAGGATCTCGATCGCCTCGCGCCGCAGCTCCGCATCGAGCAGGGCGAAGTCCTCGTCGGAGAGCTTGCCGGTGGCGTGGTCGAGCTCGGCGTCGCGGATCTCCCGGTACTTCGCTTCCTTGCGGGCGTCGGCTTCGGTGCGGACGAGGGCACCGCGGCGGCGGCCGCGCGAGGGCCAGAGGGCGATCAGCGCCCCCGCTAGGGCGATCAGACCGCCAATCCACATCCAGGTCACCAACGGGTTGACGATCACCTTGAAAGTCGAGGGTGCGGTCGTAGCGAGGAAGGATTTCGCCACCCGCTCCGCTGCCCCGCTCTGCACCTGTTCGATCTGGGAGAACGCCTGCGCCCGCAGGGAGGGGTTGGCCGCCGCGGCCTGCATCAGCGCCCGCAGCGCTTTGCATTGCTGGGGCGTTCCGGGTGCTCCCCTCACGCATTCCCGGAAGCCCTTGTCGGCCAGCCGCACCCCGCGCTGGACGTCGACGACGTTCGGCTGCTCGGCGATCCAGAGGTCGTGCCCGAGCCCCGTACGCAGCCCAACCTCGCTGGTCGCCTCGCCGGCGAAGTAGGTGCTGATCAGCCCCTGCTGTTCGCCGGTGGGGCGGAAGAAGCGACGGCTCGGCCGCAGGAAGCCGACCACCTCCCCCCCTTCTTCGATCCGCAGCACCGAGCCGAAGGTGAACTTCTCCTCGTCGACCGCCATCGTCGGCTTCACGTAGGTGATCGTGCGGCCGTCGACGGTCGTGCTCTCCCCCGGCCGCAGCTCGACGTCGCGGTTGGTCTGGAAGCTGGAGGAGGCGGCGACGCCGATCAGGAGGACGATGACGCCGACGTGGACGATGTAGCCGCCGTAGCGGCGGCGGTTGCGGGAGACGAGCCCGACCAGCGCCTGCGGTCCCGGCTCGCCACTGAGCTGCTTACGCGCCTGGGCCCCGCTCCAGAACTCCTGCGCCAGCCCGGTCAGGGCGAAGGCGGCGAAGGCGAAGAGGGCCAGCGCCCAGAGTTGGCCGGCGGCGTCGGTGAAGACCGCCAGCAGCACCGTGACCACGGCGGCGACCGCGAGCGGGATCCGGAAGACCCGCTTCGCCGACTCCCAGCTGACCCGTCGCCAGGCCAGCAGCGGCCCGATCCCGGTGAAGAGGACGAGCCCGATCGCCAGCGGGGTCGTGTAGCGGTCGAACCAGGGCGCGGCCAGCGAGGCCTTCTCGCCGGTGAAGAGTTCGGAGATCAGCGGGAAGAAGGTGCCCCAGAAGATCACCGCGGTCATCCCGACCAGGAGCAGGTTGTTGACGAGGAAGATCGACTCGCGCGAGGCGAGCGAGTCGATCCGCTTCTCCGATCGAAGCTCGTCGAGGCGGCTGACGATCAGCGCGGTCGAGCCGACGAGGACGACGGCGATCAGGCCGAGGATGTAGGGGCCGACGGTGTTGTCGCCGAAGGCGTGGATCGACTGCAGGACGCCGGAGCGGACGAGGAAGGTGCCGAGCAGGGCCATCGAGAAGGTGCCGACGATGAGGCTGGCGTTCCAGACCTTCAGCATCCCCCGCTTCTCCTGGACCATGATCGAGTGCAGGAAGGCGGTGCCGAGCAGCCACGGCATCAGCGCCGCGTTCTCGACCGGGTCCCAGGCCCAGTAGCCGCCCCAGCCGAGCTCGGTGTAGGACCAGCGGGCGCCGAGCAGGAGCCCGAAGCCGAGGAAGGTCCAGGCGATCAGGGCGAAGCGGCGGGTGGCGCGGATCCACTCGGCGTCGATCCGGCGAGTGACGAGGGCCCCGATCGCGAAGGCGAACGGAACCGTGAAGGCGACGTAGCCCGAGTAGAGCATCGGCGGGTGGATCATCATGCTCGGGTGCTGGAGCAGAGGGTTGAGGCCGACCCCGTCGACCGGTGCCGGGTCGAGCGTGGCGAAGGGGTCGACGTCGGGGGCGAACAGCATCAGCCCCGTAAAGAAGGCGGCTACGCCCATCATCACCGCGGTCGCCCACGGGACCAGCTCGCGCAGCTTGTTGCGGGTGGCGTAGAGGGCGGCGCTGGCGGCGATCGAAAGCACCCAGGCCCAGAGAAGCAGCGAGCCCTCCTGGCTCGACCACATCGCCGCCAGCTTGTAGCCGGCGGGGGTCTCGATCGAGGAGTGCTGCTGGACGATGTTGAAGGAGAAGTCGTCGCCGGCGAAGGCGAGCTCGATGATCGCGACGCAGGCGGTGAGCAGGCCGCAGAAGGCGTAGACGACGCGGCGCGAGAGCCGCAGCCGGCGCTCGTCGCCATTGCGCCCGGCGAGGGCGAGGGCGCCTGCCGCGAGGGCAGCGAGGAAGGCAAGCCCGAGGAGGGCGCTGCCGAGGCTAGCCATCAGATTTGGTCGTGAACTTCGACGGGCACTTCGTGATCAGGGTTTCCGGCTCGCCGACGAAGCCGGCGCTCTCGACGGTGCCCGTGAGGACGATCTCGCGCCCGCCGCGGAAGGGGTCGGGGACGGCTCCCTCGTAGGTGACCGGCAGGCTCTCCCCATTGCCGTCGCGGTCGACGACGCGGAAGGCGATCCCGTTGCCGTCGCGCTCGATCGAGCCTTTGACGACCTTGCCGGTCAGCTGGGCGCTGGTCCCAGGCGCGGCGTTCACCAGTTCCGAGGGCTCCTTCGCCCCGGTCGCGGCCGAGAAGGAGGTGTAGACGAGCGCCACCGCGAGCAGCACGGCGACACTGAGCGCGACGAGGAGCCGGATCTTCCGCTTCCGCTGAGGGTCCACAGGCAAGCCGGATTATCGCAACTGCGAGAATCCGGCCCATGGCCGACGATCCAGTCCTCTTGATCACCGGCGCCAGCAGCGGCATCGGCGCCGCCACCGCGCGGGCCGCCGCCTCCGGTTACCGCCTGGTGCTGGCGGCACGGCGCGAGGAGGAGCTGCAGGAGCTGGCCGCCGAGCTCGGCGGCGAGGAGCGGGCGATCGCCGTCCGCTGCGACGTCACCGAGTGGGACCAGGTCGAGGCGATGGCGGCGACCGCGCTGGAGCGCTTCGGCCGCATCGACGCCGTCTTCGCCAACGCCGGCTTCGGCGCCGCCCGCGGCTTCCTCGAGGAGTCCCCCGAGCACTGGCGCTCGATGGTCCTGACCAACGTCTACGGCGTGGCGCTGACGATCCGCGCCACCCTCCCCCACCTGCTCGAGCGCGGCGACGGCCACTTCCTCGTCACCAGCTCGATCGCCGGCCGCCGCGTCCTCCCGGGCTCGCTCTACTCGGCGACGAAGTGGGCGGCGACGGCGATCGGCGAGGCGCTGCGCCAGGAACTGCGGCAGATGCACGACAACCACGGCATCCGCGTCACCCTGATCGAGCCGGGCATGGTCGACACCCCCTTCTTCGACAACCGCCCCGGCAAGAGCGCGCTTAGCGACGACGACATCGCCCGCGCGGTGATGTTCGCACTCGGGCAGCCCGAGGGGGTTGACCTCAACGAGATCCTGATCCGCCCGATCACCCAGTCGAGCTGAAAGCGCTAGAGCGGCGAAGAAGCCTCGAGGGCCAACGCGAGTCGCGCTACCCGCGCCTCCACGATCGCCACCGGCATCCAGCCGGTTAGAAACCGCTCGTAGGCCTCGAGCGCGCGTCGATCGGCCCCTTCGTCGACCAGCGACGGATCCGCCCGAATGTCTGCTGCGTCGACGAAGGCATCGGGGTCCTTGACGAGATCCTCGAACACGTCCAGCACCGGCTCGAACGCCTCGCGGGAGCAATTCGCCTGGAAGCAAACCCTGGCGGGCGCCCCGATCCGCTCCTCCATCGTTCCGATGAAGGGCGCCAGGTCTTGCCGCTTGAAGCCGGAGAGGACCCGCGCCACGTAGTCCGGGTGCTCCATGTATGCCAGAACATGATCCCTGCCGTATTTGAGGTTTTCGGTCAAACCTGGGTGCTTTCGCCTCAGCGCTTCGTCCATCGGCCCATGCAGCTGCGCCAGTTGCACCAATACCTCCGGACGCATGGCTGCCCGCGCCAGGTCAAAGCCCGCGGGCTCTCCCTGCGGTGCCGCGCGAGCCATCAGGGCAAGCGCCAAATGCACACCGTTGACCATCCAGATCTTGCGGTCCTTGCGCGCGTCGAACTCCTCGACAACCTCAACCTCTTCCAGCCGACCGAGGGCCTCGAGCAAGGCGAGTGAGCGTGGGGGCTGCTCGAAGACCAACTCACCGAGTGGATGCGCCAGGATCACCCGCCGGTTGGTGTCGTCCCGCTTCTCCTCTTCACGGCACATCCGGTTGACGACCGTTTTGAGGGAAACGATCCCGTTCGCCTTGCAGATCTTTTCGATCTCCTCGTAGACCTCGTGTGGCGAGTTCTCGCAAGCTGCGAAAACCGTCTCCGCCCCCGCGGGTCTGGCTTCCAAAAGTTCCACCACCAGGTCGCGACGATCGACGATCGCATCCCGCAGGGTGCACGTCACCAGGAGCGGCTCGTCCTCTTCAACCATCGCCCTGAAGGCCGGGCTGGCGTCGGCCAGACGGTCGGGTCCCTCGACCAGGTCGACCGGGCGCGTCTCCTTCTCCCCCGTGCGCGAGTTCTCCTGGACGTACTCGGCGGGCCCGTCGTCTCCAACCCGTCCGATGATCGCCACCTTGAAGCCAAGGGCAAGCGTGCAGGGGATCAACAACCCATGGGCGAGCGCGCTCGGTCCAATCTGAACATGGTTCATCGCTTCGTTTCCACCCCTGCCAGGCGGCCCTGGATTCTCAATAGAAACTACTGGGGGTTTCTATCGAAGTACGCCGCTGAACCCAAGCTCGAGCTGAGCAGCCAGCTCGGCCCAATAAGGGCCACATCGAGAACAGTCGGAAACGTGCTTTCGCATACGCTCCGCCATCTCGAGGCCGAGCAGTTCTGCGGCCTGGGGGGAGGCGAGCATTTTCAGCCGCTCCGGGGATACATGCGGGCTGGTCTCGCTCAAGAATGGATTCGACTCGTGGATCCGACGGGCCCTCTCACCCTCAGGTCCATCGAGGCATCGCGTCGCCGCCTTCCAGCCTTGTCCGATCTCCCCGAGCCAAAGGTAGAAGCTGGGGGTCTTCCCCTCGGCCATGATCCCCTTGACAAGGCTGAGGTCTTCACCGGCCGCGTCGTAGAACTGGGAAGCGCCCTTCAGCGCCGCCCGCTTGTCGAACCGGAGGTCGAACCCCTTCAGCAACTCCTCGACCCATTCCATGTATTCGGTGCACATCGCCAAGCGCCGCGGGGTCAGTTTCTCGTCGAATTCCTCTTCCTCGGTTTCGCACCCGAGGTGATGGAGAAGCTCCTCCATCTGCCAGCCGGTCTCCGATTGGAGCCTGCCCACGCACACGTAGACGGTCTTGAAAAGGGAAGCCCGACTTGGTTCCTTCGCCGTCCACTTGACCAGCAGCTCGTCGTAGAGCAGGAGTTTCCCGACCTGGTTGAGAGTAGGCCGTCGACCTTCCTGCTCTGAAGTCATGCGTTGATCGGCGCTACTCATCTATATGACTTTCGGTCGTGGCCTTGAGAGCCGAATTACCCATCTGTTCAACGGACGAACCTTCGATGCCTTTGCACCGATTCATTCCAGCAACAGGCCGGGGGTAGAAATGTTGCGACCTCCCCACACCCGGCTCCCGGATCGTAATGCGATCGATCCCGTTACTCAAGGTTCTTTGTTCAGCTGAGAACGGCCCGACACCCATAGAAGGATTGACGCGACCCTATCCAATAAGCCAGTTGCCAAGCGGTGTGACGGCTCCCTCAGCCCCTTAACGTCGCTTGGACGAGCCGCCAGTAGCCGCGCAGCATCGCGCGCGCCGGCCATGCGCGCGCCAAGGGCGAGATCAAGGCGGAGTCGAGGTCTGGGGTCAGCGTCGCCGCGAAGGCGCGGGAGCTGACCCTTCGCTGACGCTGGACCGCGCGGCGCTCGCGCAGGAGCCGCGGCAGCCAGCGGACGAAGGCGAGGTTGGCGCGCAGCTTCTCCCTTCCCCAACCACCCTTGGCCGCCACGAGGAGCAGCGCCAGCTCCGTCGCGAGCAGCGCCGGCGTCAACAGCGCCAGCAACGTGCCGGGATAGGTGCGGACGAGGAAGGCGAGCCGGTTGCGCTCGAGCCAGAACCACTTCTGCGCGTTGGCGCCGAACTCGTAGTCGTGGGCGACGACCGCGGCGGGCTCGATCCCGACCGTGCCGCCCGCCGCCCGCAGTCGCACCGAGAGGTCGACGTCCTCGTGGTACATGAAGAACTCGGCGGGGAAACCACCGACCTGGCGCCACTCGGCCAGCGGGATCGCCAGGCAGGCGCCAGAGGCGACACCCACCTCGCCTGCCGGCGGCGCCTGGTCGAGAGGCAAACCGTGACCTCCCGCCCAGGTGATGCCGGTGAAATGCAAGGGGTTGCCGGCGGAGTTGATCCGCTGACCCTCGCCGTCAGCGACCAACGCCTGCCAAGCGGTCCAGCCGCGTCCCTCTAGCCAAGGGCGGCGGATCGCCTCGCCGAAGCCGGGCTGTGGCGCCGCGTCGGGGTTGAGGACCACCAATAGGTCGCCGCGGGCGACTTCGGCGCCCGTATTGGCGCCGCCGGCGAAACCAGCGTTGCGCCCCATCCTCACGATACGCGCCTCCGGGGCCAGCTCACCCACCGCCTCGGCGCTGCCGTCGCCGGGGTTGTTGTCGACGACGATCAGCTCGTCGTCATCGCCCAGCTCGGGGAGCAGGGCGGGAAGGGTCCTCTGGAGATCGCCGCGGCTCTCGTAGGCGACGATCAGGACTGAAAGCGTCGGGCGCACCGACGCGGAGGCTATTCGGCTCTCCGCGCCGGTGCGACTGACTTCGAGAACGGCGCTCCTGCTACTTGCCCTTCTTCTTGCCGCAGGAGACGACGTTCAGCTTGAACTTGTTGTTGTTCTTCTTCTTGCCGTTCTGACCCTTCATCTTCACGATCGCCCGCTGCGAGTCCGCGCAGAGGTTGGTCGAGTTGACGAGGAGGCCCTTCTTGCCGCCCTTCATGTCGAGGACGAACTTGGAGACCGGCACGTCGGGCACGCGCCGGAAGACCGTCTTCAGGCCCCCGGTGCTGCCGCTGCTGATCACGCCGCGCAGGTAGACCTCCACCTGGCCGCGCAGGTCGACGAGCAGGTCCGGCAATTCGTTGTTGGAGGACACGAGGAACACCTTGCCCTTCAACGGCTTCTTCAGGAGCGGCGTCTTCGCCCAGGCCGACCCGTAGACCGAAGCCTTCGGGCAGGTGTGGGAGGCCAGCTGCGGCCGCGTGCAGACGGTGCCGATGTGGCCCTGTTCGAGGAACAGGGATTTCGGCATCGTCACCGCCGTGCGGGCGATGTTGGCGTCGCCCTTGCGGGCGCCGAGGACCGCCTTCAGACGCGGGTACTTGTTCCGCACCGTCGGGCCGAACAGCTTGATCCTCAGCTTCGGCTTGAAGCCGAGCTTCTTGCACCCCGTCGCCTGGAACGGGTCGTTGACGCCATAGGAGCTGAACGCTCCCCGGTCGGCGGGATTGGCGCCACCGCCGTCGATCGTCCCCGTCGTCGCCTGCGCGTCGCAGTTCGTCGGGTTGAGCATGAACTTCTTGCGGTAGAGGTCGATGTCGATCTGCCGCAGGTCCAGCTTCACCCCGCCGAAGACGTCGGGGATGGCGTCGGAGACGGCGTTGACCTGAGCCGTCTCCGGGTTGATGTTCAGCGCCACCCGCACGACCACGACGCCGAGGTCGAACGGACCGGCCAGCGCCGGGGTGGTGGTGACCAGGGAGACCGGAGCGCCCTTGTACGGGCCCGCCAGCCAGACGTTCCCCGGCAGTTTCAGCGGGTTGTCGCCGGTGCCGGAGACGGTCGTGACGGTGCCCAGGAAGCTGTCGCCGGGACAACTCGGGCTGTCTGACTCCTGCCTGCCGCTCTTTCCTTCGGCGGCCGCGATGGCCTCCTCCGGGCAGTACGGGATGCCGCGGAGCTTGCCGGTCAGCCCCTTCGGCAGGGTGACGTCGACGACCTTCAGCTCCTGCTCGCCGTCGCGTCGCGCGATGCGGACGTGGAAGGGCGAGTAGGCACCGCCTTTGGTGCTGTCGGCGTTGGCTTTGTAGGTCGGAGCGAACTTCCGCTCCGCCATCGTTTTCGGACAGGCGCCACCGGTCGGGTCGGTGCTGAGGGTGACCAAGGATTTGACCGGCTTCAGTTCACCGGGCCGCGCCCACGGTTCGAAGCGGCTGGTCCCCTCCGCCGAGCAGATCGGCGGGCTGGTCAGCACGTTTTTCGCGCCGTCGAAATGGACCCGGATCGATTCGAACGGAACCTGGGGCAGCCCTTCCGGCAGCTCGCCGGCGAACTCCCCGGTCAGCTTGTCGTTGAGGACCGCCGTCAGCTCACCCGTCGTCTTGTTGGCCTTGACGTGGCCGATCAAGCGGGCGTTGATGTCCTCGTGCTCGCTCTTGGCTTCGAGCAGGATCCGGAACTGGTCGCCCGATTCGGGATCGCGGCTCATCTGCTCGCCGACGTAGACGTCGCCGATCAGCGGCTCGCTCAGCGGCGGAGACTCGACTTCGACGCTGCCGATGTCGGACGCGGCCGGACATTCGTTGTCCATCACCCGGATGCCCTTCTTGAACTGGGCGTCGGTGCAGGCCACGAGACCATTGGCCCCGGACGGGTTGATGCCCATGCCCTTCGGCAGCACCACTTCCGCTTTGCGGACGTGCGACTGCGAGATCCCTTCGGTTCCTCCGTTGCGGACTTCGCCGCCTTCTTTGGCGGGGTCGAACGGAAGCGTGGTTTCCACCGTCGCTGCCGCCGGCGAGTCGACCGCGTTCGTGCCGGGGTCGACTTTGACACCCGGATCGAACGGGACTTTGTCGCAGCCGGTCGGCTCGATCCCGGGCGGGAGCTTCGCCTCCCACGGCGTCGAGCCCTCCGGGAAGGTCGGGTTCGGTTCGCCCCATGACTCTCCCCGGAACCAGGTCGAGTAGAGGTGCGGCCACTCGTTCGGGTCGAAGCAGGTGGTCGGCAGGGTGATGTGGGCGCCGTCACCCGACTGGCCGAAGGCGACCAGACGGCTTTTCAGGCTCGAGAACGGAGCGGAGGGCGCAGGGAGTTTGATCGTGAAGTACTCATGGAAGTCGCTCTCCCAGGCAACACCGCCTTCGAGTTCGATGACCCTGGTTCCTGCGATCACGAAACCAAGGCGAGCCGGTTCGCCATCGTCCGGCACGAGGTTGTAAACGGGGACTCTCGTCCCTTTGGCGGGATCCGGTGAGATGACGAACCCTTTGGGGAGAGTGCTTCCCGGCGGGAACGGAGGCGATGGTGCCGGCACGACGCCCGCGGTGTTCACGACCAGCCAGGTTTCGTTGCGCCCGACGATCGTGCTGGGGTCACAGGCCGGAACGAAGGTTTTCGGTGCGACTTCGTTTCTGAAATCAGCCCGCGAGCACTGGGGGCTGCTCTGCGGATTCTCGGTGAATCCCGGGGGAAGATCGACTCGCTCCGTTTTCAGCACCCGGCCCGCAAAGGGGGGCGTATCCGCCGGATCTTCTTCCAGCGGCATGAGGATCCCGACAGGGGAGGGTTCTTCGGTGTGCCTGATGATGTACTGGTCGAACCCGAACGGGGGGTGACCTCCAGCCTGGGTGAAGAAGAGCTCCGGGGTAGCCGAAGAGCAAAAGGGTTTGGTGGTATCCGTCGGTTTGGTGGGGATCGGCGTTTCCGGCACTTCGCCCACCTGGTTTTCGTAACACGTCCCCGCCTGGAAGCCGTCTGCCGGCGTCGGCGGTTCGTGCTGCGGTTCGATCACATCGCCGGTATCCGCCGCCGCCGTCGCTGAGAGCGAAAGCAGAAGCCCGAGACACATCAGAAGCAGCGCAAGCGAGCGCTTTGACATTAAGTCCTCCTCGTTTTTCCCTTAACGAGGACGCCCCCTGAAGCGCCCTGGTACTGCCCTCCCGCGAAAAACATTACACGGTGCCGCCCGCGTTTCAAGTAACTCTCGCTGTTACTACCCGGGTAACCGCGACACCAAACTGTGACATGACACCAAAATGTGTCATGTCAGTTCTACCTACTTCTTTTTCTTGCCCTTGCGACCGCAGGGGGTGCGCAACTTCGGCTTGCTGTTGGCTTTCTTCCCGTTCTGGCCTTTGATCCGGATGAAGGCCCGGACCGGCTTTGCGCAGAGATTGGTCGAGTTGACCAGGAGGCCTTTCTTGCCGCCCGGCAGGGTCATGACGAACTTCGTCACCGGCACGTCCGGGACGCGGCCGAAGGTGGTGCGGATGCCGCCGCGGAAGCTGTCGATGCGACCGACGAGGTCGATGTCGACCTGCCCCTCGAGGTGGGCGACCATGTCCGGCAGGGTGTTGTTGGACGAGCGCAGGTAGACCGGTCCTTCCAGCGGTTTCCCGAGCAACGGCGTGAAGGCCCGGGCCTTGCCGTAGATCGAGCGCTTCGGGCAGTTCTCCGCGGCGAACTGGACCCTCGTGCAGACGGTCGCCAGGCTCGCCTGGTCGAGGAAAAGCGCGTGCGGCAGGGCCACCGAGGCCTTGCGGATGTTCGCGTCCTTGCCCCGCGCCTTGAGGACCGCGCGCAATTTCGGGTGCTTGGCCCGCTGGGTCTTGCCGAACAGGCGGATCTTCAGCTTCGGATGGAACTTCAGCTTGCGGCAGCCGCTGTTCTTGTCGTAGTCGGCGGTGACTTTGAAGGCGGAGTAGGAGCCCGGCTGCAACGGGTTGGCGCCGCCCCCGTTGATCTCCCCCGCCGTCGCCCCCTTGCGGCAGTTGGTGCCGTTGAGGGTGAACTCGTCGCGGTTGATGTTGAGGAAGACCGAGCGGATGTCGAGTTTGGTGCCGCCGTAGACGTCGGGGATCTCGCTGGTCTTCGGGTGGATCTGCGCCGTCTCCGGGTTGAGGAAGAAGGGGACACGAACGACGACGTTGCCGAGGTCGAACGGCCCCGCCAGCGCCGGCGTCACGACCAGGAGCGAGAGCGGCGCGCCCTTGTAGCGACCGGCGAGGTAGGCGTCGCCCTCGATCTTCAGCGGGTTCGGCCCGGTGCCCGCCTGCACGACGGCGGCGCCGACCCTGCTCTCCTTCGGGCAAACGGGGTTTTTCTTCTCCGCCGCGCCGGAGCGCTTTTCGGTTTTCTCGATCTCCTCCGGCGAGCAGTAGGGAACGCCCTTCAGCTTCGCGGTCGCCCCTTCCGGCAGGGTGATGTCGAGCCCTTTCAGCTCCTGCTGGCCGGGCGGGCGAGTGATCCGAGTCGAGAAGGGGGTGAAGGTTTTGACCTGGTCGCTTTTCGGCGTCGCGGCGAAGCCCGGAGAGAAGGGGCGACCGGCCATGGTCTTCGGGCACTCGCCGCCCCCCGGCGCTTTGGCGAGGTCGAATTTGCTCGACGGCGTTGCCGCGGCGTTGCCGGACCAGGGCTCGAGCTGGCTGGTGGTCGTGTTCGGGCCGCAAGTCGGCGGGCTGCTCAGCGCCGCCTTCGGGCCGCCGTCGATACTGAGGCGGAAGGTGGTGAAGGGAACCTGCGGGAGCCCGTGGGGCAGGTTGTCCGCGTTGCCGCCCCGGGTCACGGCCTTCGCCGGTTCGTCGAAGACGGCGGTCAGCTGCCCGGTCTTCGCGTTGGCGACGACGTTGCCGACCAGCCGCACGGAGATGCCGTAGCGGGCCGACTCGGCGGCGACGAATATGCGGAACTCCTCCCCCGATTCGGGGTCGCGGCTCTTCTGCTCGCCGACGTAGATGTTGCCGGCCAGCGGACCTTCCGGCAGCGGCGGCGACTCCACCGTGACGGTTCCTATCTTCGAGGCTGCCGGGCAGGCGATCGGGTTCCGCGTCCCCTTGCCGAACTGGGCGTCGCTGCAGGCCTGCAGGCCGTTGGCGGCGGACGGGTTCAGGCCCATCCCGGCCGGCAGCGTCACCCGCGCCGTTCTCATCGTCGAGGTTTCCTGACCGCCCGCGCTCGGTTCGATCGGCAGCTTCACCTCGGTCGTCACTCCGGCCGGCGAGTCGACCTGGTTCGTCCCGGGGTTGACGCCGATCGTCGGTTTGAACGGGATCGAGTCGCAGTCTTTCGGGCTCGTCCCTGGCGGCAGCTTCGCCTCGACGAAGGGCGATCCGTTCGGGAAGCTGGGGTCCGGGTTCTGCACCGAGTCGGCGCGGGCGTAGGTCGAGTAAGTGTGCTCGAAGGCGCCGGTCGGCTGGAAGCAGGTGCTGGGGTTGGTGAGGAAGTAGCCGCTGGCGGCCGAGCCGGCGCGACCGTTGAAGATCAGCCGGTTCTTCAGCAGTTTCACCCCGGAGACCTTGGGCACCTGGATCGTGAACCCCTCGTGGAAGTCGGACTCGTAGGCGACGTCGGCTTCGAGGTAGATGTCGCTGGGCGGCAGCAGCGGCAGATCCGGGACCGGTTCGACCGTGAAGCCGAAGCGGGCGGGCTGGCCGTCCTTCGGCTTCAGGTTGTAGACGGCGGCCGTGATCGGCACCGGCGGCACGATCGGGGCTTCGGGCGAGACGGTGACGATGCTTTCGCCGACTTTGGTGTTCGCCGGGCATTCTTTCGGGTGCGCGGCATCGCAGCGCGGGACGGCGCCGGGGTTGACGCTGAGCCCGACGGGGAGGTCGACCCGCAGCGTCTTCATGTCGACTTCCGGTTCTTCGTGCAGCAGATCGGTTTTGTGGCGGACGATGAACTGGGTTATCCCGAACGGCGGGTGCCCGGCGGCGGTTTCGTAGAACTCGGCTTTGCTGCTGTCCGGGGCGCAGGTCGGGGTGTTGCAGGTCCCGGCCTGCCAGCCGTCGCTCGCGTTGGGCGGGTTGTGCTGCGGCGAGAAGACGACTTCGCCGGCCTGCGCCGCAGGGGCGATCAGGACGCCGAGGAAGACGGCAAACGACAGCATCTGTGCGACGGGTTTCCTCACCTAGCGAGGCTCGTACCCCACTGGACAGACTGTTAATCGCTAGCGCTTGTGCTTCTTCTTGGCCTGGCGACAGCTCGGCGTCTGCAGCGGCAGCTTCTTCACCTTCAGGGTCTTCCCGTTCTGCCCTTCGAAGTTGAGGAAGGAGCGGTTGGGGTGGCCGCAGAGGTTCTGCGAGTTGACCAGGAGGCCTTTCCTGCCGCCCTTCATCTTCAGCGTGAACTTGCTCACCGGAACGTCGGGGACGTTGGAGAAGACGGTCCGCATCCGCCGCTTCGAGGAGCTGATGACGCCGCGGAGCCGCACGTTCACCTGCCCCTTGAGGTCGGCCAGCAGATCCGGCAGTTCGTTGTCGGAGGAGACGAGGTAGACGGGACCGGCCACCTGCTCGTCCAGCAGCGGGCTCTCCGCCCACGCGTATCCATATATGGAGCGCTCCGGGCAGGCGGCGGCCGCGAGCTGGACGCGGGTGCAGACGGTGCCGATGTGGCTCTGGTCGAGGAACTGCGAGCGCGGCAGGGTTAGCGCCGCCCGCCTGATGTTGGCGTCGCCGGCGCGGGCGAGCAGGGTCGCCTGGAAGGCGGGGTGCCCGTTGCGCCGCATTTTCTTGCGGTTGCCGATCAGCTTCGTGAACAGCTTCGGCTTGAAGTCGAGCGCCTCGCAGCCGCGGGCCTGGAAGGGGACGCTGACACCGAAGGCGCTGAAGGCCGCCGGGTTGGTCGGGTCCCCCCCGCCGCCGTTGAGCACCCCGCTGGTGGCGAAGGGTTCGCAGCTGGTCGGGTTGAGGGTGAAGTCGGGCCGGTCCATCTTCAGGTCGACCGAGCGGACGTTGAGCAGGGTGCCGCCGAAGACGTGCGGGATCGGGTCGGCGACCGCCCGGATCTGCGCCGTCTCCGGGTCGACGAACAGGGCCACCCTCACCACGACCGTGCCGAGGTCATACGGACCGGCCGTGGCGGGGGTGACCACTGCGAGGGAGAGAGGAGCCCCGTGGTAGGGGCCTGAGAGGAAGACCTTGCCGTCGATCTTCAGCGGCGAGGAGCCCGTGCCGGCGGCGACCGCGGCGGTGCCGACCTGGCTCGCGGCCGGGCAGCTCGAGGCCGCCTTCTCCTCGGTGCCGGACCTGTTGGCGGCGGCGGCGAGCGCGTCCTCCGGGCAGTAGGGGATGCCGCGCAGCTTGCCGGTCATCCCCGGCGGCAGGACGATGTCGGTCCCCTTCAGCTCCTGTTGCCCGTCGGGCCGGGTGATCTGGATCGAGACCGGGCTGAAGGCGCCGGCCTTGGCGCTTGCCGGTCCGGCCGCGAAGGTCGGCGAGAACGGCCTCTCGGCCAGCGTCTTCGGGCATTTGCCGCCGGCCGGGCTGTCGCTGAGGGTGAAGCTGCTGCTCGGGGTCGCGGGCGGGTTGCCCGACCAGGGGGTCATCACGGCGCTGCCTTTGTTGGGGCCGCAGGTGGGCGGGCTGCTCAGCACCGCCTTGGGCCCGCCGTTCAGCTTCACCACGAACTCTTCGACCTGCGACTGAGGCGTGTCGGCGATGGTGGTGGTCAGCTGGCCCGTTTGCGGATCGGCGCTGACGTGTCCGACCAGGCGGACGTCGATGTCGTAGCGCGTAGAGACCGCGTTGATGAAGATCCGGTACAGGTTGCCCGAGGTCGGGTCGCGGCTGAGCTGTTCCCCCACGTACACGGGCCCCTTGAGGGCCGGCCCTTCTCCGTTCTCCTCCGGCAGCGCCGGCGAGTCGATCGTCACCGTCCCCACCTGCGAGGCGGCCGGACAGGCGACCGGGTTCCTCGTCCCCTTGCCGAACTGGGAGTCCTTGCAGACCTGCAGCCCGTTGGCAGCGGAGGGGTTGAGGCCCATCCCCAGGGGCAGCGTCACCTTCGAGGCTTTCGTCGTCGAGGTCTGCTGCCCGTCGGCTTCTTCCAGATGGGGGATGTCGATGTCGACGACCGCCGCGGCGGGAGAGTTCGTCTGCGAGGTCCCCGGGTCGAGGTCGAGCGCGGGGTCGTAGGGGATCGAGTCGCATTCTTTCGGCGAGGTGCCCGGCGGGATCGGCGACTCGAGCGCCGGTTCGGCGCTCTGCGGCCAGACGTATCCGGGTTCGGCGAATTCCTCGTAGGAGCCGGCGAGGAGGTAGGTCGAGTAGATGCTGCCCGATTCGACGAAGGCTTCTCCGAGGCAGGTGCTCGGGGTGGTGATGAAGGTGCCGTCCCCGGCGCGGCCGTTGAAGACCAGCCGGTTTTTCAGGATCGCTCCGTTGTCAGCACCCAGGAGGCCGCCCAGCGCCTCCGGCAGGGCGGCCGGCACCTCGATCGTGAAGCCCTCGTGGTAGTTGCCGGACCAATCGGCGTCGCCCTCCAGGTAGATCTCGTTGCCGGCGAGTTCGAGCCCGAAGCGCGCGCTCTCGCCTTCTACTGGGACGACGTTGTAGACCGCGGCCTGGAGAGGGATCGAGCCGCCGAGGAGAGGATCGGCGGCGGTGACGTAGCTGTCGCCGACGTGCGATTCCGGCGGGCAGGTGGTGGGATCGGCTTTGAAGGTGGCGAGGGGACAGCGCTCCGTGGCGCCTGGGTTGACGTTGAGGCCGACCGGCAGGTCGACCCGGACCCGTGCCAGTTCCGCGTCGGGCGTCGGACCCAGGGTCCCGGGGCTGTTCTTGACGATGAACTGGGTGAAGCCGTAGTTCGGATGGCCCGCAGCCTGTTCGAAGAACCAATCCGGCGTCTCCACCGAACAGACTTCCGCCCCGGGCGCTCCCGGGTTGGCGGCTTCGGTGGCGCAGGTTCCCGCCTGCCAGCCGGAGTCGACCTGCGGATCGTGCGGGTCGATCGGCGGCGCGATCACGTCTTCCGTGCTGGCGAAAGCCGTCCCCGTGATCAGGAGCAGCAGACAAGCGGTGAAGACCGCAGCAAAGAGCGATTTAGACACTGGATTTCTCCTCCCAAGAAGCATCCTCGACGAAAAGACTACCCGAAATTAATGACTTGAATCAGTAATTTTGGGTAATATCGGCTCATGCCAACCCAGAACGGACATTCCCCCCACCCCATCTCTGCAAACGGCGATTCCTATGGAAAAGCCCCGGAAAATGGCTATAACGCCAACAACGGGCGTCCCGCACTTCCCGTCAACTGGGAGCGGCTCGCGCGGGCAACCGCCCACCCCCTCAGGGTCTCCATACTCGAAATTCTCGGTATCGACGGCGGTCGGGTCCTCTCCCCCAGCGATCTCAGCCGCGAGCTGCAAATTCCCCTCAGCAACACCAACTACCACGTCACCGAGCTGGCGAAATCCGGCTTGATCGAACTGGTGCGGGAGCGGCAGGTGCGCGGCGCGACCGAGCACTTCTACCGCCTGCCGGAAGCCGCGGCGACGGCCGGCCGCGAAGACGCCGAGGAAACCGCAGAAGGCGGAGAAGACAAAGACCCGGTCGAAGAAGCGAGGCGCGCCTGGGCGATGGTCTAGCCACGCCCAGGCAACCAGTCGCTACGCATCCAGCTCGATCGCTAGCTCGTATTTGTCGACGCCGACGCGCTGACCCATACCTTCGCCGGGTGGACTCATCGAGTTCAGCGTCGCGTCCCCCTGCCAATAGTCCTCCTCGGTCTCGAAGAGGGTGATCGCCATCGCCTTACCGCCCTCGAGGTCGTGCAGAACCCAGAGCTTCTTCACCGGCAGTCCCTCCGGCGGCCCTGACTCCGCGTCGGCGCGGATCTGCTCGACGCTGGCCTTCATCGCCTCGGCGTCGGCCCCCTCCCAACGCACAACCCTTGCGTACATAGCTTCCTCCTGTCCTGGTTGGGGTGACAGACCAAGCGGAGCACGTTCCCAGGACTAAATCAAGCGCTACTCCCTGTCGATTTACGAGCATGGCAACCGAGCGCACGGCCGATCAGCTGCGGGCGGTCATCCGCACCCAGACCGAGATCGCGGCTAGCGACCTCGACCCAGAAGCGATCATGCAGTTGATCGCCGAACGAGCGCAGGAGCTGACCCGCGCCAGCGCCGGGTTGATCGAGCTGCTCGAGGACGACGAGATGGTCTACTCCGTCGCCACCGGCGAGGCCACCCCCTTCCTGGGCATGAGGCTGAAGGCCGGGGCAAGTCTCTCCGGCCTCTGCGTGCGGGAAGGCAAGGTGCTCCACAGCGAGGACACCAGCAGCGACCATCGGGTCGACGCGGCCGCCTGCCAGCGAGTCAACGCCGCCTCGATGCTGTGCGTACCGCTATCCCACCGGGACGAGACCGTCGGCGTGCTGAAGGTCTACTCGCCCGAGGCCAACCACTTCGACGCCGGCGACGTCGAAACCCTCGAAATGCTGAGCGAACTGATCGCCGCCCACCTCTCCCACGCCAACCTCTTCGAGGCCGAGTCCCGCGAGAGCCGCCGCGACGCCCTCACCGGCCTGCTCAACCGCCGCGCTTTCGAGGAGCGCCTGCCGGTGGAGCTCGCCCGCGCCGCCCGCCTCGGCCCCGTCTCCCTCTGCCTCCTCGACCTCGACGGCTTCAAGGGAGTCAACGATCGCCTCGGTCACCCGGCCGGCGACGAGGTCCTGCGCCAGGTCGCAACCATCCTCGAGGGCTCCCGCGTCGCCGACGACTGCTTCCGCATCGGCGGCGACGAGTTCGCGATCCTGATGCCCGGTACCAGCAACGACGAGGCCCACGTCGCCGCCACCCGCCTCGCCGAAGAAGTCCGTGCCGCCGCCCTCGGCCAAGGCACGATCAGCACCTCCTTCGGCATCGCCACCACCGTCGACCGCGACGCGGAAGTCCTGCGCGCCAAGGCCGACGTCGAGCTGCTGGATGCCAAGGACCGGCTCTACGAACGCCGCACCGACGACTAGGGCTTACGGCCGAAAGCGCTCTGCCCGATCCTGAATGGCCTTGGCGATCTCCTGCGCCGGGGCCTCTGCATGCTCTCCCTCGCGCGCGAGTCGCGCGGCGGCGTCGACAACTCCGTCCACGAACGGGGCCACGCGTTGGTCGAGAAAGCGCGAGGCGAAACCGACCTCATCGGCGACCCTTTCCCAGGCTCGCCTGTCGACCTCTTCCAGGTGGATTGCGCCGTCGATCGACATTGCCAGTCGCGTAGTCAGTTCCGGGTAGGCCGCGGTGGAGAGGAGGTCGTAGAAAGGGGCCAGGCTGGGGGCGGGCGAGTCGTAGAGCAGGGAGTAGTTCTTCCCGTGGGCATCGCAGTTGCCGATCAGGACGTTGAAGACGAGCGCCAGCCAGAGCTGCAGCCGGTCCCGAGCCGGCGCCGCCGACTCCTCGTCGATCAGGTGCATGCTCTCGCGAACCCCGGGGCCGCCTTCGTGCTGGTACTTCTCCACGTACAGCCTCCCCAGTGCTTGACAGAAGTCCTCTTGGTGAAGACGGCGGATCGGCTCCTGCGTGAGGTCTCGGTCATAGCGGGTGACGATCAGGAATGGCAGGCCTGAGGTCGTCTCGGCTCGCCGGACCTGGGCCACGTTGAGACCGACCTCCTCCGCCAAACGCATGCAGAAGAACTCGTTCGCCACGAGGCCGGGGAACCGCTCCGGCTCCGGCTTGAGGATGTGAGTGGTAGGTCGCCGAGAGCCGTGCGGCAGCGCGAAGCCATCCTCGATCTCGACGACGGGGAGCTTGCTCTGCGCCCCCGCCAAGGACATCCGCACCTCACCCTCCTCGTCCACCGCGAGGGGGCGCTGCGGCAACTGCCTCAAGACCTCGTCGAGCTTCGCGGTGGAGAGAACCTGGAGGTCATCCGGCTCGGCCTCGCCGTCTTCTTCATCGATGGGCAGGAGCGTTACCGCACCCGCGACATCGCCGCCGAAGCGCTCGAGCAACTTGTAATCGTTGGCTGCCGAGATCCCGGTCGCGAGAGCGACCTGCGCCCGCACGTCCTCCTCAGGCAGCAGGTTTCCGAAGAAGGCGAGGCAGTCTCGATGCGGATAGGCCTCCGCCCTGACCGGCAGGTTCACCGAGAGGGGCGGCCCGTGGGCCTCCACGTAGGACTGGTCGTAGCGAAACTGCAGATTGCCGTTGTCCTTGCGGAGCAAGGTCCCGGCGAACCTGCCGTTCAGCCGAACTTCAAGAGCCGGCTTCACCACGCGTCTCCACCCCCACGTCGAGGCCAAGCGCCCGGGCCGCATTAAGCGCGATCTCGAGTTGGACGGTCTCCTTGCCCCCCTCGAGCTGACCGATGACCTTCCGGTTGACCCCAATCGCGAGGGCGAGATCGTCCTGCGTCAGCTTCAACTCGCCGCGGCGGTCACGGATGGCAGCGCCTAGGGCGGAAGGAGAATTGGCAGGACGCATGGGGGGAACATAGCATCGATGAGACCGAACGGTCGCATATTGCGTTGTAGGCACCAGCGGTTACATGAATGGGACCGAACGGTCGCATGTGGTGCTTTGGAGTCCGAAAGGCGGGGGTTGGGACCGATCGGTCCCACGGGGAAGGGCCCTCCCAAGCGCAACCGATGCCGGAGAAGCGGACGACGGGGGTCGAACCCGCGACCTCAAGCTTGGGAAGCTTGCGCTCTACCAACTGAGCTACGTCCGCGTGCCGGTTGATTCTAGTCGCGGGCGGGCTGCCGGGAGGCGCTGGGATCTAGTCTTCGGCGTCTGTGAGCTTTCGCTCTGTGATCGCGGTGCTGGGCGTGCTGGCCGTCGTCGGCCTGCTCGTCTTCGGGCTGGCCATCAAGGGGGGCTCGGGGCTGGAGGTCGGGGACCCGGTGCCGACCTCGGCGCTGCCCGAGCTCGAAGGCGGTGGCTCGCAATCGCTGGCCGACTATCGCGGCCGCTGGGTGCTGGTCAACTTCTGGGCCTCGTGGTGCGAACCGTGCCGCGCCGAGGCGCCGGCGCTGGAGAAGTTCCAGCGCCAACACCGCGGCCCGGGGTTCGCGGTGCTCGGGATCGACACCCGCGACCTCAGCGGCGACGGGCGCGACTTCGTCCGCGAGTACGGCCTCTCCTATCCGCAGCTGCGGGATGGGAACGGCGGCGCCGCCCACGACTACGGGACCACCGGCGTGCCCGAGACCTTCCTCGTCGACCCGAAGGGCAAGCTGCGCCTGCACTTCCCCGGGCCGGTCAGCGAGGAGACCCTGGAAAGCTCGGTGGCGCCGCTGCTGCCGGAAGGAAAGTCGTGAAGGCTCGCGCCCTCGTCGCCACGTTGATCCTGGCGCTGCTGGCGCCGGCAGCCGCGGCCGGCGAGCAGGCCTCGCTGACCGAAATCGAAAAGCAGGTGATGTGCCCCGTCTGCGGCACCCTGCTGCAGCTGGCCGAATCGCCGCAGGCCCAGCGCGAGCGCGTCTTCATCAACCGGCTGATCGACGAAGGCAGGAGCGAAGCGGAGATCAAGGACGCGCTCGTCGCCGAGTACGGCGACGAGGTCCTCGCCCTGCCGCCCGACTCCGGCTTCAGCCTCTCCGCCTACGTGGTTCCGATCGTCGCCCTGCTGGTCGCGGCGGTGGCGCTGGCGATCGGGGTGCTGCGCTGGCGCCGGGCTGGAGGCGGCTCCGGGAGCGACAAGCCCGGGGCGCGGCCGGCAGGACCCAGCGAGCGCGACTCCGAGCGGCTCGACGCCGATCTCGCCCGCTACGACCTCTGAACCCAGCCCGCCCCTGTAACCGCGATCGACCCTAGGGCAGGCAGCGGCAGGCGGCGAACGGCGGCGCGAACCGCGCGGCCCCCACCGCCCTTGGCCTCTTCCTCGAGCAGACCGGCAACCGCCGCGTCCGCTTGCGCCGCGGCGGCGAGGCAGGGGCCGGGTTCGCCAAGCACAGGAGGCGAGAGCAGGAGGATTAGCTCGTAGGCCTCGCGCAGCTTCCCAACCATGTGGGAGAAGCTCTGCAGGCCAAGCAGCGTCTCCGCCTTGGTCGCCGGGCGGCCGGCGCTGACGCAGACGAGCGGGTCGGTGAGGCCGCTGGCCGCGGGCCCGGCGAGGACGATCGGCTGCAGGATGTCGGCCGGTTCGGCCTCCCAACGCAGGTACTCGTGCAGGCCGGGAGTGGCGGCGAGGCCGATCTGCGCCGCCAGCCGCGGCTGCGCGAGACCGCAATCGACGAGGATCGTGCGCCGGACGGAGGCGCTTGCGGCGGCGGCAAGACCGACCGCCGCCATCGCCGGCTCGCCGCCCTCCCCCGTCACCAGCACCACCCGATGAGATGCCAGCTGCGGCAGCGCCTCGCCGAGCCGCTCGAAGTCGCCCCGCCGCAGCGACCACGCCGCCGCGCCCGGCGCGGGCCCGGCGATCTCCGCCAGCACCGGGAGCCTGGCGCGGCCCCGCAGCATCACATCCGCTCGGGAGCCGAGATACCCAGCACGTCCAGCGCGGTGGCGATCGTCCGCTTCGTCGCCAGGCAGAGCGCCAGCCGCGAGGCTTCGACCCCCTCCCCCTCGGCCCCGACCACCTGGCAGTCGCGGTAGAAGGCGTGGAAGTCGGCGGCGACGGCGGTCGAGTAGGCGCAGATCCGGTGGGGGGCGCGCCGCGCCGCCGCCGCCCGCACCTCCTCCGGGAACTCGAGCAGCCGCTTGACCAGCACCTTCTCGCTCTCCTCCAGCGGCACCCGTTCGCCCACCGCTCCCGGCTCGGCTGAGCCACCCTCCCGCTCCGCTTTGCGGAGGATGCTGGCGATCCGCGCGTGCGCGTACTGCACGTAGTAGACGGGGTTCTCGCTCGACTGACTGCGGGCCAGCTCGAGATCGAGGTCGACCGTGGTCTCGTGGCTGCGCCAGAGCATGAACCAGCGAGCGGCGTCGACGCCGATGTCGTCGATCAATTCCTCGAGGGTGACGAAGTCCCCGGTGCGCTTCGACATCTGCACCCGCTCGCCGCCTTCGACGATGTGGACGAGGCTCATCAGCAGCGCCTCGAAACGCTCGGGGTCGCCGCCGAGCGCCTCGATTGCGGCGCGGATCCGGGTCACGTAGCCATGGTGGTCGGCGCCGAGGACGTCGACGAGGCGGTCGAAGCCGCGCTGCAGCTTGTCCCAGTGATAGGCGATGTCCGGCGTCAGGTAGGTCGCCTCGCCGTTGGAGCGGATCAGGACCCGGTCCTTGTCGTCGCCGGAGTCGGTCGTCCGCAGCCAGAGGGCGTCTTCGTGGCGGTAGGTGTGACCGCGCTTCTCCAACTCGGCGAGCGCTTCCTCGACCTCTTCGTTGGCGTAGAGGCTGCGCTCCGAGAACCAGTTGTCGAAGCGGACGCCGAAGCGCTCGAGCGTGCGCTCGGACTCCTTCAGCACCTCCTCGATCCCGCGCTTTTCGAGCGCCTCCCGGTCGGAGGGAGCAACCCCCTCGGCCTCGAGGCGCTCGGCGATCTCCCCCACGTACGCGCCGGCGTAGCCGTCCTCGGGCGGCTCCTCACCGCGCATCCGCGCCGCGATCGAGTCGGCGAAGCGGCCGATCTGGCTGCCGGCGTCGTTGACGTAGTACTCGCGCTGCACCTCGTGGCCAACGGCCTCCAGCAACCGCACCAGCGAGTCGCCCAGAGCGGCATTGCGGGCGGTGCCGACGTGGATCGGCCCGGTCGGGTTGGCGGAGACGAACTCGACCAGGACCTTCTCGGGGGTCTCGGTCGGTCTCGGGCCGAGGTCGTCCCCCGCTGCCAGCAGCTCGCCCAGCGCCCGCAGATACCAGGAGTCGGCGAGGAAGAAGTTGACGAAGCCGGGCCCAGCGACCTCGATCCGCTCGAGGTCCGGTGCAAGGCTGGAATCGCCCTCCAGCTCCCCCTGCAGCCGCTCCGCCACCGCCCGCGGATTGTCGCCGAGGGCGCCGGCCAGCAGCATCGCCGCGTTGGAGCTGTAGTCGCCGAGCTCGGGCTTCGGCGGGCGCTCCAGGGTCGGGCGCGGCCCGGTCGGCTCGCCGTCGCGCAGGGACCGCGCGGCGGCCTCGACCGCGCCCCGCAGCGCAGCGACTGGATCGGTAGGGGTCACGGGGCAATCGTATGGACCGACGGCGAACCTGGGTACGCTGCCCGCTTGCGCGTAGCCGTCCTCAGCGACATCCACGCCAACCGGCAGGCTCTGGAGGCCGTCCTCACCGCGGTCGACGAGGCCGGGGTCGACCAGGTCTGGTGCCTGGGGGACCTGGTCGGCTACGGCGCCGACCCCGACGCCTGCACGGCGCTGGCCCGCGAGCGCTGCAGCCTCTGCCTGGTCGGCAACCACGACCTGGCGCTGCTGGGGGCGCTCGACGTCTCGACCTTCTCCGAGGCGGCGGCCGCGGCGGTCGCCTGGACCCGCGAGCAGGTCGGCGAGGAGACCCTCGAGTTCCTGGCGACGCTGGAGCCGACCGCCTCGCAGAACGGCGTCGGCCTCGCCCACGCCTCGCCCCGCGATCCGGTCTGGGAGTACGTGCTCTCGAGTGACCAGGCCGAAGCCGGTCTCGATGCCCTGGAGGAGCGGGTGGGCCTGATCGGCCACTCCCACATCGCCCTCTTCTTCATGCGCGCGCCAGGAGCGCGCCGCGGCTACGCACAGGGCGCGCAGGCGAGCGACGGGACGGAGATCGAGATCGCCGAGGGCGAATGGCTGCTCAATCCCGGCAGCGTCGGCCAGCCCCGCGACGGCGACTCCCGCGCCGCCTGGCTCGAGCTCGACACCGAGCGTTGGGAGGCCCGCTACCACCGGGTTCCCTACGACATCGAGGGAGCCGCGGCGGCGATCCGCGCTGCCGGCCTGCCGGATGTCCTCGCCGAGCGCCTGGAGGTCGGTCGTTGATCGCAAAATGCAGGGCAAATATCGCTGTCGGACCTTTGTCTAGACTCGGATCATGGCCCGGCTGAGCGCAATTTTCCTCGCCTTCCTCCTCGGCGCCCTCAGCGCCCTGGCTTTGGTCTCCTGCGGCGGCGGCAGCGACGCCGAGCTGTTGCCGGGGACGACCGCCGATCAGATCGAATCGAACCTGGACCAGGTGCAGGCCTTGGCCGGCGAAGGAGACTGCATCGGCGCCGAAGACGCCGTCGCCGAGGTGACGGCTGAGGTCGAAGAACTCCAGAACGTGGACCTGAAGCTGAAGACGGCGCTGGAAGAAGGGACGGCGAAGCTGAGCGCGGTGGTCGGCCGCTGCGAAGAAGAAACCACCAGCGAGGAAACGGAACCATCGCTGGAAACGACTGTTGAAGCTGACGAATTGGAAGCAGAAGAGAAGAAGCCGAAGCAGGACAAGAAGGCCGAAAAGGAAGAAGGGGAAGCCGGGGAAGAAGAAAAAACCGGGGAAGAAGGGCCGGACCTGCCGCCGCCGTCGAACGGCAAAGGCGAAGAAAAAGGCCAGGGCGGGGGCGAAGCGCCGGCTGAAGAAGAACCGGAAGAAGAAACCCCCTCCTCCGGTGGGGTAGGTCCCAGCGTGGGAGTCGAAGAAGAATGATGGAGGCAGGCGCGGGCACCCTCTCGGGGCGCTACGAGACCGGCGAGAGACTCGGCAGCGGGGGGATGTCGAACGTCTACAAGGCGACCGACCGCATCCTTGAGCGCACGGTCGCGGTGAAGATCCTCGCCGAGCACCTCTCCGACGACGAGCGCTTCGTCGCTCGCTTCCGGCGCGAGGCGCTGGCGGTGGCGAAACTGATCCACCCCAACATCGTCCAGGTCTACGACACCGGCAAAGACGAGGAGCGCCACTACATCGTCATGGAGTACGTCGAGGGCCGCTCCGGCGCGCAGATCCTGCAGCGGCAGGGGCCGGTCGAGCCGGAGATCGCGGCGGAGATTGGGATCCAGGCCTGCGCCGGGCTCGACTACGCGCACCGGCGCGGGATCATCCACCGCGACGTCAAGCCGGGGAACCTGATGGTCGTCGGCGGCCCGGTCGGGGGCGGGGAGATGATCGTCAAGCTGACCGACTTCGGGATCGCCCGGGCGATCGAGCAGACCCGGATCACCCAGGTCGGTTCGGTGGTCGGCACCGCCGCCTACCTGGCGCCCGAGCAGGTGCGGGGCGAGGAGGCGACGCCGGCGACCGACGTCTACGCGCTCGGCGTCGTCCTCTACCAGTTCCTCACCGGCCGCCTCCCCTACGAGGGCTCCTCGCTGGCCGAGCTGGCGGTGCGCCAGCAGAACGAGAAGCCGCTGCCACCCGACACCTACAACAGCGAAGTACCGGAGACGCTCGGGGCGGCCGTGTTGCGGGCGCTGGAGGGCGACCCGAACCGGCGTTACGCCAGCGCCGACGAGCTTGCCGCTGGCCTGCGCCTGGGAATGGAAGGCGGCGACGTGACCCTGCCACTGGAAGAGGGGACCGCGGCGACCAGCGTCCTCGGCAGCGACACCGCCGCCACCCGCGACATGGGCCGCGACACCGCCCAGACCGAGTACCGCCCGGCCCAGTCGCAGACCCGGCGCCCGCAGCCGCGGGTGGCACCCGCCCCAGCTCCTCCCCCAAGAGCAACCGCCCCTCCACGTAAGCGGGGCGCTTTCTCCCGCTTCGCCCGCTTCGTCTTTGCAGCTGTGGCCTTAGTCCTTGTAGCTGCTGCAGTAGCAACCGCCGTAATCGTTACGACCGATAAGGCAGCAGGGGTCAAGGTGAGCCGGGTCGCCGGCGACACCATCGACAAGGTCGTCGAAGAAGTAAAAGAACTGGTTCGGAACAACACCGAATAGGTGGTGATTGGGGAGGGTGGACCCCCTCCTCACTCAACTTGCTCGGGTGGATCGTCTTGCGCCGTCCGAGACTGCTTCTGCCCGAGAAGTACAAGCCGTTCGGAGGGGGTCCACCCTCCCTTCTCAAGCGTTCCAGGGTGCTGCTCCGCCCAAGATGGAGGAGCGATAGCTGTCGAAGGTGCCATTCTCGATCGCCTTGCGGGCATGAACGGTGAGCTCGCGCATGTAGGTGAGGTTGTGAATGACGATGAGGCGGACGGCGGTCAGCTCCTCGGCGCGGGAGAGGTAGCTGACGTAATCGCGGTCGTGGCGCTGGCAGGTCGAGCAGGGGCAGCCCTCGACAAGGGGCTCGCGGTTGCCGACCCACTTGCCCTTGCGCATGTCGAGGCGCCAGCGAGTCTCGGGCGAGGGCGCGAGGGCGACGCCGTGGCGGGAAAGGCGGGTGGGGACGGCGCAGTCGAAGACGTCGAGGCCGAGGGCGATGCCACCGAGCAGGTCGTCGACCTCGCCGATCCCGAGCAGGTGCTTCGGGGCCTCCTCGGGAAGGAGCGGGGCCGTCATCGCCAGCACCGCCGCCATCTCCTCCTTGTCGCGACCGAGGGTGCCGCCGATCGCGAGTCCGTCCACGCCGGCCTCGGAGACGGCCTGGGCCGATTCCCGCCGCAGGTCCTCGTGGGTCCCGCCCTGGACGATTCCGAAGACCGCCTGCCGCTCGAGACCGTGCTCGCCATGCCAGGCGAGGCAGCGGTCGAGCCAGCGGTGGGTCCGCTCGGTCGAGCGGGCGGTGTACTCGCGGTCGGCATGGAAGGGCGTGCACTCGTCGAAGACGAGGGCGATGTCGGAGCCGAGCTGTGCCTGCACGCTCATCGAGACCTCGGGCGAGATGAACAGCTCGGCGCCGTCGCGCGGGGACTGGAAGCGGGCGCCCTCCTCGGTGATGTCGACCTTGGAGCCGTGATCGCCGGAGCGACCGCTTCCCTTGACCTCGTTGGCGACACCACCGTGGGCGAGCGAGAAGACCTGGAAGCCACCGGAGTCGGTGATCAACGCCCGTTCCCAGTTCATGAACCCGTGCAGTCCGCCGGCAGCGGCGATCCGCTCCGGTCCCGGCGAGACGAAGAGGTGGTAGGTGTTGCCGAGGATCAGCTGGTAGCCGAGCCCGGCGACCTCCGCCGACTCCAGCCCCCGCACCGTCCCCTTCGTCGCCAGCGGGATGAAGGCCGGCGTCTCGATCGGGCCGTGGGCGGTATGAACGACGCCCGCGCGGGCACTGCCGTCGCGGGCGTCGATCTCGAACCTCAAACGCTGCGGGTCGTTACGCACGCCCGCAGCGTATTGATCCTGCTATTTGACGAATTCGCGGACCTGTTTGTAGACGGTTTCGTCGCTCACCAGGGCGCTGTGGGTCAGGCACGCCGTTTCCGTGTTGGTCGCGCCGGAGAGGGCGACGCTGGAGTCGGGGTTGATGATTTCGTCGCAGGGCGACCACCAGGTGCCGTAATTGACGGCGCCGGGGGTCTCGTCGGTCGCGTTCAGTTCTTTGAGGAAGGTCGAGCCGATCCGCATCTCGATGCAGGAGGTGCTGCTGCAGAGGTTGGCGAATTCGGTGCCGTGGTTGGGGCCGCCGAGGGAGACCCAGTCGTCGACCTTGGCTTCACCGCCGAGGTTCTTGATGTAGTAGCGCGTGTTCAGCGATCCCATTGAGTGGGCGACGATGTCCACCTTGGTCGCGCCGGCGTTGTTTTTCAGCAGCGTTTCCACCCGCGATTTGACTTCTTCGGCGTCGACTTTGTTGGATTGCGAGGTGTTGTAGCTGTAGGCGCTGAGCGCCGATTTGGCGTAGCCGTCTTTTTCGAAACGGCCGATCATCGTGTTCCAGACCGAAGCGGTCTCCGAGTAGCCGTGGACGAAGAGGATCGGGTCCTGGGCGAGCGAGGCTGCCGGCGCGAGCGCGGCTCCAGCGAGGTAAACGGCGAACGCGGATGCGAGCGCCATGAAGCGTCCCTTCATGCGTCTCTCCTATCTGTAGAGAAAGAGCAGGCGCCCCCTGAAGCGCCTGCCGTAACTAGACGAGCGAGTTAAGCAGAGTGCTTGAACCGTTTAAAGCGGTCGCGGGTGACTGCTTCGACGCGTTGTCAGGCGAGCAGCGAGCGGCCGGTCATCGCCTCCGGCTGGGGGATGCCGAGGAGGTCGAGGGCGGTCGGGGCGACGTCGGCGAGGATGCCACCGTCGCGGAGGTCGAGGCCTTTGGCGGTGACGATGAGGGGGACCGGGTTGAGGGAGTGGGCGGTGTTGGGGGAGCCGTCGGGCTCGAGCATGTGGTCGCAGTTGCCGTGGTCGGCGGTGACGATGCAGGCGCCGCCTTTGGCGGTGACGGCCTCGACGACCCTGCCGAGCTGGGTGTCGACGGTCTCCACCGCCTTGACGGCGGCGGGGATCACTCCCGTGTGCCCGACCATGTCGGGGTTGGCGAAGTTGATGATCCCGAAGCGGTAGTTGCCCTCGCCCCAGTGGGAGACGAAGGTCTCTGCGGCGCCCGCGGCGCTCATCTCCGGCTTGTGGTCGTAGGTGGGGACGTCGCGCGGAGATTCGACCAGCGCCCGCTCTTCCCCCTCGACCTCCTGCTCCTTGCCACCGTTGAAGAAGTAGGTGACGTGCGCGTACTTCTCGGTCTCGGCGACGTGGAGCTGGTTGCCGCCAGCCGCGGCAATCGTCTCCGCCAGCGTCGTCGCCGGCCGCTGCTCGGGGAAGGCGACCGGATAGGGCCAGCCCTTGCGGTACTCGGTCATCGTCGTCAGGTCGAGCGGGGCGGCGTCGCGGGGGAACTCGTCGAAGCCCGGTTCGGCGAGGGCGCGGCTCATCTGCCGGGCGCGGTCGGGGCGGAAGTTGACGAAGAAGGCGACGTCGCCCTCGGCGGCGCCGTCGTAGTCGCCGATCACCGTCGGCTTCACGAACTCGTCGGTCTCCTCGCGCTCGTAGGACTCTGTGATCGCCGCCGAGGAGCTGGGCGCGTGCAGGCCCTGGGCATGGACGATCGCGTCGTAGGCGAGCTTGGTCCGCTCCCAGCGGGTGTCGCGATCCATCGCGTAGTAGCGGCCGCTGACGGTGGCGACCCGGCCGGCGGCGCGCAGCCAGCGCTCCAGTTCCTCCAGGTAGCCCTTGCCGCCGTGGGGGAGGGTGTCGCGGCCGTCGGTGAAGGCGTGGAAGACGACGTCGGGGACGCCCTCCTGGGAGGCGAGCTCGATTGCCGCCTCGATGTGCTCCCAGCCGGAATGGACGCCACCGTCGGAGACGAGGCCGAGGAGGTGGAGTCGGCCGCGGGGGCTCTGGCGGGCGCGCTCGCAGGTGGCGAGCAGAACCTCGTTGTCGAAGAAGCTGCCATCGGCGACGGCATCGTCGATCCGGGCCAGGTCCTGCTTGACGATCGCCCCGGCCCCGAGGTTCAAGTGTCCGACCTCGGAGTTGCCCATCTGCCCCTCCGGCAGGCCCACATCGGGCCCCTGTGCGGAGAGCTGAGTATGGGGGAACTCGCTCCAGAGGCGGTCGAATACCGGCGTCTCAGCGAGCGAGATCGCGTTGCCCGGCCCCGGCTCGGCCAGCCCCCAGCCGTCGAGGATCACGAGAGCCAAAGAAGGAACGATCATGACGAGGTCCAGACGTTGCCAGGCAAGGACGCAGGGAAGGCCGACGAGGGGAGCGCACCAGTTGGTGCGTGACCCGAGGAGGCCGACCGAGGACGCCGCATGGCGGCGTCTGGGGCCGTCATGACGCCTCGACGATGGCCGCGAAATCCTCAGCGTCGAGACTGGCGCCGCCGACCAGAGCGCCATCGACGTCGGGCAGCGAGAGCAGCTCGGCGGCATTAGCGGGCTTGACCGAACCGCCGTAGAGAACCCGCACCTTGTCGGCTGCGGCGCCGCGAGCCCGCAGCACGTCGCGGATGAAGGCGCAGGCCTCTTGAGCCTGCTCGGGGGTGGCGGTGCGGCCGGTGCCGATCGCCCAGATTGGCTCGTAGGCAATGACCACGTTCTCGATCTGGCCCGGCTCGATCCCGCTGAGGTCGGCCTGCAGCTGGCGCTCCAGCACTTCCTCGGTCTCGCCGCCGTCGCGCGCCTGCTCGCTCTCGCCCACGCAGAGGATCGGCTCGAGGTCGGCGGCCAGTGCCGCGGCGACCTTGCGGGCCAGCGCCTCGTCGGTCTCGTTGAAGTACTGGCGCCGCTCGGAGTGGCCGAGAACGACCGCCTCGACGTCGAGCTCGACCAGCATCGGCGCCGAGACCTCGCCGGTGTAGGCGCCCGAGTCCTCCTCGTGCATGTTCTGGGCGGCGACCTTGACCGCGGTCCCGTAGCGCCGCTCGACCACCGCGGTCAGTGCCGTGAACGGCGCGCAGATGACGACGTCGCTCTGGGTGGCGGCGATCCGCGGCAGCAGCGCGTCGACGAACTCGGCCGCCTCGGCGACGGTCTTGTGCATCTTCCAGTTGGCGGCGATGTAGGGGGTGCGGTCAGGCATTCGCGGTCTCCTCTTTGGCATCTAACAGGGCCTCCACGCCCGGCAGCTTCTTTCCCTCCAGCAGCTCCAGCGAGGCGCCGCCGCCGGTCGAGACCCAGTCGACCTCGTCCTCGAGGCCGAACTGATTCAGCGCGGCGACGCTGTCGCCGCCGCCGACCACGGTCGTCCCCGGCGCCTTCGCGACCGCCTCGGCGACGGCGCGGGTGCCGGCGGCGAAGGGCTCCATCTCGAAGGCGCCCATCGGCCCGTTCCAGAGGACCGTGCCGGCGCCGGCGATCGCCTCGGCGTAATTGGCGGCGCTGCGGGGACCGATATCGAGGCCCATCCAGCCGTCGGGCACCTCCACCCCGTCACTCGCTTTGCGCTCAGTGTCGGCGGCGAACTCGCGCCCGAGCACCAGGTCGACCGGCAGCCGCAGCTCGCAATCGGACCCCTCGGCCCGCTCCAGCGCCTCTTTCGCCTCGTCCTCGCCCTCGGCGAGCGAGTCGCCGACCGGGATCCCCTGCGCCTTGAAGAACCCGAAGCACATCGCGCCGCCGATCAGGATCTCGTCGGCGACTTCGAGGAAGCGGTCGATCACCCCGACCTTGTCGGAGACCTTGGCGCCCCCGAGGACGACGACCAGCGGCCGCTCGGGCGAGTCGACCACCTTTTCCAGTTCGGTCACCTCGCGCTCCAGCAGCAGGCCCGCGTAGGCGGGCAGGTAGTCGGCGACGCCGACGGTGCTGGCGTGGGCGCGGTGGGCGGCGCCGAAGGCGTCGTTGACGTAGACGCTCGCCAGCTGGGCCAGGTTTTCGGCCAGCTTCGGGTCGTTCTCCGTCTCCCCGGGCTCGAAGCGGACGTTCTCCAGCAGCAGCACGTCGCCGGGGCCGAGGGCGCCGCAGGTGAGATCGACGTCGCCCTCGATCACCCCCGGGGCCAGCTTCACCTCGGTCCCCAGCAGCTCGCCGAGCCGCTTCGCCACCGGCGCCATCGAGAGCGCCGGGTCGGGCTCGCCCTTCGGGCGGCCCAGGTGCGACATCAGGATCAGCGCCGCGCCGCGCTCGCGCAGCAGTTCGATCGTCGGCAGCGCCGCCCGGATCCGGGTGTCGTCGGCCACATGACGACCTACCTCCTCCGCTTCGCGTCCGGGGGCGTGATCCGCCAGGGGGACGTTGAAGTCCACCCTGACGAGGACGCGGCGGCCCTTGACCTCGGCGTCGCGGACGCTTGCCTTGTCGAATGCCATCGGCTGCTCGGCGCGAGCGGTTAGGGCAGGACCTTGCCGGCCAGCTCGACGCAGCGGTTGGAGTAGCCCCACTCGTTGTCGTACCAGCTGACCGCCTTCACCAGCTTGCCGTCGCCGATCACCATCGTCTGCTGGGCGTCGAAGATCGACGAGTGCGGGTCGCCGACGATGTCGGTGGAGACGAGCGGATCCTCGGTGTAGGAGAGGATCCCCTGCAGCGGGCCGTCGGCCGCCGCTTTGACCGCGGCGTTGACCTGCTCGGGGTTGACCGCCTCCGGGGTGGTGAAGGTGAGGTCGACGACCGAGCCGGTCGGCACCGGGGCCCGCATCGCGAACCCGTTCAGCTTGCCGTTCAGCTCCGGCAGCACCAGCCCGACGGCCTTGGCGGCGCCGGTCGTGGTCGGGATCAGGTTCAGCGCCGCGGCGCGCGCCCGGCGCAGGTCCTTGTGCGGCATGTCGTGCAGGCGCTGGTCGGCGGTGTAGGCGTGGATCGTCGTCATCAGGCCCTGCTCGATCCCGAAGGCGTCGTTGAGGACCTTCGCCAGCGGCGCCAGGCAGTTGGTGGTGCAGGAGGCGTTGGAGATGACGTGGTGGTTCTCGGGGTCGTAGTCGGAGTCGAAGTTGACGCCGAGGGCGACGGTCACGTCCGGCTCCTTGGCCGGGGCGGAGATGATCACCTTCTTGGCGCCGGCCTCCAGGTGTTTGGCGGCGTCGGCGCGGGCGGTGAAGAAGCCGGTCGACTCGATCACGACGTCGACGCCGAGCTCGCCCCAGGGCAGCTGAGCCGGGTCGCGCTCGGAGAGGACCTTGAGCTCGTCCCCGCCGGCGACGATGTTCTCGCCGTTGACCTCGACCCCGCCCGGGAAGCGGCCGAGGATCGAGTCGTACTTGAGCAGGTGGGCCATCGTCGGCGTGTCGACGAGGTCGTTGACGGCGACGAAGTCGATGTCGGCGTTCGCCTCCTTGGCGGCGCGGAAGACGTTGCGCCCGATGCGGCCGAAACCGTTGATGCCGACCTTCACAGCCATGAACCAATTCCTCCTATTTGTATGTGGGGAAGCCGATCCTAAGGACTCGGCGCTTCCGGCTCCGCCCAGATGATCTAGTCGGAGCCGATCGTGATCTCGATCTCGTACCCGTCGGGGTCCTTGAGAAAGGCGGAGTAGGAACCCGACCCGTGCGAGCGCTGCTCACCCGGGTCCGAGACGCTGACGCCGCCGGCTTTAACCCCGTTCTCCCAGGCCGCCTTGACCGCGACGATCCCCAGCGCCGAGAAGCTGAGCAGGCCGAAGCCGGGCTGGGGATCGTGCTTGCCGGAGACGAAGAAGACGGGCTTGGCGATGCCCCAGCCGATCGTCTGGTCCTGCTCGAAATGGCGTCGCCAGCCCAGCGGGGCCAGCATCGAGTCGTAGAAGGCGGCGCTGCGGTCGAGATCGCCGACCTCCAGGAGGACGTGGTGGAGCATTGAGTCATGGAGGCTATAGGGGCGCCTCCCGGCAAGGTCGCCCGGCTCAGCCCGAGCGCGGAGTCCAGCGGAAGTAGCGGATCGCCAGGAGGAGGCCGGCGATTCCCCAGAGGGCGACGATCGCGAGGTTGTCCCAGGAGACGGCGGAGCCGCCGGCGGGGACGTAGGCGTCGAAGAAGGCGTCGAAGAAGTGGCGGACCGGGAAGAGGTCGGCGAAGGCGATCACGCCGTCGGGGAGCTGGTCTTCGGGGATGAAGACGCCGGAGAGGAAGTAGAGCGGCAGCAGCAGGGCGTTGACGATCGCGGCGGCGGCGTCCTGGGAGGGGATGACGGCGGTGAGGGCGATGCCGAGGCAGCAGAAGGCGGCGGCGCCGATGACGAGAGTGATGAGGATCGCCGGCAGGCGGTCCCAGGGGACGTCGGCGCCGAAGAGGGCGCCGATCGCCGCCAGCAGGACCAGCATCATCAGGGCGACGACGATCGAGTTGCCGACGCGGCCGGCGATGAAGACCCAGGGCGGCATCGGGGTGCCGCGGCCGCGCTTGAGGCGGCCGTCTTCGCGGGCGATCACCAGGGTCATCGCCAGCGTCTGCATCGTCGCCGAGATGATCGCCAGCGACATGATCGCGGGCACGTAGTAGGTGGTGGCGTCGATCCCGCCGCGGACGTCGACGTCTTCGCCGCTGAAGACGACGGCGAGGATGAGGAAGAGGATCACGGGGAACATCACCGTGAAGAAGACCGAGGCGGGGTTGCGCCAGAAGGCCTTCTGGTCGTAGCGGAACTGGTGGCCGACGAGGGCGAGGCCGCTCACGAAAAGCGCCTCCCTTCGGTCGGCAACTCCGAATCGGCGGTCAGCTCCAGGTAGA
Source organism: Solirubrobacterales bacterium (assembly GCA_035535295.1). Taxonomy (GTDB): domain Bacteria; phylum Actinomycetota; class Thermoleophilia; order Solirubrobacterales; family 70-9; genus VAYN01. Next base: position 83,863 of record DATLQI010000011.1, read on the forward strand.
CGTCCTCGAGCGTTGGGCGGGTCACTTCGAGGCCCTCGAGCTCCTCGTCCTTGGCAAGCGCCGCGGCGGTCAGCTCGTGCAGGGTCTGCACCGGCGTCGCCGTCTGCAGGACGACCTCGCGCCCCTGGGAGCGGTAGCGGATCGTCGTCTCGCCGGCGTCGCGTTCGCCGAGGTCCTCGGGCGTGCCCTGGGCGACGATCTGGCCGGCGGCGATGATCGTCACCCGGTCGGCGAGGCGCTGCGCCTCGTCCATGTAATGGGTGGTGAGGAAGACGGTCTTGCCGAGGTCGCGGAGGCCGGCGATCACGTCCCAGGCCTGGCGCCGGGCGGAGGGATCGAAACCGGTCGTCGGCTCGTCGAGGAAGAGCAGCTCCGGGTCGCCGACCAGGGCCATGCCGACGTCGAGCCGGCGCTGCTGGCCGCCGGAGAGCCGGCCGGTCCTCTCGTCGGCTTTGCTCTCCAGGCCGACCAGCGCGATCACCTCCTCGCTCGGTCGCGGCGCTCGGAAGTAGCCGGCGTAGAGGTCGATCGACTCGCGCACAGTCAGGTACGGATCGAGGCGGCCGCTCTGGAGGACGATTCCGATCCGCTCGCGCCACTCGCGTCCGGCCCGCTCGGGGTCCTCGCCCAGCACCGTCACCTCTCCCCCGCTGCGCTTGCGGTACCCCTCGAGGATCTCGACCGTCGTCGTCTTCCCCGCCCCGTTGGGACCGAGGAAGGCGAAGACCTCGCCCCGATTCACCTCGAGGTCGATGCCGCGGACAGCCTCGGTCTCGCCGTAGCTCTTCCGCAGGCCCTTTATGGAGATGACGGGATCGGGCAAGGAAGGCGATTCAACCAAGCTCAACGTCGCGGTGCTTGACCCGCACGATCACGTCCTCGCGGCCGGCGAGGTCGCGGCGGATGCGGTCGGCGACGGTGATCGAGCGGTGGCGGCCGCCAGTGCAACCGACGGCGATCGTCAGGTGGCTCTTGCCCTCGGCGACGTAGGCGGGGACGAGGAACTCGAGCAGCGGCAGCAGGCGGCCGTAGAACTCGCCCGCCTGGGTCCCCTGCTCGACGTACTCGCGCACCTCCGCATCCATCCCGGTCTTCGGCCGCAGCTCGTCGACGTAGTGCGGGTTCGGCAGGAAGCGGACGTCGAGGGTCAGATCGGCGTCGCGCGGCGGCCCGTTCTTGAAGCCGAAGGTGAGCAGGGTGAGGGCAAGCTTGCCGGTCTCCTCCTGCCCGAGCAGCTCTTCGGTGATCTGGCGGCGCAGCTCGGCCCCGGTCAGGTCGCTGGTGTCGATCACCTTGTCGGCGCGCTCGCGCAGCGGCGCCAGCAGCTCGCGCTCGGCCCGGATCCCCTCGACGATTCGCCCTTCCGGCGCCAGCGGGTGCCGGCGCCGGGTCTCCTTGTAGCGATCCAACAGCACCTCCTCGTCGGTCTCGAGGAAGAGGACCATCGGCCGCAGCCCTTCGCTCTCGAGGTCGACGAGCACCTGCAGCAGGCCGGCGAAGTATTCGCCGCCGCGCACGTCGGAGACGACCGCGGCGCGCTCGACGCCGCTTCCTTCGTGCCGGAACAGCTCGCCGAGCCCGGCGATCATCCGCGGCGGCAGGTTGTCGACGCAGAAGTAGCCGCCGTCCTCGAAGGCGGCGATCGCCTCCGACTTGCCGGCTCCCGAGTGGCCGGTGATGACGACCAGCGTCACCTTCTTGGCCATCGCCACCTCAGTTGGTTCGGTTGAGCTGCTCATGGATCTCGCGGCCTACTTTGCCAGGCAGACCGGGCACCGCCTCGAGCTCCTCGCGGGTGGCGGCGAGGAACCGCTCCGGCGTGCCGAAGTGTTGCAGCAGGGCGCGCTTGCGGGCGGGACCGATGCCGGGCAGCTCGTCGAGGACCGAGCCTTCGAGCATGCCGCGGTCGCGGCGACCGCGGTGGTGCTCGATCGCGAACCGGTGCGCCTCGTCGCGGACCCGCTGCAGCAGGCGCGAGGCCTCGGAGTCGGCGGCGAGGTCGAGCGGCTCGGAGCGGCCGGGGACGTAGACCTCCTCCAGCCGCTTGGCGAGGCTGACGACGGTGACGCCGCGTTCGGTGAACGGCTGCAGCGCCCGGACCCCCGCCGCCAGCTGGCCCTTGCCGCCGTCGATCAGGATCAGCGAAGGGAGCGAGGCGAAGCTGGGGTCGCGTTTGGCGTCGTGCGGGGAGAGATCGGCCTGTTCGAGGTAACGGGCCATCCGCCGCGAGAGCACCTCCTCGATCGAGGCGAAGTCGTCGGGGCCGCCGTTGCCGGTCCCGCCCTCGCGCAGGTCGCCGCGGACTTTGAAGCGGCGGTAGTCGGACTTCTTCGTCGCACCGCCCTCGAAGACGACCATCGAGGCGACGGTGTGCTCGCCGCCGATGGTCGAGATATCGAAGCCCTCGATCCGCACCGGCAGCTCCTCCATCCCCAAGGCCTGCGCCAGCGCCGCCAGGCTCTCGATCCGGCGCGAGCGCCGGTGCTCGCGCCGCAGCCGGTCCTGGTCGAGGGCGAGCTGGGCGTTGCGCTCGGCCAGCTCGCGCAGCCGCCGTTTGTCGCCGCGCTCGGCGGCCCGGACCTCGACCGGCGCCCCGCGGCGCTCGCTCAACGCCTCGGCCAGCAGTCCGGCGCGGTCGCGCAGGTAGGGGCCGACGATGATCGTCCGCGGCATCGAGGGCGAGGCCGAGTAGTACTGGGAGATGAACTCCTCGGCGACCTCGGCCGTCTCGCGTTCGCCTTCGTTCTCCAGGTAGAAGCTCTGGCGCTCGGCGAGGATCCCGTCGCGGACCTGGAAGACCTGGGCGTTGGCGTCGGCGCCCTCGACCGCGACCCCGATCAGGTCGGCGGTCCCCATCGCGGGGCCGGCGACGCGCTGGCGCTCGAACAGCGAGCGGATCGCTTTCAAGCGGTCGCGGTGCAGGGCGGCGCGCTCGAATTCCTGCGCCTGCGCCGCCGCCTTCATCTTCTCCTCCTCCTCGCGCTCGACCTGGCGGTAGCGGCCGGAGAGGAAGTCGACGATCGCCTCGACGTTGCGGCGGTACTCCTCCTGGCTGATGTACTCGACGCAGGGCGCCCCGCAGCGCTTGATGTAGTAGTCGAGGCAGGGGCTGCCGGAGCGGCGGCCGGGCTCCTTCCCCTCGCAGGTGCGGAACTGGAAGAGCTTGCCGAGCAGGTCGAGCGTCTCCCGCACCCGCTTGGCGCTGGAGAAGGGGCCGAAGTAGGCGCGACCGGAACGGTGCTTCTCGCGGGTGAAGTAGACGCGCGGGTATGCCTCGTCGAGGCTGACGGCGACGTAGGGGTAGGACTTGTCGTCGCGGAGGCGGATGTTGAAGCGCGGCCGGTGGCGCTTGACGAAGCTCTGCTCGGTCAGCAGCGCCTCCGCCTCGTTGGCGGTGACGAGGCTCTCGATGCGGTCGATGCGCGAGGTGAGGCGGGTGTTGCCGCCCGAGAAGTGGGAGGAGATGCGTTTGCGGATCGAGCGCGCCTTGCCGACGTAGAGCAGCTCGCCGTCGCGGTCGTAGAAGAGGTAGACGCCGGGCTGGTCCGGCAGCTCCTTGCGCTGCTGGGCGATCCGCTCGGCCCGCGAGAGGGCACCCTCTCGCTTCGCCTTGTCCCTGCCTTTAGCCATCCCTCTAAGGGTAGGCTGCTGGCCACTCGGCCAACCACCGCCACGAGGGAGAGAGATGACCACGGAGACCGTCAACCCGCCGCAGCTGAACACGATCCGGATCGAGATCGACGGCGAGATCGGCACCCTCACCCTCGACCGCCCCGACGCCTTCAACGCGATGAGCCCGGAAATGATCGGGGAGATGACCGTCGCCTTCGCCTGGCTCGCCGACCGGGCGCCGCTGCGGGGGCTGATCATCACCGGCGCCGGCAAGGCCTTCTGCGCCGGCGGCGACGTCACCTGGTTCCGCAAAGGGGTCGAGTCCGGTGAGATCGACCTGCCTTCCGACGTGCGGCGCGGGGCCGAGGTCCTGCACCAGGCGATCATCGACCTGCGGCGGATCCCCTACCCGGTGATCGGGGCGATCAACGGGCCGGCCGCCGGGGCGGGCTTCTCGCTGGCGCTGGCCTGCGACATCCGGATCGCCGCCAACACCGCCTTCTTCGCCCCCGCCTACGGGCGGATCGGGGCCTCGCCGGACGGCGGCATGACCTACTTCCTGCCGCGCGTGGTCGGGCCGAGCAAGGCATTGGAACTCCTCCTCGACGATCCCAACCTCAGCGCCGAAGACGCGCTGGAGCTGGGGCTGGTGAGCGAGGTGGTCGGCGCCGAAGAGCTGATGCAGCGGGCGTGGGTGCGAGCCGGGGAGCTGGCGAAGAAGGCGCCGCACTACGTGCGGATGGCGAAGAAGCTGGTCGGGGTCAGCATCGAGAACAGCATCCACGACCACCTGCAGTTGGAGCGCCACGGGATCGCCGACTCGATGGCGACCGAAGACCTCCGCAACGGGGTCGAGACCTTCTTCAGCGGCGGCACGCCCGAGTTCCACGGCCGCTGAACCGGGTAGCGCCTCTTTACGTATCGCGACTAGATTGCGTCGAGACCTGTCCTTGCGGGAAAGGAAAGAAATGAAGAAGCTCCTCACGCTGTTCGTCATGCTCCTCGCCGCCCTCGCGCTTGCCGCCTGCGGAGGCGGCGACTCGACGAGCGGCGACACCTCGCCGGCGGCAGGCGCCGTCGAAGACGTCGAAGAAGGCGCCGAAGAAGCGGGCGAAAAGGCAGAAGAAGCCGGCGAAGAAGCCGAAGACAAGGCCGGCGAAGCCAAGGACGAAGCCGAAGGCGGCTCCGAAGGCTCAGGCGCGGCTCTCGACGTCGAAGCCGACCCCAGCGGCCAGCTCGCCTTCACCACCGACGAAGCCTCCGCCAAGGCGGGCAAGGTGACCGTCAACTTCACCAACTCCTCCCCCGTCCCCCACGACGTTCGGATCGAAAGCTCCAGCAGCGAAGAGCTCGGCGGGACCGAGGTGATCAGCGAAAAAAGCGAATCCGCCACGGTCGACCTGAAGCCGGGCGAATACACCTTCTTCTGCTCCGTCCCGGGCCACCGCCAGGCCGGCATGGAAGGCACGCTGACGGTCGAATAGCGGCAGCAAGCACAGCGGTGTGCTTTATCCCTCTATAGCGGGGAAAAGGCACACCGCTGTGGTTCAAGGCGGTGAGCTGAATGGTGCTCGGAATCATCGGACTGGCGATCGTGGCCCTCGTCGCAATCGGCGAGTGGTACCTCTACGACCGCTCGCTCTGGTGGCACGACGACAAGCGCGACCCGCGGAACTTCCCGCCATAGACTTGGCAGGACCGCAGCAGAAGGAGGCCACCGAATGGACAATCGAGATCTCGCCCCAGGCGAGGGCAAACCGCGCATCGCCTTCGTGCAGTCGTGCTGGCACAAGGACCTCGTCGACCAGATCAAGAAGGGGTTCGCGGCCGAGATCGGCGAGCTCGGCGTGCCTGAGGCCAACGTCGACCACTTCGAGGTGACCGGTGCCTTTGAGATCCCGCTCCACGCTCGCCGCCTCGCCGAAGCCGGCACCTATGACGCAATCGTCGCGGCCGGACTCGTGGTCGACGGTGGCATCTACCGCCATGAGTTCGTCGCCGAAGCGGTGATCGGCGGCCTGATGCAGGTACAGCTCGAGACCAATGTGCCGGTCATCTCGGCGGTCCTTACCCCGCATCACTTCCACGAGCACGAGACCCATCGCAGCTTCTTCTTCGAGCACCTCGAGACCAAGGGGGCCGAGGCGGCTCGCGCCTGCGCGCACACCGTCGCCGCCCTTGCGCGCCTGCCAGTGGCGAGCTGAAGTTCGTGCCTACGCCGCGGCCATAACGCGGGTGACGCTGTCGCCGACGAAGCACGGCTTGTCGGCGCCCTCGACCTCGAGGGTGAAGCGGGTGATCACCTCGTACCAGTCGCCGCCCTTCTCCTCGACCGAGACGACCTCGGCTTTGGCGCGGATCTTGGAATTGACGGGGACGGGGGCGGGAAAGCGGATCTTGTTCCAGCCGTAGTTGACGCCGAGGGCGAAGCCGGTGGAGCTGATCAGCTCGGTGCGGAAGCCGTCGACGGTGGCGAGGGTGAGGTTGCCGTGGGCGATGGTGGTGCCGTAGGGGCTCTCGGTCTTTGCCCGCTCGGGGTCGACGTGGATCCACTGGTGGTCGCCAGAGAGCTCGGCGAAGGCGTCGATGTCCGCCTGAGTGATCGTCCGCCACTCGCTCGGGCCGACCTCCTGGCCGACCAGGGTCTTCATCCCCTCAACTCCTTGCACCTCCGCGGCTGGCATCGGCGCGCAGTCTATCCGCGAGACCGCAAAAACCCTTCTTGAGGAAGGGTTTTTGCGGTCTCGGCGTTCAGTCGGTCCAGAACTCCGGGTGGAGGGAGCCGTCGCCGTCCTTGCGGGGGCCGAAGACGAGCACCTCGAGCCCGTCGTCGCCGGCTTCGAAGGCGCGCGTCACCTCGGGCGAGACCCGGATCGCGTCCAGGCGCTCCACCTCGATGATCTCGTCGTCGAGTTTGAGCAGCCCGTGGCCGCGGACGATCACGTAGACCTCCTCGGCGTCCTCGTGCCGGTGGCCGAACGGCTGCCGCTTGTTCGGCTTCAGGCGGTGGAAGCTGAAGCCGGTCTCCTCAGTTTCCAGATCGCCCTTGGCAAAGCGGGCCTCCATCTTGTCGGCGTGGCCGAAGTCGGCCGCCGAGTCCTTGACGTCCTCCAGCTTCTTGTGGGTGAAGGGGTTGCGCATCGAGATCCTTTCGGTCGCTGACGACAGAGGCAGGCTACCCCGGGGCAGTAGCCTTGACGCGTGGCCGGTCCCGTCAGTCGCGTCCTCTCCAGCAGCCAGCTCGCGACCCTGGCCCGGCACGGGGAAGAACGCAGCGCCGAGGTCGGCGAGAGGCTGTTCGAAATCGGCGACGAGACCTATCCCTTCATCGCGATCCTCGAGGGCGAAGCGGCGGTGCTGGACGCGGCCGGGAACGAGATCGTCCGCCACGGCCCGTCGGGGTTCCTCGGCGAGATGAACCTGCTCTCCGGCCAGACCGTCTTCCTCACCGCGGAGGTGACGAAGCCGATGCGCTACATCGCGGTCGAGCGCGAAGAGCTGCGCAAGCTGCTGCTCGAGGACGCGCCGCTCTCGGACATCCTCCTCTCGGCCTTCGTGCAGCGGCGCGAAGTGCTGCAGCAGCGGCAAGGGATCGGGGTCGAGATCGTCGGCCCGCGCGATTCGGCCTCGACGCGGCAGCTGGTCGACTTCGCGAAACGGCAGCGGCTGCCCTTCACCTGGACCGACTCGGCGGACGATGCCGAGGCGGCGCGGGCGCTGGAGGGCTTGGAGCCGACCGAGATCCCGCTGGTGCGGTTGCCGGGCGGCGCCGAGCTGCGGGCACCGAGCGACGGCGAACTCTCGCGGGCGCTCGGCATCGGCCTGGAGCTGGGATCGCGCGAGGAGGTCGACCTGCTGGTGATCGGCGGCGGTCCGGCCGGCCTCGGCGCCGCTGTCTACGGCGCCTCCGAGGGACTCGACACGCTGGTCGTCGAGAGCACCGTGCTGGGAGGACAGGCGGGGACCTCGCGGCGGATCGAGAACTACCTCGGCTTCCCGGCCGGGATCACCGGCAGCGAGCTGACCAGCCGTGCCGTCACCCAGGCGCGCAAGTTCAACGCCCGCACCGCGACGCCCTACCGAGCGCGGGGGCTGGAGCCCGGCGACGGCCGCCACCTCGTCCGACTCGAGGAGGGAAACGAGATCTCCGCTCGGGCGGTGGTGATCGCCACCGGGGCCGAATACCGGAAACTCCCGGTCGCGGACCTCGAGCAGTACGAGGGACTGAGCATTTTCTACGCCGCTGGCCCACCCGAGGCTCAAATCTGTGGCGGCCAGCGGGTCGCCGTCGTCGGCGGCGGCAATTCGGCCGGGCAAGCTGCGGTTTGGCTCGCCCGCGGCGGCGCCCTGGTCACGCTCCTGCACCGGCGCGCCGATCTGGCGGAGACGATGTCGAGCTACCTGCTCGACGAGCTCGACCGCTTTGGGGTCAACGTCCGTGACCGCAGCGAAATCACCGAGCTGCACGGCCACGACGGCAAGCTCGAGGCGGTCACCCTCACCGACGGCACCCGCCTCCCCTACTCGTTCCTCTTCCTCTTCCTTGGCGCCTCACCGTGCACCGACTGGCTCGGCGAGGCGGTCGACCGCGACGAGAAGGGGTTCATCCGCACCGGCGCGGAGATCGGCGCCGAGGGCCTGCTGGAAACCAGCGTCCCCCGCGTCTACGCCGCCGGCGACGTCCGCGCCGGCTCGATCAAGCGCTGCGCCACCGCCGTCGGCGAGGGGGCCGCCGTGGTGCGGTTCGTACACGAGCACCTGGCGCCAGCGACGCCCGCGCGCTGACGCCTCAAGCCGGCAGTGGAACCGACTGGACTTGCGAGGCCAGCTCGCCATTCGCCCAAACGTGGATGACGAACCCCGGTGGATCGATCCACTCGATCTCGTCGCGGTAGTAGTTGGGCAGAACCTGGAGGTAAGTGCTGGGGGCGGCGAGGACGGGGCAACCGCCCAGAGTCGAGGTGGCGATGCGGTGTAAGTGGCCGCCGACGATCGCGCGCAACTGTGGGTGCCGTGCGACCACCTCGCCAAGCGCTCCGCGATCACGGGGGCCGAGGTTGATGGCGTCCCACTCCGCCACTCCGGTTGCCAGGGGCGGGTGGTGCACCGCGAGCAGCGTCGGTCGGGCCGGTTGTGCAGCCAGCTCCCGATCCAGCCAGGCGAGCCGGTCCGCGTCGTAGCTGCCCGGGTCGCGACCGGGAACGTTGGAATCGAAGAGGACGAGCCGCAACTCACCCACGTCTACGGAGTAGCTGACGGGTTCGTCGCCCGCGCCCGGCAGGTCGAATGCCCTCCGAATCCGCCCACGGTCGTCGTGATTGCCCGGCAGGACGTGGAGCGGCGTATCAAGGCGCGCCAGCATCTCTCGCGCGACCAGGTAGTTCTCCTCGGCTCCGTCGTCAGTCAGGTCGCCGGATACGAGCACCGCGTCGGGCCGGTTCGGCAACCCCCGCACCGCCCCGATCACCGCATCCAACCGCGGGATCGGGTCGACCCCGTTCTCGCTACCGCCGACGTGGAGGTCGCTGAGCTGGACCAGTAGGACCGGGTCGGTCATCGCTCGCGACATCTTGCTTCAGAGGAGGAATCGCCACGGCCTTCCCCTGCCGGATGAGCTCCTCGACGTCCCATCCTTCCTCCGCCTCTCGAACGAGCTTCTCGATGAACTCGTCGGTGATCGGCTCACCCTTGATCGTTTCCCCGTAGGTCTTCTTCGGCTCCATGGTCATTTCCTAGGCAGCAGGTTGGCATATTTGGGCCGCATCTTCATTCCGTGAATCGCTAACTCGGATTCGTCTGGCTGGAGAACCGTTAGAACCTCCAATAAGTCGGCGTTCCTCGCTGGGCCAAGGTAAAGGCGAGCTCCATCTTCTCTCGGGATCACGCGGATCGGGTTCCTCATCGCATGCTCGATATCGGCAGTGGGAACGCCGTGCTTCAAGGCGCTGGCGTGAACCCGCCGCATTTTCACGACGCGGAAGGTCATGCCACCAACCGCACTTCGAAGCTCGGCATCGCGATCGCACCGGCGCCGCCGATCAGGGCGAGGATGCGGGTGACGTAGGCCTGGGTCTCGGGGTAGGGCGGGATGCAGTGGCAGGCTTCGACCGGGGCCGGGCCGGCGTTGTAGGCGGCGAGGGCGAGTTCGGGGGAGCCGAACTGGTGCAGGAGGTCGGACATCAGGTGGGCCTCGGCGTCGATGGCGGCGACGGGGTCGTAGGGGTTGGTGAGGCCATAAGCAGCAGCGGTCGAGGGCATGAACTGGGCGATGCCTTGGGCTCCTGCGGGCGAGCCGACCTGCGGGTCGAAGCCGGACTCGGCCATCAGCTGTCCCGCCATCAGCGCTGGCGGCACGTTCCAACGAGCGGCGGAGCGGAGGATCGGCTCGCGATACCGGGCCGGGACGAAAGACGGGAGGCTGGTGGAGGTGGCGGCGAACGTGGTTCCTCCTCCACTCGTGGACACCGCTTCACCAGCCGGTGAGCACGGTGCCGGGCCGGCATCGAATCCGTAGTGCCATGCCTCCCATGAGTAACGCTGGGTGAAGCCAAAGCGGCTGGCGTTGGCTGCCAACCAGCCGTAAGCGGAGGACGGGCCAAGGTCGAGCTCGGTCGCGCAGCGGTGCAAGGAGTGGCCGGGCGGAGCGACCCAGGTGGGGTCGGGATGGGCGGCGAAAAGTTCCGCCTGCTCGGCGTCGGAGCGGAAGCCGGAGACGACCATCAGCACGACGCCATCGGCACGAGCCGCCGACGCCATCTGGTCGTAGGCGGCAGCGACGTCCGGACGCATCCCCTCGCCGTCGCGGAAGACCAGTGGCCCGCCGTAGCCACCCCCGGTCGCCATTCCAGTACCACCCGAACCGACGGCTCCGTATAGCGCAGCGGCTTCGGCTACCGCGGACGCCTCCACCCGGTGGCCGCCGCTCTCACGCAGCCGGGCGACGATCGTCGCCTTGGCGCGCACCGGCGCGAACGAGCCGGCGTCGGGAAAGCGGAGGACGACCCGTGCCGGGTCCACCTCGTTCTCCCCCGCCGCGTCGAGCGCCGCCGCCCGTGCCCGTGCCAGGTAGAGGGACTTGTCGATGTGCTCGGGGTTCGGGCGCCCGTCCGAGAGCCGCTCCGGCGACAGCAGCCGCGGCAGGTCGTCGCGCATCGAGCGCACCGCCGAGATCGCGACCAGATCGGCGGACCGCTGCGCCCGACCTTTGCCAGTGACCGCGCCGGCGATCGCCACCAGCGCCAGCGCCGCCGCAATCAAGGCCAGCGACCCGCCGAGAGCGAGGATCAAGGCCTGCCCAGACTCACTCCGAGCGCGCTTCATCGCTCCGGTCCGCAGAGGCGCCGCACCAACCGCTCGGGCAGCCCACCAGACGAGCCCGACGGCAAAACCCCGAAAAGCGCCCGGCGCTCCGCGACCCAGCTGAGGCGGCGCTTCAACACTCCGACCGCCAGATCCCGGCCCAGCAGGTCCCGAGCGACCAAGGCCACCAGGGAGCGGTCCGCTTCCAGCTCCGCGCGAAGCAGGACGCCACTGGGCCGCAGGCTCGGAATGGCGAGTGCCGGCTGCAGCAGCTGTGGCGGGACGTGCAGGACCGTGGGCCCGTCGCGCATCACCGTCGCCGCGGCCGACATCGCATCCAGTCCCTCGTCCTCGGCCGGCACCGACAGATGGCAGACCTGGCCGCGGGCGGCGACCCGATGGTCGGGCAGGTGAGCGGCCAGCCGCTCCTCCAGCTTCTGCGCGGCCGCCGAGGCGACCAGCGTCGGCCGCGGCGCCCTGCCCCCGACGTCGACCAGCAGCGTCGCCACGTCGACCTCGGCGCGGGCGCATGCGAGTGCCGCGGCGGCAGCGCAGGAGCCTTCGGCCGCACCGACTGCGCTGGCGAGGAGAATCCTTCCCTTCGCCAGCGGATTGACGAAGACGGTCATCGCGCCGGCCTCGCCGCGGCGCTGCTGCTGACGGTGAGTCGGTCGGCGAGGGCATCAATCGGCGATGGCGGCCGCAACCGCACCGAGACCTCACCGCCCTCGACCGCCACCTTCACGTCGTCCTCGGCCCACCCCGGGAGAGCGTCGCGAGCGGCATCGGTGGCCGAGCCGCCCGAGGCGAGCGCCAGCGCCCCGGCCTCCGCCGCCCCGTCGGCCAACGTCATCGCGTAGCCCGCGACCAAGAGCTGCAGCGCCACCAGGGCCGCCAGCAGCAGCGCCGGCAGCGCCGCGACCAGCTCCACCGTCGCCTGGCCGCGCTCAGCCATCGCCCGGCTCCAAAGCGCTCTCCGCCTCTACCCGCAACCGCGGCAGGGAGGGAATCAGGCGCGGCACCTCGACCCGCACCTCTACCCCGTCCTCGTCCACCACCTTCGCCCCGGAGCGCATCGAAGGCGGGAGCGCCGAGTGGGCCGCGTCGGAGGCGTCCCCGCCGACCAGCGCCGCTCGCGCCCCCGCCCGCGCGGCCACGCCCGCCGACCAGAGCGCCTGGCCGGCTAGCGCGATCTGCGCGACCGCCAGAACCGCGAGCAGCAGGAACGGGACCGCCGCGACCAGCTCGACCGACGCGGTCCCCTCCTCCCCGTGCGCTGCTTCCCCGGCTCCTGACGGCATGGGGCAACCGTGCCGAGACAAAGCGCACCCGTGGTGCGCAGATCGCAAAATCTTCGACTCGACTTACGGACGCATTCGTAAACTGAGGGCATGCGAGCCGCCCGCAACGTCGCGATCGTCATGCTGCTGGCCCTGCCGGTCGCCTTCCTGCCCCGCGGCGACAACTTCGCCGAAGCGCTTCTGACCGCGCTGACGTTGGGCCTCCTCACCGGGATCGCCTGGACCCTCTACGTCTTCAGCCGCGAGAACCAGCTGACCCTGGCGACCCTCAGCGACGGGCGCCGCACGATCCTCTACAGCGGCTTCGGCCTGATCGCCCTGCTGATCGCCGGCAGCGACAAGATGTTCTCGACCGGTGGTGGCACCCTGCTCTGGATCCTCCTCTTCGCGGTCGCGGTCGCGGCGATCTGGCGCGTTTGGATGGAGGCGAACACTCTCAGCTGAGGTACCTCGTAGGGGCCCTACTTGTGGGTCATGACGATGATGCCGGTGGCGACCGCGCCGGCCACGCAGAGCAGCGCCACCGCCCCTACCACCGCGGCGGCCGTGGCGGCCACCGGCCGTTCGCTGCGACTCAGCTCGGTGAACTGGCCCGCGCCCCAGATCCCCAACGAGAAGAGGAAGGTGACGCCGATGCCGGCGATCACCGAGGCGGCGATCGTCTGCAGGAGTTCGTCGGTGTGGACGATCGTCGCGATCATCCGCCGGCCGCCGTGACCGGGGCGCCGCGCTGGGCCCGCCGCGCGAAGGCGGCGACGACGAGCGAGAGCGCCATCAGGGTGACCAGGATCGGCCCCAGCGCTCCGGTCCCGAAGATCCGCGTGAAGCCGTAGGTGAGGGCGCCGATCGCCGCCGCCGCCGGCAGCGTCAGCAGCCAGGCGACGAAGATGTTGCCGGCGACTCCCCAGCGCACCGCCGAGAGCCGCTTGCCCGCGCCCGCCCCCATGATGCCGCCGTTGATCACGTGGGTGGTCGAGAGCGGGAAGCCGAAGTGGGTCGAGGCGAGGATCACCGCCGCGCCCGCGCCCTGGGCCGAAAACCCCTGCGCCGCGTCCATCTTGATGATCCGGGTGCCGGTCGTCTTGATGATCCGCCAGCCGCCGCTGTAGGTGCCGAGCGCGATCGCGGTCGCCGCCGAGGCGATCACCCAGAACGGCGGGTCGGCTTCGGCGCCGAGTTCCCCGCTGGCGATCAGGGCCAGGGTGATGATCCCCATCGTCTTCTGCGCGTCGTTGGTCCCGTGCGCGAGCGCCAGCAGCCCGCCGGAGACGATCTGCCCGTAGCGATAGCCGCGGGTCACGATCCCCGGGCGCTGCCTCCCCACCACCCGGTAGGAGATCCCGATCGCCGCGCCGGCGACGAGGAAGGCGAGGATCGGGGCGACGACGGCCGGGATCAGGACCTTGCCGACCAGCCCTTCGGCGATCACCGCATCGAAGCCGACGGCCGCCACCGCGGAGCCGACGACGCCGCCGATCAGCGCGTGCGAGGAGCTCGACGGCAGCCCGAAGTACCAGGTGATCAGGTTCCAGGCGATCGCCCCGATCAGTCCGGCGAAGACGATCGTCGGCGTGATCACTTCGGCGTCGACGACGTCCTTGGCGACGGTCGCGGCGACGCTGATCGAGATGAAGGCGCCGACGAAGTTGAGCAGCGCCGCGAACCCGATTGCCACCGACGGCCGCGCCGCCCCGGTCGAGATCGAGGTGGCGACGACGTTGGCGGTGTCGTGGAAGCCGTTGGTGAAGTCGAACGCCAGCGCCGTAGCGATGACGATGATGAGGATGACGTCGCTGTCCACGCTTACCCCCTCGTGAGGAGCCTCAGGCGTTGCCAGGCAAGGAACTCGCGCTGGCGCGCTCGCACCCCGCCTTCGGCGGGGGTCGCGAAGCGTGCTCCGCACGCGAGCGACCGAGGACGCAGCATGGCGACGTCTGAGGCCCTCACGAGTTTTTGATGACGATGCCCTCGAGGATCTGCGCCGCCGTCTCGGTCGCGTCGATCGCCTCCTCGAGCACCGCGAACATGTCCTTCCAGCGGATCACGACCATCGGGTCGATGCCGTTGGAGAAGAGCGAGGCGACGGCGTCGCGGGAGATCCGGTCGCCGTCGTTCTCGAGCCGGTGGATCTCGATCCAATACTTGTCGAGGTCCTTGAAGGTCGGCAGCTGCTCCAGCCCCATCGCCAGCTGCTCGCAGGAGGCGACGAGGACTTTGGTCAGCGCCTGCGCCTGCTCCATCGGCGCCTCGATCTTGTAGAGGCCGAGGAAGTCCGCCGCCTCCTCGGTGAAGTCGACGATGTCGTCCATCTGCGTCGCCAGGGCGTAGATGTCCTCGCGGTCGATCGGGGTGACGAAGGTCGAGTTCAGCCGTTTGACGATCTCGTGCGTGATCTGGTCCCCCTCCTGCTCGGCGATCACGATCTCGCGCGAGAGCGCCCCGCTCTCGGGCCAGGTGTGCATCATCTCGTCGAGCAGCTTCGCTGCCCGCACGGAGTTCTGCCCCGCCTGGATGAAGAGGTCGAAGAAGGTCCTATCGCGAGGGAGGAGCGAGAAGCGCGCCACTCCTTCGCATCCTAATCACGTGACAGGCGTCTGCGGCTTCTCGGGCGGTGGCGCCGCGAGGTGCTCCGCGGCACGTGCGGAATGTCTTGCCATCAGCTCGTCCTGCACGTTGCGGGCTTCCCCGTCGGGCTGGCGCCGCGACCACTCGCCCTCGGCGTTCAGCTCCCAGGAGCTGGCGTTGTCGGCGAAGCAGCGCTCGAGCACGTCCATCAGCTCCGCCTTCAGGGCCGCGTCCTCGACCGGCGCCACCAGCTCGACGCGGCTGTCGAGGTTGCGCGGCATCAGGTCGGCCGAGCCCATCAGCACCCGCGTCTCCTCGCCGCGGCGGAAGGCGTAGATCCGCGAGTGCTCCAGGAAGCGACCGAGGATCGAGCGCACGGTGATGTTCTCCGAGACCCCCTCCACCCCTGGCCGCAGGCAGCAGATTCCGCGCACGTTGACGTCGATGCGGACGCCCTTCTGAGAGGCCTCGTACAGGGCCCGGATGCAGCGGGCGTCGACGAGAGCGTTCATCTTCAGCGCGATCCGCGCCTCTTCGCCGGCTTCGTGGGCGGCGGCGGTGCGCTCGATCTCGGCGACGATCTGGTCCCGCATCGTCGTCGGCGAGACCAGCACCTTGCGGTACTCGGCCGGCCGGCCGTAGCCGGTGAGGAAGTTGAACATCTCGGCGACGTCGGCGCCGAGGTCGGGGTCGGCGGTGAAGAGACCGAGGTCCGTGTAGAGGCGGGCCGTTTTCGGGTTGTAGTTGCCGGTGCCGACGTGGACGTACTCGCGCACCTGCTCGCCCTCGCGGCGGGCGACGACGATCGCCTTCACGTGGGTCTTCAGGCCCGGGATCCCGTAGACGACGTGGACGCCGGCCTCCTCCAAGGACTTCGCCCAGTGGATGTTCGCCTCCTCGTCGAAGCGCGCTTTCAGCTCGACCATGCAGACTGCCTGCTTGCCGCGTTCGGAGGCGCGGATCAGCGCCGGCACCAGGGCCGAGTCGTCGCTGGTCCGGTACACCGTCTGCTTGATCGCCAGCACGTCGGGGTCGGCGACCGCCTGGGCGACGAAGCGCTCGACCGAGACGGCGAAGGAGTCGTAGGGGTGGTGGACGAGGAGGTCGCGCTGGCGGATCTCGGCGAACATGTCGACGGCCTCGTCGTCCTCCCCCTGCAGCCGCGGCTGGGTAACGGGGGTCCAGGGCGGCCAGCGCAGCTCGGCGTGGCCGGGGACGTCGGCGATCGCCTCGAGGTCGGCGAGGTCGAGCAGGCCCTCGATGTCGTACACCTCACGGTCTTCCAGCCGCAGCGCCTCGACCAGCTGCGCGCGCAGTTTCGGGTTCATCCCCGAGGCGACCTCGAGCCGCACCACCTCGCCGAAGCGGCGGCGCCGGATCTCGTCCTGAACCGCCTGCAGGAGGTCGTCGGCCTCGTCGGAGACGGTGAAGTCGGCGTCGCGGGTGACGCGGAAGTAGCCGTGGTCGATCACCTCGATCCCCGGGAAGAGGGCGTCGAGGTTGGCGGCGATCACCTCCTCCAGCGGGACGAAGGTGAGGCCGCCGTCGCCGAGCGGGAGGAAGCGACCGAGCAGCTCCTTCGGGACCTTGACGCGAGCGATGATCTCGTTGCCGCTCTCGGTGTCCCGCAGGAGGACGCCAAGGCTGAGCGAGAGGTTGGAGATGTAGGGGAAGGGCCGTCCGAGGCCGATCACGAGCGGCGTGAGGGCCGGGAAGACCTGGTCGTGGAACAGCTTCTGGATCTCCTCCCGCTCCCTCTCCGAGGCAGATTCGATGTTGACGATGCGGATGCCGTGCTCGGCAAGCGCCGGTCGCAGCGTGCCCTGGAAGCACTCCTGCTGGCGGCGGTCCAACTCCGCGACCCGGGCACTGATCGCGTCGATCTGGTCGGAGGGACTGAGCCCGTCCGGTCCGCGGGCGTCGATGCCGGCCTCGACCTGATCGGTGAGGCCCGCGACCCTGACCATGAAGAACTCGTCGAGGTTGGAGGAGTAGATCGCGCAGAAGCGCACCCGCTCCAGAAGCGGCACCGATGAGTCCTCGGCCAATTCCAGCACCCGGGCGTTGAAATCGAGCCAGGAGAGCTCGCGGTTGAAGTACAGGGACGGGTCCTCGAGGTCCGGCGCAGCGGACTCGGGGGCGGAAACGGCTCCTGGTGCCGTCTTATTTGCTTCTTCGAGCATGTTGTCGCCTGCCT
>DATLQI010000012.1:0-120698 GCA_035535295.1 Solirubrobacterales bacterium
GTTTTCGTGTTCGAGCTCTGCCATTTGGTCGCTTGGGTTACCCGCTCCACATCGAATCTTTAAGGGGTCCGGTGACCCCTCTCGCGGCTTGTACTTTTTCGGCGTCCACGCTCACGGCAAGCAGACCACGCACCACCGAAACAAGTTGAGCGAGAGGGGTCACCGGACCCCTTACACCCCTCAAGGTGAAGGAGGTTTCCCCTCCAACCGATCCGCGATCGCTCGGACCTCCCCGAGCAACCCGTCGAGCATGCGCTCGGTGTCGGAGTGGATGCGCCATTCGGTTAGGCGGCGCTCGGCGTCCATGCTGTCGAGGCGCTGCTCGAGATGGGTCGTGCGGTCCTCTAGGTGGGTGACGCGGCGGTCGGTGCGCTTTTGGGATTTGCGGATGCGGGTCTTGACGTAGCGGCGGAGGTCGTCCTGCATCGTGTCGAGCTCGCGGCGGATGTCGCTGTTGAGGGGAGCGTTCTGCTCGTCGAGCATCTGCTCGACGCCGCGACGGACGCGTTCGATCTCGGCGTGGAGCTCGGCGCGGGCGCGCTCGGCCGAGGCCGAGATCGACTCCTCGCCAGAGGGGCGATCGGGATCGTCCGGGGGCGTGACGCTCACCGGGCAATCGTAGGAGCGGGGGTGGCCGGAAAAGGTGCCTGCTCGCCGAGACCGCAAAAACCCTTCCTCAAGAAGGAATTTTGCGGTCTCGCGATTAGGCGTGCAGCAGGTAGAGGCGGTAGCGGCCGATCGTCAGCTCGTCGCCCTCGCTTAGCTCGGCGACGTCGACCTTGCGGCCGTTGACGAGGACGCCGTTGAGGCTGCGGTCGTCGAGGATCTGGGGGCTGTGGTCCTCTTGGCAGCGGATCATCACGTGGCGGCGGGAGACGCTGGGGTCGTCGAGGAGGATCTCCGCCTTGCCGCAGCGGCCGATCTTGGTCCAGCCGTTGTCGAGCGCGTAGGTCTCGATCTCGCCCCGCTCGCGCATCGCCAGGTGGTACCCGGACGCGGTCAGTCGCTCCTGGGCTTCGTCGAGCCAGCCCGGCCGCTCCTGGTCGGCGGTGACGGCGAATTCGAGGGTGGGGGAGCCGTGTTCCTGCAGCGAGGAGAAGATCGAGTCGCGACGGAAGCGAGAAGCGCCGCAGCGGGTGCAGGACGGCAGCGGATCGGTCTCGCGCAGCGAGACTTGGGTGCCGCAGACGAGGCAGAAATACGTCCCCTCGCCGGGCATCGAGCCGGGGGCCAGGGCCTCGCCGGCTGGGCTGGTGCCGGCAGTGTTGAAGATGGGGTGCTCTCCTTCCTGGACGTTAGTTCGATATTAGACCGGCCCTTGACAAAAAGCACTCAAACTTGTCAATCCGTTCACTAGTTGATCTGACATCTAGAATCCCGGCCCCGATGGGCCCCGTCAGCGCCGAAATCGAGATCGACGCCCCGCGCGAGCAGGTCTTCGCGACGCTCGACGACCTCGCGGTTCGCTCCTCCTTCACCGACCACTTCCTCACCGACTTCCGCCTCACCCGGATCGACGGTAGCGGCGTCGGCGCGGGGGCGAGGTTCCGGGTCGAGGCGCCGCTGCGCAAGGTCTGGATGGACACCGCGATCCTCTCCGTCGAGGAGCCGTTCCGGATCGTCGAGGAAGGCCGTGGCGGCCGCGGCAACCGGATCCCCAACCACACCGTCTGGGAGCTGACCGAGGGCGCCGGCGGGCTCACCGCCGTCCGCGTCTCCCACTGGACCGAGCCCGGTCCCGGCGACCGTCTGCTCGAGCTGCTGAGCGCCGGTTCGCTCTGGCAGGGCCGGGGCTGGCGCCAGGCCCTGAGCCGCTTGCGCGACAAGCTCGAGGCCGACCAGCCCGCCTCCGAGCGCATCGCCGTCGCCGGTGGCAACCGGTACGCGACGGGCATCCCGTAAAGGGCTTCGCATATATAGACTCCCGCCGCGATGTCCCCGCACCGCCGCCCACTGCTGTCGCTGCTCGCGCTCCTGGCGCTGCTCGTCCTCGCCGTCGGCGTCTCCGCCTGCGGCTACGAGAGCAACTCGAAGGAGGTCGACGAGGGCCAGTCGGTGGAGCTGGGCGAGCTGAAGTACAACGTCACCTTCTCCCGCTACCTCAACCAGAACGACAACGAGGACGAGGCCTACCTGGTCGGGCAGAAAGAAGCGCCCAAAGGGGAGACCTACTTTGGCGTCTTCTTCGAAGTCCAGAACGAAAGCGACGAGCCGCAGCCGCTTCCCTCGACGCTGAAAATCACCGATGCGGACGAGCAGGAGTACGAGGTGCTGGAGAGCGAAAGCATCTTCGCCCTCCCCTTCAACGGCACGGTCGAAGCCGAAGAACAGATCCCGCGCCTCGACACCGCCGCCCAGCTGGGCCCGATCGAGGGCTCGGTGGCGATCTTCCTGCTGCCGGAAGAAGCGTCCGAGAACCGGCCGCTCACCCTCCATATCCCCGGCGAAGGGGACGAAGAGGGCGCTGAAGTAACGCTGGACCTCTAGAGCCCGGCCGAGAGGATTTCGGAGGCGATCGGCGCCGCGACTTCGCCGCCCGCCGCTTCGGCTTCGATCAGCAGCACCCCGACCGCCAGCCGCGGCTTTTCCGCCGGCGCAAAGGCGGTGAACCAGGCGTCCTTGATCTGGACCGGGTTGTCGGAGTCCTCTTCGCCGGGCTTCGGCCCCAACTCGGCGGTGCCGGTCTTGCCGGCCACCTGCGCGTCGGGGATCGCCCCCGCGGTCCCGGTGCCTTCGACGACGACGCCGACCATCAGTTCGGTCAGCTCTTCGGCCGTCTTCTCCTCCATCACCTTGACCGGCTCGGCGTCGGGGCGCAGCTTCGGGTTGAGGACGAGCGAGGTCGGCAGGCGGACGCCGTCGTTGGCGACGGTCTGGGCGACGCTCGCCATCTCCAGCGGCGTCGCCAGCACTTCGCCCTGGCCGATCGCGGAGACGCCGAGGTCGATTTCTTCGCCGATTTCGGTCGGGATCGTCGATTCTTCGGGGTCGACTTCGGCGACGACGCGCGGCGCGTAGAGCGTTAGCGGTGAGTTGAAGCCAAAAGATTCGGCCGTTTCAACCAGCTTGTCGTTGCCCACTGCCGGACCGAGGGGGGCGAAGACGGCGTTGCAGGACTCGGCGAAGGATTCGCGGAAGGTGCCGCCGCAGTACTCGCCGTTGGCGTTGTTGAGGAAGCGACCGCCGACGTTGACGCCGTCGGTGATTTCGAACTCGTCGTCGAGGCTGACCTTGCCCGCTTCCAGGGCGGCGGTGGTGGTGATGACCTTGAAGGTCGAGCCCGGGGGCTGGGGGGCCGAGAAGGCCTGTCCGGCGAGCGCCCGCACGTCGCCTTTGCGGGTGTCGAGCACGGCGACGCCGCCAGAGCGGCCGGCCAGCGCCGAGACTGCGACTTCCTGCAGCTCGGGGTCGATCGTCGTCTTCACCGCCGCCCCCGGCCGCGGCTTCGACTTGGCGAGGGTGCGGACGGCGGACCCGTCGCTGGCCACCGCCAGCAGCGAGCCGCCGGGCTTGCCGGCGAGGCGGTCGTTGAAGGCGCGCTCGATGCCGCTGATCCCGACCGGCGTTTCCGGCGGGAAGCCATGGCGGGCGAGGCGCGGTAGGTCTTCTTCGGAGGCTTCGCCGACTTCGCCGGTGACGTCGATCGCGGCGCTGCCGAGCGGATGTTCGCGTTCCGCGGCCGGGCCTTCGGCGAGGGCGGTGCCGTCGCGGGCGAGGATCGGGGCGCGTTCGGCCAGCTCGACGTCGGCGGCGAGTTCCTCGCCGCTGCGCAGGCCGGGGAAAGTAAGGCTCTCGTCCCATTCGATCCCGTCGTCGGCGTAGGGCACCTCGAGCTCGGCTTCGACGGTCCCGAAGGCGACGGTCGAAGCCGTCATCCCTACCGGGACGACCTTGCCGTCGCCGCTGTCCTCGGTGCCGCCCGCGTCGCCCGCCTCGAGCCCTCGCGTCGTCGCCACCTGCTGCGCGTCGCGGTAGGCGGCTTCGAATTCCTCCCGGTCGACGCGCGCCCGTGAGGCTTCGTTCAGCTCCGCGTACATCGCTTTGAAGTTCTTCGCCTCCCAGGCTTGGGCGAAGCGGCCGGCGGCTTCCTTCTCAGGTGATCCGCCTGAGCCGGTGGCGATGCCGACGACGAACGCGACGAGGGCGATCACCGCGAGCGGCAGGGTCCTGGTGAGGAGGCGGCGGCGGCGCTCCGCCTCGGTGGGGATCGAGGGCACCGGCGAAAGGTAAAGGAGGCTCTCCCGGCATGCTTCTATTCACGGGTGACGGTTTTGGATTGGGCGATCCTCGCATTCACCTTTGCCCTTGCTCTCTGGGGCTATCGGCAGGGCTTGATCGTTGGTGCTCTCACCCTGATCGGCTTCGGCCTCGGCGCCTTCGCCGGCAGCCGGATCGGCCCGCTGCTGCTGACCAAGGGCTCGCATTCGCCCTACGCCCCGCTCTGCGCGGCGCTGGGAGCACTGCTGGTCGGGGCGCTGATGGCGGTCACGGTCGAGAGCTTCGCCCTCGGGCTGCGGGAAAAGATCGTCCGCCGTCCCTTCCTCAATGCCGCCGACGGAGCCGGCGGGGCCGCTCTGATCGCCTCCGTAGCCCTTGGACTCGCCTGGGTCTTCGGCGCCGTCCTCCTCCACGCCCCCTCGACCGCGCGGATGCGGGCCGACATCCAGCAGTCGCTGATCCTGCGCAGCCTCAACGACGTGCTGCCGCCGAGCGGGCCGCTGCTGAACGCGCTCGACCGCGTCGACCCGGCGCCGACGGTGCTCGGCCCTGCCGCCCCGGTCGCCGCGCCCGACGCGAAGATCGCCTCCGATTCCGACGTCCTCCACGCCGGCGACTCCGTCGTCCGTGTCCTCAGCACCGCCTGCGGGCTTGGGATCGAGGGCTCGGGCTGGGCGGTCGAACCGGAGATCGTCGTCACCAACGCCCATGTCGTCGCCGGCTCCGACGACACCACCGTCACTACCCAAGACGGGGTAGAGCTCGACGCGGTGCCGGTCTATTACGAGCCGCGGCAGGACCTGGCGCTGCTGCGGGTGGGGGCGCCGTTGCCGCCGCTACCGATCAGCTCGCAGCGCCGAGAGGGGGAGGACGGCGCGGTGCTCGGCTATCCCGAAAACGGTCCCTACTCGCTCTCCCCGGCGCGGATCGGCGAGACCCGGGAGACGATCAGCGAGGACTCCTACGGCAACGGACCGGTCGAGCGGACGATCGTGGCGATGAGCGGCGTCGTCCGCAGCGGCAACTCGGGCGGGCCGCTGGTCGATCCCCGCGGGAACGTGGTCGGGACCGTGTTCGCCGCCACCACCAGCGGCCCGCGGGGCGGCTTCGCGATCCCGGCCGAGCAGGTGCGCCGGGCGCTGGGGAGCACCTCCGAAGGGGCCGATACCGGCCCCTGCACCGGGTAATCAGCCGAGCCCATCACTTACGTTTAGTAAGGTCGGAAGCCATGGAACAGGTCAGCACGACCCAGGTCCAGGGGGAGGCGTCGGGGGCGGTTTGCCCCCACTTCCACCATGCGATCGAGTTGATCGGCAAGCGCTGGACCGGCGCCATCGTCTGCGCCCTGACCGAGCGCCCGATGCGTTACGGGGAGCTCGGCAAGGCGATCCCCGGCCTCTCCGACCGGCTGCTCTCGCAGCGGCTGCGGGAGCTGGAGGAGGAGGGACTGGTCGAGCGCCAGGTCGAAGCGGGCGCGCCGGTGCGGGTCATCTACTCCCTGACCGAGGCGGGCCAGCAGCTCGATCCGGTCCTCAGCGAGCTGAAGTCCTGGGCGAGACGGTGGAAGAAAGCAGCCTGACGCCGGCGCCACCCGGCAGCTTGTCGCCGAACTTGCCGGGTCCGTTCCCGGTTGGGCGCTACGCGAAAACCCTTCGTGACGAGCTGCGTAAGCGAGCACGGGTTTTGCTGATCGGCGAGGTGACCAACCTGCGGCATACGCCGAAACAGAGTTACTTCGAGATCCGGGATGGTGAGGGCGCTGTTCCCTGCACGATGTGGGCAAACGAACTCGAGAAGTTGGATTTGCCGGAGGGCGCGTTGCGGGATGGTGCGGAAGTGGTGGTCGGTGGTGGCCCCGACTACTTCACTGGAAGCGCGACCTCCTCGCCAGGCTTCTCATTCCGCGTGAATCATCTGCGGCTGGCCGGCGAAGGCGACCTGATCGCCCGTTTGGAGGCGCTGCGCAAGCAGATGCGGGCGGAGGGGCTGTTCGAGCTGCAGAAGCAGCTGCACCGGCCGGCGCTGCCGAAGGCGATCGGGGTCGTCACCGCCGAACGCGGCGCCGCCCGGCGCGACCTCCTCGCGGGACTCGAGCGGCGCGGCTGGGGCGGCTCGTTGATCTGGGGCTTCGCGCCGGTCCAGGATCGTCACGCGGCGCCGGCGATCGGGCGGGCGCTGCAGGACCTGGCGGCGCGGCCCGAGGTCGAGGCGATCGTCGTCACCCGCGGCGGCGGCAGCCTCGCCGACCTCTGGGCCTTCTGCGACGAGACCCTCTGCCGCACCGTGGCGATGCTGCGGGTGCCGGTGATCAGCGCCGTCGGCCACGAGCGCGACAGCACCCTGATCGACGACGTCGCCGCGGTCGCCTGCTCGACCCCGACCCACGCGGCCGAGGCGGCGGTGCCGCTCGACTGCCTGGCGGCGCGGGACAGCCTCGAGCGCTGCGCGCTGGCGCTGCGGCGGGCGGGGGAGGGGGCAGTCGAGTCCCGCTCCCGCCACCTCGGCGCCCTGGCGCGCGGCCCGGCGCGGGCGCTGCAGCGCGAGCGCGACAAGCTGAACCAGAAGATCCGCGAGATCCGCGCCGCCTCCGAACGCGGCCTGGCCGACCGCACCGCCTCGCAGCGACGGATCGGGACGCTGGTCCTGGAGCGGGCGCGGCGACGGGCCGCCGGCGCCGACATGGAGAAACGGCGTGATGGCCTGAAGCGCGCCGCTGTCGCCCTCCGCGCCCACGAACCCGAGCGCACCCTCGAGCGCGGCTACGCCCTGGTGGAGGGGGACGGTGGTGAGCCGCTGACCAGCGCCGCCGAGGCCGGCGCCGCGGAGCGCATTAGCCTTCGCTTCAGCGATGGACGAGTCCGAGCGAGACCAGAGCAGCGCGACGGCGCCTGACTCCTACGAGGCTGCGGTCGAGCGGCTGGAGGAGATCATCGACCGGCTCGACTCCGGCCAGGCCGGCCTGCGCGAGACCCTCGATCTCTGCAAGGAGGGCAAGGAGCTGGTCACCTACTGCGCCGGGGAGCTGGATGAGGTCGGCGAGGGGCTGAAGGAGCTTCGCTTGGACGACCTCGCCAGCAAGCTCGACACCGCCTCAGAGGTCAGCTGAGTCCGGACCCGAGCAGAGTCCTCTGAGCGCGGGGCAGCCGCGGCAGAGGGACCAGTCGCGTCGCTCGGGTGGGGCGACCGGGAACTCGCCGCGGCTGATCTGGGCGATCGCCTCCTCGAGACCCTGGCGGGCGGTTGCCATCTCGGCGGCGTCGAGGGTGGAGAGCGCGGGCTCGTCCGGGCGCTCGAGGAAGACGTAGGCGACCTCGACCTCGGGAGCGCCGAGCGCCTCGGCGACCGCAAGCGCGTAGATCGAGCGCTGCACCTCGTAGTGCGCGGCGCGCTCAGCGGGTGCGGTTCCGTTTAGGCGGTCGGTCTTGTAATCGACGACGAGCGGCGGCTTCCCTTCCCGCTCAATCAGTAGGTCGATCGACCCGCGCAGGACCGTGTCGCCGACGCCGAGCAGCAGCGGCACCTCGGCGCGCACCCTCGTCGCCTCAGCAGTTATCTGCCCTCTCAGCGCTGAGCCGATCCATCGGCGCACAGGCTCCAGTAGACCGTCGAGGGGGAGTGGGGAGTGCCTTCCCGGACCCTCCCTGCTGTTGTCCGGGGAGGCACTCCCCACTCCTGCCCCCGCCGCCGCAGCATGCCGCAGCGCCAGCTCCTCGCTCGGCTCCGCCCACCCGTTTGCCTGGCTCCACTCCAAGAGCGCGTGGACCGCCGCTCCGCGCGCGGTGCCCTCCTCCCGCTCGCTGGACGC
This sequence comes from Solirubrobacterales bacterium, assembly GCA_035535295.1. Lineage (GTDB taxonomy): Bacteria > Actinomycetota > Thermoleophilia > Solirubrobacterales > 70-9 > VAYN01. The sequence goes on from DATLQI010000012.1 coordinate 8,024, forward strand.
AGTCGTCTCCGACATGCCGGAAGAGCTGCGCTCGCTCGAGGGGAGCCCCAGCACGCGCTCCAGGTAGAAGCGGTAGGGGCACTCCTCGTACGCCGAGATCGCGGTGTAGGAGAGGGGGCGGCTGGGCACGATCGGGGGGCGGCGCTCGACCAGGGGCGGGGGGCCGTTGCCGATCGGCCGCGCGACGGCGGCCTCGCGGCGCAGCGTCCGCAGCTCGGCGGCGCGCTCGGGCGAGGGGAGGTTGACCCGCACGGCGATCTCAGAGGTATCGAACTCCGCCTCCAGGCCGGGACGGGGGGCGGGCGGCGCCACCGGCACGGTCGAGTCGGCGTCGCGCGGTACGCCGAGTGAGTCGGCCAGTCGCTCGACCACCGGCGTACTCGACTTCGTCTCCTTGCCAGGCTCGGGCTTGACGACGCCGCTGAGGATCAAGTGCCGCTTGGCGCGGGTGGCGGCAACGTGGAAGAGCCGCAGGCCCTCTTCGGCGTCGCGCTCCTTCGCTTCCTCGCAGAGGGTGCCGTGGTCGAAGAGGTTGATCGAGGCGGCGCCGAGGCGGCGCAGCTGCAGGCCGACCCGCGGCTGCTCCTCGCGCCCGATCGTCAGCAGCGGCGCCCGGCCGCCGGCGAGGAGGCTTCGGGCGAGGTCGGGGACGGCGACGACCCCGAACTCGAGCCCCTTGGCGTTGTGGACGGTCATGATCCGCACCCCGTCGTGGCCCTCGGCGGCGGTCGCGGCCTGGGCCTCGGCGTCGCTCTCGGCCCGCGCTGCCAGGAAGTCGAGGAAGCCGCGCAGGTCGCGGCCCTCGCGCGCCTCGAACTCGGTCGCCAGCCGCGCCATCTTGCGGACGTTGGCGAAGCGCGCCTCGCCGGCTGGTCGCGAGAGCACCGCCAGGTCGTATCCGGTCTCGGTCACCGCCGCCTCGATCAGCGCCGGCAGCGCCAACCGCGGGGCGCGCTCGCGCAGGGAGGCGATCCGGGCGACGAAGGTGCGCAGCAGCTCCAGCTCGGTCTCTGGGATTCCCGCCAGCCGCTCTGGCTCGGCCAGCTCCGAGTCGCCCGCCCCGGCCGCCACCTCGACCGCGGGCCAGACGTGGCGCCGCTTCCCTGCCGCCGCGCGCAGCAGCCAGAGCGTGTCCGGGGCCACGCCGCAGGCGGGGGAGGCGAGGGCGCCGAAGAGGGCGTGGTCGTCGAGGGGGTTGGCGATGACGGCGAGCAGGGCGCAGACGTCGGCCACCTGCTGCTGGGACCAGTAGCCGCGGCCGCCGACCACGTAGGGGCGGAGGCCGGCGCGTTCCAGCGAGTCCTCGTAGGCGTCGAGGTGGGTGAAGGCACGCAGCAGCACCACCATCTCCCCGCGCGGGACGCCGGCGTCGGCCAGCTGCCGCAGGCGCTCGGCGACGAAGCGCGCCTCGGCCAGGCAGTTGAGCGGGGTGGCGCCGTCGATTGCCGGCTCCAGCTCGACCCCCTCGTCGTCCCAGCCATCGCGGGCGGTTAGCAGTAGCTCGACCGCTGGTTCGGCCGTGGCTGGTGGCTGCTCGGGGGCGGTCCCTACCCGCAGGGGCGTGTAGGCCGTGCCCAGCAGTGCTTCACCGAAGAGGTTGACGGCGCCGACGACCTCGGGACGGGAGCGGAAGTTGCCGCTGAGGCGCATCAGCTCGGCGTCGCTGCGGCGGTCGATCTCCTCGCGCTGGCGGCGGAAGACCTCGAGGTCGGCGTGGCGGAAGCCGTAGATCGACTGCAGCTCGTCGCCGACCACGACCAGCTCGGTCTTCGGCCCACGCAGCGCCTCGATCAGTCGCAGCTGCAGCCGGTTGGTGTCCTGGAACTCGTCGACGAGGATCTGGCGGAAGCGGGCCCGGTAGTGCTCGCCGATCTCCGCCCGCTCCAGCAGCCGGGCGGCGAGGATCTGCAGGTCCTCGAAGTCGATCCCGGCCCGCCGTTCCTTTGCCGCCTCGAAGCGGGTCGAGAACAGCTCCAACAGCTCGGCCAGGTGGCGGTAGGTGATGGCGCCCTCGCCCGCCTCGGCGACGCTGGCGATCGCGGTGTCGATCGCCTCCTTATATGGAGCGATGGCTTTTGCCTTGCTGCTGGTGGCGAGTCTGCGCAGCTCGTCGAGGCTGGGGAAGGGACCCGGGGCGGTGAGGAGCGCCAGCGCTCGCTCCAGCGGCTCCCGTTTGGCATCACCCTCCTTCAACTCCTCCAGGCACTCCCGCGCCGCGGTGACCGCTCGCTCGATCGCCGACGCGGGATCGGACTGCGGCGGCTCGGGCAGCTTCGGCGCGGCGATGCCGCGGCTGCGTAGCTCGGCGTGGACCCCGGCGATCATCCCGCGCAGGCCTTCGACGTCGTAGGCGGCGACGGTCTCCTCGCGGGCGGGGTCGCCTTGGACAGGACCGCCGTGGGCGGTCCTGTGCGTTTTTAGGAACTCGACCAGCGCGTCGTCGAACGCCTCCCGCGCGGCCCGGGCCGTCTCCGGCGCGTCGAGGACGCGGAAGCCGGGATCGACTCCGGCAGCGACCGGGTGGGCGGCGAGGACGCGGTTGCAGAAGCCGTGGATCGTCGTCACCCAGGCGCCGCCGATCCCGGCCAGCACCGTCGCCGCCCGCTCCGAGCCGCGCTCGGCCCGCCGCGTCAGCTCGGCCCGGATCCGCTGTCGCAGCTCGGCCGCGGCCTTGTCGGTGAAGGTGAAGGCGAGGACGGCGTCGGGGGAGAGGCCGCTGTCGCAGACGAGCTTGCAGTAGCGGTCGACCATCACCCCAGTCTTGCCGGTGCCGGCGCCGGCCTCGAGCAGCACGTCGGCGCCGCGGACGCCGATCGCCGCCGCCTGCTCCGGCGTCGGCTGTCGCGCCGGCGCCTGCGCGGGCGCTCCGCTCGTCTGCCCCGCGCTCACCGCTCGTCTCCTTCGTCGTCCTGCTCGTAGCGGGGCGAGCGGTCGCGGCGGCAGATCGAGGCGAAGGTGCAGTAGGGGGGGCAGACGTCGTGGCCGCGCAGCCCTGGTCGTGGGCCGGGGTCGCGGCGGATCTCGCCGCCGCGCATGCGGGCGACGATTGCGCCAGCCCGCCGCCGCGAGTCCTCCAGCAGCTCCTCCAGCCCCTCCGGATCGACGATGTCGCCGGAGTAGAGGTTGTAGCCGGCCATGGCCTCGGCGACTTCGCTGGAGACGACCCCGCGCGGGCGCCGGGTCGAGGTCGCGCGCAGCGGGTGGTAGAGGGCGCCGACCGGCTGCGCCCCCCAGTGCTCGGCGACCGCCAGCAGGTAGAGCGGCAGCTGCAGCTTTGCCCGCTCCTCGAACTTCTCCCGCGGGGTGACCTGGCCGGCGAGCTTGTAGTCGATGACGACGGCGCTGCCGTCGCCGGCGCGGTCGACTCGGTCGACGGCTCCGTGCAGGCCCCAGCCGCCGAGATCGAGGACCGGCCGCTCGGCGTCGGGGTGCTCGCCGAACCGCGCCTCCAGCAGCCAGGGCTCGAAGCCGCCCGTCTCGCGCTCGGCCTCCTCGGCGAGGAAGCGCTCCAGCAGCCGCTCGACCCGCCGCGCCATCGCCCGCTCCGCCGGGTGCGTTCCCAGCTCCCGCTCGGCGACGATCTCGGTCACCAGCTCGCGGCCGCGCTCCTGCCAGGCGGCGAGGCTGCCCGGGCGCGGCAGCGGGTCGCCGCCGAGGCGCTCGCGGTAGAGGCGGTCGAGCGCCTCGTGCATCAGCCCGCCCTGGACGAGCGGGTCGGGGACCGGGTCGAGCAGCTGCGGGTCGAGCTCGTGGCCGGCGAACCAGCGGTAGGAACAGACGTCGAACTCCTCCAGGGTGGTGCCGCCGTAGGCCTCGACCGCGCCGAGCGCCTCCAGCGCCGCGGGGTTCGTCAACGGGCCGGGGGCGCGGGAGGCCGCCTCGGCCCGCCGCGCCGCGCTCACCCGCGCGACCACGCGCGCCGCGGTCCCGCCCTCGACCTCGGCCTCGCGCAGCAGCGCCGCCAGGTCGGCGCTCGGCCCGTGGGCGGCGAGCGCCCGCGCCAGCTCGGCCTCGGAGGGCGCCTCGGCCAGCGGCGCCACCACCTGGGAGAGGCCTCTGGTGACGGTGATCTCCTCCTCGACCGGGTCGGGCCCGCTCTGCTCCGGCGCCGGCGCCAGCAGCGCCCGCACGTCATCGAGCAGCGGCGAGCGCGCCGTCGCGGCGCCGTCCTCGTCGCTGTCGCGGTAGGAGAGGGCGAGGCTGCGGCGGGGGAGGGCGAGGCAGGCGTGGAAGAGGTAGCGCTCCTCGGCCTCGGTGTCGCGGCGCGGGTCGAGCCCGAGCGTCTCTCGCTGCGAGTCGGAGAGGAAGGGATCGGCGCCGCGGTCGCGGCGGGGGAACTCGCCGTCCTGCAGGGAGCCGACGACGACGTGGTCGAAGCGGGCGGCGCGGAGGCGGTAGGGGCTGGCGATCCGGATCCGTCCCTCGACCGGTCCCGACCAGGCGCGGAAGTCGAGCTCCGCGATCGTCCCGGCGAGCTCGACCGGTTGCGGCGCCAGCTCGCCCAGCTCGGCGAGGTCGCTCAGGGCGGCGGAGATCGCCGCGGCGGCGCGCAGCTCGAGCCCGTCGCCGCGCGGGGGTCGGGGCCCGTCTCCCTCGTCGCGCAGCGGCCGCGCCGCCATCGTCGCCGCCAGCGCTCCGACCTCCGCTGCCAGCGCAGCCGGCGAGCGCTCGGCTGCCTCCCGCAGGCGCAGCAGGTCCCGTGGCGGCTCGCCCTCCTCGCCCTGCCAGAGCAGCAGGGCGGTCTCGGCGTCGCGGACGCGGCGGCGCCGGATCCGCCGCTCGAACCAGTCGATGCGGCGGTGCGAGAAGCCGGAGGGCCCGCGCAGGTAACGGAGGAAATCGACGGCGCGGCGCTCGCCGAACTCAGACTCCAGCAAGGCGACGAGGGCGCCGCCGACGCCCGTCCGAGCCACCCGCACCTCGGCCTCCAGGGCGGTGGCGACGTTGTTCGCCTCCAGGGCGGCGGCGATCTCGGGGCCACGGCGCGAGGGGTCGCGCAGGGCGATCGCGATCTGGTCGTGGGAGGCGCCGTCGCTGACGAGGCGGGAGACGTGGGCGGCGATCGCCTCCGCCTCGGCCCGGGTCCCGGCCGAGCGCAGTAGCGTCAGGTTGCCGTCGGCTTCGGCCCGCGCCGGCCGTTTCTGCCCGAAGGAGAGGGCGAGGTGGAAGAGCAGCGGGCTGACGGTGTTGCCGGGGTCGGGATCGAGGGCGATCTCCTCGCCGGCCCCGATCCGTTCCCGCAGACGGCCGAGGAGCCGGCCGCGCGCCGCCAGCGCCGGGTGTCCCTCTTCATAAGGGAGCGCCACGGTCACCTCGGTCCGCTCGGCCAGGACCGCGACCAGCTCCAGCTGGTTCTCGGTTAGGTCGTCGAACCCGTAGAGGAGGACCGGCCGCCCCGCCCAGGCGGCGCCGTCGCCGCGCAGCTGGGCGATCGCCTCGCGGGCGATGCCGTGGGCGTCGGTGCGCCCCGTCCGCTGCCGCACCTGCTCGTAGCCGCCGTAGAGGGTGGCGAGGTCGCCGAGGTAGGCGGACCCCTCCAGGGTGGCGGCGCTGGCCTCGACCTCCTCCGGCTCGACCCCGGCCGCCTGCAGCTCGTCGAAGAGGCGCTCCAGGGCGGCGGCGAAGCGGGGTCGGCCGGCGGAGCGGCGCAGCGGCCGCAGGCGCTCGCGACGCGCCTCGGTGGCGACGGCGATCGCGCGCAGGCGCTGGGCAGGGGAGAGCTCGGCTCCCGGGGGCGCCCCGGCAGCGGTGGCGACGGTGCGGAAGAGCGCCCCGAAGGTCATCGCCGCGCCGCCCAGCAGGGCGCCCAACTGCGCGCCTAAAAGCGCGCCTTCGGCGCTGCAAAGCTCGCGCTCGAAGTCGAAGACGTCGTCGGTAGTGGGGAGGACGAGGATCGGGTCGCGATCGAGGGCCGCCCGGAAGGTGCGCAGGACCTCGCCGCGCTTGCCCGAATTGGGCGGTCCGTAGATCAGTTTCAGCGGCACCCACCCGAGCCTAGGGACGGGTCCGGCGTCGACCGGCGGCCTCCCGGCACGACCCCGCAAAATGGGGGGTTAGCGGGCATCTTTTGGTGTCATCGGCCGCCTCTACCTTTCTCGGCAGTTCATGTCCCTCTGCTTCGTAGACCCAGCCGACGCCATCCGGGCCATCGCCGACTCCGTCGGCCGTGAGGCTCGCCGCCAGCTCCTCGGAGAGGCGGTGCGCGCCTGGGTGGACGAGATTCCCGAGTCCGAGCTCGAAGTTCACTACGCGAAGGCGATCTCCGAGCTCGACGAGCACGACCTCTCGATGCTCGCCGCCTGGCACGGCTCTCTCGAGGTCGGCCAGCCGGTCCCCAACCGCGACTTCCTCATGGCCGCCTTCGGCTCCCTCGGCGACAACCGCCGCGAGGCCCTCAAGCTCGCCGCCGGCTTCCGCGGCGAGGAGGCCGTCGACTCCGGCGTCACCGAGGAGGACGCCCTCGAGCTCGTCCTCGGCCTCCTCGGCCCACCCCGCCTGATGGAGCTCGCAGCGGAGGCGCTGGAGCTCTATGTGTGGGATAGAGCCGGCTCCGACAACTGACTGAGTGAGGTTTGCGCCTCCTCAGGGCGGGCTAACCTCGGTCAGGTGGAAGTTCCTCCGCAAGCAATAGTGATTTTCGGCGCCACCGGCGACCTGGCGCGGCGGAAGCTGCTGCCGGGGTTGCTGCGGCTGTTCCAGGCGGGGTTGATGCCGGAGTTCCGGGTGATCGGGGTCTCGATGGAGGAGATCAGCGATGCTCGGTTCCGGGGGATCGCGGAAGAGGCCTGTCGCGAGTTCGCCCGCCATGCCTTCGGTGGCGAGGAGTGGCACGAGTTCTCGCAGCGGCTCTCCTATGTGCCGCACGCGCAGGCGCCGGAGGCGCTGAAGGAGGCGGTCGACAGAGCCGAAGGGGAACTCGGGTCGGAGATGCGGTTGCTCCACTACCTGAGCGTGCCGCCGACCGCGGCACCCGACGTGATCCAGATGCTGAAGACCTGCGGTCTCTCGGAGCGTTCGCGGGTGATCATGGAGAAGCCGTTCGGGACCGACCTCGCCAGCGCCCGCAAGCTGAACGAGATGGTCCACGAAGTGCTCGACGAGGACCAGGTCTTCCGCATCGACCACTTCCTCGGCAAAGAGGCGGCGCAGAACATCCTTGCCCTGCGTTTCGCCAACGGTCTCTTCGAGCCGATCTGGAACCGCAGCCACATCGACCACATCCAGATCGACGTCCCGGAGACGCTCGGGGTGGGCTCGCGCGCCGCCTTCTACGAGAAGACGGGCGCCTTCCGCGACATGGTCGTCACGCATCTGTTCCAGATCCTCGCCTTCGTCGCGATGGAGCCGCCGACGGCGCTGGCGCCCGGGCCAATCACCGACGAGAAGAACAAGGTCTTCCGCAGCCTGCAGCCGCTCGACCCCGCGCAGGTGGTGCGCGGCCAGTACGAGGGCTACCGGGAAGAAGAGGGCGTCGACCCGGACTCGCGGACCGAGACCTTCGTCGCGCTGAAGGCCGAACTCGACAACTGGCGCTGGAGCGGCGTCCCCTTTTACCTGCGCACCGGCAAGCGGATGGGCGAAAGCTCGCGGATCATCTCGATCGCCTTCCGCGAGCCGCCGCACGCGATGTTCCCCGAGCACTCGCGGGTCGGCCGCTACGGCCCCGACCACCTCACCTTCGACCTCGACGAGTCCTCCCGCGTCTCCCTCTCCTTCTACGGCAAGCGGCCGGGGATGGGGATGGTGCTCGACAAGGCGAGTATGCAGTTCTCGCTGGAGGAAACCGGCCACCGCGACGAGACCGTCGAGGCCTATGAGCGGCTGATCCGCGACGCGATGATCGGCGACCGCACCCTCTTCACCACCGCGGTCGGGATCGAGCGGCTCTGGGAGGTGTCGGAACCGATGCTGCAGGACCCGCCGCCGGTGAAACCGTACCCGCAGGGGTCGTGGGGGCCGACGGAGATTGGCGCCCTGATCGCGCCGCACAGCTGGCGCCTGCCGTTCGCCCGCCGCTGGCGCGAAGCGCCTGCCCACGGCGGCAACGGCGCCGCGGTCGAGCGCGAGCGCGCCTAGGCCGGCTGGCCGTCGAGCGCGGCGCGAATCTCGGCGATCGCCTGCTCGTTCTCGCGAAAGTGGACCGCTTTCATTCCGACCTTTTCCGCGGCTTCGCAGTTGACCTGGAGGTCGTCGACGAAGAGGCAGGCCTCGGCCGGGATCCCGATCCGCTCTAGGGTCAGCCGGTAGATCCGGCCTTCGGGCTTGCGGCAGCCGACGAAGGCGGAATCGACAATCTCCTCGAAGATCTCGTCGACCGGCAGCATCGAGCGCCAGAGCGGCTCCCACTCGCGCACGTTGTTGGTCAGCATCGCCATCTTCAGCCCGCTCGCCTTCAGCTCGCGCATCAGCGCGATCATCTCCTCGTTGGGGTCAAGGGCGCCGAAGAACTGGTGGCGGAAGTGGTGGAGGTGGGGGCGGTGGCCGAGGATCGACTCCAGGCCGGCCTCGAGGCGGTCGACGAACTCGTCTTCGCTGATCTCGCCCCGCTCGAGCTTGAAGAGCGGCAGCTCCTCGCCCTCGGCCAGCCCCTCGCGCATCGCCAGCCCGAGGTTTTCCGGTGAGATGCCGCTGTCGTCCTGGAAGGCGGCGAAGGCGGCGAGCAGCGGCGTGGTGAGGACGCCGCCGAAGTCGGAGACGACCGCCCGTAAGCCATTGGTCGGGGGCTCACTCATGGGCGCTGCGGGCGACCTCGTAGGTGCCGAGGCCCTCGCGCCCCTCGACCGACCAGCGGAAGAAGGCGATCTGCGAGTCGACCCCCTGCCGGCGCACGCAGACCGAGTTGATCAGCGCCCCGGCCCCGCGCAGCGGCCGCATCTCCTCGACGTCGGGCCAAAGCTCCAGCGTCGCCCGCCGCTGGACGCCGTCCTCGCCGTACTCGGTCGAGAGCAGCGATTCCTCGAAGGTGAGCGGGGCGCCGTCGGGGTCGCAGAGGGCCGCCGTCACCTCCTCTTCGCCGTGCCCCTCGGCTCCCGCGGGGGTGTGCGCGGTGAGCGCGAGCAGCCCGCCGTCGTCGAAGACGATCCCGATCGACCGCCGCACGATCTGGCCCTGCTCGCTCATGCCGCGCAGCCTAGTGATCGAACCGTCGCGGCAGAGCTTTTCCCTCTTATAGATGCATAACCTCTGCCGCCCTCATGCCCGAGCTGACGATCCGCGACGCCGACCCCCTGCGCGACGCCGCCGCCTGCGCGGAGATCTACGCGCCGCACGTCGAGGACAGCCCGGTCTCCTTCGAGGAACGGGCGCCGGACGCGGCCGAGCTGGCGGCCCGGATCGAGCGCTATGGCCGCAGCCACGCCTGGCTCGTCGCCGAGCGCGCGAGGCAGGTGGTCGGCTACGCCTACGCGACCGCCTTCAACGAGCGGCCCGCCTACCGCTGGAGCACCAGCGTCTCCGTCTACGTCGCCGAGGACGCCCGCGGCAGCGGCATCGGCCGCGCCCTCTACGGCGCTCTCTTCGACCACCTTCGCGAGCGTGGATTCCGCATGGCCTGCGCCGGGATCACCCTGCCGAACGAGGCCAGTTGCGGCCTGCACGAGAGCTTCGGCTTCGAGCTGGTCGGCGTCAACCGCGAGATCGGCTGGAAGAAGGGCGCCTGGCGCGACGTCGGCTGGTACCAGCTGGAGCTGGCGCCCGCGCCGGAGGGACCGCCCCCGGAGCCGCGTTAGCTCCCGGCTACCATGGGGCCATGTCCGATAACCCCGCAGCCGACCAGCAGGCTCCCGCGACCGACCAGCACGACGAAACCCTCACCGAGGAGGACGTCTACGAGGTCCTCGAGGAGGTCATCGACCCCGAGCTAGGCCTCGACTTCGTCTCCCTCGGCCTCGTCTACGACGTCAACATCGAGGGCACCGAGGTCTACGTCACCTTCACCCTGACGACCCCCGCCTGCCCGATCGGCCCCCAGGTCTCCGAGCAGATGCGCGAGTTCGTCGGCGACCTCCCCGGCGTCACCGCCGTCCACCCCAAGATGGTCTTCGACCCCGCTTGGAGCCCGGAGATGATGACCGAGGACGCCAAGTTCGCGCTGGGGTTTTGAACGATTGGGAATGACCGGCGCCTTGAGCGCTGGCACTCCGACCGGTGCGGTACGGTCTCACCGCTAAAAAGTCCCAAGGAGAGTCCATGTCTTTTTCCGCAGCCCCAGCAGCGTCCGGATCAGCCTGGTCACCCCATCTCGCCCAGGCAGAGCGGTTTCGACCCAGCACGCCCACGTTTCTGTTGGCAGCCTTCACCTTGGGAAGGCTGAGCCTGGTCCCGCTTATCGTCCTCTCGTTTCTCGAGACCCCGGCCCTGACCGTCGCCGCCATCGCGCTGTTCGTCATCCTCGACGTTTTCGACGGTGTGCTTGCGCGGCGTCAAGCTGCCGATGGACCCGGTCGCCGCTCCCTCGACTCGGTGGTGGACCGCATCGGCATCGATGCGGGAATCGTCGGCGCCTATGCGGCAGGGCTGCTGCCTGAGTTCCTTCTTGTCGCTCTTCTGGCAAGAGATGCCTACTGCGGCATGCTCTGCGCCCGGATGATGTACCGGCGCCGGGTCGCGATCAAGGCCGACTGGCTGTACCGCGGCCTCAATCTCTGTGTCGCCCTTGGCGCTGTCGCAGCCCCTTTCGTTCCCACGGGGCTGTGGGAGGCATCGGCCTACGGCCTCCTCGCTCTCTCCATCGTGGTCGCCATCGATCTCACCCGTTGCGTGCGGGTGGTCGAAAACTCGCCGGACGATGTTCGCACCCGCGTTGTCGGAGCCGGGGAGCTGCGAAAAGAATTCGGCTGACCTCCGCCTTCGGCTTGCCCGAAGACACGGTGGCATTCTCGAATCACTGCTAAAGCGATGAGCCAACTCTTTGACGAGCTTTCAGGCTTGTTGGCGCGGGCCGCCCGGGACCGTCAGCTCACGCGGGGCGAACAGATTAGCGTGGTGATGGTGGGTCACCTGGGAGTTTTGGCGGGGGTGGCCCTGATCCGCTGGGCCTTTGACGTGGGCGAAGGTCTTCCGGGCGGCTTCCTCGTCGGCGAGGGCATCATCATCGTTGCCTGCGGCATCCTCACTATCAGGGTGCCCGAGTTCCAGAGCTACCTCGGGAGGGCGGGCTCGCGCCAGAGGAAGGCGGCTGCAGAAAAGAGCTCCCCACAGCGAAAAGAGAGCGCAGAGAAGATCGCCGGATTTGTCCTGATCGCCGCATTCATCGTGCAGTTCGCGGCTTTGACCGCGCTTCTCTGGGAAACGGGAGGGCCGATCGAGAGCCCGTTCGCCGAGTTGACTCTGGCCATCGCCGTCTTCACGCCTTTCCTGGCCAACAACTCGAACACGGTTCTCTCCGTGGTCGCGGCCAGCATCATCTACTACGCCTTGGTGATCCTCGTGTACGGGAACACCCACCCCGAGCCGAAGACGATCCTCCAGGTCCCCGACACGTCTGATTGGGCTTACTTCTGGGTGAACGTGATGATTCTCCTCGGTGCGATCACCTTCACCATCTTCGAGTCGCTGGCGAGAAGCTGGCAGGCGAAAGAAGCGGAAGACGATGCCGCCGATGCTGTCAAGGAGGCAGCCGACGACATAGCTAGCAATGGGACTGGCGGCGAGGAGGCGCCGACCGACGAAACTCCTATCGTCAAGCCTGGCTAGCGGACGCGGGCCGCAGCCGGAACAGCAGGTGCGGTAGACCCGCATGCTCGACTTTGCCGCCTTCTTCGCAGCCGACCTTCTCGGCGACCCGGCGCGAAGCCGCGTTGGCCGGCAACACCAGCGCCACCAGCTCCTCGATTCGCAGCTCGTGCGCCCACTCGATCGCGGCATTTGCCATTTCGGTGGCGTAGCCGCGGCCGTGCAGGGCGGGCTCGACGCTCCAGGCGAGCTCGACCATCGCGATCTCTTCGACCGTCGTCCAATGGAGGCCGCCGCGGCCGGCGAAGGTGCCGGTCTCTTTCTCGATCAGGACCCAGGGGCCGAAGCCGTGGTCGGTCCAGTGATCCTGGTCGCCTTCGACCAGCTCCTCGATGGCGCCGGCGTTGAAGGGCGGCAGGGGAGGGGGGCGGAGCCAGCGCTCTACCTCGGGGTGGCTGAAGTGGGCGTGGTAGAGGGCGCGGTCGGAGAGAGTCGGGGGGCGGAGGAGGAGGCGCTGGGTTTGCCGCTCCTCGCCGCGCATCTCAGCCTCGATCGCTGCGGGGCAGGCGGGGGTCGCCGTCGCTCTCCGGCGGAACCTCTTCGGCCGTTCCCTCGAGGTCGTAATCGCGGCTCGGGCGGCGCGGGTCGACTCCCCCCGGAGGCGCGCCGAACGGGTTCGATCCCCCACCGGACATGCCGACCACCGTGAAGCGGCCGATCGTGAACCGTTTCAGCATGCGGCGGGCGATCGCGCGGGTCGGCGGCAGCAGCAGGAAGAGCCCGAAGATGTCGGTGAGGAAGCCCGGCGTCAGCAGCAGGGTGCCGCCGACGATGATCAGCGCCCCGTCGGCCACCTCTTTGCCCGGGAACCGGCGCGCTGCCAGGGCCTCGTTGAAGCGCCGCCATGCGCTGCGTCCCTCGTGTTTCAGCAGCATCGAGCCGAGGATCGCGTCGGCCAGCAGCAGGATCAGCGTCGGCACCACGCCGATCAACTGCCCGACCTGGATGATCACGTAGAGCTCCGCGATCGGGACGACGATGAAGAGGATGACTAGGAGCAGGGGCATGATGAAAGCCTAGGGAGGGGCCGGTGTCGACTTCCTCTCGCTATGCGAGAGGAAGCGCCACTACGCGGCTTTGACCGACTTGCCGGCCGCCGCCTCGAGCTCGTCGAGGGATTCGCTCAGCCCGTTGCTGACGACGTCGATGTCCTCCATGCAGTCGTAGTCGGCGAGCAGGCCGAACCCGACCTTGCCGTTGTAGCTCATGATCGCCACCGCCAGGCAGTGGTTCTGCGGCAGGAAGGCGACGGGGTAGACCTCCTCCATTTCCCTGCCGAGGACGAAAAGCGGCACCTGCGGCCCGGGCACATTGGTGACGATCAGGTTGAAGAGGCGGGTCGAGAAGTTGATCCGCGAGGCCTGGGCGAGGATCGTCGGCGGCGCGAAGTCGTTGAAGCGGGAGATGACTTCGGCGCCCAGCGCCTGTTTGGAGCGCTTCAGCCCGGCCATCGCGTCGCTGATCGTGCGCAGCCGCCGCACCGGGTCCTCGATGTAGACCGGCAGCGGCCCCCGCATCAGCGCGATCCGGTTGCCGAGGTTGCCGCGCTCGTCCTCGCTGCGGATCGAGACCGGCACCAGCGCCCGCAGCTCCAGCCCCTCGGTGCGGACGCCGCGCCCGTGCAGCCACTTGCGCAGCGCTCCCGTGACGACCGCAAGCACCACGTCGTTGACGGTGCCGCCGAAGGTGTCCTTGATCCCTTTGAAGGTCGCCAGCTCCGAGCGGGACCAGACGTAGCGGCGGTGCGGCCCGATCCCTTCGTTCAGCGGCACGTCCGGGGCCGGGTCGGCAAAGGCGCTGACGATCTCGCCGACGCCCTCCAGCCCCTCGACCACCTTCCGCGCCGTCGTCTCCGGGTTGCGCACCACCTCGACCGCGCGCTCGGCCAGCTTCACCGGCGCCGCCACCGCGTCGGCGATCCCGCGGGCGACCAGCTCGGTCGTCCCCGGTTCGGGCTGCGGCACCCAGTCGTCCTCCAGCTCCATCGGCTTCGCCTCGCGCTCGAGGTCGAAGAGGACGGTGCCGATGTCGACGCCCGAAACCCCGTCGACCATCGCGTGGTGGGTCTTGGTCAGGATCGCGAAGCGGTTGCGCTCCAGGTTCTGCGCCAGCCACAGCTCCCAGAGCGGCTTCGAGCGGTCGAGCTGCTGGGAGAAGACCCGCCCGGCCAGCTGTTTCAGCTGCTCCTCGCCGCCCGGTTCGGGCAGCGCGGTGTGGCGGATGTGGTAGGTGAGGTTGAAGTTGACGTCGTCGGCCCAGAGCGGCCGGCCGGCCTCCAGCGGCGGCACCACCAGCTTCTGGCGGAAGCGCGGGACCAGCGGCAGGCGGCTGCGGACGTGTTCGACCAGGTCGGTGTACTTCGGCGGCGGCCCCTCGAAGATCAGGATCGCGCCCACGTGCATGTGGCTGCTCGAGCTCTCGTTGGTCAGGAACGAGGCATCGACGGCGGTGAGTCGATCGAGATGGCGGCCGGAAGTTGCCATTGCGCAAGGCTACTTATGCCCGAGTTTGCGGGCAGCCAAGCCTTGTACCCTGAAGGAATGCCTGCCACCCTCACGGGCCCGAAACGGGTTCTTCTCGCTGCCCCGCGCGGCTACTGCGCCGGCGTCGACCGCGCCGTGCAGACGGTCGAGCGCGCGCTCGAGCTCCACGGGGCGCCGGTCTACGTTCGCAAGGAGATCGTCCACAACAAGCACGTGGTCGAAGAGCTGGCCAAGCGCGGGGCGATCTTCGTCGAGGAGGAGACCGAGGTGCCGGAGGGCGCGATCGTCGTCTTCTCCGCCCACGGCGTCGCCCCGAGCGTGCACGAGAACGCCGCCGCCCGCCAGCTGCAGACGATCGACGCCACTTGCCCGCTGGTGACCAAGGTCCACGTCTCCGCCCGCCGCTTCGCCGCCCAGGGGTACACGATCATCATGGTCGGCCACGAGGGCCACGAGGAGGTCGAAGGAACGACCGGCGAGGCGCCCGACAGCATCGTCCTGATCGAAACCGCCGGCGAGGTCGAGGCGCTCGAGGTCCCGGACCCCAACAAAGTCGCCTTCATCACCCAGACCACGCTCTCGGTCGACGAGACCGCCGAGGTGATCGCCGCCCTGCGGGCGAAGTTCCCCGGCATCGTCGCCAGCAAGTCAGACGACATCTGTTACGCGACCACCAACCGCCAAATCGCCGTCAAGCAGCTCGCCCGCGAGTGCGACCTGGTCCTGGTGATCGGCTCGACCAACTCCTCCAACTCCAACCGCCTGGTCGAGGTCGCGCGCGAACACGGCGCCGCCTCCCACCTGATCGACAACCACACCCAGGTGCAGGAGCAGTGGCTGGAGGGAGTGGAAACGGTTGGGATCACCTCCGGCGCCTCCGCCCCCGAGGAGCTGGTCGAGAGCCTCGTCTCCTTCTTCCGCGAGCGCGGCGCCGACGACGTCTCCGAGCTGCGGACCGTCCACGAGGACGTCCGCTTCATGCTCCCGAAGGAGATCCGCGACGAGGTCGCGGCGCGGGCCTGAAAGCGCTTCGCCTTCGGCTCAGCTCTCGTACGGCGCGTAGCGGTTGTGCAGCATCAGGTCGTTGCCGTCGGGGTCGGTGAAGAAGGCCATGTGACAGACGCCGGTGTCGAAGACGTCGCCGGCGAACTCGACCCCCTTGCCTTCCAGCTCCTCCTTCGCCGCGGCGACGTCGTCGACGTGGAGGGCGGGGTGGGCGTTTTTCTGCGGCGCGAACTCCATCCCCTGCTTGGCTGGTTCCCAGATCGCGAAGCAGGTGTCGCCGACCCAGAATTCGAAGCGGCCGCGGTCATCGGGGCGCAGGCCGAGGGTGTCGACGTAGAAGGCGCGCGAGCGCTCTGCGTCGGTCGACGGGATGCCGATGAAGTCGGTCTTGGTGATCATCGTTCCTCCTTAGGGGACGCCGGGGGCGAAGCTGAGTGACCAGATCTTGACACCCCGGCTTGGGCGCAGGACGAGGCTGTGGGCCTCATGGCTCGGGTGCTCGGCCAGGGTGCGGAGGCCGGGGGAGGGGCCGCCCCGGACCGTGGTCCACTCGCCGTCGATCTCCACCTGCAGATCGCCCTTGCCCTCGACCGTGGCGAAGGCGCCGCCTGCCTGGTAGTCGAGGGCCAGGTCCTCGCCGTCCTCGCCGGCGACCCAGGGCCGCTGCCAGGAGCCGCCCGGGAACTGCTCGGGGGTGGGGGGGATGACGCGGGCGCCGGGGCCGTCGCTGGCGCGCAGCGGCGCCATCGGCTCCGGCAACTCCCGTAGCGCGTCCATCTCCCGCAGCTCGGCCTGGATCGCTTCCTCGGTCGCGCGGTATTCGCCCTCGCCGAAGTGCGCCCAGGAGAGGGAACCGCCGAGGCTCCAGAGGAAGAGACTGGGCCAGCCCTCGCAGCCGTAGGCGCTCCAGAGCTCGTGGTCGGCGTCGATCGCGACCGGGAACTCGACGCCGAGGTCCCGTAATCCCGCAGTCACGTTCTCGGGCTCGGCGGCGAAGGGGAAGCGCGGCGCCTGCACGCCGATCACGCTCAGGCCCGCCTCGCGGTAGCGGCGGTGCCACTCGGCCAGGTAGGGGAGCGTGCGGGCGCTGTTCAACTGCGCGTATTCGACGAAGTGGACCAGCGCCGGACCGCCCGCCGTCAAGGCTGGCATCGACTCCGGTTCGGTGCCTACCCAGGCGAGGCCGGTAGGCAGGTCGGGAGCGGCGATGTTGTCGCGTCCAGGTCGCATTTAGGCTCGGTTGAGGCCGGACAGTATCCTGGCCCGTGTGACCGAGCTCGTCACGTTCCTGCTGCCGGCGCTGCCCCTGCTCGCCCTGCTGCTGACCCTGCTGCTCGGCCGCTATCCCGGCTGCGAGGCGATCGTCCGTCTCTCGGAGCGGATCGCCGGCGCCCGCCGCCGCACCCGCGACGCCGACCGCCGCCCGGTCCTGCCGAAGCCGTCCCGCGCCTCCGCGCCTGCGGGCGGTCTCCTGATCGCGCTCGGCCTCGCCCAGCGCCCGCCGCCGCTCGCCGCCTAACAGCAAGCGAACGGAACGCGTGGCTCGGCCACGCATTGCAAAGGAGCGAAGGTGAACGCAAGAACTGCAGTGGTTGGCGTTGTCCTGGCAGTGGTCGCGGTGGTCCTGTTGATCGTCCTCAGTGGTGGCGACGACAGCGGCAGCGACACGACGACGGGCGCCGCCGGCAAGGAATCGAGCAGGGACGGCGGCGAAACGACCGCCAAGCCGGAAGTGACGACGATCGTCGTCGGCAAGGACGGCAAGCCGGTCGGCGGCGTCGCCGAGATCGACGTCAACAAGGGCGACGAGGTTCGCTTCAAGGTCAAGTCCGCGATCGCCGAGGAGATCCACGTCCACGGCTACGACCTGATGAAGGACGTCCCCGCTGGGGGCACCGTCAGCTTCGAATTCCCGGCCGAACTCGAAGGCATCTTCGAGGCCGAGCTGGAGGGCGAGGCCGAACAGATCCTGGAGCTGCGGGTCGAACCGTGAGCTTCATCCCCTTCGCCCACGCGCTTGCATCCAGGCAGGATCTCCCGATCCCTGCCTGGCTGTTCGCGTGGGCGGCCTCGATCGTCCTCATCGTCTCCTTCTTCGCCCTCTCGGCGGCCTGGCGGGAGCCGAAACTAGAGGACGAGCGCCGCCGACCGCTGGGGGAGCGGCTCTCCGGCGTCCTCCTCGGCTTGCCGCCGCAGATCCTCTGCGGCGTCATCGGGGTCTTCCTCCTCGGCGTCGCCGTCTACGCCGGCCTCGAAGGCACCGAAGCGCCCGACCGCAACTTCGCCCTCACCTTCCTTTTCGTCACCTGCTGGCTCGGGTTCCCCTTTTTCTCCGCCATCTTCGGCGACCTCTTCCGCCCCTTCAATCCCTGGCGCGCGGTCGGCCGCGTCGTCGGTGCCGGCTTCACCGCGATCGCCGGCCAGCGCCCCGCCCACCTCCGCTACCCCGAGAAGCTCGGCCGCTGGCCGGCCGCCGTCGGCCTGCTCGGCGTCGTCTGGCTCGAGGTCGTCTACGGCGCCGGCGGGATCGGGATCGAACCGCACGCCACTGCCGTCGCCGCCCTCGTCTACAGCGCCTACACGCTGGCGATGATGGCCGTCTTCGGGGTCGAGGTTTGGTGCGAGCGCGGCGAGACCTTCTCCGTCTACTTCGGGATGTTCGGCCGCCTCGGGATCTTCGGCACCGCCGACGGCCGCCTGCAGCGCCGCCGCCCCCTCTCGGCGACGACCAGCTGGGCGACGATCCCCGGCTCGGCCGCCGTCGTCATCGCCTCGATCGCCACCACCAGCTTCGACGGCGGTCAGGAGGGAGCGTTCAAGGACGTGCTCGAATCGACGGTCGAATGGCTCGGCGACATCGGACTGGGGCTGACCGCCTCGCTGCGCTGGGGGGAGACCCTCTTCATGCTCGCCTGCTTCCTCGGCGTCGGCATCGTCTACATGCTCGGGGTGCGCGGGATGCGCACCGTCCCCGGCGCGCCCTCGCTCTCCAAGCTCCGCGCCGGCTTCGCCCACACCCTGATCCCGATCGCTCTCGCCTACCTCGTCGCCCACTACTTCAGCTTCTTCGTCTTCCAGGAGCAGGCCCAGTTCGGCTTCCTCCTCTCCGATCCGCTCGGCACCGGCACCACCGACCTCTTCGGCACCGCCAGCTGGGAAGTCGACTACTCGATCCTCAGCGCCAACACCATCTGGTACGTCCAGGTCGCGGCCCTCGTGATCGGCCACGTGATCGGCCTGATGCTCGCCCACGACCGTGCCCTCGTCTACTGGCCCGACTACCGCAAAGCCACCGCTTCGCAGTACTGGATGCTGGCCGTGATGGTCGCCTTCACCTGCTTCGGCCTCTACCTGCTTTCCGTCTCGAACGGGTAGGGGAGAGGCGATGCTCCCCTTGGCCCACGTCGTCCACCAGCTGCTCTGGGTCCTCTACGCGATTCCGATCCTGATCGTCGTCGCCGCCATCGTCCGCAGCACGATCGCGCAGCGGCGGACGCGCGAGGAGGACTAGGAAGTCACCCCTGCCGCTTTCAGCAACTGCGCCAAGCGCCCTAACTCGCTCGGTGCCGGCCGTTCCGTGAGCTTTCCAAGGATCGCGGTCCACATCTCCTCCATCTCCAGAAACCCGACGGAGCATCCAGGGAGGTTCTTCGCGATCGTCTTGTCGGATGACCATTCCTCCCCATCGCCAATCAAGCGGGCGACGGCGATCTTGTAGGTGAAGGCCTTCGCGCCGGTTCGCTGCTCGATCTCCTTGCGAAACGCCTCGCTCCATTTCGGTTTCCAGAGCTCTCGGAAGTGTCGCCAGGTCTCCCTCTTGGGGTTTTTCTTCTCTCCCCGCAGCTGGGCGAGCAGCCTCTCCGTATGGAAGCCTCCTTGCCACGACTTGCAGGTGACGACGATCACTCGATCCGTCCCCCGCCTCTTCGGATTGATTCCGATGACATCTATGTCCGAAGGGACGGAGTCCTCTCTAGAGCGGTAGTCCCTTCGGGCCTTGTCGGGGTGGAACGGGACGTTGTGGATCGTGAAGTATCCCTTGAAGCTGAGGTAGTCCTCCACGACCTGCTCGAGTATGTCTTCCTTCATGGCGACGGATCATCGCCATGACGTCCGACAGATCGCAGGGAGGTGCTAGAGGATCTCGGCCAAGCGCGTCTCGAGCGCCTCGGAGATGCTGTCGCGCACTGGGCCCTCGGCGAGGCGTTCGACCAGGGACTCGAGGAAGCCTTCGATGATCAGCGCCTTGGCGGTCTCGTCGTCGAGGCCGCGGGAGGTGAGGTAGAAGAGCTGGTCCTTGTCGACCTGGGCGATCGCGGCGGCGTGGGTGCAGCGGACGTCGTCGGCGAGGATCTCCAGGCCGGGGATCGCGTCGGCGTGCGCCTCGGGGGAGAGCAGGAGGTTGCGGCTCTCTTGGAAGGCGTCGGTCTGCTGGGCGCCCGGATCGACCTTGATCATCCCGCGCCAGACCGCGGTGGCCCCGGCGGCAAGGACGCCGCGGAAGGCGAGGTCGGAGTTGGTGTTCGGGGCCGCGTGCTCCTGCAGGGTGTCGAAGTCGAGGTGCTGGCCGGCGCCGCCGGCGTAGCCGCCGGTTACGCGCGCCTCGGAGCCGGGGCCGGCGAGCTTGGTCTCCATCCGCACCTTGCCGCGGGCCGAGCCGAAGCCGAGCGCGGCCCAGTCGAGGCGGCCGTCGCGCTGCACCTCGGCGCGCTGGGTGGCGAAGATCCAGCTCTGCTCGGAGATGTCCTGGGTGTTGACGTAGCGCAGGGTCGCGGCCTGGCCAACGGCCAGCTCGACGACGCTGTTCAACACCGCGTCGACCTCGTCGTCGGGCGAGGACCAGTGCTCCCAGACCTCCGCTTCGGCGCCCTCCTCGAGCACGATCAACGTCCGCCAGTTCATCGCGGCGCCTGCGATGCCAACGGGCACCTCGATCTGGATCGGCTCGGTCAGCGACACGCCTGCCGGCACGTGGATGAGCACCCCGTTGCGGGGTGCCGCCTCATTTCGGGCGACAAACGGATCGTTGCCCGGGACGAGGGTCCCCAGGCTCCCGACCAGGTCCGGATGGGAATCAGCCGCCTCGGCGAGATCGAGCACCGTGGCTCCAGCGCCGCCCGCGATAACCGGGACCGCCTCGGTCGCCTCGTAGGCGTCGAAATCAAGCGCCGAGATGTCGGTGAATTCCCAGCCCTTCGTCTTGGCGTTGGGAAGCGGCGGGAGGGTTTGAGTGGAAGTCATCAGCTCTTCGATCGGTGATTTGGGGAGGACGAGGGAGTCGCTGGCAAGGACGCAGCGGTGGGGGGCAGTGCTTTGCACGACCCCCACCCGAGGACGCAGCCAGCGGCGTCCTCGTTCCGCCAAATCATCCGATCGAGCCCTCCATCTGCAGCTCTATGAGTCGGTTCAACTCGACCGCGTACTCCATCGGCAGCTCCTTGGTCACCGGCTCGATGAAACCGTTGACGATCATCTTCGAGGCCTCCTCCTCGTCGAGCCCGCGGCTCTGCAGGTAGAAGAGCTGCTCGTCGCCGATTTTGGAGACGGTCGCCTCATGGCCGATGTCGGCGTCGTTCTCGTCGATCCGGATCGTCGGGTAGGTGTCCGAGCGCGAGTCCTCGTCGAGGAGCAGCGCGTCGCAGACGACCTTCGAGCGCGATTCGCTCGCCCCGTCGGCGACTTCGAGCAGGCCGCGGTAGGTGGCCCGGCCGCCGTCCTTGGAGATCGACTTGGAGAAGATCGAGGACGAGGTCTTCGGCGCCCCGTGGATGATCTTGCCGCCGGCGTCCTGGTGCTGCCCCTCGCCGGCGAAGGCGATCGAGAGGATCTCGCCGTGGGCTTCCGGCCCGAGCAGGTAGATCGACGGGTACTTCATCGTCAGTTTCGAGCCGAGGTTGCAGTCGACCCACTCCATCGTCGCCTTCTCGTGCGCGACGGCGCGCTTGGTGACGAGGTTGAAGACGTTCTGCGACCAGTTCTGCACGGTCGTGTAGCGGACCCGGGAGCTCTTCTTGGCGACGATCTCGACGACCGCCGAGTGCAGCGAGTCGCTCGAGTAGACCGGCGCCGTGCAGCCCTCGATGTAGTGGACGTCGGCACCCTCCTCGCAGATGATCAGCGTCCGCTCGAACTGGCCCATGTTCTCGGTGTTGATCCGGAAGTAGGCCTGCAGCGGCATCTCGACCTTGACCCCGGCGGGGACGTAGACGAAGGAGCCGCCCGACCAGACGGCGCTGTTCAGCGCCGCGAGTTTGTTGTCGTTCGGCGGAATGATCGTCGCCCAGTGCTCGCGCACGAGGTCCTCGTGCTCGCGCAGGGCGGTGTCCATGTCGGTGAAGATCACGCCCTGGGCCTCGAGCTTCTCGTTGACCTGGTGGTAGACGACCTCGGACTCGTACTGGGCGCCGACTCCGGCGAGGAATTTGCGCTCGGCCTCGGGGATCCCAAGGCGGTCGAAGGTGTTTTTGATGTCCTCCGGGACCTCGCTCCAGTCGCGGCTGTTCTTCTCCGAGGCGCGGACGAAGTAGTGGATGTCGTCGAAGTCGATCTGGTCGAGGTCGCCGCCCCATTTCGGGGTCGGGCGGCTTTCGAAGTGCTCCAGCGCCTTCAGCCGGAAGTCCCGCATCCAGGCGGGCTCTTCCTTGAAGTCGGAGATCGTTTCGACGACCTCGCGGGTGAGGCCTTTCGGGGCTTTGTAGGCGTAGCCGGACTCCGAGTCGTGGAAGCCGAACTTCTCCTTGTAGTCGGCGTTGATGCCGGCCAGCTCGCGTTTCTCGGCGAGTACCTCGGGCGTTGCCATATCAGTCGACCTCCAGGGTGATGGTGTCGTCCTCGATCTCTACCGGGAACGTTTGCACCGGCTGAAAGGCTGGGAGCGTCTTCGGCCTGCCGGTGCTGAGGTCGAAGAGGGAGCCGTGGCGGGGGCACTCGACGGTGCAGGCGGCGGCGTCGAACTCGCCCTCGGCGAGCGGCCCGTTGTCGTGCGAGCAGCGGTCCTCGATTGCGTACAACGTGCCGTCGCAGTTGAAGACGCCGATTTTCCTCCCGTCGTGCTCGACCAGGCGCATCGCTCCCGGCGACAGCTCGGCTGCCGGGCAGACGGGGATCTTGGTTCCTGCGGTGTCGGTCAAGAGGGTGGGGTGCTCCAGTCGCCGCCAGTCGCGGCCTAGTGCGGATCGAGACTTAATCCTACTTCTACGGTCGGATTTTAGCGGGACGCCCGGGTGGGCTTCACCGCTCGGCGATGAGTTTCGCCCGCTGGTCTGGTCTTATCTACACGACCCCCGCGAAGAAAGGATTCTGAGGATGAGCGAGAGGACCAATTACGTGCCCGGAACCCCCTGCTGGGTGGACCTGGCGACGCCGGACATCGAGGCCGCGGAGCGCTTCTACGGCGAGCTGTTCGGCTGGGAGATCCCGGAGCTGCCGGACTCGGCCGAAATGGGCGGCTACCGGCGGGCCAAACTCGACGGTCGCGACGTCGCCGGGGTGATGCCGCTGATGCAGGAGGGCCAGCCGCCCGCCTGGAGCACCTACGTCTCGGTCGACGACGCCGAGGCGATCGGCCGCGCGGTCCAGGAAAACGGCGGCACGATGATTGCCGAGCCGATGGAAGTGAGCAACTACGGCCGGCTGGCGCTCTTCACCGACCCCGAGGGCGCCTTCTTCGGGATCTGGGAGCCGGCCGACTTCGCCGGCGCCGAGCTTGTCAACGAGCCCGGGGCGTTCTCCTGGAACGAGCTCGGCACCCGCGACCCCAGCGCGGCCAAGGCCTTCTACGCAGCTATCTTCGGCTGGGGCTTCCGCGACAACGACATGGGGGAGATGGGCACCTACATCGAGTGGCTAAACGGCGAGGACTCGATCGGCGGGATGCTCGACATCAGGGGCCGTCTGCCGGATGAGATCCCCGCCCATTGGCTTGTCTACTTCGTAGTCGAGGACACCGACGCGACGATCGAAACCGTGAAGTCCGCGAGTGGCAACGTGCCGTTCGGCCCAGTCGACATCCCGGCGGGCCGTTTCGCCGTCGCCGCCGATCCCTGGGGCGCAGCCTTCGCCGTCATCCAGCTCAGCGAGGAGACGGTGACGAAAGCACCGTAGGGCCCACGGCGTCCAACGCCGCCAAGCCCTGCTCCGTGCGCTCGAGCCAGGTGGCGATCAGGTCGCGGTCCTTGTCGGAGAGACCTGCGCCCTGGTTCGAGCTTTGCCAGCGCAGGAGGCGGGCGACGAGGAAGCCGGCGGAAACGGTTTCGTAGGTCTGGCTGTCGACGAACTCGGCCAGGACCCGACCCCGGTCCTGCCACACCGCGAGCCATTCCTCGTCGAGCGGCGCCCGCCAGACCCCTTGGGCGTCAAGGGCCCGCAAGAAGCTGCTGATCTGCCGGAGGCTTCCGCGCAGGATCGAGACCGTGGTCTTGCGCATCACGACACTGGCCTCGCGCTCCCGCTTCTCGGCTGCCTTTTGAAGCCAGACCGTCCCGCCAGTCGTGATCACGCCGCCGACGACGACGCCGATCACTCCGGAAACCGCCGCCACCCAGTCTGACGCTGCAAAAGGTAAAGAGGTGAGTGTCGGAAGAGTTATCTCAGCGACTCCAACGCGCGCCAAACGGTAAACGATCACGATACTGTTTGAGTAATTGGCGATACTATCGCCAGCATGCAAGGGAAGGCGCCCCTTTCCAATCCGCCCGCCTCTCAGTCGTCGTCCGATGGTCTCGCCCGAATAGACGACAAGCTCTACGACCTATGGGGCTCAGCCGGTCCCGAGAAGCCGAAGCAGGTCGAAAGGCAGGCGGGTCTCACCTTGGTGCCGATCGACGGAATCAGAGAGCTCGACCGCTCACAACGGCAGTTGTCAACGATGATCAAATTGGCGATTGCGGTCTTCAACGAGCGCCTCAAGGCCGAGCGGGCTTCGGTCAGTGCGAGGCACCTGGCGCCGAACGACTCCGACGGAGACGTTGACCACTGGTACGAACTAATCCAAGAGGTTGAAGCGATCGCGACGCTGGATGCAGAGGCGGGAGGAGCGAGCGCTCCCCAGAGGCAGGTAGGGGAGGCGCTAGACCGATTCCATGAGGCTCAACGCCGGGCAAGCAAAACAGCTGGTGAGATCGCCTCAGATCTCAATGCGTCTGGCGTTGAATTGCCCAAAAAAGCTCGCAAGTTCGAAATGTCAGGGGCGATAGGGCGGATTTGCAGGGCGCTGGAGCAGTGTGCGGCGACCTGCGACGACGAATCTCGAGAGAGCCTCAAACGAATCGAGTACCGGTTGCATTCGTTTCTCGAGCAGATCCCGGGAAAGGACGAGCCCAATGCCAAGCCCAGCGAGTACAAGCAACCCGGCATGGCGCAGGAGAGGGGAACGGAATCTTCGGTTGCGTTGGAAGACCGGAAGCTGACCGAACCGGGTGACGACGACCATCTCAAGCAACTGAAGGAGAGGTAGGAATCGATGATGGACTGGAATGCCCTGAACAGGCTCCCCCCGGAGGAGGGCGCAGAGGCGCTTACCGAGCTCGCTGGGCATATGTCTGATCTCGTCAGCGCGAACCCCGAGATCGAGGTGAAGCTGATGGACGTGTTGGAGCGCAATCTCGGGTCCTCGGTCGATACCGATACCTACACCCCGGTTTGGTACGGCATCGCAGCCTTGTTTGGCATCGGAGACGACGCACCGCGTCTCTTTGCTTGGCTTTCGGCCCCTGACCAGCCGGAGCGACTCGACGCAATCGTTGGTCACTGCGGAGGGGACCTCGCTCGACTGTTGCGCAGCGTCGTCGCTCTTCACGGGCAAAGCCTGCAGGACGCGTACCGCCGCTGGCGCGAGTATCCGGGCAATTGGGAGGCGATGTACCGTCAGGTTTACGTCGACAGTGAACGCAACCAGACTCGGATCGACATCAAGATCGTCACGTACGACGAGCAAAGACTCGACCTGACGCTCGACGCCCGCTCGTTGCTGTTGATGATCTCGCGCTTGATGAACAGCTTGACGCTTGCCGCCAGCGGACCATTTGCAGAGAGCGAACTGAACGAACTACGCGATCAGTCGGGGGCGTTCTGGGAGGCGGTCAGTGCCGCGGAGGACAGCCAGGCTCAGGTTGCCGAGGGTGAGCCTACGCCTACTTAGCAGCTAGAGAGCGACCGCTTCGCCGGGGTCGCCGGCCTCGCCCTCGTCCTCCCAGTCGGCAGGCTTGCCGAGGGAGGCGCTCTTGACGACCTTGAGGCCGAGCATCGCGCACTTCATCCGCGTCGCCGAGATCTCGATCCCGAGCAGCTCGAGGACGAACTCTTTCGGCAGCTTCAACAGTTCCTCGCGGCTCTTCCCGACCAGCTCGTCGGTCAGCAGCGAGGTGGCGGCGGTGGAGATCGCGCAGCCCTTGCCCTCGAAGGCGATCGCCGCAACCTTTTCGTCGCCGTCGAGTTCGATGGTCACGTGCTGCTCGTCGCCGCAGAAGGGATTGGTGTCCTCGAACTCGAGGTCGGGGTCCTCGAGGTGGCCGAAGTTGTGCGGCCGCTTGTAGTGCTCGAGGATCTGGTCGCGGTAGAGCTCGTCCATCAGAGACCGAACACCTTACGGGCGTCTTCGAGTCCGTCGACCAGGCGGTCGATCTCCTCGGGGATCGTGTAGACGCCGAAGCTGGCGCGGGCGGTGGCGGCGATCTCAAGCCGGTCCATCAGCACCTGGGCGCAGTGGTGGCCGGCGCGGACGGCGACGCCGTGGCGGTCGAGGATCTCGGAGACGTCGTGGGCGTGGATGCCCTCGATCTCGAAGGAGACGGGGCCGAGCCGGCCCGGGCCGCGGGGCGGGCCGAAGACCCGCAGGCCGGGCACCTCGACGAGGCGCTCCAGGGCGTAGTCGGCGATCTGCTCCTCGTGCTCGCGGACGTTGTGCATGCCGACCATGTCGAGCCAGCGGAAGGCGGAGGCCATCCCGATCGCCTGCGCGATTGCCGGCGTGCCGGCCTCGAAGCGGGCGGGCGGGTCGGCGTAGGTGGTGCCCTCGCGGCTGACCTTGCGGATCATCGAGCCGCCGCCGAGGAAGGGCGGCATCTCCCGCAGCAGCTCGAGTCTGGTCCAGAGCGCGCCGATCCCGGTCGGGGCGTAGAGCTTGTGGCCGGTAATCGCGTAGAAGTCGACCCCGAGCTCGGCCATGTCGAGGGGCAGCTTCGGGGCCGACTGGGCGCCGTCGACCAGGACCTTGGCGCCGGCCTCGTGGCTGAGGCGGGCGATCTCGGCGACCGGGTTCTCGGTCCCCAGCACGTTGGAGACGTGGGTTACCGCGACCAGCTTCGGCCCGCGCTCCAGCAGCGCCGCGAAGGCGTCCATGTCGAGCCGGCCCTCGTCGTCGATCGGCGCCCAGTCGAGCTCCGCCCCAACCCGCTCGGCCAGCTGCTGCCAGGGGACGATGTTGGAGTGGTGCTCCATCTCGGTGAGGACGATGCGGTCGCCGGCCCTGACGTTGGCGTCGCCCCAGGCGCGGGCGACGAGGTTGATCGCCTCCGTCGCGTTACGGACGAAGACGACCTCGCGGCGGTCGGCGGCGCCGATGTGGTCGGCGACCGTTGCCCGCGCTCCCTCGTAGGCTTCGGTCGCCTCCGCCGAGAGGGTGTGGGAGCCGCGGTGGACGTTGGAGTGGTGGCGCCGCTCGTAGCGGTCGACCGACTGGATCGAGGCCAGCACCCGCTGGGAGCTGGCGCCGCTGTCGAGGTAGGCGACCGGCTTGCCGTTGACCTCGCGCTCCAGCGCCGGGAAGGAGGCGCGCACCTTCTCGACGGAGAACGGCGCCACGGTCGGGCTCTTGGCGCTCACCGGCTCCATCGCGACGAGGTCAGGCGGCGGCGCCTGCCTCTACCTCCTCTTTGATCCAGCCGTAGCCCTTCTCCTCCAGCACGCCGACCAGCTCCGGGCCGCCTTCCTTGACGATCTGCCCCTGGTACATGACGTGCACCGCGTCGGGTTTCACCATGTGGAGGATCCGCTGGTAGTGGGTGATGATCAGGACGCCCATGTC
Source organism: Solirubrobacterales bacterium (assembly GCA_035535295.1). GTDB lineage: Bacteria > Actinomycetota > Thermoleophilia > Solirubrobacterales > 70-9 > VAYN01. The sequence continues at coordinate 35,267 of DATLQI010000012.1, forward strand.
CGGGCCGGCGAACTTGTTGACGCCTTCGGCGACGATCCGCAGGGCGTCGATGTCGAGGCCCGAGTCGGTCTCGTCGAGGATCGCGATCTCCGGCCGCAGCAGCGCCAGCTGCAGCAGCTCCATCCGCTTCTTCTCGCCGCCGGAGAAGCCGTCGTTGAGGTAGCGGCTGGAGAAGTCTTTGGGGATGTTCGCCAGCTCCATCGCCTCCTGGGCGGTGCGGGCGAAGTCTTTGATCTTGATCTGGTCTTCGCCGCGCGCCTCGCGCTGGGCGTTGATGATCATCCGCAGGTACTTGCTGACCGAGACGCCCGGGATCGCGACGGGGTACTGGAAGGCCATGAAGAGGCCCGCCTGCGAGCGGTCCTCGGGGGCGGCCTCGGTGATGTCCTCGCCCTTGAAGGTGATCGTCCCCTCGGTCACCTCGAGCGCCGGGTGGCCCATGATCACGTTGGCGAGGGTCGACTTGCCGGAGCCGTTCGGACCCATCAGGGCGTGCACCTTGCCCTTCTCGACGTCGAGGTCGAGGCCTTTGAGGATCTTCTTGTCCTCGACCTCGACATGCAGGTTGCGTATCTCCAGCTCAGCCAATTTCGCTCCGTTTCTGGGGTTTCAAGTTTGCGTTCCGTCGGGCCGCGTTCTCACGCGACGCTGCCGAGCGCTGCCGCTCGGGTGGGCTCGCTCTTGGTCGAGAACTCGACCAGCTCCGCCAGCGTCGTCCCGGCGAGGGCCTTGCTGACCCCGCCCTGCACGCGCATCCACAGCAGCTTCGTCGAACAGGCCTGGTCGCCGTCGGACTCGTGCGAGCAGAGGACTTTGCCTTCCGGCGTGTCGTGGAAGCACTCCATCGGCGCGATCTGCCCTTCCAGCGCCTCGACCACCGCGTCCATCGTGATCTCCGCCGCGGGCTTCGCCAAGCGGTAGCCGCCGTGGGCGCCGCGGGTGGAGGTGACGAGGCCGGCCTTGCGCAGTTTCGCCACCAGGTGCTCCAGGTAGGAGAGCGGCAGCCGCTCGGCTTCGGCGACGGAGCCGAGGCTGACGGGCTGCGAGCCGGGCTGGCGGCCCAGCTCGACCATCAGGCGCACTCCGTACTCGGCTTTGGTCGAGAACAGCATCGATTCAAATCCTACTGAAGAGGTCGGTTATGCCGGAACCTCCTGCCGACGGGACGATTTCGGTCCATATGAGACCGTTTTCGTCCCGTCGGCCTTCACGGCTCGATCAGGCCGCGGCGGATCGCGTAGCGGACCAGCTCGACCCGGTCGCGCATCCCGAGCTTGCGCATCGCGTTGGCGCGGTGGTTCTCGACCGTCTTCTCGGAGAGGTGGAGGACCTCGGCGATCTGCTTCGTCGTGTGGGACTCGGCTACGAGCTTGACGATCTCCTCCTCGCGCGGCGTCAGCTCCTCCTCGCCGCTGGAGCCGCGCTCGAGCACGTCCTTGATCAGCGTCCGCTGCGCCTCCGGCGTCAGGAACGGCTCGCCCCGCTCGACCGCGCGGATCGCCGCCAGCAGGTCGGTGTCCGCTTGCGCCTTCAGCACGTAGCCCGAGGCGCCCGCCTTCAAAGCCTCGAACAGATAGCGCTCGTCGTCGTGCATCGAGAGAATCAGGACCGAGACCTCCGGAGCCTGCTTCTTGATCTCCCGCGTCGCCTGGAGCCCGGTCAGCTTCGGCATTTTCACGTCGAGGATCGCCAGGTCCGGCCGCTCCCGCACCGCCAGGTCCCGCGCCTCGGCCCCGTCGCCGGCCTCGCCGACCACCTCGATGTCCGGCTGGCGCTCCAGCAGCAACCGGATCCCGGAGCGGACGATCCCGTGGTCGTCTGCGATCAGCACGCGCATAGATCCACCACTATCGCCGATGGGCCGAAAGTACCCCTATATGGAGGGAAATCGTCCCGTCGGCATCAGGTTGGGACCTCGAGGCGGACGGTGGTGCCGGCGCCGGGGCGGGACTCGATCGTCAGGTCACCGCCGACGAGGAGGGCGCGCTCGCGCATGCCGCCGATGCCGAGGCCGCGCTCGGATTCGTCGAAGGCGAAGCCGCGGCCGTCGTCGGCGACTTCGAGGACGACGCCGCCGTCCCCCTCGCGCCGCAGCCGCACCTCGACCCGGCTGGCGCCGCTGTGGCGGGCGGCGTTGTTGAGCGCCTCCTGGGCGACGCGGTAGACGACGAGCTGGGCGTCGTCACCGAGGTCGGAAAAGTCGCCGTCGGTCACGAGCGGCGCCTCGATCTCGCCCCGCCCCAGCCGCTCGACCTGGCCGCCGATCGCCGCCACCAGGCCGAGGTCGTCGAGCGCGGTCGGCCGTAGCTGGCGCGCCAGCGAGAGCAGCTCGGTCATCGCTTGGTTCGCCAGCGCCTTGGTTTCGTCGATCTCGGCCTCGAGCTGCGGCGGCGCCGCCTCGCGCGCCGCCTCCAGCCGCAGCAGCAGCCCCGTCAGCGACTGGTTCACCTCGTCGTGGAGGTCGCGGGCGACCCGCGCCCGCTCCTCCTCCTGCGCGTGCAGCGCCGCCGAGCCGGCCCGCCGCCGCTCGGCCTCCAGCCGCCGCATCATCCGCAGGAAGGCGAGCTCGATCCGCTCCACCTCCTCGGTCTCGCCGACGCCGTCGATCGAGGGGGGGAGGTGGAGGCGGGGGGAGGAGAGGTCGACCTTCTCCATCGCCTCGACCAGGTCCTCGAGCGGCCGTAGCCGCCGCCGCTCCCGGGTCAGGGCCAAGGACAACGCGAGGACGACCAGCGCGAGCCCGATCACCAGCAAGGTCATGCCGTAAGCCTAGGGGTCACCCCCGGGGCGGAAGGGGGATTCCACCTATAGGAGATTTCGCCCTTCCGCCGCATACTTGACGAACACCCCGACTTCCAAGGAGCGACTACTCGATGAGCACCACCAAGCAATCCACCTGGGGCGCGACCCTGCGGACCACGATCCTGATGGCTGCCCTCGGCGGCCTGCTCGTCGTCATCGGCGCCGCGATCGGCGGCCCGAGCACCGCGCTCACCTTCCTCTTCATCGCGCTGGCGATCAACTTCTTCGCCTACTTCTTCAGCGACAAGATGGCGCTGAAAATGAGCCGGGCGCAGCCGATCGACGAGTCCGAGGCGCCGCGGCTCTACCAGATCGTGCGCGAACTGACGACGCGTGCCGACCTGCCGATGCCTCGTCTCTACATGATTCCCCAGGACCAGCCCAACGCCTTCGCCACCGGCCGCAACCCGAAGCACTCGGCGGTGGCGGTGACCCGCGGGATCACCAAGCTGCTCTCCGAGGACGAGCTGCGCGGCGTTCTCGCCCACGAGCTCACCCACATCCGCAACCGCGACATCCTGATCCAGTCGGTCGCCTCGGCGATCGGCGCCGCGATCACCTACCTGGCCTACATGTTCATGTGGTTCGGCGGCGACGACAATTCCCCGCTGAGCCTCGTCAGCGGTCTGGCGATGGTGCTGCTTGCCCCGATCGCGGCGAGCATCATCCAGCTCTCGATCTCGCGCCAGCGCGAGTTCGCGGCCGACGCCGGCGGTGCCGAAATCTGCGGCAACCCGGAGTCGCTTGCCAGTGCGCTGCTCCGTCTCGAGCAGGGCGCGGAAGCGATGCCGATGCAGGTCAACCAGGCCGCCGAGCCCCTGTACATCGTCAAGCCGTTCAAGGGCGGCGGCATCGCCGGCCTCTTCTCGACCCACCCGCCGATCGAGGAGCGGGTCCGGCGCCTGCGCCAGATGCGCCCCAGCTTCAGCTAAGGAGCGATTTTCACCAGAACAGAGCGGCCTCGGGACCCTTCCCGGGGCCGCTTTTCATTTGCTCAAGACGAGGCGATCAGCTCCGCTATACTTTTTGAAGTTAAAGCTGATCCGAATTAGGGGATTTCAATGGCCACCGACACTACGCGCGTCCAGACGATCGAGGAGATCGAACCCTTCGAGGCTGCCGAGGAGATCAACGGCGGCGACGTCGTCCTGATCGACACGCGCGAGCCGCACGAGTACCAGGAGGCCCACCTGGAGAACGGCAAGCTGGTGCCGCCGGGACTGTTGGCCGATGAAATCGCCACCGCCGCGCCCGACAAGGCGGCGCGGACGATCGTCTACTGCCGCTCCGGCAACCGCTCGGCGACCGCCGCCGCGCAGATGCAGCAGCTCGGCTACGAGAACGTCGCCTCGATGAGCGGCGGCATCCTGCAGTGGCAGGAGCAGGGGCTGCCGGTCGTCGCCGCGCACGGGATGACCCCCGAGCAGCGTGAGCGCTACTCGCGCCACACGTTGCTGCCGGAGGTCGGGGTCGACGGGCAGGTGAAGCTGCTGAACGCAAAGGTGCTGCTGCTCGGCGCCGGCGGCCTCGGCGCCCCGACCGCGCTTTACCTCGCCGCCGCGGGCGTCGGCACGATCGGCCTCGTTGACGACGACGTGGTCGACGCCTCCAACCTGCAGCGCCAGGTGATCAACAACACCGAGCGGATCGGGATGCCGAAGACCACCTCGGCGCGGATCTTCATCGAACAGCTGAACCCCGACGTCAACGTGGTCGAGCACAACGGCCGCCTCGATGCGAGCAACATCCTCGAGGTGATGGAGGGCTACGACATCGTCGTCGACGGCGCCGACAACTTCCCCACCCGCTACCTGCTGAACGACGCCTCGGTGCGGCTGCGCAAGCCGGTCGTCTCCGCCTCGATCCTCGGCTTCGACGGCCAGATCTCGACCTTCGTCCCCTTCGAGGGGCCGTGCTACCGCTGCCTCTACCCGACCCCGCCGCCGGCCGAGCTGGCGCCGAGCTGCTCCGCCAACGGCGTGCTCGGGGTGATGGCCGGGACGATGGGCACGCTGCAGGCCAACGAGGTGATCAAGCTCGTCCTCGGTGCCGGCGAGCCGCTGGTCGGCCGCCTGCTCCTCTACGAGGCGCTCGGCACCAGCTTCACCGAGCTCAAGGTCCGCCGCGACCCCGAGTGCCCGATCTGCGGCGAGAACGCCGAGCAGGTCCCGGAGTCGGAGATGGGCAAGTTCCCCGACTACGACGCATTCTGCGCCGGAGCCGGCGGGGATCGTCAGTCAATCGCCTAGTAGGATCACCGCCCTCATGGCAACCGTTCGCATCCCCCCAGTGCTGCGCCCGAAGACGGGCGGCCAGGCCGAGGTCGAGGCCGGTGGCTCCGACGTCGGCGAGGTCTTGCGCGCGCTGACCGGCGAGTACCCCGACACCCAGGAGCAGCTCTTCGGCGAGGACGGCGAGCTCAACCGCTACGTCAACGTCTACCTCAACGACGAGGACGTGCGGGTGCTGCAGGGGTTGGAGACCGGCGTCAAAGACGGCGACACCGTTGTGATCCTTCCTGCCATGGCCGGCGGCTGCGCCGCGTAGCGGTTCTTACCGCTCCAGGACCAAGCCGAGGAACTGCTTAGTCCGCTCCTCGCGCGGGCTCTCCAAGACCTGCGCGGGCTGGCCTTCCTCGACGATCACGCCGCCGTCCATGAAGACGACGCGGTCGGCGACCTCGCGGGCGAAGCCGATCTCGTGGGTGACGACGATCATCGTCATCCCTTCTTCGGCCAGCTCCCGCATCACGTCGAGGACCTCCTTGACCAGCTCGGGATCCAGGGCGCTGGTGACCTCGTCGAAGAGCATCACGTGCGGGTCCATCGCCAGCGCCCGCGCGATCGCCACCCGCTGCTGCTGGCCGCCGGAGAGCCGTTCGGGGTACTCGTCCAGCTTGTCGCCGAGGCCGACGCGCTCAAGCAGCTCGGCCCCCTTTTGGCGGGCCTCCGAGGTCGAGCGTCCATGGACTTTTTCCTGGGCGAGGGTGACGTTCTGCAGCGCCGTTTTGTGGGGGAAGAGGTTGAACTGCTGGAAGACGATGCCGACCCGCTGGCGGACGAAGTCGAGCTCCCAGCTCTGCTCCCCCGTACCGGAACCTGGGCCCTTGCAGATGCTGCGTTCCTCCAGGCGGATGTCGCCCTCCTCGGGCGGCTCGAGCAGGTTGACGCAGCGCAGCAGCGTGCTCTTGCCGGAACCGCTGGGCCCGAGGACGCAGACGACCTCGCCGCGCTTGATCTCGAGGTCGACCCCGCGCAGCACCTCGAGCTTGCCGAAACGCTTGCAGACGCCGTGCAGGCTCAGCATCGCGCCCCCGCTGCCGCCGCTCTCCATCAGAGCGCCCCCACCCTCGGCGCGCCGCGGGTGAAGCGGCCCTGCTCGCGGGCGATCAGTTTGTCCACCAGGCGGGCGAGGGGGAGGGTGACGACGAGGAACATGATCGCTCCCAGCGTCAGGGCCGAGCTGTTGAAGGTTTCGGACTGGATGTCGCTGGCGACCAGCGTCACCTCGTTGAGGGCGATGAAGCTGACCAGGGTCGTGTCCTTGGTCAGGGCGATGAAGTCGTTGAGCAGCGGCGCGATCACTTTCCGCACGGCCTGGGGGAGGATGACGCTGCGCATCGCCTGGCCGTGGCTCATACCCAGCGATCGTGCCGCCTCCATCTGCCCGCCCGGCACCGACTCGATCCCCGACCGATAGACCTCGGCCATGTAGGCGCCGTAGGTGATCGTGATCGCCGTCACCCCGAACCAGAAGCTGTCCGGTTTGCCGAACCACTGCGGCAGCCGCAACGACTCGGGGAGGAAGTCCAAGGCCGGGACCCCGCCGGCGATGAGGATGATCAGCATCAGCAGCGGGATTCCCCGGAAGACGTCGATATAAGCGATGGTCAGAAAGCGAATCGGCATGAGCGCTTTCCCCGGCAGCTGGCGCAGGGTGGCGAGGATCAGGCCCCAGAACAGGGCGAGGATGCCGCTGAGGATGGCGATCTGGGTGGTGATCCAGAAGCCGTCCAGCACTTCGTCGAAATGATCGGCCATGAAGCCGAAGTCGAAATATTGCTTGAGGAACTCTTCCATTAGGCCTTAAACGTAGAGAAGGGGCGCCATCGCCGGCGCCCCTTCTTCGAATCCGTTGCTTGAGATCAGGTCGCTTCGTGGGTCGCGGTCTCGATCTCCTTCGGCGGTTCGTGTTTGAACCACTTTTCGTAGAGCTTCGCGTAGGTGCCGTCGTCGATGACTTCTTTCAGCCCTTCGTTCAGTTCTTCCAGCAATTCGGTTTCGCCCTGTTTGACGGCGAATCCATACTCTTCTTCGGTCGGGATCGCGGCGGAAATTTCGACTCCGCCGGCATTCTCGGCATTTTCGGCAACCGGGATGTCGATCACTACTGCATCGACCGTGCCGTTCTGAAGGGCGCCCACCGCATCAGGTCCCTGGGGGTATTTGCGCAGGTCGCCGGCTTCGCCCTCTTCTTCGACGAATTCCTGCCCGGTCGTGCCCTGCTGAACGCCGATCGTCGCTCCGGCCAGTTTTTCGACCGAGTCGATTTCGCCGCCTTCCTTGACCAGGATCGCCTGTTCGGAGATGTAGTACGGGTTGGTGAAGTCGACGGTTTTCTCGCGTTCGTCGGTGATCGTCGCCGCCGAGGCGACCACGTCGAAGTTGCCTCGGGCGAGGTCGAGGAAGATCGTGTCGAACGAGGTGTCTTCGAATTCGACTTCGCGGCCGATCGATTTCCCGACCGCTTCCAGGAGTTCGACGTCGAAGCCGGTGTAGTTGCCGGGTTTCCCTTCCTCGAACGGCGGATAGGGGATGTCCGAGCCGACGGTCAGGGGCTCACCGCCTCCTCCGCCTCCGCCACCACCGCCGGTGGTGTCGTCGTCACTGCTCCCGCATCCCGCCACGACCAATGACGCAAGTGCCAAGAGGAAGACCGCGAAGAACGCGGTCAGCCGGGTCTTTCTCATCGAATCCCTCCGCTCGAATTGGACAGACGCCCGCGCGGCTGCGCGGGCTGCGCGTTTACTTCCCCGTTCCAGGGCAAATCCAATCGATAGCCCAACCCTAATCCGATTCAACATGACCGGCAACGCTCAAGTGATCTTCAGTAAAACTCCTCAATACTCGGAAAACCTGGGCGCCTCCCCGGTTTTACGGCCCCCACGCCTTACATTTGGAGAAGAGGCATTCGCAGGGTCCAAACCTGTGGCCCCGGGGTCCAAACCCGGGGGCAACGCCTCAGACGGGCGCCCGTCATTGCTTCTTGCGGCTAGGTCGCCGCTCAGGCCAGTGCTAGCTGAGTGTTTAAGCCGGCTTGCTGATGCTGAGTGCCGGGAAGATTCGGGTGGTTTCCTTCATCTTCATGCGGAACAGGGTAGCCGCTTCAAACTGATCCACTGCCAGATCGCGGCCCTTCTTGATTGATGATGCTTTGCAGGGAAAACCGCAATGACAAGCCGAATCTGACGGAAAATATGCATGCTGTCGGCACAATGTCTGTACACTGCTTCGGACGGAATGGGCAGTACGAAGACCGGGGAGACCCGAGACCGTCGATGGGACTTGCGGGTAGCGGACTCCGAGGATGCCCTTGTACGCGCTGCCAGCAGCTTTGCGGAAACGAGCTTCACCAGCTTCGTCCGGTTTGCGGCCGTGTCCGAGGCGAGGCGCATCCTTGCCGACCGAACCCGCTTCGAGTTAGACCAACCGGATTGGGATCATTTCATGGAGCTGTTGGATCGGCCTGCTCAAGTGCCCTCCGGACTCAAGCGCTTGTTTTCAACGCCCAGCGTCTTCGAGTAGCCGGGTAACGACATATGGGCTATACCCAGCCTGAGCCGCTGCGAGGAAAGCACGACCTCGGAGATTTCGATTGTGGCGAGGAATCACTTAACCAGTGGATCCATCGGTATGCCCGCCACGCCGAGGCCGCGCATTCGGCCAAGGTCTATGTGACGACGGACGGCTCAAGTGTCGTCGGCTACTACGCGTTGGCGGTGGGACAAATCGAGCCATCACAAGCCACGCCTCGCCTGCTCAAGGGGCAGCCTGCGGGGCAATCAGTCCCCGTCGTGATCCTGGCGCGATTGGCAGTCGATTCCGAGCATCAAGGCCAAGGCCTCGGCAGATCGCTCCTTCAGAATGCCCTCCTTCGCTGCGTTCACGCTGCTCAGGCTGTTGGCATCCGCGCTTTGGTCGTACATGCCCATGCAGAGGCAAAGGGCTTTTACGAAGCCTTTGGCTTCGAGCCTTCCCCGACTGACCCCATGCACCTTGTCCTTTTGATGAAGGACATCGAACGGTTGATTGCCGAGGAGGAGGGAGGGGTGGACTAGAGACCAGGAACGATCTCAAACTGACCCACTACCCCTCGCAACCCTCGCTACACTTTCTGAAGTAACGGGCGGGCGAGATATGGCGCACGAGCAGATACTCAACAAACCCTGCGGAGGCCGGTTCGGCAACGTCGTCGAGTCGATCGGCAACACGCCGCTGGTGGAGCTGCCGCGGCTCTCGCCGAAGCCGGACGTGCGGATCTACGCGAAGCTCGAGGGGCACAACCCGACCGGGTCGGTCAAGGATCGGGTGGCGAAATCGATGATCGAGGCAGCCGAGGCGGAGGGGGCGATCGAACCGGGGCACACGATCCTCGAACCGACCTCGGGCAACACCGGCATCGCGCTGGCGATGATCTGCCGCCGCAAGGGCTACCCGCTGAAGGTGGTTATGCCCGACAACGTCACCGAGGAGCGGACGCAGCTGCTGCGCATGTACGGGGCGGAGATCGTCTACTCGGAGGGGGCGAAGGGCTCCAACGGCGCCGTCGAGGTGGCGCTGGAGCTGTCCCAGGATCCGGGCTTCTACATGCCCTACCAGTACGGCAACGAGGCCAACCCGCTCGCCCACTACAACGGCACCGCGGTCGAGATCCTCGAAGAGCTCGACGAGGTGACCGCCTTCGTCGGCGGCCTCGGCACCGGCGGCACCCTGATGGGCAACGGCCGCCGCCTCAAGGAGGCGAACCCCGAGACGCTGATCGTCGCCGCCGAGCCGAAACAGGGCGAGCTGGTCCAAGGCTTGCGCTCGCTCGACGACGGCTTCATCCCGCCGATCATCGACATCTCCCTGTTCGACCGCAAGATCATGGTCGACAACCGCGACGCGATCGTCTGGACCAAGAAACTGCTCGAGGAGGAGGGCGTCTTCGCCGGCGTCTCGGCCGGCGCGATCGCCGCGATCGCCCACCGCATCGGCGGCGAGCTCGACTCCGGCAACGTCGTCTTCCTGATCCCCGACGACGGCTGGAAGTACCTCTCCTCCGGCGTCTACACCAAACCCATCGAGGAGATAGAGAACCTCGACTCCACCGTCTGGTGGTAGGACGCGCGTGGCACTGCGCATCTCTGCGTCCTCGGTCGGTCGTGTGCAGAGCACACTTCCCTCCCTGCGTCCTTGACCTGCTTGGCCACGCACGCCCTACGCAATGAAAATCTCCAAAAAATTGATCGACGAGATGGTCGCGCACGCGCGCGAGGACCTGCCGGACGAGTGCTGCGGGATGATCGGCGGCCGCGACGGCGTGGCGACGAGCGTGGTGCGGGTGGAGAACGCCGCCCACAGCCCGCTGCGCTACGAGATGGACCCGCAGGGGCAGTACGACGCGCTGAAGAGCATCGAAGACGCCGGCGACGAGCTGATCGGGATCTACCACTCGCACACCCGCAGTGCCGCCTATCCCTCCCAGACCGACGTCAACGAGGCGCGGATGTGGCCGGAACAGGCCTACGTGATCGTCTCGCTGGAGAACGAAGAGGCGCCGGACGTGAAGGCCTACGACCTCGCCGACCTGAAGATCGCCGATGTCGACCTCGACGTCGCATAGGCCTCCGCCAAGTGGGCACCAGCGCGGCGCCCACGGCGGCGGTAACTCCGGCGGCGGCGACGAGGGCGGCGGCGGTGGAGGAGGTGGGGGCGGCGACCTCGTCAAAGTCGCCTTCGCCCGGAATCAGGTCGAAGGGGAGATGCTGCAGGGCCTGCTCTCGGAGGTGGGAATCCCCAGCGTCCTCAAGCGCAGCCTCGGCTTCGACAACCCCGACTTCCTCCCCAGCGGTCCCAGGGACCTGCTGGTCAACAGGAACGACGCCCAGCGCGCCCGCGAGGTCCTCGCCGACGTGCTGATCGAGGACGAGCGCGACGAGGTCGCCGAGCTCGAAGGCGAACGCCGCCTCGCTCGCGGCGAATCGCCCGGACCCTCGCCGGCGCAGTTGGCGTTCTGGTTGATCGCCGTCGCCGTCGGCGGCTTCCTGCTGCTCTGGCTGCTGACGCAGGTGAACTGACTACCTGACCGCGACGGGTCCGCGGACCATCTCGCGCAGGTAGTCGCGCCAGGCGTCCTCGATCTCGCGGAAGCGGGCGTCGAAGGCGTCTTCGAGCTGGACCTCGGGGCCCTGGGGGAGGAGCTTGGCGACGAGGCGCTCGCAGGCCTCGGGGCCGCGTTCGTTCTCGAGCAGGTCGAAGATCGTGCCGCCGAGGATGACGGCGTCGCGGCGCGAGGGCGGGAAGGAGGGGCGGGCGCTCTCGCGCAGGCGGCGGATCGTCGCCGCGCGGTAGAGGCCGACCTGGCGGGAGAAGTACTGGGCGCCGCCTTCGACCAGCCAGGCCCAGCGCAGGTAGCGGAGGAAGCGGCGGGGGGTCCAGGAGGGGGGGAGGGCGGTGTTGTTGGCGGCGACCACCATCTGCGCGTAGAGCCGCTCGGCGGTGCCGCGCAGGGCTTCGTATGAGTCGTCGCCGGCGGCGCGGCGTTCCATGTGGGGGTCGTTGAGCACGTGCAGCTCGGTCGACATCGGCCAACCGGCCAGGTAGCGGCGCCCGGCCGGGGCCGCCGACCAGCGGGCGGCGGGGAGGAAGGGGTGGGCCGCGGTCAGCCAGAGCGGGTTGGTGTGGACGACGATCGTCACCTCCTCCGGCACCCGCTCGAAGCGGTCTTCGAGCCGCAGCCGCAGCTCCTCGAGCCGGTCGAGGGTGCGCTCGGCGAAGGCGGAGTCCTCGGAGTCGTGCCGCGCGGTGAAACTTAGGCTCTCGGTCTCAACCCAGGACACGAGGCGAGGCTAGCGAGGCGGGAGGTTGGCTAGACGAGGGCGGGCTCGCCCGCGCCACATCTATTGCGAATCTCTTCGCGGGCGCGGTCGAACTCTTCGTCGGCCATCACCGGCGTGCCCTCGAAGGGCAGTTCGCGGTCGATCTCGACCCAGGAGCGGCAGCCGTGGTACTCGTCGCGGACGCGGACCGTGACCGGGCGCGGGATCCGGTGGACCCGCAGCAGCAGCACGTGCAGCGGGTGCCGGCGCTTCCAGGCCAGCCGCTTTTCGGCGTAGTCCGGAGTCCAGATGTAGTAGGGCGACAGCGCGTCCAGTGAGCGGCGGTCGTTGATCGTCACGTGGTCGACCACTTCGGCCCAGGCGCGCAGGCGGACGCGGTCGGGTTGGGGGATGCCGCCGTCCTGGAGCAGCGCCCGCGGCGGCGGCTCCTCGTCGGGCCAGACACCCTCCTCGAGCGCGCGGCGCAGCTCCGGGTGGTGGGATTCGCGGACCAGGTTGTTCCGCTGGTGGTCGAAGGTCGGGTAGAGGAAGAACCGCTCGTGCTCGAGCTCGAAGTGCTTGTTCTCCTCGCGGATGCCGCCCTTGCGCAGAGTGAGCAGCTGCTCGCCCTCCGCGAGAGCGCGGACCGTTACAGCCCATTCCTTGAGAGCGATCGGCATTGAAGTAATCCAGCGAGTGTTTCGTTAGTTGCAGTCGGGGCTGGGCGCGTTGAACTTTGGCCTGCTAGGGCCGTTTCCGCCCGCCCGGAGGCGCGCATTCTAGAGAAGTGCAGCGAAATCTCAACTAAAAACCGCGAAATTTGCGAAATGTGACCTACGTCCACCCGCCGCCACCCGGAGTTTCGAGCCTGAGGCGGTCTCCAGGAGCCATCTCTCCGGCCGCCTTTGCAGGCAGCGGCGACCCGTTCAGCAGGTTGAAGCCGGGGGCTCCGTCCTCGCCCTCGCCGGCGCCGCGCGGGCGGTGACGGCGGCGCTCGGTGATCAGGCTGCAGCGCATCGGCGCCAGGGCTTCGATCTCGCGGACGATCCCGTCGCCGCCCCGCTGCGTGCCCGCGCCGCCGCTGCCGCGGCGCAGCGCCAGCTCGCGCACCCGCAGCGGGAACTCGGACTCCAGCGCCTCGGTCGGCGTGTTCAGCGTGTTCGACATCGCCACGTGGATCGCGCTGGGCCCGTCGGCGTTCGGGCAGGCGCCCTGGCCACCGCCGAGCGTCTCGTAGTAGGTGAACTCGTCGTTGGCGATGGTCAGGTTGTTCATCGTCCCCTGGCCTTGCGCGGGCCCCGGCCGTGCCTGCGAGAGGGCGGCGAGGACGAGGTCGGCGACCCGGCTCGAGGTCTCGACGTTGCCGGCGGCGACGGCGGCGGGGAAGCGGGCGTTGAGGAGGGAACCGGACGGCGCGATTACTTCGATCGGCCGGTGGGCGCCGGCCGAGGGCGGCGCCTCGGGGTCGGCGAGGACGCGGACGGCGAAGAAGGCGGCCGACTTCGTCACCGAGAGCGGGCAGTTGAGGTTGCCGTCGACCTGTTCGTCGCTGCCGGCGAAGTCGAGGCGCAGGGAGTCGCCGGCGATCGTCGCCTCCAGTCGCAGATGCAGGTCGCGCTCCTCGTTGTTCCAGTCGCCCTCCAGCACGTCCTCGGCGCGGTAACTGCCGTCGGGCAGATCCAACAACGCGGCGCGGGTGCGGCGCTCCGTGTAGGCGAGGATCTCGGCCATTCCCTCGCGCAGCTCCGCGGTCCCCAGCCGCGTACGCAGCTCGTCCAGGCGCTCGATGCCGATCCGATTCGCCGCCTCCTGCGCGCGCAGATCGGCGAGGCGCTGTCGTGGCATCCGCATCCGCGAGGCGAGCTCCTCCAGGGTTCCTGGGTCGGCGACGGTGGGCGGGATCACCACCCCCTCTTCCTCGAGCGTGCGCGAGAAGGCCGGCATCGAGCCCGGGGTCGGGCCGCCGACGTCGGCGTGGTGGGCGCGGCTGGCGGCGAACCCGAGCAGGCCGTCGTCGGCGAAGACGGGGGAGACGAGGGTGATGTCGGGCAGGTGGGTGCCGCCGCGGTAGGGGTCGTTGAGGATCCAGCTGCGTCCGGGCTCGTGGTCCTCGCCGAGGACGGCGGCGACGGCGTCGGGCATCGACCCGAGGTGGACGGGGATGTGCTCGGCCTGCATCACCAGCTCCCCGGCGGCGTCGAAGAGGGCGGTCGAGCAGTCGTGGCGCTCCTTGATGTTGGCCGAGTAGGCGGAGCGGATCAGCGTCGCCCCCATCTCGTCGCAGGCGGCGCGGAGGCCGCCGACCAGGACTTGCAGCGCTATCGGGTCCATCTCGCCTCGATCGTGCCGTGGTCGTCGACGCTCGTGTTCCAGCCGGGTGGGACGACGAAGGTCGCCTCGGGCAGCTCGAAGACGACCGGGCCCGCGGCCTCGCTGCCGGCGGCGGGCTCGCCGCGCAGGACCGGCGTCTCGATCCACTCGCCGTCGAAGAAGACGCGGCGGGAACCGCTCTCGGCCGATCCCTCGCTGGCGGCGACCGGTCGCGGCGCCGGTCCCGGCACCACCAGGGCCAGCTCGATGTCGACGAGCACCACTTCGCCCTCGGGATCGCGATGGCCGTAGCGCTCCTCATGAGCCCGCTCGAATCCTTCGACGAGATCGGTCGGATCGGGGTCGACCGGACCCGAGACCGGCAGCTCGAAGGCCTGGCCGGCGTAGCGAAGCCTGTAGGTCAGCCGCGGTTGCGCCTCTTCGAGCCCGACCCCGACCTCGGCGATCATCGAGTCCACCGTCGCGGCGATGCGCTCGGCGGTCATCTCGCTCTCGGGCAGCATCACCGTTCGCAGGGTGTCGCGGCGGCGCTCGGAGGCGCAGAGGCCGAGGGCGGAGAGGACGCCGCCGGCACGGGGGCAGAGGATCGTCCGGATCCCCAGCTCCACGGCGATCGCCGCCGCGTGCATCGGGCCGGCGCCGCCGAAGGGGAGCAGCGCGAACCCGCGCGGGTCGACGCCGCGCTCGACCGTGACCACCCGCAGCGCCCGCACCATCTCCTGGTTGGCGACGCGGAGGATGCCGGCGGCCGTTTCCAGCGGGTCGAGGCCAAGCGAGCCGGCGAGTTGTCCGACCGCGCCCTCGGCGGCCTCGGCGTCGAGCGCGACCCCGCCCGCCAGCTCCGAGCCGCCGGCGAGGTGGCCGAGCAGGAGGTTGGCGTCGGTGACCGTCGGCTCGGTGCCGCCGCGGCCGTAACAGGCGGGGCCCGGGTCGGCGCCGGCCGATTTCGGTCCCACCCGCAGAGCCCCGCCGCTGTCGCGCCAGCCGATCGAGCCGCCGCCGGCGCCGACCGTGTGGACGTCGACCATCGGCAGCTGGATCGGGCGGCCGTCGATCTCGCGCTCGTCGGTGCGCCGCACCTCGCCTCCTTCGACTACGCAGACGTCGCAGGAGGTGCCGCCCATGTCGAAGCCAAGGGCGTTGCCGTCGCCGCTGAGCTCGGCGAGGAGGCCGGCGCCGACGGCGCCCCCCGCCGGTCCGGAGAGGACGCTCCAGGCGCCGGCCCGGGCCGCCTCCGCGGCCGGGGCGACGCCGCCGGAGGAGCTCATCACCAGCGGCTCGGGTAGGCCGGCGCCGGTCGCGGCCTCGCTGAGGGCTCTGAGGTAGCGGCCGAGCAGCGGGCTCAGGTAGGCGTCGATCACCGTCGTCGAGCAGCGCTCGTACTCGCGGAAGCGCGGCAGGACCTCGTGCGAGGCGGAGACGTGGATGCTCGGCAGTCGTCGGCGCAGGTGCTTGGCGAGTCGCCGCTCGTGGCTCGAGTCGAGGTAGGAGAAGAGGAGGCAGATCGCAACGGCCTTGGCGCCGCTGGCCTCGACGGCGGCGGCGAGTCGCTCGGGCTCCTCCTCGGGGAGCGGTTCGACCACGCCCTTCGGGCCGATCCGCTCGCTCGCCTCGAAGCGCCGCTCCGGCGCGACCAGCGGCGCCGGCTTCGGCGCGCAGAGCCGATAGAGGTGTGGTCTGTCCTGGCGGCCGATCTCCAGCAGGTCGGCGAAGCCGCGGGTGGCGATCAACGCCGTCGTCGCGCCCCGCTCCTCGAGCAGGGCATTGGTGCCGACCGTCATTCCGTGGGCGAAGACCTCGACGTCGCTTGGCGCTGCGCCCGCTCGCTCCAGCACCGCCTCCACCGCCCGCATCACTCCGACCGACTCCTCCCGCGGCGTCGTCGGCACCTTGGCGGTGTGGACGTCGCCGCCGTCGAGCAGGACCGCGTCGGTAAAGGTCCCGCCGACGTCGACCCCTAGCAGCACGTCAGCGCCAGTCTTCCTCGGTGACGCCGCCGTCGGGGTGGACGACGACGTGGACGCCGTCCAGCGCCGGGTCCGTTTCGGGGCAGTCGCGGCGGAGGTGGCCGCCGCGGGACTCGCGACGGTCGAGGGCGCTGGCGCCGATCGCCCGGGCCAGCGGATAGGGGTTGGAGATCAGCCGCGCCAGGTCGTCGGGGTTGCGCATCGGCCCGGCGTAGCGCCAGACCGCGTCGCGGGTCTCGTCGCTCGGCGGCTCGAAGCGCCACTTGGGCGGCTCGGGCCGGTTTGGCATCGCCGCCTCCGCGATCGCCGCCGCTGCGGCGCGATCCCCGAAGACGAAGCACTCGCTGAGCGAGTTGGAGGCGAGGCGGTTGGCGCCGTGGAGGCCGGTGCAGGAGCACTCGCCGACGGCGTAGAGGCCCGGCAGCGAGGAGCGGCCGTCGACGTCGACCGCGATCCCGCCCATCGTGTAGTGGGCAGCGGGGGTGACCGGGACCGGCCGGCTCTGCGGATCCAGACCCGCTTTCGCCAGCGAGGCGAAGACGTTGGGGAAGCGAGCCGGGTCGATCTCCCGCAGGTCGAGGTCGACCGCCGCCGTCCCCTCGATTCGCATCTGCTCGAGGATCGCCGCCGTCACCGCGTCGCGCGGCGCCAGCTCGTCGGTGAAGCGCTCGCCGTCGGCGCCGAGCAGCTTCGCCCCCTCGCCGCGGATCGCCTCGGTGATCAGGACCCCGTCGTGCGGGGTTCCCGGCAGCGCCAGCGCGGTCGGGTGGAACTGGCAGAACTCGAGGTCGGCGAGGTCGGCGCCGGCGAGCGAGGCCAGCACCGGCCCAGCTCCGATCGCCCCGCGCGGGTTGGTCGTCCGCCGCCACAGCGCCGCGGCGCCCCCGGTGGCGAGGATCGTCGCGGGCGCCGCCACCGCGCCGCTGTCGGTGATCACCCCGTGGCAGCGCTCCCCGTCGCTCCACAGCGCCACCGCTGAGGTCCGCTCCATCACCTCTACCAGCTCCTCTTCCGCCACCCACTTCGCCAGCTTCGAGGTCAGCTCGTGGCCGGTCTGGCTGCCGCCGGAGTGGACGATGCGGCGGTGGGCATGGCCGCCCTCCAGCCCCAGCGCCAGCCGCCCCTCGTGGTCGAGGTCGAAGACGACGCCCCGCGCGATCAGGTCGCGGACGACGGCCGGCGCCTCCTCGACCAGTGCCCGCACCGCCGACGTTCGGCACAACCCCCTGCCGGCGGCGATCGTGTCGGCGGCGTGGCGCTCGGGGGAGTCGTCGGGTTCAAGCGCCGCCGCCAGCCCGCCCTGGGCCCAGTAGCTGGCGCTCTGCGAGAGCGGGGTGCGGGAGATGAGACAGGTACGAGCGCCCTGCTCGGCCGCTCGCAGCGCGCTCCAGAGACCGGCGGCGCCGCCGCCGACCACGGCGACGTCGAACTCGCCGACCGCCGCTATCGGCCCTCCGCCTCCCGGCGCAGCGCCTCCAGCTGACCCCGCAGCCAGGAAGCGGCGCCCTCGCGCGCCCGCGCCAGCTCGTCGGCGATCGTCTCCTCGGCGGTGTTGGCCCGCCGCTCCGCCGCCTCGACCCGCTGCTCGGCGGCCTCGACCTGGGATTCGATCTCGCCCAGCCGCTCCTCGGCCGCCGCCAGCGCTTGTTCCTTCTCCTCGCGCTCGCGCCGCAGGTCGTCTTCCAGCGCCTCGATCTCCGCTTCAGCCCGTTTCTCGGCCTCGGCGGCGAGCGTCGCGGCCTCGTCCAGGCGCCGCTCCGCCTCGCGGACCCGGCCCTCGAGGTCCTCGTTCGCTGCACCCGGTTCAGCGCTCATCGACTCTCAATCTATTACTGCTTCGGCAAGGACCGCCTCGTAGGCCTCGATCACTCGCTCCGCCATCGTCGCGGCGGAGAGCGTGTGCGCCCGCGCGGCGCCCGCCACTCTTGGGTCCGGCGCCGCCAGGTGCCGCCGCGCCAGGGCCGCCCAGGCATCGACGTCGAAGGGGGCGCAGAGGCAGCCGTCGATCCCGTCGAGGGCGTAGGGGGCGATGCCGACGTCGGTGGAGAGCACGGGGACGTCGCAGGCGAGCGCCTCGACCGCGGCCATCCCGAAGCCCTCGTAATCGGAGGTGACGAGCACGGCATTGGCGGCGTTGATCCAGAGCGGCATCCGCTCCGGCTCGATCGAGCCGCCGTTGAGGAGGTCGGCACCGCAGGCGGCCGCCACCGCGGCGGCGCGGTCGTGGCGCTTCTCCGGCCGCGTCGGGTTGGCGGCGAAGAAGAGGTAGGTGCCATCTGGGTCGAGGCCGAGCTGGCGGCGCGCCTCGGCCCGCGGCATCGGCTCGAACCGCCGCAGGTCCGGTCCGCAGGGGAGCACCGCCGAGCCGGGGACGGCCGGTAGTCCCGGCCGTCCGTCCTCGGGGAAGAACAGCGCTCGCGAGACACCGGCGACGAGGTCGATGCGCCAGGCGAGGCGGCGCGAGAGGTGCCCGACGAGATGGTGGCGGACGTCGGTGCCGTGGAAGGTGACGACCAGCGGCTTCGCCCCGGCCAGTCTCGCCACCCATCCCGCCAGGCCGTAGTGGGCGTGGACGAGGTCGAAGCGCTCCCGCCGCAGCAGTGCCCGCAGCCGCCGCGTCGCCGGCAGGTACTCGTTGCGGCCGCGGGCGAACTCGAAGAGGTCGACCTCGACGCCGCGGCCGCGGACCTCGTCGACCTGGTCCCGGACCCAGCGTCCCCGCTGCGGGGCCGAGGCGTCGGGCATGAAGTTGGTGACGACCAGGACCCGCACCGGGGGCAGGGTATAGCCAGGCGGCGAACTGGGTAAACGCAGCGTCAACGTGAAGGATCGCCGCCCGCCTGCAGCAGTTCTGGCCCTGGGGGGGTTGGGCGCACTGCTCGCCGGCGCCGTCGTCGCTTTCGTCGTCGCCTACCTGATCGGGCACGCCAACGGGGACGAGAAGACGGTGACCGAAAGCGTCGCCGTCAAAGCCGCCGCGCCGGGAGGGGAAGCGGTCGGGGACATCGCCCCGGCACCCGCCTTCACCGCCGAGCAATTGGCCGCTGACCCGCGCGAAAACTGGCTCACCAACGGCGGCTCCCTCTCCAACGCCCGCTACTCGCCCCTCGACGAAATCGACAGCGACAACGTCGAGGACCTGAAGGGCGTCTGGATGACCCACCTCAACGGCTCCGGCGAGGCGACCAAATACTCGGCCGAGGCGACGCCGATCGTCTACCAGGGAGTGATGTACGTGGTCACCGGCGCCGACGACGTCTTCGCGGTCGACGTCGAGACCGGGAAGAAGCTCTGGGTCTACGAAGCGAAGCTGCCGCCGGAGATCGACACGATCTGCTGCGGCTGGACCAACCGCGGGGTCGCACTCGGCGAGGGCAAGGTCTACCTCGGCCAGCTCGACGGCAGCCTCGTCGCCCTCGACCAGCAGACCGGCGAAGTCAAATGGAAAGCGACGATCGGCAAATGGCAGGACGGCGAAACCGTCACCTCGGCGCCGCTCTACTACAACGGCCGCGTCTACTCCGGCGTCTCCGGCGGCGAGTTCGGGATCCGCGGCCGTCTCACCGCCCTCGACGCCAAGACCGGAGCTGTTGATTGGAAATTCTGGACGGTCCCTGGCCCCGGCGAAGAAGGGCACGAAACCTGGGAAGGCGGCAAAGGCTGGGAAGAAGGCGGCGCCCCGATCTGGAACACGCCCGCGGTCGACCCCGAACTGAACATGCTCTATTTCTCGACCGGCAACGCCTCACCCGACCTCAACGGCAGCGGCCGCCCCGGCGAAAACCTCTTCACCGCCTCGATCGTCGCCCTCGACGCCGCCACCGGCAAATACAAGTGGCACTTCCAGGAGGTCCACCACGACATCTGGGACTACGACGCGCCGAGCCCGGTCGTCCTCTGGAACGCCGAGGTCGACGGCGAAGAGGTCAAGGGCCTCAGCCAGCCCGGCAAGACCGGCTGGCTCTACATGCTGAACCGGGAAACCGGCGAGCCGATCCACAAGATCGTCGAGAAACCGGTGCCGCAGAACAAAGGGCAGCAGGCGACCTGGGGCACGCAGCCCTACCCGCTGACCGAATCGTTCGTTCCCCAGGATGTCAACGAAGGCCAGTACGAAGAAATCAAGAAGCTGGCCGAGGAGACCTTCAAGGGCGAAGACGTCGAAGTCAGCAAGGGCGAAATCTTCGACCCCTTCGGCGGCGGCGAGATGAAAGTGCTGGCGCCGGGGCCCTCGGGCGGCACCAACTGGCCGCCGTCGAGCTACAACCGCAACACCGGCGACGTCTACGTCTGCGGCATCGGCGGCTACGCCGGCTTTATGACCCACGGACTCGAAAAACTCGCCCGCGGCAACGTCTACCTCTCCAGCGTCCTCAGCCTCACCGGCTTCGGCACCTACGACGGCAGCATTACCGCCCAGGACGTGGAGACCGGCGAGATCGAGTGGCAGCACGAACTCGAGGGCGAATCCTGTTACTCGGGGACGACGACGACTGCCGGCAACCTCGTCTTCGTCGGCCGCAGCAACGGCGAGCTGACCGCGCTCGACGCCGAGTCCGGCGACGAGCTCTGGTCCTTCCAGACCGGCGCCGGCGCCAACACCACGCCCGCCGTCTTCGAATGGGAAGGCAAGGAGTACGTCGCCTTCTACGCCGGCGGCAACTCGCTGGCGGCGAGCGCCCACGGCGACAACCTCTGGCTCTTCTCGCTCGAAGGCGAAATGGAAGAGGTCGAAGGTGGCGGAAAAGGCGAGCAGGGACAGCACGCCGGCGAGGAAACGCCGCAGCCCGAGGTCGAGGAATCGGAAGGCTCGCCCTCCGAAGCGGCCGGCGGCGGCACCGAAGGCAAGGAAAACGTCGAAGAGGAATCAGCGGGCGGTGACGCGATGGCCGGGAAAACGGTCTTCTCGGAAAACTGCTCGGTCTGCCACGGCGCTACTGGGCACGGTGGCAACGGTGGGCCTGATCTGACTACGCAGCCGAAAGCGAAAACGCTGAACGGGGCGATTGAACAGGTGACCGAAGGTGGGGGCGGGATGCCAGCTTTTGCGGAATTGCTTTCGACTAAGGAAATCGAAGACGTCGCCGCCTACGTGGTGGAAACGATTAACGGGAAATAGGCGGGGGTGGGGGTACCGGTGGGGGTCCCTGGGAGCACCTCCGCCGCGAGGATCGTCTTCCGGCTGACGCCTCCGAGGTAACGGCGCGGCTCCATGCTGAGTACCCAGGGACCCCCACCGGCACCCCCTGATCGCTAGGTGGGCAGGGTGGGGGGTGGCAAGCGGTAGGTGACCGGCGTCTTCGAGAGTTTGATTGGGCTCCGAGGGAGGCGGACGGGGGCGCCGTTGTCGCGGGGGATCTCGACGATGGGGTTCAGCCCGATGCTTTCGGCGAACTCGAAGGCTGCGCGGATGTCGTTGACGACTCCGGCTGGGACCCGGCGGGGGCGGAGGAGGTCGACCCACTTGGCGGCCGGTCTGGTCGAGAGGGCTGCTTCCAGGAGCGGGCGCAGCTCGTCTCGGTTCTCGACCCTGGCCGGGTTGGTGGCGAAGCGCTGGTCCTCCGCTAGGTCCGTCTCGCCCAGGACCTCGCAGAGGTCAGCGAACTGGCGGTCGTTGCCTACTGCGAGGACTAGGTCGCCTTCGCCGCAGTGGAGGAGTTCGTAGGGGGCGATGCTGGGGTGGTGGTTGCCCATCCGTGCTGGCACCACTCCGGCTTGGGTGTAGGCGGAGCTTTGGTTGACGAGGGCGGCGAGCAGGGCGGAGAGGAGGTCGACCTCGATTCGCTGGCCTTCGCCGCTCTCGCGGCGGTGCTCCAGGGCGGCGAGGATGCCGACGGCGGCGTAGAGGCCGGCGACGACGTCGACGAGGGCGACGCCGGCCTTCAGGGGCTCGCCGTCGGGCTCGCCGGTGATGCTCATCAGGCCGCCGAGGGCTTGGACCAGGAGGTCGTATCCCGGCAGCTCGGCGCCGGCGCCGCTGCCGCCGAAGCCGGTGACGGAGCAGTAGACGAGGCGCGGGTTCTCGGCGGCGAGAGTCTCGTAGTCGAGGCCCAGCTCGGCCATCAGGCCCGGGCGGAAGTTCTCGACGAGGACGTCGCTCGCCAGCGCCAGTCGCCGCGCCGCCGCCAGGTCATCCGGATCCTGCAGGTCGAGCGCGAGGCTGCGCTTGTTGCGGTTGACGGCCTGGAAGTAGGTTGCCTCGCCCTGCGAGTCGTGGGGCGGGCCCCAGGCGCGGGTGTCGTCGCCGGTGCCGGGGCGCTCGACCTTGGTCACCTCGGCGCCGAGGTCGGCCAGGGTCATCGTCGCCAGCGGGCCGGCGAGGACGCGGGAGAAGTCGAGGATGCGCAGTCGTCCCAACGCCGAGTCGGCCATTCGGTCACGATCTCAGAAACCCGCCACCGATTCGAGGACGCCGATGTCATCCACCACCGCCGCGCCGCCGATCCGCTCCAGCGACTACCTCGCGCTCGATGCCCTCCTCTCCGACGAGGAGCGCGACATCCGCGACACCGTCCGCGCCTTCGTCCGCAAGGAGGTGGTGCCGAACGTGGGGGAGTGGTTCGAGACGGCAACGGTCCCGCTCGGCGAGCTGGCGCCGCAGCTGGGCAAGCTCGGGGTCCTGGGGATGCACCTGCAGGGATACGGCTGCGCCGGCGCCTCGGCGACCGCCTACGGCCTCGCCTGCATGGAGCTGGAGGCCGGCGACAGCGGCATCCGCAGCCTCGTCTCGGTCCAGGGGTCGCTGGCGATGTACGCGATCTGGCGCTGGGGCTCGGAGGAGCAGAAACAAGCGTGGCTGCCCCGGATGGCCGCGGGCGAGGCGATCGGCTGCTTCGGGCTGACCGAGCCCGATGCCGGCTCCGACCCCGGCTCGATGCGGACCCGCGCCCGCCGCGACGGCTCCGACTGGATCCTGCACGGGCAGAAGATGTGGATCACCAACGGCTCGGCCTCCGAGGTGGCGGTGGTCTGGGCGCAGACCGACGAGGGCGTGCGCGGCTTCCTCGTCCCGAAAGGGACGAAGGGCTTCACCACCCAGGACATCCACAAGAAGCTCTCGCTGCGGGCCTCGATCACCTCGGAGCTGCTGCTCGACGACGTGCGCCTGCCCGCCGACGCGGTCCTGCCCGAGGTCAGCTCGCTGAAAGGCCCGCTCTCCTGCCTCAACGAGGCGCGCTACGGGATCGTCTGGGGCGCCGCCGGCGCGGGTCGCGCTTGCTACGAAGCGGCCTTGGAGTACGCCCTCGAGCGGACCCAGTTCGACCGCCCGATCGCCTCCTTCCAGATCCAGCAGCAGAAGCTCGCCGAGATGGTGCTGGAGGTGAACCGGGCGACGCTGGTGGCGATGCACCTGGGGCGGATGAAGGACGCTGGAACGCTGCGGCCCGAGCACGTCAGCCTCGGCAAGCTCGGCAACGTCAACGGGGCGCTGGAGGTGGCGCGGAGCGCGCGGCAGGTGCTCGGCGCCAACGGCGTCACCCTCGAGTATCCGGTGATCCGCCACATGAACAACCTCGAGTCGGTCGTGACCTACGAGGGGACCGCCGACGTCCACGCCCTGGTGATCGGCGGGGCTGTGACTGGGATCCAGGCCTTTCGCTGAGGCCGCCTGTTTCCGCTCATTGCACCCTGGGTATTTGACCGATCGCCAGTCGCCGTACGGCATCCGACACGGGAGGCGGAGGTGGAGGCGAGCGGGAGTCCTTCATTGGTCTTGGTTGAGCAGCACGAGGCCTTACGCGACGGCCTTGCGGTGCTGCTCGAACGGCGCGGTTTCGAGGTGCGCGGTTGCGCCACGACCGCAGCGCGCGGCGCGGAAGTGATCACGGAGCAGAAGCCGGACGTCGCGGTCGTCGGGGTGGACCTTCCCGACGAGCGGGGGACCGAGCTGGTGCGGCGGCTGAACGACCGCCCGCCTTGCCCGAAGTTCCTCATCTACACCGGGCTCAACGACCCCGACCTGCTCGAGGCCGCCTATCGCAGCGGCGCCCGGGGACTAGTCGCGAAGCCGGCCGGGTTAGACACTCTCGTCGATGCTCTGCGCGAAGTCTGGCGCGGGGGTCGCTACTTCGACCGCAGCTTCGCCGCCAACGGGACGAACGGGAACGGCAGCGCCGAGAAGGCGTTGAGCCGGCGCGAGTCGGAAATCCTGACGATGCTGGCGCAGGGGCTGACCGGTGAGGAGATCGCCAAGCGCCTCGTCCTCTCGCCGGAGACCGTGCGCACCCACATCCGCAACGCGATGGAAAAGCTCCACGCCCGGACCCGGACCGAGGCCGTGGTCAAGGCCCTGGACCGCGAGGAGATCCGAAGGTAGTCAGCCCGCCAACTGGGCGGCCGCGTCCAGCCAGACGCCCAGGTTGAGGAACAGCATGGCCGCCGTGACCCAGCGGACCGGGATGGTGCCATGCACGTTCACGCGCCTTGAATCGACCAACAACCCCTGACCGCACATCCCCGCTTTGCGGTAAGTGCGACGAGGTTGAAGAACCTTTCCATTTTTGGCTCAGTTCCGGCGC
Source organism: Solirubrobacterales bacterium (assembly GCA_035535295.1). Lineage (GTDB taxonomy): Bacteria > Actinomycetota > Thermoleophilia > Solirubrobacterales > 70-9 > VAYN01. Next base: position 59,965 of record DATLQI010000012.1, read on the forward strand.
TTTTAGGTCTTGTTCCGTGCGTCCCCACCGCTGAGCATCGCCCCTGAAATCAAAGCTGAAGGAGGCAAAAGATGTTCTACGCGCTGCTGGGCTACCTGCACGCCCACTTCACCCGTCGGCTCAACGAGATCCGCCGCCTGGCGGGGGAGGCGGGGCAGGGGACGGTCGAGTACGTCGGCCTGATCCTGCTCGTCTCGCTGCTGATGGTCGGCATGGTCGCGGCGATGAAAGGTTTCAACGGCAAACAGGGAACCGAGCTGGCCGACGTGATCGTCAACAAGATCAAGGAGGCGGTCGACAAGGTCGCCTTCAAATAGGGGGATGTCGCTTTTGTCTCTCATAGGGGGACAAAAGCGACACTCGCCACCCTCGGCGTGAAACACTCGCGCGATGCCAGCTTCACGCAGCTACGATAGGGCGCCGGCGGACATCCGGCCGGTGACGATCGATCCGGGGTTCGTCGAAAGCGCGGATGGGTCGGCGCTGATCTCGATCGGGCGGACGCGGGTGATCTGCACTGCCTCGATCCAGGAGCAGGTGCCGCGCTGGATGAACGGCAAGGGGAAAGGCTGGGTCACCGCCGAGTACGCGATGCTGCCCGCCTCGACCGGGGACCGCAAGCAGCGCGACATCGCCAAGGGCAAACAGGACGGGCGCGGGGTCGAGATCCAGCGCCTGATCGGCCGCTCGCTGCGGGTGGTGGTGGACTTCAGGGCGATGGGCGAACGCAGCGTTTACGTCGACTGCGATGTGCTAGAAGCCGACGGCGGCACCCGCTGTGCCGCGATCACCGGCGGCTTCGTCGCCCTGCGCCAGGCCTTCCAGAAGCTGGTCGACAAGAAAGCCCTCGACGCTCTGCCGCTGACCGGCTCGATCGCCGCGGTTAGCGTCGGCATGGTCAACGGCCGCGCTCTCTGCGACCTCGATTACGGCGAGGACTCCAACGCCGAAGTCGACGCCAACGTGGTGATGACCGGTGACGGTGGCCTGGTCGAGGTGCAGGCGACGGCGGAGCGGACGCCGCTCTCGCGCGCCTCGCTCGACGAGCTGCTGGGCCTGGCCGAGCTGGGGATCGGTCGCCTGCGGGAGGTGCAGGAGCGGGTGGCGTGATCCTCTCCACCCGCAACCAGCACAAGGTGAGGGAGATGGCGGAGCTGCTCCCCGGAGTGGAGTTGAAGCCGCTGCCGGCCGAGGTCGAACTGCCGCCCGAGGACGGCGACAGCTTTAAGGCCAATGCGCTGATCAAGGCGCGCGCCGCCCACGCCGCCACCGGCCAGGTGACGATCGCCGACGACTCCGGGATCGAAGCCGCCGACCTCGGCGGCGCCCCGGGGATCTACTCGGCCCGCTACGCCGGCGAAGGGGCGAGCGACGAGTCGAACCTGGAGAAGCTGCTGCGCGAAGTCGGCGCCGCGGGCGGCGAGCGCCGCGCCGCCTACGTCTGCGCGATCGCCCTGATCGACGAGGAGGGGCACGAGTACGTCTTCGAGGCCCGCTGCGAGGGCACCCTGCTCGAGGAGGGGCGCGGCAGCGGCGGCTTCGGCTACGACCCGGCCTTCGTCCCCGACGAGACCGGGCACAGCGACCAGCGCACGATGGCCGAGCTTCCACCCGAGGAGAAGAACGCGATCAGCCACCGCGGCAAGGCGGCGCGGATGCTGGCGCGGCACCTGGGCCTGGAGGCCGAGGCGGCGCCATGATCCGCAGCAAATCCGGCGCCGCCGCGCTCTCGATCGCCTCCAACTCTGTCCTGATCGCGCTGAAGCTGGGCGCCGGGGCGATCACCGGCTCGATCGCGATCGTCACCGAGGCGATCCACTCGCTTGTCGACCTCGTCGCTTCGGTGATCGCCTTCATCTCGGTCCGCAAAGCCGACGAGCCGGCCGACGAGGAGCACCCCTACGGGCACGAGAAGGTCGAGAACCTGGCCGCCAACATCGAGGGGATCCTGATCCTGGTCGGCGCCGCGATCATCGTCTACGAGGCGACCCACCGCCTCGCCGTCGGCTCGGAGGTCGAATCGCTGGGGATCGGGATCGCGGTGATGGGCTTTTCCGTCGTCGCCAACCTCGTCGTCTCCAGCGTCCTCTACCGCCAGGCGCGGGTCCACGACTCGCCGGCGCTGGAAGGCGACGGCGCCCACCTGCGCACCGACGCGCTCACTTCGCTCGGCGTCCTCGTCGGTCTCGCCCTGGTCGAGATCACCGGTGCCGCCGCCTTCGACTCGATCACCGCCCTCATTGTCGCCGGAGCAATCGTTTGGGCCGGGATCAGCATCATCCGCCGCTCCTCCGGCGTCCTCGTCGACGAAACCCTGCCGGACGCGGAGATGGACCGGATCGAGCAGGCGATCGCCACTGCCCGCACCCCGGAGGTCGCCGGCTACCACAAGCTCCGCGCCCGCCGCGCCGGCCGCCGCCGCCACATCGACTTCCACGTCCAGTACCGCTCCGGCACCAGCCTCGAGCGCGCCCACGAGCTTGCCCACACGATGCGCGACTCGATCGAGGCCGAGATCCCTCAGGCCGAGGTCCTGATCCACGTCGAGCCCGAGACCTCCTACCGTGAGCGCGAAAGCGGCCCCTACCGATCGGGTTAAGCGGGCGGCAGCAGGTTGACCCCAGCGGCGAGGCCGATTGCCACCAAGGTGATCGCGTAGCCGGTGTAGCCGCTGAAGGCGAAGAGGATCGCGGCGATCGCGCAAATGACGACGGTGACGATCCAGGAAGCTCGGGCGAGGGTCACGGTCGGTAGTTTTTCGCAGATGCCCGACGCTGCCGCAGCCGCCCCCCCATCCGGCGAGGCCGCGGAGGTGGCGCTGGAGTTCCTGACCGAGATGTCGCCGGACCTGCGCGGGGCGGCGATCCTCGGGTCCGGGGGCGAGGTGCTGGCCGGGACCGGCGAGGAGCCCGAGCGCTGGGGCGAGGACGCCGCAGCCCTCTTCGCGGTTGCCGACGAGGCGGAGGGGGTCCCGGTCGAGCAGGTCCACATCGCCACCGAGCAGGGGGAGGTTTTCGCGGTGCGCAATGCGGGTCTGGCTGCGGTAACCGTGACCGACCGCTTCGCCCTCGCCTCCCTGATGCTCTTCGACATGCGCTCGACCCTGCGGCAGCTCGCGTCTCCGAACTTCGGGCCCCCAGGGGGGACCAAATCTCGGAAGGGCGAGGGCTGATGCCTCCGAAGCCGCACCGTGTCCTCTTGGAGCGCGTCTCCGTCTACGCCGACGAGGCCGCCGCCTTCATGCGCAGGCGCCGCGTCGCGCGGCGGCCTTTCGCCCGTCTCTACTACCCGCACGGCCGCAGCGCCGATCACGCTCAGGACTCGCGCAGCGGTGCCGAGCTCTTCGTCGCCGCGGGGCGCCTGATCGAGGTCGCCGGGAAGAAGCAGAAGGGATGAGCGGGCTGATCGACCAGGCTCTTGCCGAGCAGGTGCTGGCGCGGGCGCTCGCCAACGGGGGGCGTTTCGCCGAGGTATTCGTCGAACGGCAGCAGGGGCAGACGCTGGCGATCGACGAGCGGCGGATCGAGTCGGTTCAGGCCGGCGCCGAGGAGGGGGCCGGCGTCCGCGTCGTCGACGGCAACACCACCTACTTCGCCCACGTCGACGGGCTGGAGCCGGCCGAGCTCGAACGCGCGGCCGAGGAGGCCGCCGCGGCGCTGCGGGCCGAGCGCACCGAGCCGCGGCCGCTGCAGGCGCGCGAGGCGACGCCGCTGCCGATCGAGCGTCGCCCCGAAGAAGTGCCGGCAGAGCGCAAGGCGGAGCTGCTGCGGGAGCTCGACGAGCGGGCGCGCGCCACGGGCGGCGAGATCGCCCAGGTCAACGCCTCCTACGCCGAGGCCCGCCGCGAGGTCACCGTCGCCAACTCCGACGGGCTCTTCGCCGGCGACGACCGCACCCGGGTCCGGATCGGCGTCCAGACGGTCGCCCAGCGCGACGGCTCTGTCGAGACCGGGGCCGAGACCCTCGGCGCCCACCGCGGCTTCGAGCTGCTCGAAGACGATCCGGATCAGATCGCCGAGCAGGCGGCGCGGAAGGCACTGACCCTGCTCGACGCCGTACCCGCCCCCTCGGGCTCGATGCCGGTGGTCGTCGGCGGTGGCTTCGGTGGCGTCCTCTTCCACGAGATGACCGGCCACGGCCTCGAGGCCGACCACGTCCAGAAGGGCGCCAGCGTCTACGTCGGCAAGCTCGGCGAGCGGGTCGCCGAGCCGCTGCTGAACGCCTACGACGACGGCCGCCTCCCCGGCGAATGGGGCAGCGACGCGATCGACGACGAGGGCCAGCCGACCCAGAAGACGCAGGTGATCGAGGGCGGCCGCCTCACCTCCTACCTCTATGACCACCTGACCGCCGAGCGCGACGGTGTCGCCTCGACCGGCAACGGCCGCCGCGAGAGCTTCCGCCACCTGCCGATCCCGCGGATGACCAACACCTACATCGCCCCCGGCGACGCCACCGCCGAGGCGATGATCGCCGGTGTTGCCCGCGGCTTCTACGCGGTCTCCTTCGGCGGCGGCCAGGTCGACCCCGCCACCGGTGACTTCGTCTTCGGCGTCTCCGAGGGCTACCTGATCGAGAACGGGAAGGTGACCAGCCCCTGTCGCGGCGCCACCCTGATCGGCAACTGCCTCGAGGCGCTGGCGGCGATCGACGCCGTCGGCGACGACTTCTTCATGAAGACCGGGATCTGCGGCAAGGGCGGCCAGAAAGTCCCGGTCGGGACCGGCCAGGGACACGTGCGGGTGCGGGCGATGACCGTGGGGGGGACCGAGCGGTGAGCGATCTGAGCGCGGTGGCGCGGCGCGCGGTCGAGGCCGCCAGCGACGCCGGCGCCAGCGACGCCGAGGCCTACGTCTCCCGCGATGGTGGCCGCCAGGTCCGCGTCCACGGCGGCGAGGTCGAGAGCCTGACCGCGGCGACGCAGACCGGCGTCGGCGTCCGCGCCTGGAGCGGCCACCGCGTCGGCTATGCCTTCGGCACCGACCTCTCCGACGCTGGCGTAACGGCGATCGCCGCCAAGGCCGCCGAAGCGGCCGCCGTCGCCGACGAGGACGAGTTCGCGGCGCCGCCGCAGCCGGCCGAGATCGAGGCGGTGCCGGGGCTCGGCGATCCCTCGATCGCCGAGTGGGAGACGGCCCGCGTCGCTGACCTGGCGCTGACCGTCGAGCGCACCGCCCTTGCGTCCGATCCCCGCCTCGTCGCCGTCGAGACCGCCGTCTACGCCGACTCCGACGAGCAGGTGGCGATTGCCTCCTCGAGCGGCGTCGCCGGCGAGTACGAGGCCTCGAGCGCCTACGCCTATCTCTCGGCGCTGGCCGAAGGAGAAGGAGGTGCGCGCGAGACCGGCCTCGGCTTCGGGCTCGCCCGCGGCCCCCGCGGCCTCGACCCGGAGGCGATCGGCGCCGAAGGCGCCCAGCGGGCCCTCTCAATGATTGGCGCCGGCAAGCCGGCCTCCCGCTCCTGCCCGGTCGTCCTCGACGAGACCGTCGCCGCCAGCTTCGCCGGCCTGATCGGCGGCGGCTTGAGTGCCAAAGCCGTCCAGCGCGGCCGCTCGCCCTTCGCCGGCAGGCTCGAAGAGGAGGTAGCGAGTGCCGCCTTCGTCCTCCACGACGACGGCCGCGACCCGCACGGCCCCGCCTCGGCCCCCTTCGACGCCGAGGGCGCCCCCCGCCGCCGCACGGCCCTGATCGAGGGCGGCAGGCTCCGCTCCTACCTCTTCGACACCTACACCGCCAACCGCGAGGGCACCGCCTCGACCGGCAACGCCTCGCGCCAGGGCTACCGCTCGCTGCCCTCGGTCTCGACCTCGAACCTGATGGTCGCCCCCGGCGAGCTCTCCCTCGACGGCCTGCTGGGCCAGGCGGGCGACGGCGTCTACGTCACCGACGTCGCCGGCCTGCACTCCGGGGTCAACCCCGTCACCGGGGTCTTCTCGGTCGGCGCCTCGGGCCGGGTCATCCGCGACGGAGCGCTCGCCGAGCCGGTGCGGGAGTTCACGATCGCCGGCGAGCTGGTGGCGATGCTGGGGGCCGTCAGCGCCGCCGGCGCCGAGCCCCGCTGGGTTCCTTTCGGGGGCTCGGTGAGTACGCCGTCGCTGCTGATCGCCGAGATGGCGATCAGCGGCTCGTGACATTTGGCTCCAGAGCGCAAGTTCTTACGCCGTGGGCACTGTTAGGGTGCCGCCGATCTCAAACCCCGAGGAGGATCTACGACGTGACCAAGGCTGAGTTTCTGGACCAACTTGCTGGCGACGAGCGGCTGGGCAGCAAAAAAGCTGCCAGCGACGCTGTCGACGCCGTTCTCGACGCGATCACCGGTGCCCTGAGCAACGGCGAGGAGGTCGCCTTCACCGGCTTCGGCAAATTCCACGTCGCTGAGCGTGGCCCCCGCCAGGGCGTCAACCCGCGCACCGGCGAAAGGATCACCATCCCGGGCGGCAAAGTTCCGCGCTTCTCCGCCGGCTCGGCCCTGAAGACCAAAGTCAAGGGCGGCTGATTCGCTGACTGGCTTTTCCGATCGGCTTGCGGCGCTCGTCGAGGAGCGCCGCAGCCAGATCTGCCTCGGCCTCGACCCCGACCCGGCCAAGCTGGCCGGGGAGGGGGCGAGCGCGGGCGATCCCGAGGCGCCGCCGGCCGAGCTGGTTGCGGTCGCGGTCGCCAAGCACTGCCGCGACCTGATCGAGCGGGCCGGGCCTCACTGCGTCGCGGTGAAGCCGCAGCTCGCCTGCTTCGAGCGGCTGGGGGCTCCGGGCTGGTTCGCCCTCGAAGAGGTCTGCGCCGCCGCCCGGGAAGCGGACCTGCTGGTAGTCGCCGACGGCAAGCGCGGCGACGTTCCGGTCACCGCCGCCGCCTACGCGCAGGCGCTGGTCGGCGAGACGCCGACCCCATGGGGTGCTGTTCAGGGTCTGGGCGCCGACGCCTTCACCGCCAACCCGCTGCTCGGGCGCGACGCACTGGAGCCGCTGGTCGCCGCCGCGGCCACCGCGGGGGCGGGGATGTTCGTTCTCGTCCGGACCAGCAATCCCGGCGCCGCCGACCTCCAGGACCTGCCCGCCCCCGAGGCGCCCCTGCACGAGCGCCTCGCCGGCTTGGTCGACGAGCTCTCCGGGCGCCTGCTCGGCGAGTCCGGGCTCAGCGGCATCGGCGCCGTCGTCGGCGCCACCGAGCCCCGCCACTTCGCCCGCATGCGCGAGCTGATGCCGCGGGCGATCTTCCTCATCCCGGGCGTCGGCGCCCAGGGCGGCAGGCCGGAGCTGCTCGGCGCCGCTTTCTCGGCCGGCCGCGCCGCCGGCCTTGTCGCCGCCTCCCGCGGGATCGCCGCCGACCCCGATCCGGCCGCCGCCGCCGAGCGCCTGCGGAAAACCGTTTGGGACGTATCGACCGCCTGAAGACGCCCTGCGCGATTACGATCAGCCCGCCCCAACCGATCCCTCCCAGTCAGACCGATGGAAAAACGCTCCAGCGCCGCCGCCCGCATCGCCGCCGCCCTCGCCCTCGTGGCTGCGGTGCTCGTCTGCGTGGTCGTCGCCAGCGCCGCGCTGAACAGCGACTCTTCCTCGGACCACCACCACAACCAGCATCACACGCAGAAGCAGAAGAAGCCGCGGACGAAGGCCGCGACCTACACGGTCGAATCGGGTGACACCCTGACCGCGATCGCCCACAAGACCGGGGTGCCCGTCGCCGAGATCCTGGCGCTGAACCCCGAAGTCGATCCTCAGATCCTGATCGCCGGGCAGACGCTGAAGCTCAAGTGAGCCCTGGCCGCCACGGCGCCGGACTGCTGGCGGTCCTGCTGGCGTTCGCGCTCTGGCTTGCGTCAGGAGCCACAGCCGCGCCGGCGACCGGTGCCAGTCCGCAGGGGATAGAAGCCAAAGCCTGGACCGTCGTCGACGCGCGCAGCGGCGACGTCCTCAGCTCGCACGCCACCCGCCGGCACCTGCCGATAGCCAGCACGACGAAGCTGATGACCGCCTACGTGGCGATGAAAGAGCTGCCGCTCGACAAGGTCGTCCGCGCCGCCTCCTACTCACCGATCTACGGCGAGTCCCTGATGGGCCTGAAGACGGGGGAGCGGGTGAGCGTGCGCGACCTCCTCTTCGGCCTGATCCTGGTCAGCGGCAACGACGCCGCCCACACCCTGGCGGTACGGGCGGCTGGCACCGAAGCGCGCTTCGTGGGGCAGATGAACCGCTACGCCGCCGCCCTCGGCCTCGCCGATACCCATTACGCCAACCCGGTCGGGCTCGACCAGCCGGGCAACTACTCGAGCGCCGCCGACCTGGCGACCCTGGCCCGGCGACTGCTGCGGGAGCCGGTCTTCGCCAAGATCGCCGACTCGCGCACGGCGCTGCTGCGCAGCCTGCGGCCGCCGCGCCGGATCGAGACCCTCAACGACCTCCTCTACCTGGCGCCCTGGGCGACGGGGGTGAAGACTGGCCACACCTTCGACGCCGGCTACGTCCTCGTCGGCTCCGGCCAGAGGAAGGGTGTCAGCCTGGTCTCGGTCGCGGTCGGCGCGCCGACCGAAGAAACCCGCTTCACCGACAACTTGGCCCTGCTCGAATGGGGCTTCTCGCAGTACCGGCGCCGGCTGCCGATCCACCGTGGCCAGGACCTCGCCGACCCCGAGATCCGCTACTCCGGCGGCGAGCTGCCGCTGCGGGCGGCGCGCTCGCTGCAGGTCGGCGTCCGCCGCGGCCAGCGGCTGGACGTGCGGGTGCGGGCGCCGCGGGAGGTCGAGGGACCGCTGCGGCGGGGCGCCCCCCTCGGCGAAGCGACCGTCTTCGTCGCCGGTCGCAAGGTTGGCGCGGTGCCCCTGCGCGCCAGCCGCGCGGTCCCCGAGGCGAGCTTCTTCGACCGCGCTCGCAGCGCCGTCGCTGACAACTCGCTCCCTATCGGAATCGTGGCGTTCGTGATACTCATTTTCGCGGTCATCCTGCTGCGCCGGCTGACCCGTGGAAACGAAGGTAGGAGTTGAATCGGGTGGAGGCCCAGTGATCCTCACCGTCACCTTGAACGCGGCCATAGACCGCACCGTCGCCGTGCCGAACTTCCGGCTCGGGCGCCGCCACCGCGCGGTCGAGAGCCGCACCGTCGCCGGCGGCAAGGGGATCAACGTCGCCCGGGCGCTGAGCCTGCTCGGCCGCCCGGTGATCGCGAGCGGGTTCGTCGGCGGGCCCAGCGGCACCCGCGTGCTCGAACAGCTGCACGAAGAGTCGGTGCTGACCGACTTCACCCGGATCGCCGCCGAGACCCGGATCAACCTCGCCGTGATCGACCCGACCTCGGGCGAGCAGACCGAGATCAACGAGCGCGGTCCCGCGGTCAGCGCCGAGGAGGTGAAGCGGCTCTTCGAGCGGATCGGCTACCTGGCCAGCGGGGCGAAGATCTGCGTCCTCGCCGGCTCGGTCCCGCCCGGCGCCGGCGACGACCTCTACGCGCGCCTGATCGACGACCTCTCCCGCCGCGGTGTCTCCGTCGTCCTCGACGCCGAGGGCGAGGCGATGTTGGCCGGGGTCCGCGCCGGCGCGGCGATGGTCACCCCGAACGAGGCCGAGGCCGAGGAGCTGGTCGGGCAGGAGTTCGCCGATCGCGGCGACCTCGCCCAGGGCCTGCTGGAACTGGTCCGGCTGGGGGCGAAGGAGGCGGCGATCACCCGCCCCGAGGGCTGCGTCGCGGTGGTGGGGGAGAACAACTCGCGGCGGCTGCTCGAGGTCCACACCGAGCCGCTGGAGCCGGTCTCCACGGTCGGCTCCGGCGATGCCTTCCTCGCCGGCTACGTCGCCGCCCGCTACGAGGGCCGCGCGCCGGAGGAGTGCCTCGCCTACGGCGTCGCCTGCGGGGCCGAGTCGACCCAGCACTTCGGCGCCGGCACCGTCGACCGCAACCAGGTCGAGCGCCTGCTGGGCGAGGTCTCCGTGCACGATCTGGAGGTCCCCGCCGAAGTGTAGGCTGGCTTATTCAACGCCACGCCTTGGAGGACTAACTTGGAAATCGAAATCGGCCGCGGCAAGAAGGGCCGCCGCGCTTACGGATTCGACGACATCGCGATCGTTCCTTCCCGCCGGACGCGGGACCCCGACGACATCGACATCAGCTGGACCCTCGGTCCCTATCGCTTCGAGTTGCCTCTTGTCGCCTCGGCGATGGATGGCGTCGTCTCCCCCGAGACCGCCGTCCTGACCAACGAGCTGGGCGGCCTCGGGGTGCTGAACCTGGAGGGGATCTGGTCGCGCTTCGAGGACGCCGAGGAGAAACTGGAGGCGATTGCCGCCGCTCCCAAGCACGAAGCGACGCGGCTGATGCAGCAGATCTACACCGAGCCGGTCAAGTCCGAGCTGATCGCCAAGCGGGTCGCGGAAATCAAGGCCCGCGGCGCGGTCGTCTGCGGCTCCCTGACCCCGCAGAAAGTCCGCGAGTACTACGAGGTCGCGGTCGAGGCGGGGCTGGACATCCTCGTCATCCAGGGCACGGTGATCTCGGCCGAGCACGTCTCGACCACGGTCGAGCCGCTGAACCTGAAGGAGTTCATCGCCGAAGTCCCGGTGCCGACCGTGGTCGGCGGCTGCGCCTCCTACTCGACCGGGCTGCACCTGATGCGGACCGGCGCCGTCGGCGTCCTCGTCGGGGTCGGCCCCGGTGCCGCCTGCACCACCCGCGGTGTCCTCGGGATCGGCGTCCCGCAGGCGACCGCGATCGCCGACGTGGCGGCAGCCCGCGCCCAGCACATGCTGGAGACCGGCGAGTACGTCAACGTGATCGCCGACGGCGGCATGCGGACCGGTGGCGACGTCTCCAAGGCGATCGCTTGCGGCGCCGACTCGGTGATGATCGGCTCGCCGCTGGCCCGGGCCAAAGAGGCCCCCGGCCGCGGCTTCCACTGGGGGATGGCGACCTTCCATCCCTCGCTGCCGCGCGGCACCCGCGTCTCGACCAAGCAGGACGGAACCCTGGAGGAGATCCTCCTCGGACCGGCCAAGGAGAACGACGGCACCTTCAACCTGATGGGGGCGCTGAAAACCTCGATGGCCACCTGCGGTTACGAGGACATCCGCTCCTTCCAGCGGGCCGAGGTGATGGTCGCGCCGGCGCTGATGAGCGAGGGCAAGAAGCTCCAGAACGAGCAGTCGGTGGGCATGGGCTCCAACGGGCGTGCCGCCGTCTCGACGGGAGTAGCCGTCTCGGATGACTGAGGGATCCGTGGCAGACGTCCGTGAGCAGCCGCTCGCGGACGCCGCGCGGGCGGTCGAGGAGGTTCTCGTCCTTGACTTCGGGGGGCAGTACTCGCAGCTGATCGCCCGTCGAATCCGGGAATGTGGGGTCTTTGCCGAGCTGTTGCCGGCGAGTACCTCCGTGGAGAAGATCCGCGAGAGAAAACCGAAAGGTTTGATCCTCTCCGGTGGCCCGGCCTCGGTCTACGACCCGGAAGCGCCGAAGTTTCCGACGCAGCTGCTCGATCTCGAGGTTCCGATGCTGGGCATCTGTTACGGGATGCAGGCGATGGCGCTGGAGCTCGGCGGCCGGGTCGAGTCGGCGGAGACGGGCGAGTTCGGCCGCACCGACCTCGTCCTCCGCGACGGCGGCGGCAAACTGCTCGGCGGCCTCCCGGAGGAGCAGAGCTGCTGGATGAGCCACCGCGATGCCGTCTTCGAGGCGCCCGAGGGCTTCACCGCCCTCGCCTCCAGCCCGAGTTCGCCAGTCGCCGCCTACGAGCTCCCCGACCGCGGCCTCTACGGAATCCAGTTCCACCCCGAGGTCGTCCACACCCCCTACGGGACCGAGATCCTCACCCGCTTCCTCCGCGACGTTGCCGCCTGTAAGGAGGAGTGGTCGCCGCAGTCGGTGATCGCCGAGCAGGTGGAGAAGATCCAGGCCCAGGTGGGGGAGGGGAAGGTGATCTGCGGCCTTTCCGGCGGCGTCGACTCCTCGGTCGCCGCCCTCCTGGTCCACAAGGCGGTCGGCGACAAACTCACCTGCGTCTTCGTCGACCACGGGCTGATGCGGATGAACGAGGCCCAGCAAGTGGTCGAGGCCTTCAGCCAGTTCGGGATCCCGCTTGTCCACGTCGAGGCCGAAGAGCGTTTTCTCGCCAAGTTGGCCGGGGTCGACGATCCGGAGACGAAGCGGAAGATCATCGGCACCGAGTTCATTCGCGTCTTCGAGGAGGAGGCGGCGAAGCTCGAGGACGTCAGCTTCCTCGTCCAGGGCACCCTCTATTCGGACGTGATCGAGTCCGGCGGCTCCGACCACGCGGCGACGATCAAGTCCCACCACAACGTCGGCGGCCTTCCCGACGACCTCGAGTTCGAGCTGGTCGAGCCGCTGCGGATGCTGTTTAAGGACGAGGTGCGGGCGGTCGGCGCCGAGCTCGGACTGCCCGAGCGGATGGTCTGGCGCCAGCCCTTCCCCGGTCCCGGCCTCGGCATCCGGATCGTCGGCGGCGAGGTGAACAAAGAGCGCCTCGACATCCTCCGCGCGGCCGACGCGATCCTGCAGGAGGAGATTCGTGCCGCCGAGCTCTACCGCCAGCTCTGGCAGTCCTTCTGCGTGCTTCCGGTCGTGCGCTCGGTCGGCGTCCAGGGGGACGGCCGCACCTACGCCTACCCGATCGTGATCCGCGCCGTCACCTCCGACGACGCGATGACCGCGGACTGGGCGCGGCTCCCCTACGACCTGCTCGAGCGCGTCTCCAACCGGATCATCAACGAGATTCGCGACGTCAACCGCGTCGCCCTCGACATCTCCTCGAAGCCGCCAGCGACGATCGAGTGGGAGTAGCGGTAGGGCAAAGCAGTAGCTAGTCGGCCTCTACCGACCTGGCGGTCTCGAAGGCCGCCATCCCCGCCACAGTCGAGACCACGCCCTCGCCGCCGCAGTCGCGCAGGCGGTCCTGGCTGCGGACGTGCGCGGCCAGCATCAGCTTCGTCGCCTCTTCCATGATCGCGATCACCTCGCTCCACCCCTCCTCGTCGAGGTGAAGCGGCATCCAGCGGAAGACGGTCTCGTCGCGCCCATCGAGGGTGCCGGCTTCGAGTGCGGCGATCGCCTTGTCGAGGAAGGTCTGCAGGGTCGCAGCCGAGACGCCCCCTCGGACCGAGCGCGGGACTTTCCGCCATGGCGGCCCGCCGACGAAAGCACCTGGGGTCGCCTTGTAGAAATGCTCGGTGGCACCGCGGCGCTGGGCGGTGTCGACGAGTTCCAGAGCGCCGTAGCGATCGAGCGCGCGGGTGTGGTAGGCGACGTCGCTGAGGCCGGTCTCGAGTTCGTTGGCGATCGCGTTCGGGCTGGCGACGTGGTCGGTCAGGAGCTCGAGGATCTGGATCCGCAGGGGATGGGCGAGAGACCTGACCAAACGCTGATCAATCGCGTCGGGGAATGGCTCCTTCATGATCGGCTCCTTGACTGAGGGGGGCGGGGGCTGGGGGTACGACGACGTTCCTCATACAGTTAATAGGTATAGACCACTCAGCGTTCGTTATCCAGAACACGCGGTTATGGAATAAGTGGCGGTTTGCGGGGAGAAGTGCTTTAGATCCCGGCCACACGGGTGATTGCGAAGATCAGGGCGAAGCCGAGAGTGGTTAGGACAACTCGCCCCCAGGAACCCTGCGAGTGCGCCTCCGGTAGCAAGTCGCTGGCGCCGATGTAGAGGAAGATCCCGCAGTAGACGCAGAGGACATAACCGAGGGACTGGTCCGAGATCGAGACTTGCGATCCGACGATCGCCCCCAGCAACGGGGCAAGAGCGTCGATCGTCAGCCACCTGACCGCGGTTCGCCGGTTGCCCGAGCGCCGGAGCACGTAGCTGACGGTGTTGAGCCCGTCGGCGAAATCGTGGCTGATCACGGCGGCGAAGACGAGGAACCCGGTGGCCGAGTCGACCCCGAAGGCAAAGCCGATGCCGAGGCCGTCGATGAAGCTGTGGGCGGAGAGGCCGGCGGCGCCGAGGACCCCGACCCGTTCGCCGGCGAGCGTCTCCATCGCCTCCTCGCGATCGTGGAGGACGAGCATCCGCTCGACGAAGAAGAAGCCGAGGAAGCCGGCGGCGACAAGGGCGGTGGCGAGGTCGACGTCGCCGACCCCGTCGATCCCCTCCGGCAGGACGTCGAGCAGGGCGACGGCGACGACGACGCCACCGGTCAGGGCCAGCAGGGTCGGCAGGCGGTCGGAGAAGCGAAGGCCGATTTGGCCTCCGAGCAGGGTTGCGAAGACCGTCAGCCCCGCCAGCGGGATCGCAATCGACACTAGCTCTGCCCCTGGCAGCGCGGGCAGAGCCCCCGCAGGAGGACGTCGTGGGCGGTGACCTCGAACTCGGCCCGCTCCCCGACCGCGTGGATCGCCCGCTCCAGCGACTGGTCCTCGAACGGGACCAGTCGCCCGCAGCGGACGCAGACCATGTGGTGGTGGTGCCCGGTCGGGTCGTTGCGCTCGTAGGCGACGCTCTCGCCGCCGACGTCGACGCGGTGGATCAGCTCCAGCTCCTCGAGCTGCTCGAGCGTGCGGTAAACCGTCGCCCGCCCCACCCGCGGCAGCCGCCGGTCGATCTCCAGCGCCGTCAGCGCGCAATGCTCGCCGTCGAGCAGCTCGATCACCTGCCGCCGCGCGGCACCGGCGCGAAAGCCCGCCTCGTTCAGTCGCTTCGACGTCCGCTCGGCCCAGGTCACGGGCGAGAGCCTACATGAAAATGAGAATCGTTCTTATTTAGCTGAAGAGCTCAGCTGTATGCATCCCACTTCTGGAGAAGTGGGAGGGGATCGAAGGGGGAGCCGCCCTCGTACCAGCCGGGGGCGCCCCAGATCTCGAAGTGAAGGTGGCAGCCCTGGGCGTCGCCGGTCTCGCCGACGATCCCGATCGGCTGGCCGGTGCGGACCGTGTCGCCTTCGTGCAGCGGCGAGGGTTCGGCCAGGTGGGCGTACATGAAGTCGTTGCCGGTCCCCTTGCCGTCGATCACCAGGTAGTTGCCCGCCGCGTCGTCCCAGGTCGACGTCTGCACCCGGCCGCCGCGGGCGGCGACGAGCGGGAGGCCGCAGGCGGCCATTACGTCCTGGCCTTGGTGGGTATGGCCGGAGCGGGCGGCGCCGAAGCGGCCGGCGCTCATCCCGAATTCGTGCGCCCCCAGGATCGGGAAGGCATAGCCGTAGAAGGCGAAGCCGAGGCTGAGAGTGGTCGAGCTGGTCGCCTTGCGCGCCGCGGGCGGAGTGGCGGTCGCCGACTGCGGGCTGATCCGGAAGCTGTAGCGGCCATTGCGGGCCGGTCGGCCTTCGTTCGTCGTCCCGTCCCAGCGGACTTTGCTCTCGACATCGGGGGCGACGTTTTCGCGGTAGAAGGTCTTGACGACTTCACCGGCGGCGTTGACGACGTCGATCTGGAGGTCGTTTTCCGGCTGGGTGCTGCCGATCGTGTAGCTGAGGCGGGGGTAGCGGTAGCCGAAGTAGAAGGACTTGCGCGGGCTCGTCTTGCCGGCGACGAGGGTGATCGCGCCGGCGCTCGGCGAGGCGGCAGGCGCCCCCGACGGGCTGCCTTTGGCGCTCGGCGCCGCTCCCGGGGTTCCGGCGCCGCCGGTGGTCGCCGCCGCGCTCTCGAGCAGGCACGCGAGCAGCACGATTACGGCTATGACGCCAATTTGGCCGACCGTGCGTGGTCGGACGAACCCTTTGTTCAAACCGCTAGCCCTCTCTTTCCATCGCCTGCGGAGTTAGCTGACGGGCTCGCGCTGAAAGAGTCGCGCTACGGACGCTGTTCGTCCGATTCGCCCCTGAGACCTGCAAGGCCTCTTCGGCTCCTCCGCTCCCGCACAGTGGCCTGCACGGGATTCGGCTATTGCTCGGGCGGCAGTATAGGCAACTGTCCGGAGGCACTCTGGATCGCGATGCGGCTATCATCCCCCGGCCGCGTGGGAAGGACCGCGCGGTTTTTGCGCGATGAAGACCTTTGTAGCCACTCCCGCCAACCGCCAGCGCGACTGGTACGTCGTCGACGCCGAGGGCAAGACCCTGGGTCGTCTGGCGACCCAGATCGCCGACACCCTGCGCGGCAAGCGCAAGCCGGAGTACACGCCGAACATCGACACCGGCGACTTCGTCGTCGTCGTCAACGCGGAGAAAATCCGCGTCACCGGCGACAAGCTGGCGCAGAAGACCTACTACCGTCACAGCGGCTACCCCGGCGGGATCAAGTCCCGCACGCTCGGCGAGATGCTCGAGCGCAAGCCGGAGGAAGTGATCCGCAAGGCCGTCAAGGGGATGCTGCCGCGCAACCGCCTCGCCCGCCAGCAGCTGACGAAGCTGAAGGTGTACGCCGGGCCGGACCACCCGCACGCGGCGCAGCAGCCGAAACCGATGGAGACGAACTGAACTTGATGGACGACGAGAAAACGCCGGAGCAGGACGAGAACACCGAGGGACAGGAGCCGGAGGCCGCGGGTCCTGTCTCCGATTCCGGGCTCTCCCTGCCGGGAGAGTCCTCGGAATCGTCGCCACCCGCGGAAGAGGCGGAGGAGCGGCCGTCCGAGGAGGGTGGAGATGAGGGGCCGTCCGAGGAGGAGGTTGCGGAGGAGCCCGTAGCTGAGGAGGTCACTTCGCCGGAGCCCGACCAGGAGGTTGAGGAGCCGAAGGCCAAGGAGGAGAAGAAAGACGTCATCCCCGGCGCCGACCTGGAGCCGATCCTGGTCGAGCCGGACAAACCCGAGCTGAGCGCTGAGGAGAAAGCGCGGCTCGAAGCCGAGGAAGAAGAGAAAGCCCGCCGCGAAGCCGAGCTCGCTGCCACCGAGGAGACCGACGCCGCTGCCGCGAGTCGCGCCCCGGCGAAAATGGAGAAAGGCGCCCGGTTCCTCGCCACCGGCAAACGCAAGAGCTCGATCGCCCGCGTCACTTTGCTTCCCGGCAACGGCAAGATCACGATCAACAAGCGCGACCTCGAGGAGTTCTTCCCGCGGCCCCTGCACCAGACGATGGTCAAGCAGCCGCTGACGGTCTCCGGCTACGAGGGCAACGTCGACGTCCGCGTCCGCGTCCACGGCGGCGGCATCAGCGGCCAGGCCGGCGCGGTCCGCCACGGCATCGCCCGGGCGCTGACCGAGATCGACTCCGAGCTTCGCGGCGACCTCAAGCGCCGCGGCTTCCTCACCCGCGACGCGCGCGTCAAGGAGCGCCGCAAGGCCGGGTTGAAGAAGGCCCGAAAGCGCCCGCAGTTCTCCAAGCGCTAGCGGGAGCGGGGTGACGACCGCGCGCAAGCTCTTCGGAACCGACGGGGTCCGAGGGGAGGCCGGAACCTTCCTCAGCGCCGAGCTGGCGACGGCGCTGGGACGGGCGACGACCGCTTCGCTGGCGGCCGAGCGGCCGCAGGTCCTGATCGTCCGCGACACCCGCGAGTCCGGGCCGATGCTGGAGGCGGCGCTGGCCGCCGGCATCGCCGCCGCCGGGGGGGACGCGCTGCTGGCTGGGGTGCTGCCGACGCCGGCCGCCGCGATCCTGGTCAAGCGCCTCGGGCTCGACCTCGCCGCCGTCGTCTCCGCCTCCCACAACCCCTTCCACGACAACGGGATCAAGTTCTTCGACGGCAACGGCGTCAAGCTCGCCGACGAGGTCGAGGCCCGGATCGAGGCGCTGATCGACGAGGCGCCGGCGGCCGAGCGCAGCGGCCACGTGCGCGAGCTGAACGGCGGCCTCGACGACTACCTGCGGGAGCTGCAGGCCGCCTTCCCGCTCGACCTCTCCGGTCGCAAGGTCCTGCTCGACTGCGCCAACGGCGCCACCTACCGCGCCGCGCCGGCGATCTTCGAGCGCCTCGGCGCCGAGATCGAGACGATCGGGGTTGAGCCCGACGGCCGCAACATCAACGCTGGCTGCGGATCGACGCACGTCGAGGCGCTGGCCGAGCGCGTCGCTGCCTCCGACGCGGAGATCGGCTTCGCCTTCGACGGCGACGGCGACCGCGTCCTCGCCGTCGACGGCAACGGCAAGGTCCACGACGGCGACGAGCTGATCGCCCTCGCCGCCCGTGGCATGGCGAGCCGGCAAGAGCTGAATGGGGGCGTGGTCGTCACCGTGATGAGCAACTACGGCTTCCACCAGGCGATGGCGGCGGCTGGGATCGAGGTCGCCGTGACCCAGGTCGGCGACCGCTACGTGATCGACGAGATGCGCCAGCGCGACTGGCCCCTCGGCGGCGAGCAATCGGGCCACATCATCTGCTCGGACTTCGTCTCCACCGGCGACGGGATCGCCGCCGCGTTGATGACGATGCGAGAGCTGAACGGCAATCGCCTCGAGGACGCCGTGCCGATGAGCAAATTGCCGCAGACCCTCGTCAACGTCAAGGTCGCCGACCGAGAGGCGATCAAGGGCGCCGCCGCCGTCTGGGAGGCGGTCGAGCGCGAGCACGAGGCCCTCGAGGGGCGCGGCCGCGTGCTCCTGCGCCCCTCCGGGACCGAGCCGCTGGTCCGGGTGATGGTCGAGGCGCCGACGGCCGAGGAGGCCGAGGGGACCGCCGAGCGCCTGGCTGAGCTCGTGCGCCAAGAGCTCGCCTGAACGGCCACCGGTCCCCGCCCTCTACCCTTACTCGCCTTCTATGTGCGGCATCGTCGGATACGTGGGCGGCCGGCCCTGCGAGGAGCTGCTGCTCTCGGGGCTGGAAAAGCTCGAATACCGGGGCTATGACTCGGCCGGTCTCTCCGTGCTCGCCGACGGCGAGGTCGAGAGCGTCCACGCGGTCGGCAACCTCGGCAACCTGCGGGCCGCCGTCGACGCTCGCGCCAACAACGGCGCCGGGGCGCTGCCGCCGTCGGCGACCGGGATCGCCCATACCCGCTGGGCCACCCACGGCCGCGTCACCGAGGAGAACGCGCACCCCCACGACGACAGCTCCGGCCGTGTCCACATCGTCCTCAACGGGATCGTCGAGAACCACTCGGAGCTGCGCCGCCGCCTCCAGGACGAAGGGCAGGTTTTCACCTCCGAGACCGACGCCGAGGTGGTCGCCCACCTGATCGCCGCCCACTACGACGGCGACCTCGCCGCCGCCGTCCGCGGCGCCTACGCCGAGCTGCGCGGTCACTACGCCTTCGTCGCCATGCACGCCGACGAGCCCCAGCGGCTGGTCGGCGCTCGCAAGGAGTGTCCGCTGGTCGCCGGGGTCGGCGAGGGGGAGACGTTCCTCGCCTCCGCGATCCCCGCCTTCCTCGCCGACACCCGCACCGCGATGCCGATCGAAAACGGCGAGATCGTCGAAATCGAAGCTGGCGCCGTCCGCGTCACCGACGCCGAGGGCAGCCCGATCGCGCGCGAGACCGAAGAGGTGACCTGGGACGCCGACGCCGCCGAGAAGGGCGGTTACGAGACCTTCATGCTGAAGGAGATCCACGAACAGGCCGACGCGGTCGCGGAGACGATCACCGACCGCCTGCCCGGCACCGACGGCGTCGACCTCTCCGACGTCGACCTTTCAGACGAGCTGCTCCGCGACGTGCGGCGGATCGTGATCGTCGCCTGCGGCACCTCTTACCACGCCGGTCTGGTCGGTCGCTACGCGATCGAGGAGTGGGCCCGGGTGCCGGTGGAGATGGACATCGCCTCCGAGTACCGCTACCGCAATCCGGTCGTCGGCCCCGAGGACCTGGTGATCGGGATGACCCAGTCTGGCGAGACCGCCGACACCCTGGCGGCAATGCGGCTGGCCCGCGAGGCCGGCGCGACGGTGCTGGCGATCACCAACATCATGGGCAGCCAGGCGACCCGCGACGCCGACGCCGTCCTCTACATCCGCGCCGGAATGGAGATCAGCGTCGCCGCGACCAAGACCTTCGTCGCCCAGGTGGCGGCGATGTACCTGCTGGGGCTGCGGATCGCCGAGCTGCGGGGGACGCTGCCGGTCGAGCGGCTGACCGAGCTGGTCGGCGAGATGAAGGCCCTGCCATCGAAGATGGAGGAGACCCTGGCGACGACCGAGGAGACGGTCCGCGAGGTCGCGGCCGCCCACTCCGACCAGGATTTCTTCCTCTACCTCGGCCGCCACATCGGCCTGCCGGTCTGCCTCGAGGGGGCGCTGAAGCTGAAGGAGATCAGCTACATCCCCACCGACGCCTACGCGGCGGGGGAGATGAAGCACGGCCCGATCGCCCTGCTCGACGAGTCGACGCCGGTGATCTGCATCGCCACCGACAGCCCGATCCTGGAGAAGGTCCTCTCCAACGTCGAGGAGGTGCGGGCGCGGGGGGCGCAGACGATTGGGATCGCCACCGCCGGTGACGCGCGCGTCGCCGAGGTCACCGAGGAGACCATCGAGGTCGCCGCCACCGACTGGATCCTGCAGCCGATCGTCGCGATCCTGCCGTTGCAGTTGCTCGCCTACGACATCGCCCGCAACCGCGACCTCAACGTCGACCAGCCGCGGAACCTGGCCAAGACCGTCACCGTCGAGTGACAAATCGTCCAGGCTTCGCCTGGTCGGCTGAAGTTGTCCAAAACGGTCGCTAGAGTGCCCGCCTCCGTGAAGCACCGTCTCCTCCTTCCAGTCCTCCTCGCGGCCCTTGCCGCCCTCTTCGCCGCCGGCTGCGGTGGCGGGGACGACAGTGGCAGCGGCGGCACCGATCCGGCCAGCGTCGCGCCCGCGACGGCCCCGGTCTTCATCGACTTCACGGTCCGGTCCGAAGGGGAGACGAAGCAGAACATCGAGTCGCTGGCGAAGCAGATCGCAGGCGTCGACGACCTCGACGGCCTGATCATCGGCGAACTCGAAAACTCGGCCGCCGAGGACGGCGAAGAGTTCGACTTCGAAAAGGAAGTCGAGCCCTGGCTCGGCGACGAAGGCGGGCTCTTCCTGCAGGAATACGAAGAAGAAGACTTCGAAGGCTACGGCGCCGCCGTCCAGGCCACCGACGAAGAGGAAGCGCGCGAGTTCGTCGACAAGCAGGTCGAATCCGAGGACGAAGCGGTCGAGGACGGTTCTTACGAGGGCGTCGACTTCAAGGTCCAGGAAGACGAAACGACGATCGGCGTCTTCGACGGCCTCGTCGTCTTCGCCGAAGACGAAGCGATCTTCAAGTCGATGGTCGACGCTTCCGATGGCGACAACCTCGCCGGCGAGGAGGCCTACACCAGCGCCACTTCCGAGGTCCCCGGCGACAGCGCCGCGGACGTCTTCGTCGACGTCGGCGGCCTGATCGAAGAAGCCGGCAACGAAATCGACTCGGAAACCGAAACCTTCCTCGACAGCCTCGGGATCGAACCGAAAGAAGCGACCGCGGTCGCCAGCCTCGTTCCCGGCTCGGATCAGGTCGAGATCGATCTCAGCTCGAATCTCAGCGGCGACAACCCGCCGAACGGCGACGCCTCCGAGTTGCTCGGCTCGCTGCCGGCGACCTCAGTGGCTGCCTTCGCCTCGCCTGAATTCGGCGACCGCTTCAACGAAGGGATCGACCGGATCGACGCGGAGGGAATCGAGAGCGAGGGGATCCCGCCGCACAAACTGAAGAAGACGCTGAAGGAAGCGGGTGTCGACCTCGAATCGATCGCCGGCTCGATCGGCGACGTCGGCGTCTACGTCACCGGCAACAGCGAAAGCAGCCTCGGCGGGGCGATGATCCTCGAAGCCGAAAACGAGGAAAAGGCGAAGAACACCGTCTCCAACCTCGGCCTCTTCCTCCGCTCCACCGGCACCTCCGGGATCACCAAGATCACCCAGGGGGCAAGCGGTTTCTCGATCCGCAGCCCGGAACTGGGCCGCCAGCCGGTCGTGGTCGTCGCCAAGGGCAGCCGCATCGCGATCGGCTACGGGCTCGCACCAACGCTCTCGAGCTTCCAGGAATCGGGCAAGACCCTTGCCGACTCGGCCACCTACAAGGAAGCCGTCGAGGCTCTTGGCGGTACCCCGATCTCCGTTTACGTCGATGGCGGGTCGGCGCTGAAGCTGGCGACGGCGCTGGTGCCGGCGGGGGATGAAGGGTTCTTGGAAGCGAAGCCTTATTTGCAGAAGGTCGATTACCTGGCGCTTGGGTCCGAAGCTTCGGGTGATTTGGCTACTGCGAAGCTGATCGTCGGCGTCAAGTAGCGCTGGCGTTGGGGAGGGGGCCGGTGGGGGTCCCTGGGAGCACCTCCGCCGCGTGAAGCGTGGATTGGCTGGCGCCTCGAACCGTCTTGGCGCGGCTCCATGCTGAGTACCCAGGGACCCCCACCGGCCCCCTCCGATCGCTACTAGGGTTGGCTGATGGAGAGTTGGCTGAAGCCGCTTTATGGCTCCGAGGGGATGCGGGGGGTCGATCGGTGGGCGATTGAGGAGGTGGGGGTTCCTTCGCTGGGGTTGATGGAGGCTGCCGGTAGGGCTGTGGCGGAGGCGGTGGCTGAGCTGGCGCCTCAGGGGCCTGTGCGGGTTGTCTGCGGCAAGGGCAATAACGCCGGCGACGGGTTCGTCGCCGCGCGGTTGCTGCGGGAGATGGGCTTTGAAGTCGATGTGTTGCTCTTGTGGTCCTCCGAGGAGCTGCGGGGGGATGCGGCGGTCAACTACGAGCGCTCTGGAGGGGAGCTGGTGGAGGGGGGTATCGCGGGGCGACTGGCCGGTTCCGGCGCGGTGGTCGATGCGATCTTCGGGACTGGGTTCGAGGGAGCGCCGCGGGAGCCGGCGACCGGGGCGACCGGGGCGATCAACGGGTGCGGGGCGCCGGTTGTCGCTTGCGACATCGCCTCCGGGGTCGATGCGTCCAGCGGGGAGGTCGCCGGCGACGCCGTCTCGGCCGACGTCACGGTCAGCTTCCACGCGGCCAAGGTTGGGCAGCGGGTCGCCCCCGGCAAGTGGCACACGGGCGAGCTGCGGGTGGTGCCGATCGGGATCCCGGCCGGAACGCCTGGAGAGGCTGCGGCGGGAGAGATCGACGCCGCCGTCCTCGACCTGGCGCCGCGCCGCGGCCCGCACTCGACCAAGTTCAGCTCCGGGCAGGTCGCCGTGGCCGGCGCGTCACGGGGGCTTACCGGGGCGGTGCGGATGGCTTCGTTGGCGGCGATCCGGGCCGGCGCCGGCTACGCGACCGTTGCCGTGCCGGCTGACCTGGAGATGGTCTTCGAGTTGGCGCAGCCAGAGGTGATGTCGGTCGGTTGTCCTGGCGGCGACGGCTGTCTCGTGCCTGCTTCGGAGAAGGCGGTGCTGCGGACCTTCGAGCGGGCGGCGGCTGGGATCTTCGGGCCGGGCCTGGGCAAGGATCCCGGCTCCTTCGAGCTGGCTCGCTCGGTGGTGCCGAGGATCGAAGCGCCGCTGGTCCTCGACGCCGATGGCCTCAATGCCTTTGCCGGGCGCCTCGGTGAGCTGCGGGCGCGGCAGGCGCCGACGGTTCTTACTCCCCACGCCGGTGAGTTGGGGAGGCTGCTGGAGCGCAACTCCGCCGAGGTCGACGCCCATCGGCTCGCCAGCGCCCGCGAGGCAGCCGAGGCCGCCAACGCGATCGTCGTCCTCAAGGGGGACGACACGATCGTCACCGACGGTTCCCGTACCGCCGTCAATGCGATCTCGGCACCGGCGCTTGCCACCGCCGGCAGCGGCGACGTCCTCTCCGGCGTCATCGCCGGCCTCCTCGCTCGAATGGAGGATCCCCTTGCCGCCACCTGCGCGGCGGTCCTGGCTCATGCGCGCGCCGGCCAAGACGCGGCCGCCCGGATCGGCGGCGCCGAGTCCGTGATCGCCACCGACGTCACCGACAGTGTTCCCCTGGCGCTGCGTCCCGACAGCTCGGTCGAATAACCTCGCGCCCATGAAGACCGCCGCAGAGATCATGGCCCGCGACGTGCCCAGCGTCCATCCCAGCGACGACGCCCGTGCCGCGATCGACCTGCTCTCGAAAAGCGATCTCGGCGCGATCCCGGTCGTCGACAACGACGACAAGCTGGTCGGGATCGTCAGCGAGTCCGACCTCGTGCTCAGCGAGGAGGAGTCGGACCTGCACCTGCCGCACTACCTCAACATCATGGGCGGGATCGTCTTCGTCGGCTCGATGAAGGGGTTCGAGGAGCGGCTGGAGAAAGCCTTCGCGACCGAAGTCTCCGAGCTGATGACGGCGGATCCGATCGTCGCCCACGACTACGAGTCGGCCGACCGGGTGGCGAAGAAAATCGCCGACAAGCACCACAACCACCTGCCGGTAGTGGACGCCGACGGCTACCTGGTCGGCATGGTCACCAGGGCCGACGCGCTCTCTGCCCTGGTCGCCGAGCCGGAGTAGCCGTGCAGCGGGCGCTCGCCCGGATCGACTTCGACGCCGTGCGGGCCAACTGCGCGCGGCTGAAGGCGGAGCTCGTCGATGGGGCCGAGCTGTGCGCGGTGGTCAAGGCCGACGGATACGGCCACGGCGCCGACGGCTGCGCCGATGCCGCCTTGAGAGGTGGCGCCACCCGTCTTGCCGTCGCCACGGCGGCGGAGGCGGAGCAGATCGGCCGCCGCTTCCAGCACGTGCCGCTGTTGACGATGGGGGCGCTAACCACGGAGGAGGTGGATATCGCGTTCTCCGCGGGCTCGGAGCTTGCCGTCTGGCGGGACGACTTCCGGCGCCTGATCGCCGATCGAGCCCGCGCTCATGGCCGTCGCGCCCGCGTCCACGTCAAGTACGACAGCGGCATGGGCCGGCTCGGGAACCGCGACGCGGGCGAGGTGCTGGCGCTGGTGCGCGCCTGCGCCGAGGATCCAGACCTCGAGCTGGCCGGGATCTGGACCCACCTCGCCACCGCCGACGAACTCGATTCCGCCTATTTCGACGAGCAGCTGGACCGCTTCGACGAAGTCGTCGCCGCGGTCAAGGCCGAACACCTGGATGTCCTCGTCCACGCTGCCAACAGTGCCGCCGTCCTCCGCGACAAGCGCTCTCACTACGGGATGGCTCGTTGCGGCGTCGCCATCTACGGGCTCGACCCCTTCCAGCGCGATCCTGCTGAACGGGGCCTGCGGCCGGCGCTCTCGCTGCACTCTCACCTCGCCGACGTCAAGCGCTTCCCCGCCGGCGCCAGCGCCGGCTATGGGCGCAAGTGGGCGGCGCCGGTCGACACCTGGGTCGGCGTGATCCCCCTCGGCTACGGCGACGGCGTCCGCCGCGCCCTCACCAACAACGCCGACGTCCTCGTCCGCGGCCGCCGCTATCCGCTGGTTGGGACCGTCTCGATGGACAACCTGACGATCGACCTCGGCCCCGAGACCGACGTCGAGCCCGGCGACGAGGCGGTCCTGATCGGCCGTCAGGGCGAGGAGCAGATCCTCGCCGAGGAGGTCGCAAGTCGCCTGGAGACGATCAACTACGAGGTCACCTGCGCGATCTCCCCGCGGGTGCCGCGGGTGCCGGCTTGACAGTGGCGCTTTTGTATTCCCATGGTTGACAAAAGCGCCACGCGCCTCGGTGACGCACCCGTCGTGGTGGCGGTGCGGCGTGCCCTGGGGGACGCCGAGGGTGTCTGGATCGTCGGCGGCGCCGTGCGCGATGCTGCCCTCGGGCGCAAGGTCGCCGACCTCGATCTCGCCGCTGCCGGCGACCCGGGCGCGGTCGCGAAAGCGATCGCCATCGAGCTCGGCGAGCACGCCTTCGAGCTCTCGGCCGAGTTCGGGACCTGGCGGGTGGTGGCCCAGAAGCGCGGTTGGCAGATTGACGTCACCGCTCTGCGCGGGACCACCATCGAAGAAGACCTGGCGGCGCGCGACTTCACGATCGGCGCCGTCGCGGTGCCCCTTGTAGGCGAGAAGCCGATCGACCCTTACGCCGGCCTCACTGACCTGGCCGAGGGCAGCCTGCGCGCCGTCGGCGAGGAGAGCTTCGCGAGCGACCCGCTGCGGCTGTTGCGGGCGGCGCGGCTGGCAGCAGAGCTGGAGCTGGAGATCGAGCCGCGGACGCTGGCGCTCGCTCGCGCCTGCGCCGCGCGCGCGGCCGACCCTGCCGGGGAGCGGCAGCTGGCGGAGCTGCGGCAGCTGGTCGGCGGCCCCGACCCCCTGCGCGGGCTGCGCCTGCTCGACGAGCTCGGGGTCACCGGTGTCGTCCTGCCCGAGCTCGAGACCCTGCGCGGGGTAGAGCAGGGGCCGAACCACCATCTCGACGTCTACGACCACACGATCGCCGTGTTCGAGCACACCCTCGAAGTCGAGGCCGGCCTCGAGCGCTTCGC
Source organism: Solirubrobacterales bacterium (assembly GCA_035535295.1). Classification (GTDB taxonomy): domain Bacteria; phylum Actinomycetota; class Thermoleophilia; order Solirubrobacterales; family 70-9; genus VAYN01. Next base: position 86,084 of record DATLQI010000012.1, read on the forward strand.
CGGCGAGCGCGCCGCCGAGGTCGCCGCGCTGCTCGAGGAGCCGCTCGCCGACGAGCTCAGCCGCCGCACCGCCCTGCGCTTCGGCGCCCTCTTCCACGACATCGCCAAGCCGGCCACGAAGGCCGAACGCGACGGCTTCATCGGCTTCCGCGGCCACGACGAGGTGGGAGCGGAGGTAATCGGCGAGATCTGCAAGCGCCTGCGCGCCAGTCGCCGTCTTACCCAGCACCTGCAGGGGCTGGCCCGGCACCACCTCCGGCTCGGCTTCCTGATCCCGGAGATGCCGCTGCCGCCGCGCCGGGTCCATGCCTACCTGCGGGCGACCGATCCCGTCACCGTCGACGTCACCCTGCTCACCGTTGCCGACCGTCTTTCCGCCCGCGGGGTGGGGCCGATCGCCAGCCCGGAGATGGTTTCGGCGCACCTGCAGTTGGCGCGCGAGCTGATCGCCGCCGGCCTTGATTGGCGCCGCGAAGGGCCCCCGGCGCCGCTGCTGCGCGGGGATGAGATCGCCACGGAGTTGGGGATCGAGCCGGGGCCCGAGCTCGGCAACGCGGTCGCCGAGCTGGAGGCGGCCCAATTTGCAGGGGAAGTCACTGACCGTGAGGGCGCCCTCCAACACCTGCGCCGTTAGATACGCTCCGCGCGCATGGCCAAAGAGGAAAAGATCGAAATGGAGGGGGAGATCACCGAGGCTCTCCCCAACACGATGTTCCGGGTGAAACTGGACAACGGGCACGACGTGCTCGGCCACATCTCGGGAAAGATGCGCCGCCACTACATCCGCATCCTCCCCGGCGACCGCGTGAAGATCGAGCTTTCGCCCTACGACTTGGATCGCGGGCGCATCACCTACAGGTACAAATAGTCAGAGGGCGGCGGGTCCGCCAACTCGGCGATCAAGGCTGACCAGGCGAAGTCCCTGGCGCCCACCCCTTTTCCGCTCCGCGGGTCGTAGTACTCGCGCAGGCCTTCGCGGGCGACGGCGCCGATCACCCCGGCCGCCAGTTGCTCCGCCTCGGCTTCGTAGCCAAGGCGGCGCAGGCCGAGCCAGACGAGCCAGGCCGAGTTGATCCAAGTCGGGCCCCGCCAGTAGCGGCGGATCGGGCCGTGGCCGCCGTCGGGTTCGTAGCCGCGCTCGCCCACGGCGACCGAGGGCGGCGCCACCGGGGTGAGGAACTCGCGCTCGTTCAGCAGGTGCTCCTCGACCAGGCGGCGGCCGATCTCCTCCGGCAGGTCGGGCAGCGCCAACGGCGCCAGCGAGGCCCAGGTCAGCGCCTGCGGTCGCACCCCGCCCGGCTGCGCCTCGTCAACGAAGAGCCCCCGTCGCTCGTCCCAGAGGCGGTCGACCAGAGCCGACGTCGCCGATGGTCGTCCCAGCGCCTGCAGCGACAGCGACCAGAGGGTGTTGACGAGGACCTCGCAGAGGACGGGATGCCCCGCCTCGCGGAGGCGCCGCGCGTTCCAGTCGAGCTTGCGGTTGCGGTGGACCAGCAGCGGGAAGCCGACGCGCCCGTTCGCCCGCCACCCCCAGACCTCTTCGAACTTGGGCGAGGCGTCGAGCCCGGACTCGTCGGGCTGGACGATCCAGAGCAGCCCGTCCCCCTCGAGGTCGCGGTTGTGCCGCAGCCAGTCGACGTGGCGGGCGATTCGCGGCTCCTCGGCCGGGTCGCCGACGGCGATCCGCCAGGCCCAGGCGAGCAGCGGCGGCTGGATCGTCTCGGTCTCCCGCGCCCTGCGGTCGCGGACGTTGTAGAAGAGCAGCCGCGGCCCGGAGACGTGGCTGCGCCAGAAGATCGTGTGGCCGATGAACCCGTCCGGCCGCTGCGCCGCCAGCAGGCTCTCCAGCTCCAGCCGCGCCCGCGCCGGCTCGAACCGGCGCCAGACGATCGCCGCGAAGCAAGAGTCCCAGTACCACTGCCAGGGGTAGCGGCCGGGGCTCGGCTCGGTGTAGCTGAAGGGCGTCTCGCCGCGACGACCGACAACCCAGTTCTGCCGCAGGACCCGCTCGGTCTCGATAAGAACCTCAGACATTGGTGCGGCGCATCTCGCGCAGCGCCAGCGGCGCCAGCACGGCCAGCAGGCCCGCCAGCGCCAGCAGGCCCGGCCAGGTATCGCTCCAGGTGACGCTGCCGACGAAGCCCTGCCGCGCCGCTTCGATCACGTGGGTGACGGGGTTGATTTCGGCGACCCTCTGCAGCCAGGGCTGCAGCAGTTCCAGCGGCGCGTAGGCGGGAGTCAGCAGGACCAGACCCATCATTCCCGCCTGCATCAGCGGCGCTGCCGACTGGCTCTTGTAGTGGAGGGCGAGCATCGAGCCCCAGCAGGCGGCTACCGCGGCCATCGCCGCGACCATCAGATAGCAGACGAGGAGCCCGTCGAGGCCCGGCCAGTGGGCGCCGATCGCGAAGGCGATCGCCAGCACGAAGGTTGCGGGGACGAAGGCGCGGAGGCTGGCGGCGAGCACGTTGCCCGTGAGCAGGACCCAGCGCGGCGCGGGGGAGACGAGGAGCCGGTCGACCCAGCCCTGCTCGTAATCGCGGGCGAGGTTGACCCCGGCAGCGGCGCCGGTGAAACCAGCCCCCTGCAGCATGCTCACCGGGACGATGAAGCTCTCGTAGGAATCGGTGTCGAAGCCGCCGAGGTGGATCAGGCCGCCGAAGACCCCGTTGAGTCCGAGGAAGAAGATCGTCGGCGCCAGGACGCCGGGGATCGCCGCCCCGGGCACCCGCACCAGCTCATTCTTCGCCCGCGCGATCAGGGCGCCGATCGTTGCCGTGTTCGCCCGCCATGCCGGCGTCGCCACGGCCTCCATCAGCCCACCCGCAATCGATGGCGCAGGGCGCGGGCGCTCAGCACGAGCCCGAGGACGACGATGCCGAGGATCGCCGCCACCGCCTCCAGGGTGTGAGCGGCGTCGATGCCGGAGATGATCGGCTCCCGCACCCCCTCGACGATGAAGCTGAGCGGGTTGTACTCGGCGATCGTCTTCGCCGGCTCGATCATCAGTTCCTGGGGGAAGAAGGCCGAGGAGAGGAAGAGGACGACGAGGACGAGCGGGAAGAGGCCCTGGACGACGCTGGCGCTGCCGCTGCGCAATGCGATCGCGGCGCCGATGCCGCCGACCGCCAGCGCCGAGGCGGTGATCAGCGCCGTCGCCAGCAGCGCGCCGGGAATGCCACCGGCGATCTCAGCCCCAAAGATCAGCCCGATCGCGAGGAACCAAATCGCCGCGAACAGGCCTAGCGCCGCCGTCCCGGCGAGGCGGCCGAGGACGATCGCGAAGCGCGGGATCGGGGCGGCGAAGAGACGATCGGTGAACCCCATCTCGATGTCGACCGCGAAGGCGATGCCGCCGCTGTTGCCGGCCAGCATCATCGACTGCATCATCGAGCCGGCCAGCATGAACTGGAGGAAGCTCTGGACTGGGGGGAAGCCGGGCAGTTCGACCCCGGCGCCGGCGCCGCCAGTCTGGATCGCCAGCAGCAGAGTCGGGAAGACGACGATCGGGCTGATCAGCTGCGGGCGGCGGAAGGTCTGGCGGATCGAGCGCGCGCCCAGCGCCCGCACCACCCGCACGCTCCGGGCCAGCTCGCTCACGCCGGCGCCAGCTCCTCGTCGCTGCCCTCGTGCTCCTCTTTTTCCAGATGGTGCCCGGTCTTGTCAACGAAGACGTCGTCGAGGGTTGGGCGCACCAGCTCCAGCGACTCGACGGCGACCCCGGCCTCGTCGAGGGCGCGGACGACGCGGGGGATGTCGGCGGCTCCCTGCTCGACTTCGACCAAGACCCGCTTGCCGTCCTTCGGCGGCAGCAGCTTCCCCAGCCCGGCGCAGGCGCGCTCCGCCGCGGCAACCGCCCCCTCGCCGACGAGCAGCTCAACATGCGGATTGCCAACCTCGGCCTTCAGCGCCTCCGGCGTGCCCTCGGCGACGATCCGGCCGCTATCGATGATCCCGACGTTGTCGGCCAGCTGGTCGGCCTCCTCCAGGTACTGGGTGGTGAGGAAGACGGTGGTCCCGTCTTCGTTCAGCGCTCGCACCTCCTCCCAGATCGTTTTTCGGCTGACTGGGTCGAGACCGGTGGTCGGCTCGTCGAGGAAGAGGACGCGCGGTTCGTGCACGAGGGCGGCGGCGAGGTCGAGCCGGCGCTGCATCCCGCCCGAGTAGCCGCCGACGCGGCGGTCGGCGGCGCCGCTGAGGCCAACCCGCTCCAGCAGCGCGTCGGCGCGCTCGCGCCCGGCCGCGGGCGGCAGGCCCTGCAGCGTCGCCTGCAGGCGGATCAGCTCGCGCCCGGTCATCAGCGGGTCGAGCGCCGCTTCCTGCAGGGCGACCCCGATCGTGGCGCGCACCTGCCGCGCTTCGCCGACGACGTCGCAGCCGGCGACGCTGGCGCGGCCGCCGGTTGGCAGCAGCAGCGTCGTCAGCATCCGCACCGTCGTCGTCTTGCCGGCGCCGTTGGGACCGAGGAAGCCGTAGATCTCTCCTTCCTCGACCCGCAGATCGATTCCCTGTACGGCGAGGACCTCGCCGAAGGAGCGTTCGAGCCCCGCGACCTCGATCGCCGGCACCCTAGGCCTCCAGCGGCTCGGCGCCGCGGGCTGCCGGCGGCAGCGCCTCGACCCAGCGGCGGCCGTTGGCTCGCTCGAGCGCCTCGGCGGCGTCGAGCAGGAGCTCGTCGCACGCCCAGGGGGCCTGCAACTGCAGGCCGACCGGCAGCCCCTCGGAGGAGCCGACCGGGACGCTGATCGCGGGGATGCCGGTGAGGTTGGCGAGGGCGCCGCCGCGGACGTTGGCTTCGTCGGCGGTGAGGGTGCCGCTCGGCAGCTCGACCAGTGGCGCCTCCAGCGGCGGCGCCACCGCCGGCACGGTCGGCCAGGCGATCACGTCGACCTCCTCGAAGACCCTGGCCAGCGTGCGCCGCGCCATCGCTCGCACCTGCCCGGCCTTGATCGTCGCGATCGCCGGCAGCAGGACCCGGTACTTGAGTAGGCCGCGGCCGATCGGGCTCAGCTCCGGATCGAGGTGATTGAGCCGCTCGGGGGTGACGCCGCCGAGGCTCTCGCTGTTGGCGATCAGGACCGTTGCCAGGGTCGCCGCCGCCAGTTCGGGCAGCTCGATCTCCCGCACCTCGCCCCCGGTCTCCTGCCGCAATTCCTCGATCGCCCCCTCGCAAGCCTCGCGCACCGCCGGTGCCACGTCTTCGGAGACCTCGTTGCGGACGACGCCGATCCGCAGTCCGTCGGGCGTCCCGGCCCGCAGCTCTTCGCCGAAGAGGACCGAGTCGAGCAGGCGGCAGTCGGCGGCGTCGGCGCAGAGGGCGCCGGAGACGATCGTGGTCGAGATTGCGGCCATGTGGTGACCCGCCATCGCCGAGCGGCCGAAGGTCGGCTTCAGGCCGGTGAGGCCGCAGTAGGTGGCGGGGTAGCGGATCGAGCCGACGCCGTCGGCACCGACGGCGCCGGCGACGAGGCGCGCCGCGACGGCGCTGGCAGGCCCGCTGGAGGAGCCGCCCGGGCAGCGCTCGGGGTTCCAGGGGTTGCGGGCGGGGCCGTAGACGGAGATGTTGCCGGTGCTGCTGGCGCCGAGCTCGTGCATGTTGCCGACCCCGACCACGACCGCACCGGCGTCGCGCAGGGCGCGGTAGGGGCCGGATTCGCCCGGCTCCGTCTCCGCCAGCATCTCGGCGGCTCCGAACCGCTGCGCCCGCCAGGGCAGCGGCCACTCGTCCTTGATCACGATCGGGACCCCGTGCAGCGGACCCCGCGGGGCCGCGGCGAGCATCTCCCGCGAGTGCTCCGGGAAAGTCTCGACGACGGCGTTCAGCGCCGGGTTCCGCTCCTCGATCCGCTGCAGGCACGCCTGCAGCAGCTCGCCGGCATCCACTTCGCCCGCGGCGATCGCCGCCGCCTGCTCGCGCAGCGTCAGGTCGAGCGGCTCGCTCATCGGCTCGGCGGTGCCTGCGAGAGGTCGGGGTCGGGTTCGCTCGGCACCTGGCTGGTATCGAGTTCGAGCAGCTCGAGGATCGGGGGCCAGAAGGTCTGGTGGGCGGCGCCGATCACGGCCAGCTCGATCTCGTCGGCCTCGATCCCGTAGGAGGCGAGGCCGGCGGCGATGAAATCGTCGCTTTGGTTAGAGCCCTCCATCAGGCGTCGAACCCTACCTTGGCCGGTCGGCCAGTTGACCGGGATCGTGCAAAAGCCCCCGTGGCGGCGCATCCAGCCGGCCCGGGCGCCAAGATTGGCGCCGCAACTGGGCTCCGAGCCCGGTGTTTGCCTGAGCGATGGCCCACGCAGAGACCAAGACCACCTCCCGGCGCCTCCCGGCGCTGATCGGCGCTGCCCTCCTGCTGGCGGCGTTGGTCGCGATCGCGGCGCCTCGGCAGGCCGACTCGGCGCCGCTGCGCGTCGTCGTCCTCGGCCAAACGCCCGATACGCCGCCGGCCTCATGCCCGGGCAAAATCGTCAACAACGTCGAGATCACCCCCTGCCGGGTCGAGGGCCACGTGACCGGCTTCCAGTCGATCGCCGACGGCGTCCCCCGTCCCTACGAGGCTCCCTTCGAAGGGAAAATCGTCGCCTGGTCGATCACCCTGGCCAAGCCCTCGACGACCGAAACGAAAACGACCACCGACGAGGTGGGCTTCTTCAACGACTTCCTCGGCACTCCCTCGCAGGCGCGGATCGGCGTCCTGCGCCCAATCGAGGACACGAAGCCGCCGCAGTACAAGCTCGTGCGCCAGAGCCCGCTGGAGACGCTCAACCCCTACTTCGGCAGCACCCCGATCTTCGCCCTCGACCACCCGCTCACGGTCCTCAAGGGCCAGGTCGTGGCGCTGACGATCCCCACCTGGGCGCCGATGTTCGCCTTCAACGTCTCCGCTGACAACACCTGGCGCGGCAGCCGCCTGCCCGAACACTGCTCCTCGAAGGAAGACATCCAGGGCGGCCACCCTCAGCAGGGCGTCGGCAAGACCAAGACCTACGGCTGCTACTACTCCAACGCGCGGTTGCTGTACACGGCGACGCTGGTCAAGAAGCCGTAGCGTTTTAGGCGCTGAGAATTTGCTTTCCGCGCACCACGCGTGCGCTCTTGCTCGACAGCATCGGCGCGATGCTTCTCTTCGCGTATCTCCTTGGACAAGTTCTCGGCCTTCCCGAAGTTGAAAATCCGATTCCAGAGAAAATCGGAGTGGCGGATGTCTTCGCCCTTGCTGGGGCATGCGGCGTGGTAGGGGGCGTAGTGCGTTTTAGATCGCCATCCTTCAAACAGGACCAGGGAGCCAGGTGGGGCGTCTTCGCCGGCTTCTTCCTCGGGGTAGCCGCGTACCTCCTGTTGCTCTTACTTCAGTTAATATCTAAAATATGAAATCTTTTGTCAGAGAACACGGTCTGACGATGACCGCGATGCTCATAGCCACGCTGGCGATCACCTCTTTGGCGGGTGGCAGCGAAACGGTCTTCTACCTGGCGGCTCTGGCCAGCATGGTTATTGGCCTTTGGTGGGAAGTGCGCAGAGGAGCGCTCTAAAGCGCTTCTTGGCGCAGACCGCAATAAGGGCAGTCGCTGACGTCGAGGCCGATCAGCTGGTCGCAGCGGCGACAGGCGCGGAGGTTCTCGGGGCTGCGCGGGAGGGAGGACGCGGAGGGCGCCAGGGGCAGGACCTTGGCCACCGGCTGCATCTCCTCGCCGGTCTCGCGGTCTACGTAGACCGAGCCGGGCTCGGTGGGGGCGAGGGCCTCGCGGCCGGAGGCCGCGGCGCGCATGCGGTAGAGCTGCTTCTCGTTCATCGCCGGGCACTCTATTAGCTTGGGCGGCTCCGATGCGCGTTCTCGTCTTTCATGGCTACATGCTGCGGGGCACCGGCAGCAACATCTACAACGTCAACCTGGCGCGGGCTCTGGCCCGGCTCGGCCACGAGGTGCACTTGCTCTGCCAGGACCGCGAGGTCAGGATCGAGGGGGTCCAGATCCACAATCCCGACATCGGCGGCCTACTGCCGGTCTACGTCGAAGACCCCTACGAGGGCTTCGAGGTGAAGGCGTTCCCGGAGCTGAGCGAGGCGGAGCTGGATCGCTACATCGACGCCAACGTGGCCGCGGTGCGGGAGGTCGCCGCAGGCGCGGGAGGAATCGACCTCGCCCTCGCCAATCACCTGGTGATGGGGCCGGCGATCCTCGCTCGCGCCGGCGTCGCCCCCTTCGCCGCCAAGATCCACGGGTCCGCGCTCGAGTACACGGTGAAGCCGCACCCGCGCTTCCTTCCCTATGCGCGCGAAGGGATGGAGACCGCCCGCGGCGTCCTCATCGGCTCCGCCCACACCGCCGAGTCGCTCTGGGCGACCCTGTCCGACGTGCCGGGCCTGCGCGAGAAGACCCGGCTCGGGCCGCCCGGGGTCGACGTCGAGGAGTTCCGCCCCGGCGGCGAGCGTGAGCCGCTGGTTGCCTACGTCGGCAAGCTGATCGTCTCCAAGGGCGTCGACCTCCTGCTCGCTGCCTGGCCGCTGGTGCGGGCGGCTCACCCAGGCACGCGACTGGAGATCGCCGGCTACGGCGCCTACGAGGAGGGTCTGCGGCGGCTGCTGGCGGCGCTCGAGCGCGGCGATCTCGACGACGCCCGTGAGGTCGCTCGGCTTGGCTGGGGCCTGGAGGGCGGGGAGGAGCGGCCGCTGCCGATCCTCTCGGCCTTCCTCGCCGACCCGCCTGACGGCTACGCCGAGCAGGCGCGCGCCGCTGGCGGCTCGGTCGAGTTCGTCGGCCGGCTCGAGCACCACGAGGTTGCCTCCCTCTTCCCCCGGGCCGAGGCGATGGTGATGCCGAGCACCTTCCCCGAGGCCTTCGGCATGGTCGCGGTCGAGGCCGCCGCCTGCGGAACCCTGCCGATCTCGGCCGGCCACTCGGGGATGCTCGAGGTCTCCCGGCAGCTGCAGTCGGACCTCCCCGAGGAGGTCGGGGCGCTCACCTCGTTCCCGGTTGAGCCGGGGGCGGTGGAGGCGATCGCGGACCGGATCAACCGCTGGCTCGCCCTCCCGGAGCCGGAGCGGCAGCAGTCTCGCAAGGCTCTGGTCGAGACCGTGGCTCGGCTCTGGAGCTGGGAGGGAGTGGCCCGCGGGGTCCTCGCCGCCGCGGCCGGTGAGCTGGATCGTCTTCCGGCTCCGGCGAGCTAGTGCGAAGAGTCACCTGTGGACCGCAAAGCCTCCCGCCGCCGCTTCAATAGAATGCCCGCCGCCCCAATGTACGGCCGCCTGCCCATAGTGAAGATGCTGCTGGTGACGATCGTCCTGACGGTTGTCATTTCGGCGGTGATGGTCCCGATCAATTGGAACGGCCAGGGTGCGTCCACGGCCGCGCCGAAGATCGACCACCTGCTGAACGTGATGATCGTCCTCTCGGCGTTCGTCTTCTCGCTGGTGATGGTGATGCTCTTCTACGCGCTTTGGAAATTCAAAGCGAAGCCGGGGGACGAGTCCGACGGGGAGCCGATCCACGGCAACACCCGCCTCGAGATCGCCTGGACCCTGATCCCGACGATCATCGTCCTCTTCGCCGGCGGCTACAGCTGGAAGGTGCTCGACGACATCGAAGAGCCGAATTCGAAGCACCTGACGGTCTCGGTCTTCTCGCAGCAGTACGCCTGGAGCTTCGCCTACCCGGGCAAAGACTACGCCTGGTCCGAAGGCGAGCTGCACGTCCCGGTTGGACGTCAGGTCCAATTCAAGATGCACGCCCTGGACGTGATCCACTCCTTCTGGGTCCCCGAGTGGCGGATCAAGAAAGACAACGTCCCCGGGATCACGACGACCGCGATCGTCACCCCGGACAAGAAGGGGGCCTACCAGCTCGTCTGCACCGAGCTCTGCGGTTTCGGCCACGCGACGATGCGGGCGAAAGTCGTCGTCGAGTCCAAGGACAAGTTCGAAGAATGGGTCGAAGGTCTCGACCAGAAGCTGCCGGAACCGATGATGGACGTCCTCAAAGAAGAGAGCGTCAGCAACCCTCCGGACCTCGGGGCCGGCGGAGCGTAAAAGGCATAATGGAGACCCCAAATGGTTGACGCGATCAAGAGACCCGGCTGGTGGCGTGGGCTGCTCGGAGCCATCGCCTTCGGCGCCTTCGGCTTTGGCCTCGTCCTCATCCTGCGGGACATCTCCGGCCTGCCGCTGTACCAGACCGAACAGACCGGTTACCCGCACGTGATCGTGCCCGCGATCCTCGCTCCGCTCGGCTTCCTCGCCGGCTTCGGGTGCTTCGACTACTGGCTGCGCTGGGCCGCCGGGATGCCGACGATCCCCGACGACCACTCCCAGCACGGAGCCAAGAGCTGGAAGGACTACTTCAAATTCAACACCGACCACAAGGTGATCGGCGTTCAGTACGTGGTCACGACGTTCTTCTTCTTCTTCATCGGTGGCCTGATGGCGATGCTGATCCGGGCCGAGCTCGCGCAGCCGGGCACCCAAATCGTCGAAGCATCGACCTACAACAGCCTCTTCTCGACGCACGCGGTGCTGATGATCTTCGTCTTCGTGATCCCGGTCTTCGCCGGGCTCGCGAACTACGTCCTGCCGCTGATGATCGGCGCCCCGGACATGGCCTTCCCGCGCCTCAACGCGCTCAGCTTCTGGATGCTGCCGCTGGCCGGGATCCTCTTCATCGGCAGCTTCCTCTGCCCTGGCGGTGCTTTTGACGCTGGTTGGACCGGCTACGCCCCGCTCTCAACCGGAGCCCCGCTCGGTCAGTCGTTCTTCAACCTCGGCGTCCAGTTCGCCGGCGCTTCCTCGATCGCGACCGCGCTCAACTTCCTGGTCACGATCATCACCATGCGGGCGCCCGGAATGACCTTCTGGCGGATGCCGCTGCTGGTCTGGGCGAACCTCTCGACCTCGCTGCTGGTCGTCGCCGCGACCCCCTTCATCGCCGGCGTCCAGTTCATGGTCCTCTTCGACCGCGCCCTGCACACCAATTTCTTCCAGTACGCGGCCGGCGGAGACGTGATCAGCTACCAGCACATCTTCTGGTTCTACTCGCACCCGGCGGTGTACATCATGATGCTGCCCGGGTTTGGAATCGTCTCCGAGGTGATCTCGACCCACGCCCGCAAGCCGATCTTCGGTTACCGGCTGATGGCCTTGGCGCTGATCGGGATCGTCGTCCTCAGCTACTCCGTCTGGGCTCACCACATGTTCGTCGCCGGGATGTTCTCCTGGCTGCGGGTGCCGATGATGCTGACCACCCTGCTGATCGCGGTGCCGACCGGGATCAAGATCTTCTCTTGGCTGGGCACGCTCTATTTCGGAAAGATCCACACCTATTCGACCGCGATGCTGTTCGCGCTCGCTTTCATCGTCACCTTCACGATCGGCGGGATCAGTGGCGTGATGCTCGGCATGGTGCCGCTCGACATCCACGTCTCCGACACCTACTTCATCGTCGCCCACATCCACTTCGTCCTCTTCGGCGGCTCGGTCTTCACGATCTTCGCCGGCGTCTACCACTGGTTCCCGAAGATGACGGGCCGGATGTACGACGAGAAACTCGGCCGCGTCCATTTCTGGGGCACCCTGGTCGGCACCTGGGGCACCTTCATCCCGATGCACTGGGTGGGGATGGACGGAATGCCGCGTCGCGTCGCCGACTACGCCGCCCAGTTCGGCGACTGGAACCTGCTGATCAGCGCCTTCGCCTTCATGCTCGGCGCCGTCCAGCTCGTCTTCCTCTACAACATGGTCGTCAGCTGGCGCTTCGGCCCGAAAGCGGATGGCAACCCGTGGCGCGCCAACTCGATCGAGTGGCAGGTCTCCTCGCCGCCGCCGATCTTCAACTTCGACGAGATCCCACGGGTCGTCGGCGGCCCTTACGAGTTCGGGATCCCCGGCGCCAAACACGCGATCATGGCCGGCGAAGGCGCCGAGGTGCCCGCCGGTGAGAAAAGCGTGGTGGGCAGCTCCTCATGAGCGTGAGCGCTTCGCAGGGTGATGAACGCAAGCCGCTGCTGGTCTTCCTCAACGAGGTGGCGGGTGGTCGCAAGCTGCTGCAAGCGGTGCGCGAGCGCCAAGACCAGATTTCCGGTGTCGTCGTCGCGGCGCCGCAGAACCAGCCTTCCGTCGGCCAGCTGATCGACACCAGCGAGGTGCGCGAAGCCGCTCGCGCCCGCGTCGAGGTGACGATGGCGGTGCTGAGCGAATTCGGAATCCCCTCGGTCGGCGAGGTGATGGACCCGGAGTCCTCGCTGGCGCTCGACGACGCCGTTCGCGCCCACCGGCCCGGCGAGGTCCTGCTCTCCTGCTTGGCGGACACCCGCTTCGGCTTCATGCGCCGCGACCTCGTCGAGTGGGCGCGCGAGCGGGTCGAGCCCGAGGTGAAGCTGACTCACATCCCGGTCCGGATCGAGGACGACGCGATCCGCTGGGACCTCAACCACACCCTTGTCGTGGCGACCAAGACCGTCGCCGCGCCGGACCTGGTGGCTCGGATGAAGGATCGGGCCGGCATCCGCCCGCACCGCTTCACGATCATCTGCCCGCGGGCCGAGGACGTCAGCGAGGGACAGGTGGTCCGCGACCTGGCCTCGACCCTGGCCGAGCTCTACCGTTCGGACATCGACGCCACCGGCCAGCCGATGAGCCCGGATCCCTTCTACGCGGTCAAGAACGCCGTCGAGCACTACCGGATCGACGACATCCTGATCTCCACCTTCGCCGGCGAGCGCTCGCGGTGGCTAGAGGAGGACCTGATCGGCCGCGTGCGTGAGATCACCGAGAAGTCCGTCGAGCACATCGAGGTCGGCCGGCCCGCGACCGCTGTCGCCGCCGCCGTCGCCGAGGGGGAGGCAAGCTGATGGAGAGCGCCACCGTAGCCGTCGGTCACGGCCACGCCGATCACCATCACGGCCCGCCCGAGGCCAACCAGAGCTCCCGCATCGACCGCCAGACGCTGGGGATCCTCCTCTTCATCGTCTCCGAGGTGATGCTGTTCGGGGCCTTCTTCGCCTCCTACTTCTTCCTCCGTGTCGTCGTCGACCCGGCGAGCTGGCCGCCCGAGCCGTTCGAACTGCCGAAGGCCGTGGCGGGCATGAATACCGCGATCCTGGTCTCCTCGAGCTTCACGGTCCACTACGCCCTGGAGTCGATCCGCCGTGGCAACCGCACGGGCCTCAAGCTCGGCCTGGTGGCGACCTGGCTGCTGGGCGCGACCTTCCTCTTCATCCAGATCAACGAGTACGTACACCTCGGTTTCAGCGCTCGCGACTTCAGCTTCGGTTCGATCTTCTACTGCCTCACCGGCCTCCACGGAGCCCACGTCTTCGTCGGCCTGATGCTGCTCTCCTTCGCGACGATCCGCGCCTTCCGCGGCCACTTCGGCCCCGCCGAGAAGGACCACCTCGGCGTCGAGGTGCCGGGCATTTACTGGCACTTTGTCGACGTCATGTGGATCATCGTCTACGTGACCGTTTACATCCTCTAGCGCGGACGCTGCAAACCGGCGCATCTCGGCGTCCTCGGTCGACTCGGATCGGGTCACGCACTATTAGTGCGCTCCCCTCACCTCGCTCCCTGCGTCCACCGACCTGCTTGGTTTTCGCGCCCGTTCGAGCTTCGGATAGGAGAATTAAGCGATGAGATTGAACGAGGCGGCGGTGTTCAAATGGGTTGTGATCGTTGGGGTCGCGGCGGCGGTGGTCGTTGCGGTGACGTTGTTGACGCGGCCGTTGGTGGGGTCTCTGCTGGGGCTGGTGATCGTGATTGCGGGTGGGGTGTACGCCTATCGGTGGGCGCGGGAGAGATGGCGCTGAATTGGCACAGAGAATTTTCTTTCTACGACAAAAAGTTGCATTTATCTCTGTAGGCTGGCAACATGCACCTCATGGCAAGGGAAGAGTGGACGGACGGGAAGCTGGGCGAGTTCGAGAAGCGTGTCAACGAGCGATTCGACGCAACCGACCGTCAGTTAGAAGAGGTGAAGGAACGGCTCGACCGGATGGAGGACAGGATGGAGCAAGTAGATGAGCGCTTGTTCTCGGTGGGACGGACGATGGTTGCTGCCACGATTGGTATCAGCACGACCATGATCGCCGGTTTCGGGGCGATGGCTGCGGCTATCGTTGCGACCCTTTAGAGCGTCGCCGCAGAAACTCCAGAGCGGCAAGCGTCAGCGCGATCGGGACCGTGGCGGGGGTCTGGTCGACGAAGAAGAAGAGCAGGTTCCAGGCGGGGCAGATGAGGGCCGCGAGGACGGCGCCCTGCAGCTGCAGGCGGCGGTCGGAAGCGAGGAGGGCGCCGAGGGTGGCGGCGACGAAGAGGTCGCCGAAGCCCATAACGGCGGATCCGAAGGAGCCGAGCTGGAGGCGGGGGAGGTCGGCGGCCGGGGCGGCGGCGTTGAGGACGGAGTTGGGCTCTTGGAGGAGGTTGGAGAAGACCAGATAGGCATCGATCGCCGCCATCGCGTAGATCCCCAGCTTCAGCCAGCGGGACGGCACCACGGAGGCGACGAGCCAGCCGAGGGTGACGCAGGCGAGGGCGGAGAGGGCGAGGGCGGCGGTCTCGCCGCTCAGTGAGCCCTCGGCGGCCCAGGCGAGGGAGAAGAGGGGGATCGAGAGCAGTGCGAGCCACGCTCGCGACCCGTAAATCAGCCAGGCGAGCGCGACGGCGGCGAGCGGTGGCACCGCCACCAGGGCCAGGTAGGTGAGAAAGCGGGCACTGGCCGAGTCGAGGGCTATCGCGGAGATGACGACGACGATCGAGAGCGGTAGGACAAGAGCCCACCACTTGCTCTGCAGCCGTTGGAGCAACCGGGTCGTGGGCGCTTTGGGTGCGGCCACGAGAGCTGCCTGGACCAGGCTGAGGACGCCGATCGAGAGCCAGAAGGGGAGCAAGCCTCAGGCGGATCCGGCGGCGGCCGGGGCCGGCTGCTCGGCCTCCTCGGCTGGAGCCGGCGCCTCTTCACCGCGAGGCTCGAGCCGACCCGCCGCCGCGACCGCCCACAGCATCGCCAGCCAGTTGCCGGTGGCGATGGCGACGTGGACCCAGACGATCCCTGCCGGTAGTTCCAGCGCCCACTGAACTCCTCCGATCGCCCCCTGCAGGGCGAGCAAGCCGATCACCAGGGTCAGCGGCTTGAGCGCGCGCCTGTCGGCGCCGGGGCGCCGCAGCAGGAACCAGACGCCGATCGCCGCGACCCCGTAGACGGCGGCGATCATGGCATGGCGCTGCACTACCCATTCCAGCGTCGCAGCACCCTCGAAGTCGAAGCGGTGGACCAGCTGGCCTTCGTGGGCTCCGGCGTGAGGGCCGGAGGCGGTGGCGATCGTCCCCGCCAGGATCGTCAGCTGGCCCAGCGGGATCAGCGCCCGCACCGCCCAGACGCTGAGCGGGTCGCGGGAGCGCCGCCGCTCCCACGGTTCGTAGCGCGAGCACCAGGCGAGGGCGAAGGCCGCGTCGAGCAGCATCATCGAGAGGATGAAGTGGGACATCACCAGCCCCGGCGCCAGGTGGTACTTGACCACCAGCGCCCCGAGGATCGCCTGCCCGATGACGCCAAGCGGCAGCAGGGCGCCGAACAGGGCGAGGTGCCAGCGGTAGGGACGGCGGAACCAGGCGAGGACGCTGGCGGCGATCACCGCGAAGCCGACGAAGCCGGTGAGGAGCCGGTTCCCGTACTCGATCACCGCGTGCGATTCGAGGGGGGGAGTGCTGCCGCCATAGCATTTCGGCCAGTCCGGGCAGCCGAGCCCGGAGCCGGTCAGCCGCACCGCGGCGCCGGTGAGGACGATCAGGGAGAGTGCCGCCAGAGCGACGAGGGTGACCTGCGCGTAGCGCGCCGGGGAGATCTCGAGGCGGCTTTGGAGACGGTCCCGCATCTACCGACAATCATCGCAGCGGCCGGGCGCCGCCTCGTTCAGCCTTCGGATTTGCCGGCGTTTTCGAGCAGGTATTCGACGAGGTCTTGGATTTCTTTTTGGGTGAGGCTCTGCTCGTAGGTCTGCGGCATCACGTTGGGCGGGTAGCCCTTGACGATCTCGGCGTTCGGGTCCTTGATCATCTCTTCGACCGCGGCCTGGCTTTCGCCCGGGAGTTCTTCGTCCAGATTCGGTCCGGTGACGCCGCCGGATTCCGCCGCGGCGAAGGTGTGGCAACCGCCGCAGCCGTTGCTGACGAAGACCTGGGCGCCGGGGCCACCGGGGACCTTGGGCGGCGCGGCGCCGGGGACGCCGGCCCATTCGCCGACGTAGGCGGCGACGTCGTCGAGATCTTGGCCGGTGACGAGGTCGGCCGGCATCGAGACGGCGGGATTGCCGTTGCTCTCGCGTGGGTACTCGACCTGCGCCTTGACGACGCCCTCGATCGTGTCCGAGTCGTTCCCTTCCGCGCGCGCCGCGGCGAATGCATGGTCCAGGTTGGGGCCCACCGCACCGGTCGCTCCAGCCTGTGCCAGCGCATGGCATTCGCTGCATTTCTGGAGGAAGAGCGTGCGGCCGCGCTGCGGGTCCGCATCGGTCGTCCCGCAGCCGGAAGCAACCACCATTAGGGCAGCCAAGGCCACGAGGGCGAGCAGCGGGGTGATGAGTTTCGAAGCGCGAGCCATGGGGCGGGATGCGGGCGGAAGTCTATATGTCGGCGCTCCCGGGAAGCGTGCCGTTGGGCACGCTCGGTTGGATAATCTTGAGGCGATTCGCACTAACTCTGGAACCGAAGCGATGGGAGGTCGCAGATGCAGGTGAGGGACGGGATGTCGGAGATCACGCTGACCGTGGGTCCGTCTCACACGCTGCGCGAGGCGGCCGAGAAGATGGTCGAGAAAGGGACCGGAGCGGCGCTGGTGATAGACGCCGAGTTGCCGGCACCGTCGATCGTCACCGAGCGCGATCTGTTGATCTCGGTCGCCCGCGGTCAGGACCCAGCCAGCGAGCGCGTCTGCGACCACATGAGCGAGGGCGTCCTCTCCGCCGCCCCCGATTGGAGCCTCGAGCGCGCTGCTGCCGAGATGTCCCGCCGCAACGTCCGCCACCTCGTTGTCTTCGACGGCGGCGACCCGGTCGGCGTCCTCTCGATGCGCGACATCGTCCGTTGCTGGACCAGCGACGGCGCGACGAGCGAAATGCAGCTGCCCGGCTAGGGCTGGGGAGGACCGGAGATCGTTTCGACGGGCAATGCGGCCCCTCGGGTCTCCTGACGGCGCGGAAGCCGGTAGTAGTCGCGGACCGAGCCGCGGACGATGCTGCGGAAGGCGAAGAGCAGGAAGATCGCGCCGATGATCCCCCAGATCAGCGGCTTGAAGATGAAGCCGCCGGCGAAGGTGCCGCAGATCAGACCAACGGCGCCAATGGCGAAGAAGACGGGGCCCCACGAGGGCCGGGGCAGGTAAATCGTCTCGCCGGGCTCGGGGACTTGTCGGTGCTCAGCCATTAGCTCTTACTGGGCGATGTAGAGGAAGGCGGCGACGAAGCTGAGGGCGAAGATGCCGGCGGCGATGCCTCCGGCGACCAGGCCTGCGCGCATCTGTCGGCGTGCGGTTTCGCGGTCCATTGGCAGGGAGTTCTATCAGGAGATGAGGCGTTGGGGAGGACCCGGATGCCCCTCCCCAGAGACCGTCGCGCAGCTGGGGCGCGGTCGTGGGCGCGTTTGTGGTCTCAGGAGCCTCTGTGGAGGGGCATCCGGGTCCTCCTGTCGGCCCTGGTGGGGTGGCTGGCTCAGCTCAGACGTTGGCTGCTATGGCCATCGAGAGGAACAGCAGGGCCAGGTAAGAGAGGGAGAAGAGGTAGGTCTTCAGGGCCCAGCGGCGGTCGCGGGAGCGGTAGAGGCGGGTTGAGAAGTAGATGAAGGCGGCGCCGAGGAGGATCGAGGGGACGAGGTAGGCGACGCCGAGGCCGCCGGCGCAGAAGGGGAGCTGGGTGACGGCGTAGAGGAGGACGGTGTAGAGGAGGATCTGGCGGCGGGTCTCCTCCTCGCCGCGGACGACCGGGAGCATCGGGATCCCCGCCTTCGCGTACTCGTCCTTCATCAGCAGCGAGAGCGCCCAGAAGTGCGGCGGCGTCCAGAAGAAGACGATCGCGAACATGTAGAAGGCCATGCCGCTGAGCTCGCCGGTGACGGCGGCCCAGGCGACCAGCGGCGGTACCGCGCCGGCGGCGCCGCCGATGACGATGTTCTGCGGCGTCCGCCGCTTCAGCCAGAGCGTGTAGACGCCGACGTAGCCGACGAAGCCGCTGAGCGAGAGGGTGGCCGCCAGCGGGTTCACGGTCAGCGAGAGCAGCAGGAAGGAAGCGGTAGCGAGCGCCAGCCCGAAGATCGTCGCCGCTCGCGCCGAGACGCGGCCGGAGGCGACGGGGCGGTCGGCGGTACGGGCCATGGTGCGGTCGATGTCGCGGTCGACGGCGTGGTTGATCGCGCCGGCGCCGCCGGCGGAGAGGGCGCCGCCGAGGCAGGTGAGAAGGATCAGACCGATCGAGGGGTCCCCGGCCACGTACATCGTCGTCACCGTGGTGAAGAGCAGCAGCGACTGCACCTTCGGCTTGGTCAGCGTCAGGTAGTCGCGGACGACGGTGGGGAGGAGCGTGCGGGTGGCCGTCGGGTTGGGCGCGGTCTGCGCGCCGGCGCCGGATTGCATGGGGCTCAGGCTACCGGCTGCGATTCGCGCGCCGCCGCCTGCTCGGAGCGGCGGGTGCGGTGGCCGATCGCCACGCGGATGTCGCGCAGCGGCTGGGGGCTGCGGACGTCGGGCAGGACGTCGAAGTTGTGCGGCTCGGGCGGCGAGAGGGTGAACCACTCGAGCGTGTCGCCGCCCCAGGGATCGTGGCCGGCCGCGGGGCCGTTGGTGCGACTGAAGATCGCGTTGAGGATCGTCAGCAGGATCCCGGCGAAGAGGACGAAGACGCCGATCGAGGCGATCACGTTGTAGGCGGTGACACCGGTGCCGGCGAAGTACTTGTAGGCGTCGACGACCTGGCCCTGCTCGGCGCCGGCGAAGAAGAGCGGCACGAAGCCCAGGAGGAGGCCGGCGAGGATCGTCCAGAAGGAAATCCTGGCGAGGGTCTCGCCCATCGTCCGGCCGGTCATCTTCGGGAACCAGTAGTGGAGGGCGGCGAAGCCGGCGAAGACGGCGCCGCCGATCAGCGCGAAGTGGGTGGCGGCGGTCGAGTCGGTGGTGTTCTTCAGGTGCCAGGCGGCGGCGACCAGCGAGTGGCAGAGCTCGGAGGCGAGGCCGACGCCGATCGCGAAGATCGCCCCGAGCGCGAACAGCAGCGGCGCCCGCATCCGCAGGGTGCCACCGGCGAGCGTCGCGACGAGGTTGAAGAAGACGAGGCCGAAGGGGACGAGCAGCGCCAGCGAGACCAGCATCGCGAAGTACATCCAGCCGATCCCGATCGGGGCGGTCAGCATGTTCTGCATCCAGGCCAGGGTCCCGAGCACCGCGATCGCCGCCAGGCAGGCCATGACGACGTTGCGGTTGAAGATCGGTTTGCGCGAGAAGGTGGCGGCGATTTCGGCGATCGCGCCGAAGGCGAAGATCAGGATCAGCATGTAGGTGCCGGTGTAGAAGATCCAGCTCAGGTGCTGCCAGAGGAGCGGCGCGCCGCCGGAGCCGTCGGCGAAGAAGATCCCGTCGTAGTTGCGGTCGATCATCAGCATCGTCAATGCCGCCAGCAGCACCGGTCCGATCACGACCATCAGCCAGGAGCCGACGGCGGTGGCCCAGGCGAAGAGCGGCACCCGGCGCCAGGCCATCCCCGGCGCCCGCATCGTTTTCAGCGTCGCGATCAGGTTGATCGCGAGGAGGACGAAGCCGAGCGTCGCCAGGCCGGTTGCGGTCGCCCAGGCGTCGACGCCGTTGTTGGAGAGGAAGGCGACCTCGCTGAGCGGCGCCAGCGGGTTGACGCCGGCCTCCGAGGGGGTGAAGAGGAAGCCCGCGTAGAGCACCGTCGCGCCGGCGACCCAGAGCGTCAGGCCGACCTGCCCGAGCCGCGGCAGCGCCGTGCCGCGGGCGCCGATCTGCAGCGGCGCCACGTAGTAGAAGAGCCCGAAGACGAGCGGCAGGGCGAAGAGGAAGACGCCGGTAGCCCCGTAGAGCGAGAGCATGCGGTTGAAGGCGACGGGGGAGAGGAAGGTGTTCTCGGGGACGAGCAGCTGGATCCGCATCAGCACCAGCTCGACCAGGGCGATGAAGAGGAAGCCGAGGGCGCCGGTGATGAGGATCTGGCCGACGTCCTTGTGGTCGGCGCTGGTCGCCAGCTGCGCCCAGCGGGGGCGGGCGGCGCTGTAGCCGTCGGCGACGAGCTCGGGGCGCGGGCTGGGGCTCATGGGGTTTCTCCGTTTTCGATCAGGCCGACGACCCGTTCCTCGGCCGCGTCGATCTCTTCGTCCTGCTTTTCGATGAATTCTTCGTATTCCTCGGGGGAGACGACTTCGACCTCGGTCCGCATCGCCGCGTAGGCCTGGCCGGAGAGGGTGGCGGAGTCGCCGCCGTAGACGCCCGGTTCGTCGGTGCTGAAGAGGACCTTGTTGGTCTTGCCGGGGACCGCGTCGGCCTTGCGGGCCAGTTCTTCGACGTTCCAGGTGTGGACGACGTCGGTGGAGACGACTTCGAGCTCGACCGCGGTGTCCTCGGGGACCACCAGCTTGTAGTAGGAGAAGGCGCCGTTCGGATAGTCGTAGCGCCACAGCCACTGCTGGCCGGTCGCTTTGATCTTCAGCGGTTCGCCTTTCAGCGAAGCGAGGCCGGCGTCGCCGGTGCTGGGGTTTTCGCGGGCGTTGTCGGTGAAGATGACCCCGAGGATGAAGAGCAGCGCCGCGAAGACCGTCAGCACCCCGGCGACCCGGAACTGCAGGCCGCGGCCGCTGCGCAGCTGGCGCGGCTCCGCCCCGCGCTCGCTGCGGTAGCGGCGGGCCACGTAGAGCAGCGCGCCGAGGAGCGCGAGGATCAGGATCGTCGCGGCGACGGTGCCGATCCAAAGCAGGGTGTCGATCTGGTCGGTGCCAGGGGAATGGGCGGCCAAAGCGCGGCCATTCTATTCAGGCGAGGCGGCGCCGGGGTTTCCCGCTCCGCCTCCCGGCTGCGGACCTATACTCGCCCAGCTGATGAGGAGGCGCTCCCGGCCATCGAATGCGCTTCGCCTTGCGGTGCGCGCCGGTGGCGTCGCGGCGATCGGGGCCGCGGCCGCCGTCCCCCTCCTGCGCCGCCGCCTGCGGATCCCGACCCCGGTCACGGTTGCCAGCGTCGCTGTCGCGCCGCTGGCGCTGGCGGTCCTGCGGCCGCGCTCGAAACGGCGCGACGTCGCCCTCTTCGCCCTGCAGATGTGGGCCTTCACCGTCGCCCACGAGCTCCCATATGACGACCCCGAGCGCCTGCGCGCCCGACTCCGAAGCCGCTACCCGATCCGCACCGACAAGCTGATCGGCGCCGGCCGCCTCCCCAACGCCCGCTTGCAGCGCGCCTTCGCGGGGATGCCGGGCGTCGGCGCCCTCAACAAGGTCCTCACCTGGACCCACTGGCTCTGGTTCATCGAGCCCTACCTCTCCCTGGCCTTCATCCTCGCCCGTCGCAACGAGCGTTTCCCGCGCTCGGCGCGCCAGATGGCCGCCGTCTTCGACCTCGGCTGCGCCCTCTACTTCGCGGTTCCGACGGCGCCGCCGTGGTGGTCCTCCGAGCAGGGGCTGACGGGAGAAGAGGTGCGGCGGATCATGGTCGAGGTCGGCGAACCGACCTGGGGGCGGGCCTGGGAGCGGATGTACGACGCCCTCGGCGGCAACCCCTGGGCGGCGATGCCCTCCCTGCACTTCGCGACCTCGCTGCAGGCGGCGCTCTCGCTCTCCGAAGCGGGCAAGGTCGAGGGCGCGCTCGGCTGGGGCTACGCCAGCACCCTCGGCTTCGCCCTCGTCTACCTCGGCGAGCACTACGTCACCGATCTCCTCGCCGGGGCCGCCCTGGTCGCGGCGGTGCGGAAGGGCGAGCCGCTGGCAGAACCCCTTATACGCAGGGTAAACGGGGGGCTGCAGCGCCTGGAGAGGATCGCCAACGGGTAATTTCCCTGGCGTGTCTCCGGAAGACCCGGCGAACGGCGGCGGCCGCTTCGCCGAAATGCCGATTTTCACGACGCGGCGACTGATCCAGACCATCGTCGCCGTCTTCCTGCTGCTCGGGGCGATCTACTTCCTCTTCCCCAAGATCGTCGGCCTCGGCAACGCCCTGGACCGGCTCGACGAAGCCGATCCGATCTGGATCGCGGTGGCGATCGGCTTCAACGTCCTCGCCTACGCGACCTACATCGCCCTCTTCAAGGCGGTCGTGGGGGGCGATGCGCTGCGCCTGACCTGGGGCGAGACCTACGAGATCAACATGGCCGGGGTCGCCGGCACCCTGCTCTTCTCCGCTGGCGGCGCTGGCGGCATCGCCGTCACCTACTGGGCGCTGCGCAAAGCCGGAATGCGGCGGCGGGACGTCGCCCGGCGGATGGTCGCCTTCGTCTCCCTCCACTACATCTTCTACCCGATCGCCCTGATCGTCTTCGGCATCCTCCTGCGGACCGGGGTGATGAACGGCAAGAGCTCGGTCGAGCTGACGATCGTCCCCGCCGCCGTCGCCGGGGCGCTGCTGATCGTCGGCGTCCTGGTGACGCTGATCCCGCCCGATGCCGAGCGGCGGCTCGCCCGCTTCGCCCACACCGAGCGCTCCCGCCACTTCCTCGAGAACCTCGGCAAAGTCCCGGTGACCCTGGGCGAGGGCTTCCGCTTCGCCTTCGGCCTCTTCGCCCATCCCTCGAAGGGCGGCCTCGCGATCCTCGGCGCCGCCGGCTTCTGGGCGGCGAGCATCGGCGTCCTCTGGGCCTCCTTCCACGCCTTCGGGGTCCAGGTCCCGCTCGCGGTCGTCGTCCAGGGTTTCTTCCTCGGCATGGTCGCCAACCTCTTTCCCCTGGCACCGGCAGGGGTGGGGGCGGTCGACGCTGGCATGATCGGCGCCTTCGTCCTCTTCGGCATCCCCGAGGAGACGGTCTTCCCGGCGATCCTGATCTTCCGCCTCGTCGCCTTCTGGATGCCGATCCCGCCCGGCATATTCGCCTTCTTCCAGCTCCGCCACACCGTCCACCGCTGGGAAGAGGAGGGCCTGCCGATCGACCGCGGTGGGCGGGCGACCTCGGATCTGGAGCCGGGGGTGGGGCCTCTGGATGGCTCCGGTCGGCTTGAATCCGACCCTGGCGAGGCGTACTATAAAAAGTAAAGTATTAGACTCCAGGCGGCAGACATGACTGAGCAGAAGAAGGTCGAGAACGTGATCATCGTCGGCGGTGGGCCGGCCGGCTACACCGCTGCGCTCTACACCGCCCGCGCCAACCTCGAGCCGCTCGTCTTCGAGGGCTTCCAGTGGGGCGGTCAGCTGCAGAACACGACCGAGGTCGAGAACTACCCCGGCTATCCCGAGGGGATCATGGGGCCGGAGATGATGGCCCAGTTCCGCGCCCAGGCCGAGCGCTTCGGAACCCGCTTCGTCACCGATGACGTCGACCGGGTCGAGCTCTCCGACGGCGGCGTCCAGAAGGTCTTCCTCGGCGACGAGGAGCACCGGGCGAAGACGGTGATCCTGGCGATGGGGGCGGAGCCGAAACGGCTCGGCGTGCCCGGCGAGATGGAGCTCGGCGGCCGCGGCGTCTCCACCTGCGGCGTCTGCGACGGGGCCTTCTTCAAAGACCAGAAGGTGATCGTGATCGGTGGCGGCGACTCGGCGATGGAGGACTCGATCTTCATCTCCAAGTTCGCCAAGAACCTGACGATCGTCAACCGCCGCGACGAGTTCCGCGCCTCGAAGATCATGTTCGAGCGGGCGCGGGACAAGGAGAACATCGACCTGAAAACGCCCTTCGTCGCCGAGGAGTTCCTCGCCGGCGAGAGCGGCAAGCTCGAGAAGGTCCGCCTCCGCAACGCCGAGACCGGCAAGCAGGAGGAGCTCGAGACCGACGGCGCCTTCGTCGCGATCGGCCACGTGCCGAAATCGGAGATCGTCGCCGGGCAGGTCGACACCGACGAGGACGGCTACATCGTCACCGAGGCCGGCTCGACCCGCACCAACCTCGGCGGCGTCTTCGCCGTCGGCGACGTCGTCGACCACACCTACCGACAGGCCGTGACCGCGGCCGGCACCGGCTGCATGGGCGCCCTCGACGCCGAGCGCTACCTGCGCGACGCCGACGTCCCGGTCGAGGCCCACTGGATGCCCGGCGGCGAGCCGGCGGAGATCGCCACCGGCAGTGGCTGATTGCACCCACCTCGACTGCGTCAACTACCTCGACCTCCCCGACGACGGGGTCGAGGGTTGCGAGGAGTGCCTGGCGATGGGGATGCAGTGGGTCCACCTGCGGATGTGCCAGACCTGCGGCCACATCGGCTGCTGCGACAACTCGATCGGCAAGCACGCGACCGCTCACCACGAGGACACCGGCCACCCGATCATCCGCTCGGCCGAGCCGAACGAAGACTGGAGCTGGTGCTACGTCGACGAGCTGATGATGCGGCTCGGCAGCGACTGAGCTTCTCAGGCCTCGGGCGTGACGATCGCGAAGTTCGGGTCGGGCTCCTCTAGGAGTCCGAGCAGCTCGCCTAGCTTCTCTCCGTCGCCCTCGACCCGGAGGCGTCCGCTGGTGGCGAGCTCGGCGAGGTCGGCACTGCCGGAGAGCATCTCGTTCAGGGCACTGCGCTCGATCACCAGGGTCGCTTCGACTTCTACCCCAGCCTTCCAGGGCCGGTGCTGGAGGACGCCGTTTTCGACGCGCACAAGGTGGCGCTCGTCGGGGTCGGTCACCTGCCAGCCGATCGCCAGGCGCTTGCCCCAGGCGCGCGGGCCGTCGAGCCGCACCTTCATCCCGTTGAGGATCTGGGCGACCGAGAGCTGGGCGAGGATGTCGGGGGCGCGAGTGTCGGTCGGGGTGCCGGTGACGCCGCCCCGCAGCTCGGCGGCGCCGGCGAGGTAGAAGTTACGCCAGGTCGCGTTCTCGGACCCGAAGCCGAGCTGCTCCAGGGTGTCGGCCTGCAGCTGGCGGGCCGCCTGGTTCCCGGGCTCGGCGAAGACGAGGTGGTTGACGAGCTCGGCGACCCAGCGGTAGTCGCCTGCCTCGTAGGCGGCGCGGCCCAGCTCCAGCACCCGCTCCTCCCCGCCGATCGTCTCGACGTAGCGCCGCGCCCGCTCGACCGGCGGGTGCTCCCAGAGGTGGGCCGGGTTGCCGTCGAACCAGCCCATGTAGCGCTGGTAGACCGCCTTGACGTTGTGGCTGACCGAGCCGTAGTAGCCGCGGCAGTGCCACTCCTCGGCGAGCTCTGGCGGCAGCTCCAGCTCCTCGGCGATCTCCGGACCGGTCAGGCCCCGGTTGATCAGGCGCAGGGTCTGGTCGTGGAGATAGGCGTAGAGGTCGCGCTGCTTGGCGAGGTAGGTGACGATTCGCTCGCTGCCCCAGCGCGGCCAGTGGTGGCCGGCGAAGAGGACGTCGCTGTCGGCTCCGAAGAGCTCGATCGCCTCCTCGAGGTAGGCGGCCCAGACGTGCGGGTCGCGGACCAGTGCCCCGCGCAGGGTGAGGAGGTTGTGCATCGTGTGGGTCGCGTTCTCGGCGATGCAGAGGACGCGGTGGTCGGGGAAGTGGAAGTTCATCTCCGCCGGCGCCTCGGTGCCGGGGGTCAGCTGGAAGACCATCCGCACACCGTCGACCGTCTCCTCTTGGCCCGTCTTGGTCACGTCGAGGTTCGGCGGGATCAGCGTCATCGTCCCCAGCGAGGTCGTCTGGCCGAGGCCGGAGCCGATCTGGCCGGCCGGACCGCGCTCCAGCTTCGCCCCGTACATGTAGCCGGCGCGCCGGCCCATCGCCGTTCCCGCGTAGACGTTCTCGCTGACCGCGTGGTGGAGGAAGCCCTCCGGCGCCAGCACCGGGATCTTCCGCTCGGCGACCTCCTCGGCGCTGACGACGCCCTTGGCGCCGCCGAAGTGGTCGATGTGGCAGTGGGTGTAGACGAGGCCGGTGACCGGGCGATCGCCGCGGTGCTCGCGGTAAAGGGCGAGGGCCGCGGCGGCGGTCTCAGCCGAGATCGGCGGGTCGATGACGATGATCCCGTTGTCGCCCTCGACGACGTGCATGTTCGAGAGGTCGAACCCGCGCAGCTGGTAAAAGCCCGGCGCCAGCTCGAAGAGGCCGGCGATGCAGTTGAGCCGGCTCTGCCGCCAGAGGCTCGGGTGAGCGGTCTCGGGGCACTCCTCCTCGAGGAAGCCATAGGACTCGAGGTCCCAGACCACCTTGCCACCGGCCGCTTCCACCCGAGGCGGGTCGAAGGGGGCGACGAGGCCGCGACGCGCCTCGGCGAAATCGTCTTCCGGATTCATCCCGGTTCCGCTGCGGCCTCGGCGCGTAGCCGCGGCGCAACTGCGTAAGCCTCACCCTTCTCGCTGCGGAGGCGGTCGAGCAGCTCGACCGCGCGGCGGGCGCCGATCAGCTCGGTGATCGCGATCGGGCCGAGTGGCCAGTTGAAGCCGAGCTTCATCGCCGTGTCCATGTCGGCGGGGGAGGCGACCTCCTCTTCGCGGGCGAAGGCGGCCTCGTTGGCGATCTGGGCGAAGAGGCGGGTGAGGATCTCCTCGGCGTTGGAATCGATCCGGGCGAGCTGCTCGGGGTCGAGGGTCGGCGCGTCGATCTCCAGCTCGGGATCCGGCTCGCGCGAGGCACCCTCGCCATAGTCGTGGTAGCCGCGCCCGCTCTTGCGGCCGAGGCGGCCTTCGGCGACCAGTTGCTCTTGGATCGGGCTCGGGCGCCAGCGCTCGGGCTCGCCGCCCTGGGCGAAAAAGGAGCGGGCGATTTCGAGGTTGACGTCGAGGCCGATCAGGTCGAGCAGCTCGAAAGGGCCCATGCGGAAACCGCCGCCGAGGCGGACGATGCGGTCGATCCGGGCCGCGTCGGCGACGCCGTCACCGAGGATTCGCAGCGACTCCAGGGTGAAGGGGCGGGCGAGGCGGTTGGCGACGAAGCCGGGGCTGTCCTTGGCCCGGATCGGGGTCCGGCCCATCCGCTCCGCGACCTCGGTCGTCGCCGCCAGCGCCGCCTCGGAGGAGCGCTCGGCGGCGACCACCTCGACCAGCTTCATCAGCGCCGGCGGGTTGAAGAAGTGCATGCCGACGACGCGCTCGGGCTGGGGGACGCCTTCGGCGATCTCGGTGACGCGGAGCGAGGAGGTGTTGCTGGCGAAGACCGGCTCCGGTCCCAGCGCCTCCGCCAGGCCGGTGAAGATCTGCCGCTTCAGCTCCAGCTTCTCCGGCGCCGCCTCGACCACAAGGTCGCAGCTGGCGAGGCCGTCCAGTTCTGCCGTCGTCTCGACCCGGCTGGCGGCGGCCGCCGCGTCGTCGACGTTCCAGCGGCCGCGTTCGGCGCCCTTGTCGAGCGCTTCCCGCAGGCCCGCCGCGCCGGCTTCGGCCAGCTTGGCGGAGACGTCGTAGAGCACCGTCTCGTAGCCGCCGAGGGCGGCAATCTGGGCAATCCCGCGACCCATCGTCCCGGCGCCGACGACGCCGACCCGGGAGACGCTCACCGGCCCTGGAAGCGGGGCTCGCGTTTCTCGAGGAAGGCGGTCATCCCCTCGACCCGGTCCTCGCTCGCCATCGCCTCCTCAAAGAGGGCACGCTCCTCGCGCAGGCCCTCGGCGAGGCTCGTCTCCTGCGCCGCCAGCACCGCCCGTTTTCCCAGCCGCACCGCCAGCGGCGGCCGCTCGGCGACGATCCGCGCCAGCTCGATCGCCTCGGTCAGCCATTTGCCCTGGCCGACGACTTGGTTAACGAGGCCCCAGCGTTGGGCCGTTTTCGCGTCCCAGCGGCGGCCGGTGAGGACGTACTCCATCGCCCGCTGCTTGCCGATCGCCCGCGCCAATCGCTGGGTGCCGCCGCCGCCGGGGATGATCCCGAGCGTGATCTCCGGCTGGCCGAAGCGGGTGCCCTCGTCGCAGACGAGCATGTCGCAGGCCAGCGCCAGCTCGCAGCCGCCGCCGAAGGCGTACCCGGAGACAGCGGCGATCGTCGGCGTCCCGATCGCGGTCAGCCGCGTCCAGAAGTCCATCCCTTTCGGGTCGGGCGGGGCGTCGACCGGCCGCTCGGCCATCGCCCGGATGTCGGCGCCGGCGGCGAAATAATCATCGGTGCCAGCCACGACGATGCAGCGCACCTCCGGGTCAGCGTCGAGGCGCTCGAGTGCCTCGACGAGCTCGGTGCGCATCTCCGGCGAGAGGGCGTTCCGCGCCTCGGGCCGGTTCAGCCGCAGCAGGGCGACGTGGAACTCGTCGACCGAGACCTCGACGAGGCCGGCCATTCAGGACTCCTGCAGGGGGAGCATCGCGTTGATCCCGGTCGCGGCGCGGCCGATGATCAGCTTCTGGATCTGCGAGGTGCCCTCGTAGAGGGTGGTGACGCGGGCGTCGCGCAGGTAGCGCTCGACCGGATAGTCGTCGACGTAGCCGGAGCCGCCGTGGACCTGGATCGCCAGGTTCGCGCATTCGACCGCGGCCTCGGTCGCGTACAGCTTCGCCACCGAGGTCTCGGTCGCGTTCGGCGCCTTTTCGTCCTTCAGCAGACCGGCGCGGAGGACCAGCATCCGGCTGGCGTCGCGCTTGAGGATCATTTCGGCGATCATCTCCTGGACCAGCTGGAAGCGGGCCAGCGGCACCCCGAACTGCTTCCGTTCCTTCGCGTACTCGACCGAGCTCTGCACGCAGCCTTCGCAGATCCCGACGCAGCCGGCGGCGACGCTGTAGCGGCCGTTTTCCAGAGCGCTCATCGCGACCTTGAAGCCGTCGCCGACCTCGCCGAGCATCGCCTCTTCGCCGACCTCGACCTCGTCGAGCGAGATTTCGGCGGTGTCGGAGGAACGCAGGCCGAGCTTGCCGTGAATCTCCTGCGTCGTGAAGCCCGCGGAGTCGGTGGGGACGATGAAGGCGGCGAGGCCGCGGTGTTTCAACTCGGGGTCGGTCTGGGCGAAGATCAGGGCGAAGTCGGAGACGTTGCCGAGGCTGATCCACATCTTCTGGCCGCTGATCGACCAGCCGTTCTCGGTCTTCTTCGCGCGGGTGCGGAGGTTGGCGGCGTCGGAGCCGGTGTCGGGCTCGGTCAGCCCGAAGCAGCCGAGGCCCTCCCCCGAGCAGAGGCGCGGCAGCCACCTCTTCTTCTGCTCTTCCGTGCCCCACTTCTCGATCGGGCCGGCGACCAGCGAGGTGCAGACCGAGACCACGGTGCGGGCGGAGGAGTCGGCGCGGCCGATTTCCTCGGCGATCAGCCCGTAGCTGACGTAGTCGAGGCCGCGGCCACCGTACTCTTCGGCGACCGGGGCGCCGAGGAAGCCGATCTCGCCGAGCTTGCGCGCCAGCTCGCGGTCGAAGCGGCCCTCGCGGTCGTTGTCGCGGACGTTCGGCAGGATCTCGCGCTCGGCGAATTCCCGCGCCGCCTCGCGGATCAGCTTCTGCTCGTCGCTGTAGGTGAAGTCCATCTCAGAGCTCCCGCAGCTCTCTGCCCAGGGTCTCGGCGAAGGCATTCTGGGCTTCGCGGGTGCGCGGTCCGGGGGCGTCGGGGAAATCGTGGCCGTCGACCGAGGAGACCGCCTGGATCTCCCGCGTCGTCGAGGCGAGGAAGGCCTCGCTGGCCCCGTGGAGATCCTCGACGTTCCAGCTCCCCTCCTCGACCTGCAGCGCCTTGATCAGCCGGTCGCGGGTGATTGACTCCAGCACGCCGTCGGTCAGCGCCGGGGTTCGCAGCTCGCCCTCGGGCGAGACCCAGAAGACCGAGGAAGTGGGGGGCTCCAGCACGATCCCGTCGGGTCGGACCAGGCAGGCCTCATCGGCGCCGTGGGCTTTCGCCAGTCGCGTCGCCTGCATGTTGGCGGCGTAGGAAAGGGACTTGACGCCGTTGAGGATGATCGTCGGGTTGTAGGTGACGGTGGCGAGGCTGAGCGTCTCCGGGTGGTCGGGGATCGGCTCGGTCGCGGCGATGCGGCGGCCGCCGCGGGTGACGATCAGCCGCAGCTGGCCTTCGACCGCTCCGGCCCGCTTCAGCAGCGTCTCGATCTCGCTCTCGAGGGCGCCGCGGTCGAAGCGCAGCTCTATTGCCGCGGCCGAGCGTTCCAATCGGTCGAGGTGGTCGACCAGCGCGAACGGCTTGCCCTGATACAGGCGAATCACCTCGAAGGCGCCATCGCCGCGGTAGAGGCCGTCGTCTTTGAGGCCGATCGTCGCCTCGGCGGTGGCGCCGATCTCCCCGTCGACGCTCGCCAGCTCTTCAAACCCCGGGGTCACGCGGCGAGGCTATCGAGTCGGAGCGGGTTAGCCGCGCTTGCTGTGAATCCGGCAGCCGGGGCCGCCGAGGCGGTCGCTGGAAATGCAGCGCTGCGGAGCCCAGCGGACCTGGTAGTGGCTGTCCCAGGTGTTGGTCTGCTGGCGGCGAACGTAGAAGGGGGAGACGAGGCCGGCGTAGATGGTGTGGTGGCTGAGCCAGGCGATTTCGCAGCGGTAGCGGGTGCGGCTGACCTTTCGGCAATTGCCGGAGATCCTGCTGAGGTCGCCGAAGCGCTCCCCGAAGGCATTGAAGAGGGTGTAGATCGCGAACTCCTCGGCGACCGACTTCTTCATCGTCGGCAGCGGTGCCGCGGGGTCGACGAAGGGCGCCGGCGCCCCGCTTTCGGTCGCGGCGATCCATTCCGCCACCCAGGAGGAGACGTAGTCGACACGGGTCAGGACGTTCGGCGACTGCGGCGTGCAGAGGGGACCGACGACGCTGATCACGCCGAGCTCGACCGGGGTGCCGTCGGCGCGCTGACCGATCGCCGGGCCGCCGCTGTCGCCGAAGCAGGTGCCGGATTTGTTCGCCGGCGGGCTCAGTAGACAGAGCTGCACCGCGGGCGAGAACTCCTTGTAGAAGCCGCGGGTCTTGCGCTGGCAGGTGGTCGGTTTCTGGATCGCCATCGTCGCCGAGCGCAGGTTTGCCGGCGCCTGCCGATTCTGTGCTCGGGTCAGGCCCCAGCCGGCGACCGTCACCGCGGCGCCGCCTTCGTAGAGCGCCGCGTCCTCGGGCCCGGCCAGCGCCAGCGGCGGCGCGCTGGTCGGTCGGTCGAGGATCAGCACGGCGGCGTCGCCGTGGATCACGCCGGGGTCGAAGGAGGGGAAGACGTGGACGGCGCTGACCCTGAAGATGTTTTCCCCGCTGGCCTGCTTCGGATTGGCGATGTTGGTCCCGACCGCGTATTCGCCCGGCTTGGTGAAGCCACCGGTTTCCACGTCCTCGGCGCAGTGGGCGGCGGTGAGGACCACTCGCGGTGCCACCACGGTGCCGGTGCAGGCGAAGCCGTGGCGTGCGTTGCCAGCCTCGATATAGGCGAGGGAAGGGAACTGCGCGATCGAGGCGGGGCTGCCGCCGATGATCGAGGCGTGCGCCCCGCCTGAGGCTGAGGCGGCCGCTGGCAGCACGAGGCTCAGCGCCAGAATCGCGCCGCCGAGGATGGCCAGCAGTCGTCCCCCCTTCATCTGCATCGTCAACACCCTAATTAAGCGTTCAGACCGCTTCAAAGACAGTGGACAAACCTTGGCCCACTCCGACGCAGAGGGTGGCGATGCCGAACTTGCCGCCGCGGCGCTTCAGCTCGCGGACCAGGGCGCCGGTGAGGCGGGCGCCGGAGCAGCCGAGCGGGTGGCCGAGGGCGATCGCGCCGCCGTTGACGTTGAGGCGCTCCTCCTCGATCCCGAGCTCGCGGGCGCTGGCGAGGACCTGGGAGGCGAAGGCCTCGTTCAGCTCGACGAGGTCGATCTGGTCGATCGTCAGGCCGGCGTTCTCAAGGGCCCGCGGTACCGCTTTGACCGGGCCGACGCCCATGAAGGCGGGGTCGACCCCGGCGACGCCGGTGGCGACGACCCGCGCCAGCGGCTCGGCACCGATCTCCTCGACGCCCTTCTCGGAGGCGACGAGCAGGCAGGCGGCGCCGTCGTTGAGGGTCGAGGCGTTGCCGGCGGTGACGGTGCCGTCCTCGCGGAAGACCGGCCGCAGCTTCGCCAGCTTCTGCAGCGAGGCGTCGGGGCGCGGTCCCTCGTCGGCCTCGACCACGACATTCTCGCGTCCCCGCGGCGCCTCGATCGGGACGATCTCCTCGGCAAGCTTGCCGGCCTCGGTCGCGGCGACCGCTCGCCGGTGGCTGCGCAGGGCGAAGGCGTCCTGGTCCTCGCGGCTGACCCCGTAGCGTTCGGCGACGTTCTCGCCGGTCTCGCCCATCGCTTCGGTGGAGACGCCGAGCTCGGCCATCCGCGGGTTGATCATCCGCCAGCCCAGGGTGGTGTCGTGCATCGTCTGCGGGCCGCGGGGGAGGCCCCGCTCGGGCTTCTCGACCACCCACGGCGCCCGGCTCATCGACTCGACCCCGCCGGCGAGATAGAAGTCGCCCTCCCCTGCCTTGACCGCGCGGGCGGCGCTGTTGATCGCCTCGAGGCCGGAGGCGCAGAGGCGGTTGACCGTCGCCCCGGGGACGCTCTGCGGCAGGCCCGCCAGCAGCGCCGCCATCCGGGCGACGTCGCGGTTGTCCTCGCCGGACTGGTTGGCGGCGCCGAAGTAGACGTCGGTGATCCGCTCCGGGTCGACGCCGCTGCGCTCGACCACGGCGGCGATCACATGGGCGGCCAGGTCGTCGGGGCGGACCCCGGACAGGGCCCCGCGGTAGGCGCCCATCGGGGTCCGCAGGGGTTCGATCAGGTAGGCCTCGGGCATCGCTTTGAACCGTATCCTTCTCGCGTGCTCTTCATCCTCGGAACCCTTGGTCTCCTGGCTTTCATGGTCGGCGTGCTGCTGGTCGTCGGGCACTTCTACCCGGGCAGCTCCGCCAGCCTCGTCGACTGGGTCCCGACCCGCTCGCCCGAGGTCGAGGCGCAGAACGAGATCGACGACGTGCGCCAGATGCTGGAGGCGCAGAACGAGATGCGGCGGCGGCGCGGCGCCCCGGAGATGACCGAAGAGGACCTGCACCGCGGCGTCGCCGAAGACGAGCAGCTGCGCCTGCGCGGACGCGGTCCCTTCGAGGCGAGCTAGGTGGCGCGGGCGCTGATCGTCGGCTGCGGCTGTCGCGGCCGCGAGCTCGGTGGGCGGTTGCTCGCCGAGGGCTGGGCGGTGCGCGGGACCAGCCGACGGGACGAGGGGCTGGGGGAGATCGAGGCGGCTGGGATCGAGTCAGCGCTGGCTGATCCCGATCGGCCGGGGACGATCCTCGAGCTGGTCGGCGACGTCGCCGTCCTCGTCCTCCTGCTCGGGAGCTGTTCCGGCAGCGAGGAGGAGCTGGCGGCGATCCACGGCCCGCGCCTGGAGCGGTTGCTCGAACACCTGGTCGAAACCCCGGTTAGGGGCGTCG
This sequence comes from Solirubrobacterales bacterium, assembly GCA_035535295.1. Taxonomy (GTDB): domain Bacteria; phylum Actinomycetota; class Thermoleophilia; order Solirubrobacterales; family 70-9; genus VAYN01. The sequence continues at coordinate 119,449 of DATLQI010000012.1, forward strand.
TCTACGAGGGAACCGGGCAGGGGGCGGAGGTCGTCCAGCACGCCGCGCGCACCTGGCGGATCCCGGTTCGGGTGGTCGAGGAGGGGGACGATCTGGCGTCTCTCGTCAGCGGCGTCCTCACCGGCCGATGACTGCAAATAGCTAAACTCCGATAAGGATTCAGGTAATAGAAGAAGAAACGCGAGAGGAGCGGGGCAAATGGCTCTACAGCTCGGTGACGTAGCACCCGATTTCGAGGCCGATACCACCCAGGGCCGGATCAAGTTCCACGATTGGATCGACGGCTCGTGGGCGGTTCTGTTCTCCCACCCGAAGGACTTCACCCCGGTCTGCACGACCGAGCTCGGCTACATGGCGCGGATCGAGCCGGAGTTCGAGAAGCGCGGCGTCAAGATCGCCGGCCTCTCGATCGACCCGCTCGACAAACACGAGGAGTGGGCTAAGGACATCGAGGAGACGCAGGGCGCGAGGGTCGAGTACCCGATCATCAGCGACCCCGACTTCTCGATCGCCAAGGCCTACGGGATGCTCGCGGCCGACGTCTCCGGCGACCCCGGCGATCGCACCCCGGCCGACAACCAGACCGTCCGCAACGTCTTCGTCATCGGCCCCGACAAGAAAATCAAACTCATCCTCGTCTATCCGATGACCACCGGCCGCAACTTCGACGAGGTGCTGCGAGTGATCGACTCGCTCCAGCTCACCGCGAACCACAAGGTCGCGACCCCGGTCAACTGGCAGCAGGGCGACGACGTGATCATCGCCGGCTCAGTCTCGAACGACGAGGCAAAGGAGACGTATCCGGATGGTTGGAAGGAGCCGAAGCCCTACATCCGGATCGTGCCGCAGCCTCGCTGATCACTGCCTTGTAGGTCACCGCCTTGTAGGCTCGGCGGGTGGAGGAGCTTAAGATCGGGACGGCGGACGGCCGCTCGCTGACGGTGTACGACGCCGGCAACCCGGACGGCCGTCCCATCCTCTTCCATCACGGAACGCCCTCATCCGGCGTGCCCTTCGAGCGACACGTGGAGCTCGCGCGGGAGCAGGGCGTGCGCCTGCTCTCCTACGATCGCGCTGGGTACGGGGACTCGACGCGCATGCCGGGTCGCGCGGTCACCGATGTCGCGCAGGATGTCGAGGTGATCGCCGAAAAGCTCGGACTCGAGCAATTCGCCACCTGGGGACGCTCAGGTGGCGGCCCACACGCCCTCGCGACGGCGGCCGGCCTTGCAGACCGCGTCGTCGCGGTC
>DATLQI010000013.1:0-8499 GCA_035535295.1 Solirubrobacterales bacterium
CTCGCCCGGGCGCGCGGGGGCGTGCTCGGCCTCGAACGAGCCGTTGACGTGCGGCGCCAGCGCCTCCACCAGCTCGAGCAGGTTCGTCTCCACGCCGCGACCGATGTTGAAGGCGCCGCCGGCACTCGAGTCCGCGGCGCGGAGGTTGGCGTCCACCACGTCGTCGACGTAGATGTAGTCGCGCGTCTGCTGGCCGTCGCCGAAGATCACCGGCCGCCCGCCCTCGAGCAGCTTGGCGCAGAAGATCGCGATCACGCAGGCCTCGCCGAGCGGGTCCTGGCGCGGGCCGTAGACGTTGCCCAGTCGCAGCGAGACCCCGGAGAGCCCGTAGAGGCGCTCGTAGAGGGAGACGTAGCCCTCGGCCGCGAACTTGCTCTGGCCGTAGGCGGAGAGCGGCGCGATCGGGGCGTCCTCCGGCAGCGGCAGCTGCTGGCCCTCGCCCTCGCCGTAGATCGCCCCGCCGGTGGAGATCGAGACGACGCGGCGGGCGCCAGAAGCGCGCGCGGCCTCGAGCACGTTGGCGGTGCCGCCGACGTTGATGCCGGCGTCGAAGCAGGGGTCGGCGAGGGACTTGCGGACGTCGATCTGGGCCGCGAGGTGGAAGATCGCCTCCGGCCGTTTCTCTCCCGCCAGGCGGCTCAGCGCCTCGCCGTCGCGGATGTCCAGCTCGACCAGCTCGGCGCCGTTTGCCAGGCCCGGCTCGAGGTTGGACATGCGGCCGGTGGAGAGGTCGTCGACGACCGTCACCTCGTCGCCGCGGGCGAGCAGAGCGTCGACCAAGTTCGAGCCGATGAAGCCGGCGCCGCCGGTTACGAGACACCTCATGGAGCGGTGATCCTAAGCGGATCGGCAGGGACCTGGGAGGAGATCGGACGGATGGATGCCCGCTTGCGCAGCCGAGATGCCCTGCTACCCTCGCCGCCCCATGAGACTGATCGTCACCGAGAAGAACAACAGCGCCAAGAAGATCGCCGAAGCCCTCAGCAACGGCACCAACAGCGCTGACAAAACTTTCAAAGTCCCCTTCTACGCCTGGACCGACGAGGAAGGCAACGAGCAGATGACGGTCGGCCTCAAGGGCCACGTGCTCGGCCCGGCCTTCCCCGAGGGCTACTCGAACTGGCAGAAGACCGACCTCAACGACCTGATCGACGCCAGCCTGATCAAGGAGCCGACCGACAAAAACGTCGTCAAAGCGATCAAGAAACTGGCGAAAGAGGCGGACGAGCTGGTGATTGCCACCGACTTCGACCGCGAGGGCGAGCTGATCGGCCTCGAGGCCCTGGAGGAGATGCTCGACGCCAACCCGGCCCTGGGCACGCGCGAGGAAACCGACGCCGGCACTCTGACGATCCAGCGCGCCCGCTACTCGGCGCTGACCAAAGAAGAGATCGAGCGCGCCTTCTCCAACCTCGACACGCTCTCCTACCCGCTCGCCAACGCCGGCGCCGCCCGCCAGGACATCGACCTGCTTTGGGGCGCGACCTTGACCCGCGCCGTCTCGCTCGCCAGCCGCCGCTTCGGCTCCAACTTCCTTTCGGTCGGCCGCGTGCAGAGCCCGACCCTGGGCCTGATCGTCGAGCGCGAGATGGAACGCCGCGCCCACGTCGCGAAACCGTTCTGGGAACTGTTCGCGCGGTTCGATCATCCCGACGGCAGCTTCGAGACCCACCACAGCGTCGACAAATTCTGGGAGAAAGCCGAGGCCGACGCGGCGCTCGCTGGCACCTCCAGCCCCGGCACGGTGAAGTCGGTGACGGCGCGGAAAAACACCCGCAAGCCGCCGACCCCCTACAACACCACCGCCTTCAGCACCGACGCCTCCAGCCGCCTCGGCATCACCCCCGCCAGCGCGATGCGGATCGCCGAGGACCTCTACATGGACGGCTTCATCTCCTACCCGCGCACCGACAACACTGTCTACCCCTCCTCGCTGCCGGTCCGCGAGCTGGTCACCTCGCTGGTACGGATCAAGGAGTTCTCCGCCGCCTCGGGCCTGCTCGACGGCGAGCTGACCCCGACCCGGGGCAAAAAAGAGACGACCGACCACCCGCCGATCTACCCGACCCAGGCGGTCCACCCGGGCGCCCTCGAGGGCCCGAAGAAACGGGTCTACGAACTCGTCGTCCGCCGCTTCCTCGCCACCTTCAGCCCGCCGATGATCACCGAGTCGACCCGCGCCGACATCGAGGCCGGCGACCAGACCTACTTCGTCCGCGGCTCGGTCGTCGTCGACCCCGGCTACGCGGGGATCTACACCTACGCCCGCTCGGCCGACGAGGAGATCCCGAAACTGGAAGAGGGCCAGACCCTGCAGCTCGAGGGCGACCCCTGGATCGTCGACAAGGAGACCCAGCCGCCCGGCCGGATCTCGCAGGCGAAACTGATCGAGATGATGGAGGAGCGCGGCCTCGGCACCAAAGCCACCCGCGCCGACATCATCCAGAAGCTCTTCGACCGCGGCTACGTCTACGGCAACCCGCCGATCCCGACCGAGACCGGGATCGCCCTCTACGAGGCGTTCAAGAACTACGTGCCGGCGATGGCGACGCCGGAGATGACCGCGACGCTGGAGGCGGAGATGGACCGGATCGCCGCCGGCGAGATGACCAAGGGCGCGGTCGTCGGCGAGAGCCGCGACCTCCTGCACAAGACCTGGGACGAAATCGACGGCGCGCGCGAAGACCTGGCGAAAGTGATCTGGAAAGGGATGGACGAGGACCGCATCCTCGGCCCCTGCAAGGTCTGCGAAGAAGCCGGCCGCACCAAGGAGGACGGCTCGCCGAACATGCTGCGGATCATCCGGGCGAAAAAATCAGGAAAAAGGTTTGTGGGATGCAGCGGGTGGACCGCCGACGACCCCGACTCCTGCGACCAGACCTTCCCGCTGCCCCAGCGCGGCGACGTCTTCCGGCTCGAGGAGCGCTGCTCGATCTGCGACCGCACCCCGCGGCTCAAAGTCCAGCCGTTCCGCGGCCGGCCCTGGAACCTCTGCCTCAACGACGACTGCGAGTCGATGCAGGAGATGAAGAAACGCCGGGCCGAGCGCGAAGCCGCCAAAGCCGCGAAAGCCGAGATGGAAAAGAAACCGATGCCCGAGAAAGACAAATCGAGCACGGCGACCCGCAAGCGGAAACGGGCTAAAGCAGCCGCTAAATGACGTGACCCAGGCGTCGCCAGGCAAGGACGCAGGGAGCCCGAATAGCAGCGCTATTTGGGCGACCGAGGACGCCGCATGGCGGCGATCTGGGGCCGTCATTTGATGTTCATCTCCCTGGAGGGCGTGGACGGCTCAGGGAAGAGCACCCAGGCGCGGCTGCTGGTCGAGGCGCTGGGGGAGGGGACGGTGGCGATCCGCGAGCCGGGTGGCACCGAAGCCGCTGAGCGGATCCGCGAGCTGCTCGCCGACCCGAGCGTTTCCCTGGAGCCGCTGGCCGAGCTGATGCTCTTCCTCGCTGCCCGCGCCGACCTCACCGAGCGGGTGATCCGCCCGGCCCTGGACGACGGGCGCCACGTCGTTGCCGACCGCTTCAGCGACTCCAGCGTCGCCTACCAGGGCGCCGCCCGCGGGCTCGGCGTCGGCGAGGTGATCGGCCTCTGCGAGATCGCCACCGACGGCCTCTGGCCGGACCTGACGGTGCTGCTGCGGCTGGATCCCGAGACCGGCCTCGGCCGCGCGGAGGGGGACGACCGTTTCGAGCAGGAGGGGTTGGGCCTGCAGCAGGCGGTCGCTGAGGCTTACGAAGAGATCGCCGTGATCGCCTCCGACCGTGTCGTCGTCGTCGACGCTGCCGGCTCGGTCGAGGAGGTCCACGAGCGGGTGATGGAGGCAGTGAATGGCCGACTCGCCGCTGCTTGAGGCGACCGAGCACCAGGCGCGGGCGCGGGTGGCCCTGAACGCCGCGCTCGCGGCCGAACCCTCGCACGCCTATCTCTTTCACGGGCCACGTGGGTCCGGCAAGCGTGCCGCCGCGCGCTCGTTCGCGGCGGAGATCCTCGCCGCTGCCGCCGCCGACCCCGAGGACGCGCGGCGGCGGGCTCTGCTCGACCCTTCGCCCCATCCCGACCTCGTCTGGCTCGCCCCGGCCGGTGCCCAGCACATGGTCGAGGAGGTGCGCGAGCGGGTGATCCGCGCATCGGCCTACCGGCCCTTCGAAGGCGGCAAGCGGGTGTTCGTGATCGAGGCCGCCGAGGCGATGCGCGACGAGAGCCAGAACGCGCTGCTGAAGACGCTCGAGGAGCCCCCCGGGTTCGTCCACCTGATCCTCCTCAGCTCCGACGGCGAGGGCCTCCTGGAGACGGTCGCCTCCCGCTGCCAAACCATCGAATTCGCCCCGCTGCCCGCCGAGGTGCTCGAACGCGAAATTGCCGACGGGACGAAAGTACCCCTATATGGAGGGGAATCGTCCCGTCAGCAGGAGGAGATCGCCGCCGCGGCCCGGCTCGCCGCGGGCGACCTCGAGCGGGCACGGCTGCTGTTGAGCGAGCGCGGGCGGGAGCTGCGGGCCGAGGCCGAGCGCTGCGTTGGCGCCGCCCTGGCGGGGGAGTGCGGTGGCGCTCCCTGGAAAGCGCTGCTCGACCGCGCTCAGGCGGTCGGCGCCGACGTCGAAGCAGCCACCCGGGAAGCGCTGGAGGAGGAAGCGAAGGCCGGGGTCAAACGCAGCGCCAAGGAGATCGGCGACGGCGCCAAACGCGCCGGGCGCCGCCGCCGCACCGAGATCCTCGAGCTCGGCTTCGAGCTCTGCGCCGCTTGGCTGCGCGACCTCGCCGCGGTCGCTTCCGGTGCCGAGGAGGTCGTCTTCAACCGCGACCGGCTCGAGCAGCTGCGGGCTCAGGCCTCGGGACTCGATGCAGCCGTCGCCCGTCAGGGCGCCGCGCTGGTCCAGGAGACCCGTCGCAGCCTCGAACTGAACGTCAGCGAGGAGCTGGCGCTAGAGGCTCTCTTTTTTAGGCTCGAGGCGCTCTTCGCCGGTTGAGCCGTTCCGTCCCTCACCGCTCCCCTTTTCCGCCAGCGCCTTTTCGATCGCCCGCTCCTGCGCCAGCCGGGTGATCTGGGCAGCCTGGCGGGACATGATCACGCTGAAGTTGAGCGCCAGCCCGAGCAGTAGCAGGAGCACGACGGAGAAGAGGGCGACGTTGGTGTTGCGGACGCCCATCGCGTCGGCGAGCAGCTCCAGCAGCCCCGGGAAGGCGGCGCCGGCGAGCATCCCAAGCCCGGCGACGAACCAGATCACGCTGTAGCGCTCCTGCAGGCGGTCGCGGCGGATCAGGTCGAGGATCAGGAGCATGAAGAAGATCGCGATCACCGCGGCGACGATCCGCGTCTGCGAGGTGAGGTGGACCTGGGGTTCGGCCTGCCCCGCCGCCAGCACCAGCGTTCTCATCGCTCCGCCTCCGCCTGGCGCGGCCGGAACTGGCCGACGAGGAGGACGACGAGCCCCTTGAAGATGAAGAAGGCCGAGCGCAGCGGCGTCAGGAAGGAGCTGCCGCCGGCCCGCTCCAGCATCCGCACCGGCAGCTCCTCGACCCGCAGGCCCTGGCGCACCGCCAGCTGCAGCGACTCGATCTCGGCGAAGTCCGGCGAGTAATGCTGGGAGAAGAGCGCCATCACCCGGCGGTTGGCCGCCCGCATGCCGCTGGTCGTGTCGGTGAAGCGCTGCCGCGTCGCCAGGGTGAGGAAGAAGCGGAAGACGCTGATTCCGATCCGCCGCGAGAAGGTCGGCTTGTAGTCCCCGGAGCCAGCGACGGCGCCGGAGTGGTAACGCGAGCCGATCACCAGGTCGGCCCGGTCGGCCTCCACCTCGGCCAGCAGGCGGACGACCTCCTCGGGCGGGTGCTGGCCGTCGGCGTCGAGGTGGGCGCAGGCGTCGTAGCCGTTGCGCAGCGCGTAGAGGTAGCCGGTCTGCAGCGCCGCCCCCAGGCCCTGGTTGAAGGGGAGGGAGGCGACCAGCGCGCCCGTCTCGCGCGCGCGCTCGGCGGTGGCGTCGCCGGAGCCGTCGTCGACGACGAGCACGTCCGCCCCCGGCAGCGCCTCGTGGACGCCGGCGATCACCGCGGCGACGGAGTCCTCCTCGTTCCAGGCGGGAATGAAGACAAGCGTTCGCACAAGTTCGATTCTCCCACGTAGGCACGGAAACTCCTGGTCTGCCGCGACGACGGGGGGATTGTGTTAGTAAATCTTCATGCGACGTTCGGAGCAGACCCCGGCTGGACCGCCCCCTGGGGCGCCGCGGATCGGGATGCGCCTCTGGCTCACCGGCGCCTTCGCCGCGGTCAGCCTGATCACCGCCGCCGCCGTTTACTTCTTCGGCGACAAGCCGCAGGCATTGATCGCCGCGGTCACCGTCGGCGTCCTCGCCGGCTTCCTGATCGCGGTCGCGATCTCCCACCGCGTCGTCAGCCTCGCCCGCGCCGCGGGGGAAATGGCGGGGGGCTCGTTCGACCACCCGTTGAACACCTCCGGGCCGGACGAGATCGGCGACCTCGCCCGCGCCCTCGACTCGATGCGCGCTTCGCTGAAGGAGAGCTTCGGCGTCCTCTCCTCCGACCGCAACAAGCTCGCGGCGATCTTCGACGGGCTGACGGACGTGGTGATGGTCGTCGACTTCGAGGGACCGGTCCGCTTCTCCAACAGCGCCGCCTCGCGCCTGCTCGACGAATCCGGCCAGCCGCCCGAGGAGGCGCTGCCGTTGCTTTACCGCGCCGCCGAGGTCGGCTTCTCTTCCCACCCGGCGTTGCGGATCGGCGATCGCGCCTACGCGCTGACCGCCCGCTCGTTGCCCGACGAGCGGGCCGTGCTGGCGGTGATGCGCGACCGCACCGACGAGCTGCGCACGGAGCTGGCCGAAGCCGACTTCGTCTCCAACGCCGCGCATGAGCTGCGCAACCCGCTGGCCGGGATCTCCGGCGCGATCGAGGTCCTGCAGAGCGGCGCCAAGAACGATCCCAAGGACCGCGACCACTTCCTCAAACGCTTGGGGGAAGACGCCGAGCGGATGAACCGTCTGACCCAGTCGCTGTTGACTCTGGCCCGGGTCGAGTCCCGGGGTGCTCCGGAGAGCGAACCCGTCGACGTGCCGATGGCGATCAAGGACGTGGTCAACGCTTGCGAAGCACCGCCGCACGTGGAGCTGGTCGTCGACGTCGAGTCCGATCTCGCCGCTACCGGCGATCCGACGTTGCTGCGGCAGGTGATGATCGGCCTGCTCACCAACGCCTTCAAGAACACGCCTCCCCCCGGCACCGTTACCGTTCGCGGCCGCCACGAGAGCGAGGGCGAAGTCATCTTGGAGGTCATTGACACTGGAACCGGCATTCCCGCAGGCGAGCTCGAGCGCGTCTTCGAGCGCTTCTATCGGCGCTCGGAGTCGCGCAAGCAGGAGGGCTTCGGCCTCGGCCTGGCGATCGCGCGGCGGATGGTCGACGTGATGGGCGGCCGGATCGGCGCCGAGTCGGTGGAGGGGGAGGGGAGCACCTTCTGGGTGCGCCTCCCGATCGCGCAACCGAGCCCGACCCCGGTCGCATGAGCAGCGGCCGCATCCTCATCGCCGACGACGAGCCGAGCGTGCGCGACTCGGTCGGCTACGCGCTGGCCCAGGAGGGCTTTGAAGTCACCCCGGCCGCCGACGGCGACGAGGCCGCCCAGCTGCTCGGCAACGGCGTCCCCTTCGACCTGCTGATCCTCGACATCATGATGCCGGGCCCATCCGGGCTCGACATCTGCCGCGACGTCCGCTCGCGCAGCGCCGTCCCGATCATCGTCCTTACCGCCAAAGACGCCGAGGTCGACAAGGTGGTCGGGCTCGAGGTCGGTGCCGACGACTACGTGACCAAGCCCTTCTCGGTGCGCGAGCTGCTGGGGCGGGTGCGGGCGCAGCTGCGGCGGCGCGAGCTCGACCGGGCGCCGCTCTCCCAGGCGGTGAAGATCGAGTCCGGGCCGGTCTCGATCGACCTCGTCCGCCACGTCGCCACCGTCCGCGGCGTCCCCGTCAACCTCACCCGCTCGGAGTTCCAGCTGCTGCGCCTGCTCGTTGCCCGTCCGGGGGAGGTCTTCTCCCGCGCCCAGATCATGGAGGAGCTCTGGCAGACCGAGTTCGACGGCGACGAGCGCGCCTGCGACGTCCACATCTCAAACCTGCGCCAGAAGGTCGAGCGCGACCCGCAGCGGCCCGAGCTCGTCGTCACCGTGCGCGGGATCGGCTACAAGTTCGCCGAGGACTGAGCCGCGCTCAGGCGCGGCCGATGTAGAACGCCAGCATCAGCACGAGCACGATCGGCGTGCCGTAGAGGCTGAGGCGGCTGAAGAGCTTCTCGAACGGCCCCTTGTAGCGCACGCTCTGAAAGAAGATCATCCCGACGACGTGCGCGAAGTTGATCAGCGCGACGAACATCGCGATCAGCAGCATCGCCGGCGCGAGACCGTCGAGCTGGCCCTCCTCGAGGAAGCCGGACTGGTCCTGGGCGGCGCCACCCGCGGCGAGGATCCCGATGAGCAGGGTG